>DASXMG010000089.1:0-12121 GCA_036495805.1 Steroidobacteraceae bacterium | reverse complement strand
ATCCCGGGGCTCACGGCGGCGGCGGTGTCCCTGTTGTTGGTGCACTTGAAGAAGCGCGAGCGCGCCGCTTGACGCAAGCTCACTCGAAGGACAGCGCATGAACGTTTTTTACGATTTCACGGTGCCGGGACTTGACGGCAGCCCCAATATTTTGGCGCCGCTGCTGGGCAAGGTGACTCTGGCGGTGAACGTCGCCAGCAAGTGCGGCTACACCCCCCAATATGCAGGTCTCGAAGATCTCTACCGCGAACTCAAGGACCAGAACTTCACGGTGGTCGGTTTCCCCTGCAATCAGTTCGGCGCGCAGGAGCCGGGCACGGCGGCGGAAATTCAAAGCTTTTGCGCCGTCAATTTCGGCGTCACGTTTCCGCTCGCGGCGAAAATCGACGTGAACGGTCCGCACCGCGATCCGCTGTATGGATGGCTGACGGCGGAGGAAAACGGCTTTCCCGGCGACATCGGCTGGAATTTCGAGAAATTTCTGATCGACCGCGGCGGCCGGGTGATCTGCCGCTACCCGGCCGGAACCAAGCCGACGGATCCTTCGCTGCTGCAGGATCTGGCAAATGCCCTAGAGTGAGCACGCCGGAATTTGCGGGCGCTGCTGTGGCAATTTGCCCGCCCACTCTTTAACATCACCGCACTTAATGGAACCCAAGCAGGCTCGGAGTACTAGATGCTTTCTCGATTGACTGCCAAAGCGTGGCTCGCCGGTATGGCATTGACCTGTTTGTCGTTGGGCGCGCATGCGGCGGGCGATCCGGCCAAAGGCGAGATGAAGTTCTACACCTGCTACGGATGCCACGGCATTGCCAACTACCGCAACGCCTATCCGGATTACAGTGTGCCGAAATTGCGGCATCAGAACGCCGCGTACCTGGTCGCGGCCCTGCAGGAGTATCGCGACGGCACGCGGCCGCACCCCACCATGCACGCTCAGGCCGCATCGCTGTCGGATCAGGATATCGAAGACATCGCGGCCTATCTACAAGGCGCGGAACCGGTCAAGCCCGGCAATCCCGCCGCGGGGAAAGCGCCCAAGCAGGTGGCGGCATGCGTCGCGTGTCATGGTGAGACCGGCCTCGGCATCGAAGCTCCGCTGCAGCCCAAGCCGCCGGTGCTCGCCGGGCAGCACGTGGACTACCTGAGGCAGGCCCTGACTTCCTATCGCAACGGGCGCCGCAAGAACGTGGTCATGGACGGAATGGCCCGCCTCCTGACCAGCGATGAAGACGTCAAAATCGTGGCGGAGTACTTCGCAGATCAGAAATCGCCGTTGGCGACGGCGAGCACCGAAAGCAAGTAGGGCTCAATTGCGCAGCATCGAGAGGAACTGCGCGAAAGTCTCGTAGTAGGCATCGCGGTTCTGTTTCTTGCGGTAGCCATGGCCTTCGTCGGCTGCGAGCAAATACCAAACCTCGCCGCCTTTCGCGCGCAGTTTGTTCACGATCTGTTCCGCTTCGGAGAGCGGCACGCGCGGATCGTTTTTGCCGTGGACCACAAGCAGCGGACGGGTGATTCGATCGGCGTTGGTCAACGGCGAGATGCGTCTTAGAAAACCGCGCATCTCCAGATCTCTTTCGTCGCCGTATTCCGCACGCCGCAGATTTTGCCGGTACGGTGCGGTATTGGTCAGGAAGGTCACGAAGTCCGCGATGCCGCTGACATCGACCCCGCCGCGCAAGCGATCGCTGTAATTGACCAGCGTCGCCAGACTGAGATATCCGCCATAGGAACCGCCCGAGACCACGACATGCTTGGCGTCGAATTCCTTCTGCAAGGAGATCCATACCAGCATCGCGCCCACATCCTTGACCGCGTCTTCGCGCAGCATGCCGTTGTCGAGCGCCGTATACGATTTGCCGTATCCGGATGAGCCGCGCACATTGGGTGCAATCACCGTAAAGCCCAACTCATTCACCACATATTGAATCCACGGATCGAAGCCCGGGCGGAACTGCGATTCGGGACCGCCGTGCAGCGAAATCAACACAGGATGTGCGCCGCTCGAGGCGGGCTCGTATACGTACACCGGCACTTGGCGCGCCTTGCCGTCGACCCGATCGAAGGTGGGGAACTCGGCCAGCCGCGGCGTGACAAATTTTGCCGCGTCGACGGCGCCCGCTTCGCTGTGCGTCCAGGGCTCCAACCGGTTCGCGGCAACATCCAACACGTAAGCATCGCGCGGTTGATTCGCGGCCGCGAATCCAAAGACAAGCCGTTTGCCGTCGGCATCGAAACTCAAGGAGCTGATGATGCCCGGCTGCGGCAACCGCGGCGGAATGAGGTCTTGGTGCGTGCGCAGATCGAGCAGATTGAGTTTGCTTATCCCCCCTTCATTGCTGACGTACGCCAGATAATGCCCATCGCGAGAAATCGCCAACGATTCGATATCCCAGGGGATGTGGCCGGAAATCACCGTCTTGTCGTTGGTGAATAAATTGACGTAGTGCAGGCGGGCAAATTCGCCGTCGCGGTCCGAGATCAAATAGACCCCCTGCCCGTCGCGCGTGAATTTGGCGCCCGCGATCCCGACTTTGGCCGGCGTCGGCTCGACCTCGCGCTTTTGCCCGCTGCTCAAGTCCACGACGTACAGATACCCTTCGGCAATCGACACCTCCTTGAGCACCAGCAGTTTCGAATCATCGGGCGACCAATCGAGCACCGACCACGCGGCGCCGCTGCCGTCGCCGGCCAGCGCCAGTCGCGGCAAAGTCCCCGACTCCGGATTGACGATGTCGATGTCGTAGTTCCGGCCGTCGCGGGCGGTGCTGAAGAACGCGACCTCACGGCCGCTGTTGGACCAAACCGGCGCGCCGTTCAACGATTTGCCGTCGCTCAGCATTTTCGCGGCCGGTTCGCCCACGCGTTGGTAGTAGAGCTGTGCATTTTCGTTGCCGCCCGAGTCCTCGAGAAACACGTAGGCGCTGCGCGCGGGGTCGGGCGAAAACGCAGCTTCCGTGATCGGTTCGTGCAGAAATGTGAGCTGGCGGCGCGCCCCGCCGGGCTGTTCCACCAAGCACAGTTGATCGACATCGGCCAAGCGGGTTGCGATCAGCAATTGCCCCTTCGGCGACCAACCGAGCGGCGTTGCCTGGCGCGCGTTCAGATAGCCGGCCAATTTCTCCGCCAATTCCGGCGGCGCTTGCGGGATGTTCTCGAAGGTCAGGCTGCCGCGTTCGAATCGCGAGAGGGCGAAGACCCGGGAGTCGGTCAACAGCGACGCCGCGAGCAGCAACAACAAATAAATTCGGTTCATGTTTCTAGTTTCTCACACGGCGAGGATAATGCGGTCGATGCCGGGCTTCGAGCATTTGATCCAATCTTACGATGTCGGCGATCTTCTGGACGAGATCGCGAGCGCGGACCCGCCCGCCTTTTTGCGGCGCTGTTTCGCGGAAGGCTCGTCCGCTCCTGTCTTAAGCTGGCAGCGCGTGCAACAACTGGCCGTATGTGCAATGGTTCTTGATGCCATCCTCAATGACCAAGATTATGAATTCTTGGAACGCGAGCTGATTGCCGATTGGCGCGTTCACTATGCGAGGGCCTGCGTGAAAATCAAAGACACGGCGCTGCAAGCCTTGCGGCGTGTACTGGAGCGCGATCGGCCGGCGGACCCGGAAGCCGCGGCCGAGCTCGAAACTCTGGCCGGTCGACTGGCAGGGACTTGATTGCGCGCGCGTAGCTTGAGGGTTCGGCGAACACTGGTGGCGGCCGCCGCGCTCATGCTGGCCGCGTGTGCCGCGCCCGCACCCAAACCGGCCGCGCCGCCTGAAGCCCCAGCGGCTCCCTTGGATGCGTCTTATGATTGGCATGTGCTTCTGGTCGTGCCTTTCGGCAGCGTTTTGAAAGATGTGCCGCTGACCCTGCACGAGGTATTGTTCTTTCGCGATGAGGCGCAGCGCTCCGCGCCGGCGGATGAATTGGAGTGCTATGCGGTCGACGGAACCCGTCCCTTGTTTGTCGCCCGATCGCCCTCTGAATACCTGCTTTGCTTCAAGCACGACCGGCTTTCGCGCATCGAGGCCACGGTGCGGCTGCCGGCGGATGAGGCGGCGCGAATTTTTGCCGATGCCTGTGGGCTGTGGCTGAAGAAAGCGCAAGCCACGGAAGAATGCGCGGGATCCGAAGGCAGCATCACATTCGCGGGTCACTTCGACAATGAGCCGGACGAATCCGCGCAATTGACCATCCAGCTGGATGCTCCCGATCCCGTAGATCCGCAGGTCCGGTAGCCATGCGCGCCGCCGAACGCGAGATACTCGTCTCAGGCGCGAGAGAGCTGGGAATCGAACTGGACCCCGTTCGCGCCGCGACGCTGCTCAAGCTGGTGGACGAGCTCGAGCAGGGCAACGCGCAATTTAATTTGACCGCGATCCGCGATCGCGCCGGCATGCTGCGAAAACATGTGCTCGACAGCTTGAGCCTGCAGCCGTATCTGCGCGGCCAGCGGCTGGCCGACGTCGGCACCGGTGCGGGGTTCCCGGGCCTCGTGTTGGGCGTGGTCAACCCGGAACGCCGCTTCACGCTCATCGAAGCCACCGGCAAAAAGGCCCGATTCGTCGAGCAGACGGCGCTTAGGATCGGCTGCGGCAATGTGCTCGTGGTCAATTCCCGCGCGGAAAACTATAGACCGTTCGAACTTTTCGATACAGTGGTGGCCCGGGCCCTGGCCTCGCTGGCCGACTTTGTGGCCTACGCCGGACATTTGTGCGCGCCCGGCGGGCGGTTGCTGGCGATGAAGGGGAAACGGCCTGATGATGAGATATCCGCGCTGCCGCGAGCCTTTCGTGTCCTGGCGGTGCATCGCTTGAGAGTGCCGGGGCTTCCCGATGAACGGCATCTCGTGGAGATGATTCCTGCACAACGAAAGTCAGGCAACAGATGAGTCAGGCCAGGACATGAAACGCGTCATTGCATTGGCCAATCAAAAAGGCGGCGTGGGCAAGACCACGACCGCGGTCAATCTCGCCGCGTCCCTGACCGCGACCAAGCGCCGCGTGCTGCTCATCGATTTGGACCCGCAGGGCAACGCCACCATGGGATGCGGCATCGACAAGCACGCGCAGTCGCGCACCAGCTGCGATGTCCTGCTGGGTGATTGCAGCGCGATTGAAGCTTTGGTGGGGGTCGAGTACGGCGGCTTCATGCTGATGCCGGCCAATCAGGATCTCACCGCGGCTGAAGTGCGCTTGCTCACCATGTCGGTGGGCCGCGAGTTCAAATTGCGCAATGCGTTGACGCCGGTGCGCGGCGACTTCGACGTGATCCTGATCGATTGCCCGCCGTCGCTCAACATGTTGACCTTGAATGCGCTCGTGGCCGCCGACTCGGTCATGGTGCCCATGCAGTGCGAGTACTACGCTCTCGAAGGCTTGACGGCGTTGATGCAGACCGTCGAGCAAATCAAGGACAGCATCAATCCGGTGCTGGAAATCGAAGGATTGCTGCGCACCATGTTCGACCCGCGCAATAACCTGGCCAATGAAGTCTCCGCGCAACTCACCCAGCATTTTGGCGAGAAGGTGTTCCGCACCGTGATCCCGCGCAACGTGCGCTTGGCGGAGGCGCCCAGTTTCGGCAAGCCCGCGCTGTTTCACGACAAGGAATCGCGCGGCGCGTTGGCCTATCTGGCGCTGGCCGGCGAAATGATTCGCCGCGACGAGTTGCCGAATACGGCGGAAGGCGCGGCCGCCGTGCCTCCTACAGATCCTCCGGCTGATCCCCCGGCCGATTCGCCGGGCGATCCGTCCGGCGCGCCCGTATAATCGCGCGATCGGTTCACTGGAAGTTGCTATGTCCGGCAAAAAGCCGTCTTTAGGTCGAGGCCTGGCTGAGCTCTCTCCGCTGCTGGCGCGCCGCGCCGGCACCCCCGAACCCGAGAAACCGCCGCCGATTTTGGCCGGCGATCGTCTGGCCTCCCTGCCCGTCGATCTGTTGCAGCGGGGCAAGTATCAGCCGCGCGCCGACATGCGTCCCGAATCCTTGGGCGAGCTCGCCGATTCGATCAAGTCGCGCGGCCTGGTGCAGCCCATTTTGGTGCGCCCATTGCCGCGGCCTACCCTAACCGAATCGCAGCGCTATGAAATCATCGCAGGCGAACGCCGCTGGCGCGCCGCGCAGATGGCGGGGCTCGCGGAGATTCCGTCCGTCATTCGCGATGTGCCGGACGAAGACGCGGTCGCCATGGCGCTCATCGAGAACATCCAGCGCGAAAACTTGAATCCGCTCGAAGAGGCCCGCGCGCTGTTGCGCTTGATCGAGGAATTCGGATTGACGCATCAGGCCGCGGCGGAGGCGGTGGGCCGCTCTCGCGCCGCCGTCAGCAATTTGGTGCGGCTCATGGAATTGACCGATGAGGTCAAGGAGATGCTGGAGCAACGCCGCATCGAAATGGGTCACGCGCGCGCCCTGCTGGGACTCGCCACCCGCCGCCAGCAGATCGAGGTCGCGGCCCTGGTGGCCAAGAAGTCCTTGTCGGTGCGCGACACGGAAGGATTGGTGCGGCGCATCATGAATCCCAAGGCGGCCGAATCGGCCGGTCCGAACCCGGCGGCGGCTGACCCGGACATTCAGCGCTTGGAAAGCGAAATCGCGGATAAGCTGGGCGCCAAAGTCGCCTTTCAACATGCCGCCTCGGGCAAGGGCAAGCTCATCGTCAGTTACAACAGTTTGGACGAACTGGAAGGCATCCTGGCCCACATCCAATAGGCGACAAATCGCCCCAAAACGCCTTGATGCTCCAAGGCCGCCTCTCTATAATGCGCCGGCCATTTTTGGCAGTACGGCGAAGTGTTCCAAAGCTTCGTTCCACGGGATTTAACTTGGTCGCGATCGATTTAGCCCTAGCGCGGCGGCTGGCTCTCAGCGTCGTACTGGGCCAGGCGGCCGTGACCGTAGTCTGCGCTCTCGTGAGCTGGCTGATTGCGGGCCCCCATGCGGCTTTATCCGCCGCGATGGGCGGCGGTATCAGCACCGCTGCGAGTCTTGTCATGGCATTGCTAGGTTTTGGCGGCAAATCGGCTGCAGATGGGCAGCGGGCGATGCGCGCGTTCCTGATAGGCGAAAGCGCCAAGATCGCGATAGTCATCGTGCTGTTCGTGGTGGTGTTGAAGACGATGAAGGTGGTGCCGCTGGCGATGCTCGGCACTTATGTCGCAACCTTCTGCGTTTTTTGGGTGGCGCTGGCGAATATGCTGCCGCCGCTCGGCGGGACCAATGTCCCGCGCGGACGCTGAAAAAACAGTTGATTTGGGACGATTGAGACACAGATAGAAGTTGAAATGGCAGCAGAGCAAGCCCCTACCGCAAACGAATACATTCTTCATCACCTGACGTTCCTTTCCAACAAGGAACCCAAGGGAATAGTGGATTTCTCCGTCATCCACTGGGACACGGTAATTTTTTCTTTTGTCCTGGCAGTGTTATTCGGCGGCGCGTTTTACTTTGCGGCACGCACCGCCAAAGCCGGTTTGCCGGGCAAGTTTCAAAATTTCGTCGAGCTGCTGGTCGAATTCGTCGATACCCAGGTGAAGGACAGTTTTCACGGCACCAACAAATTGCTCGCGCCGTTGGCGCTGACCATTTTCTGCTGGGTTTTCCTGTTCAATGCCATGGATCTGTTGCCGGTCGATCTGTTGCCGTGGGCAGCGCATCATGCCGGCGTCGAACATCTGAAGGTCGTGCCGAGCACCGATCTCAACACCACTTTCGCCATGTCGTTGACGGTATTCGTGCTCATCATCTACTACAGCATCAAGATGAAAGGCATCGGCGGCTTTTTGGGCGAGCTGACGCTGCAGCCTTTCGCTTCCGACAACATCTTCTTGAAGATCCTGCTGGCTCCGGTGAATTTCATCCTGGAGATCGTGCCGTTTTTGGCGCGGCCAATCTCACTCTCGCTACGCTTGTACGGGAATCTGTTCGCCGGCGAAATGATTTTCTTGCTGCTTGCGGCGCTGACGCTGCAGGGCATGGCGCAGCTGTCGAGCGGCCTCGGCTGGGGGCTTCTCGTTGCGCAGTTTCTGCTGGCCTTCATCTGGGCCGTGTTTCATCTACTGATAATCACGCTGCAAGCCTTCATATTCATGGTGCTGACGATCGTTTATTTGGCGATGGCGCAGGAACACCATTGATGCTTCGGGTTCTGTTACAAATATTTGGGATCTGTTTCGCTTAGGAGAATTGAATGGAAAATTTTGCACACGTCCAGGCCATGACCGTACTGGCCGTCGGAATCATCTTCGGCATGGGCGCGCTCGGCACCGCCATCGGCTTCGGCATTTTAGGCGGCCGCTTTCTGGAAGGCGCGGCGCGCCAGCCGGAGCTTACGCCCATGCTGCAAATCAAGATGTTCATCGTGGCCGCCCTCGTGGACGCGGTCGCCATGATCGGCATCGGCTTCGCGCTGTTCTTTACTTTCGCGAATCCGTTCACCAACGGCATAACGCACTAAAAGTGCGGCCGATAAAGCTGATCGGGAGACGATTGTGAATATCAATCTCACGCTGATCGTGCAGACGGTCATGTTTGTCGTCCTCATCTGGTTCACGATGAAATTCGTGTGGCCGATGATCTTGCAGCAGATGGACGAGCGTTCGCAGAAGATCGCCGCGGGACTTGCGGCTGCGGAAAAAGGCCAGCATGACCTGGCGTCCGCCAATGAGCGTGCCGAGGCCATCATGCGCGAGGCACGTGAACGCGCCGCGCAGATCGTCGACCAGGCGCAGCACCGGGCCAACGACATGGTGGAAGAGGCCAAGGGCACGGCAACCGCGGAGGGCGCGCGGCTGTTGGCCGCGGCGCAGGAGCAAATCAACCTCTCGGCCGCGCACGCGCGGGAGACCCTGCGGCGCGACGTGGCGCAGATCGCCGTCAGCGCTGCATCGAAGATCCTCGAGCGGGAAATCGATGCACGGACGCATGGCGACATCATCGACAAGCTCGCGGCGCAGATCTAGGACGCTGTTGCATGGCTGAAAAGACCACCATCGCGCGTCCCTACGCCAAAGCGGCGTTCCAGGAGGCCCAGGCCGACAAGGACCTGCCGCGCTGGTCCGCGACGCTGCGTGCCGCCGCCACGGCCGTGCGCGATCCGCGCGTGCACGAATTGCTCGGCAGCCCGAGCGTCAGCGGCGAGGAGCTGGCCCAGTTTGTGATGAGCGTCACCGGTGCGCCACTCGACGAGCACGGGCAAAACTTTTTCCGCATGCTCGGGGAAAATCATCGCTTGGGCTATCTGCCCGAAATTTCCGCCCTGTTCGACGTCTACAAGGACGAGGCGGAAAGCGTCATCGACGTGACGGTGACGTCCGCTGCGTCGATCGACGGCGCTCAACAGCAGGCACTCGGCAAGGCGCTCGAGCGCAAGCTCAAGCGCGCGGTGCGCCTGCACTTCGCCACGGATTCCACATTGATCGGCGGCGCCGTACTGCGTGCCGGCGATACGGTAATCGACGGTTCCCTGCTCAGCCGGCTCGAGCGCATTGCGTTCGAGCTGACGGCATAAACGACCAGTATTGGCTAGAGGATTTAGGTTATGTCCATCAAGGCATCGGAAATCAGCGACCTGATCAAGGCGCGTATCGACAAGTTCAAATCCGCCACCGAAGCGCGCAATGTCGGCACCGTGGTGAGCGTCACCGATGGCATCGTGCGCATCCACGGTCTCGCTGACGCGCGTTACGGCGAAATGCTGGAATTTGCCGGCAACATCTTCGGGCTCGCGCTGAATCTCGAGCAGGACTCGGTGGGTGCCGTGGTTCTCGGCGACTACAAAAGCATATCCGAAGGCGCCGAAGTGAAAACCACGGGCCGCATTCTCGAAGTACCCGTGGGCCCGGAGCTGCTGGGCCGCGTCGTCGACGCCTTGGGATCACCCATCGACGGCAAGGGTCCGCTGAACGCCAAATTGAAGTCGCCCCTGGAGCGCGTGGCGCCGGGCGTCATTTTCCGCCAGAGCGTGTCGCAACCGGTGCAGACCGGCCTCAAGGCCATCGACGCCATGGTGCCGATCGGCCGTGGCCAGCGCGAACTCATCATTGGCGACCGCCAGACCGGCAAAACCGCGGTCGCCATCGATACCATCATCAATCAGAAAGGCACGGGCGTTAAGTGCGTTTACGTTGCCATCGGACAAAAGCAAAGCTCCATTGCCAATGTGGTGCGCAAACTGGAAGAGCACGGCGCCATGGGCCACACCATCATTGTAGCGGCGTCGGCGTCCACCCCCGCGGCCATGCAGTATCTGGCACCCTACGGCGGCTGCGCCATGGGTGAATACTTCATGGACAACGGCGAGGACGCGCTCATCGTCTACGATGATTTGTCGAAGCAAGCCGTCGCATATCGTCAGATTTCCCTGCTGCTGCGCCGGCCTCCGGGCCGCGAGGCCTATCCCGGCGACGTGTTCTACCTGCACTCGCGCCTGCTGGAGCGCTCCGCGCGGGTCAATGCGGAATACGTCGAGAAAATCAGCGGCGGCCGCGTGAAAGGCAAGACCGGATCCTTGACCGGGTTGCCCATCATCGAGACCCAGGCGGGCGACGTCACCGCGTTCGTGCCGACCAACGTGATTTCCATCACGGACGGCCAGATCTTCCTGGAAACCGATCTGTTCAACGCCGGCATGCGCCCGGCCATCAATGCCGGCATTTCCGTGTCGCGCGTCGGCGGCGCCGCGCAGACGAATATCATCAAAAAGCTCGGCGGCGGCGTGCGCTTGGCACTGGCGCAATATCGCGAATTGGCTGCCTTCTCGCAGTTCGCCTCGGATTTGGACGAGGCCACCCGTAAACAGCTCGAGCGCGGCCAGCGCGTCACCGAACTCATGAAACAGAAGCAGTACTCGCCCATGTCGGTGGCTGAAATGTCTCTGACGCTGTACGCGGCGAACAGCGGCTATTTCGACAAGGTCGCACGCCTCAAGGTGGTCGAGACGGAGGCGAGCTTGCAGTCCTTCGCACACTCGAGCTACGCCGAGCTGCTCAAGACCATCAACGGCAAGCCGGACCTGAGCAAGGAAGTCGAAGCCTCGCTGAAGAAGTGCTGCGACGAATTTTTCGCGACGCTGTAGACCCTAAGACGAAGAGGACGCAATGGCAGGCGCAAAAGAAATCCGGGGCAAGATCGCGAGCATCAAAAATACCCGCAAGATCACCAAGGCGCTGGAAATGGTGGCGGCCAGCAAGATGCGCAAGGCGCAGGACCGCATGCGCGCCGCGCGTCCCTATGCGGAAAAGTTTCGCAAGATGATCGGCCATCTGCGCCAGGTCAACTTGGATTACAAGCACCCTTTCACGCTCGAGCGCCCGGTCACCTCCGTCGGCATCGTGGTGATCAGCACCGATCGCGGCTTGTGCGGGTCGCTGAATTTGAATTTGTTCAAGGCCACGCTGGCTTCGATACGCGAGGCGGAGGCGCGCGGCTCCAAGGTGTACCTGTGCATCATCGGCTCCAAGGCCCTGCAGTTCTTCCGGCGCCTGTCCGGCGTCGAGATCGCGGCCTCGGTCACGCATCTCGGCGATCGGCCGCATATCCAGGATCTGATCGGCACCACCAAGGTGATGCTGGATTTCTATCGCGACACCAAGGTCGATCAGCTGCTCCTGGCGCATAACGTGTTCGTCAACACCATGAGCCAGAAGGGCATCGTGTCGCAGTTGCTGCCGATTCAGACCATCGACAAGGATGAGCTGCAGGAACGTTGGGACTACATATACGAGCCCGACTCGATGACCATCCTCGACGGCATTCTGATGCGCTACATCGAGGCGCAGATTTTCCAGGGCGCGGTTGAAAACGTCGCCTGCGAAATGGCCGCGCGCATGGTGGCCATGAAAGCGGCGACGGATAACGCCGGCGAGCTGATCGATGAGTTGCAACTCATTTACAACAAGGCCCGCCAGGCCGCGATCACGAAGGAACTTTCGGAAATCGTCGGCGGCGCGGCGGCGGTATGACGCCGGGTCGTCAACAACCGGCGCGATGCGCCGCTAAACTTATGGGTTGCGGAGCAACCCGTTGAAAGGTGGCCGAAGGCCATGAATAGAGGTCAATAGAATGTCCAGCGGTAAAATCGTGCAAATCATCGGGGCGGTCATCGACGTAGAATTTCCGCGCG
>DASXMG010000088.1:0-5523 GCA_036495805.1 Steroidobacteraceae bacterium | reverse complement strand
CAGCATCCGCTGATGGCAACGCTAGAAGAGGCGTAATGTGCTAAGTCAAGAATTGGAATTTTGTCTGAATGATGCGTTTGCCGGCGCGCGCGAGGCGCGGCATGAATTCATGACCGTCGAGCATCTGCTGCTCGCGATCGTGGATACGCCCAAGGTCCGGGAGATATTGAAGTCTTGCGGCGCCGATACCGCCAAGCTCAAGACCGAGCTGAAGCAATTCATCGACCAGACCACGCCGCGCCTGCCCGCGGGCGAGGATCGCGACGTGCAGCCCACGCTGGGATTCCAGCGGGTCCTGCAACGCGCCGTGTTTCATGTGCAATCGAGCGGCAAGAAGGAAGTCACCGTGGCCAACGTGCTGGTGGCGATCTTCAGCGAAAAACAGTCGCACGCAGCTTACTTGCTGAGCATGCAGGACGTGTCGCGCCTCGATGTCGTCAACTTCATCGCTCACGGGCTGTCGAAGGCCGGGGGCGAGGAACGCAGCGAACGGGACGACAGCGCCGCTTCGCCCGATGCCGAGCGCGAAGGCGACGGCAGCGGCAATGCCTTGGAGAAATATGCCACGAACCTGAATGAGTCGGCGCGCAAGGGTAAGATCGATCCTCTGATCGGGCGCAAGCTGGAGGTCGAGCGCACCATCGAGATTCTGTGCCGCCGGCGCAAAAACAATCCGCTCTACGTCGGCGAGGCGGGCGTCGGCAAGACGGCAATCGCCGAAGGGTTGGCGCGCATGATCGTCGAGAACCAAGTGCCGGACGTGCTGCTCGACGCCACGATTTACTCGCTCGATATGGGTTCGCTGGTGGCCGGCACCAAGTACCGCGGCGATTTCGAGAAGCGCTTGAAAGCGGTGCTTGCTGAAGTGAAAAAGCAGCCCGGCGCGATTTTATTCATCGATGAAATCCACACGGTCATCGGCGCCGGCGCGGCGTCCGGCGGCGTGATGGATGCCTCGAATCTGATCAAGCCCGCCCTCAACAATGGCGAATTGCGCTGCATCGGCTCGACCACGTACAACGAGTACCGCGGGATATTCGAGAAAGATCATGCGCTCGCGCGGCGCTTCCAGAAAATCGACATCACGGAACCCTCCGTGCAGGACACGGTGGATATTCTGCGCGGCTTGAAGTCCCGCTACGAAGAGCATCACGGCATCAAGTACGAGGACGACGCGCTATGTGCGGCCGCCGAGCTGGCCGCGCGGCACATCAATGATCGGCACATGCCCGACAAGGCGATCGATGTCGTGGATGAAGCCGGCGCGAACCTGCGGTTGCAGCCGGTTGAGAAGCGCGCGCAGTCGGTCACCGTGACGCAAATCGAAAACGTCGTCGCACGCATCGCGCGTATTCCGCCGAAAAACGTGTCGATGTCGGATCGCGATGTCTTGAAGAATTTGGAACGCAACTTGAAGCTGACGATTTTCGGCCAGGACCGCGCCATCGAGGCGTTGGCGGCCGCCATCAAAATGTCGCGCTCCGGACTGGGGGATATGCGCAAGCCGGTGGGTTCCTTCCTGTTCTCCGGCCCGACCGGCGTCGGCAAGACCGAGGTGACCCGGCAACTGGCCATTGCGATGGGCATCGAATTCGTGCGCTTCGACATGTCGGAGTACATGGAGCGGCACACGGTTTCGCGCCTCATCGGCGCGCCGCCGGGTTACGTCGGATTTGACCAGGGCGGCCTGCTCACCGAAGCCATCGCCAAACATCCGCACTGTGTGCTATTGCTCGATGAAATCGAGAAGGCGCATCCCGATGTCTTCAATCTGCTGCTGCAGGTCATGGATCATGGAACGTTGACCGACAATAACGGCCGCAAGGCCGATTTCCGTCATGTCATCATCGTCATGACCACCAACGCGGGAGCCTTCGAAATGAGCCGGCCGAGCATCGGCTTTACCCAGTCGGACACGGGTGCCGACGGCATGGAAGCGATCCGCCGCTTATTTTCGCCGGAATTTCGCAATCGCCTGGATGCGGTCATTCAATTCAGCAGCCTGGATCAGGACACCATCGAGCGCGTCGTCGACAAGATCCTGGTCGAGGCCGAAGCGCAGCTGGAGCAAAAGGGCGTTTCAATTTCCGTCGACGAGCCCGCCCGGCGCTGGATCGCCAAGCGCGGTTACGATCCAAAGATGGGTGCGCGGCCGATGGCGCGCATCATTCAGGAATTCATCAAGCGTCCGTTGGCCGAGGAGCTGCTATTCGGCAAGCTGGTGAATGGCGGTCACGTCGAGGTGACCTTGAGCGAGGATGGCGAGAAGCTCAAGCTCATCACGCGCGGCGCGGATCAGCCCGCCCTGCTGTCGCATGAAGGCAGTGCTTAATTTTTAAGGACGGGGTCGCTTCGACCCCGGTGAAAGGTGGTGCGTAAGCGCCTAAAAAATACTCAGCGTCCGCGGTAGACGATGCGGCCCTTGGTCAGGTCGTAGGGCGTCATTTCCACCGTGACCTGATCGCCGGTGAGGATCCGGATGTAGTTTTTGCGCATCTTGCCTGAGATATGTGCGGTAACTACATGGCCAGTCTTAAGTTTGACGCGAAATGTCGTATTGGGCAGAGTCTCGACGACTTCGCCCTCGAACTGAATGGCCTCTTCTTTTGACATGCGTCCTTGTGGTATGCGTGAAACCGCGCGCATTGTGCATAAAGCACTTCGTTAATGCAATTTACCCGCTCGGAACCACCCACCTAGCCTTGGGTTCGCGCTTCGCATACTGATGCAGCAGCGCCACGAACTGGCTGCGCGAGACCTCGCGGGCACCCAGGCCCGCCAAGTGCGTGCTGGCCACCTGGCAGTCGATGACTTTGATGTCGCGCGCTCGACACTCCTCAACCAATCGCGCCAAGGCCACCTTCGAGGCGTCGCGTTCCAGACTGAACATCGATTCGCCGAAGAAAACCTGTCCCAGTTGGATTCCGTAAAGACCTCCGACCAGCTGGTCCGCGCGATAGGTCTCGACGGAGTGCCCGAATCCCAGCTCATGCAACTGATCGTACGAGTCGATCATCTCCGCATTCAGCCACGTATCAGGACCTGAGCGGCGGGGTGCGGCGCAGCCGCGGATCGTGGCGCCGAAGGCATGATCGACGCGCGTGCTGAAGGGGCCGTGCCTCAGGGTCTTCGTCAAGCTGCGCGAGCATTTAAATTCCCCCGGAAACAACACCATGCGCGGGTCTGGCGACCACCAGAGGATGGGTTGTTGCGCCGAATACCAGGGAAACACGCCGCGCTCGTAGGCTGCGAGGAGGCGCGTGGGGCTCAAGTCGCCGCCCGCCGCGAGCAATCCCGGCGGTTCGCGCAGCGCCTGATCCAAGGGCGGGAACCAGTTCGGATCCGCCTGCTCTCCCAGCCACACCAGCCGGCTCAGAGCCGCAGCTCCTCATCCGGCACCCTGTGGTAGGGCACGTGGCTCTGGACCGCCGCGGCATAATGATCCACGCCGCGCGCCTCCCGCTGGGCGTAATCCCTGATGGCTGCGGCGAAGCGCGAATCGGCGATGTAATGCGCGGAGTGCGTCAAAGTGGGAACGAAGCCTCGCGGAATCTTGTGCTCGCCTTGAGTCCCGGGCTCGAAGCGCTGCAGCTTTTTCTCGATGCAGTATTCGATGCCCTGGTAGTAGCAGGCCTCGAAATGCAGGCTGTGAAAGTTGCCGCCGGCGCCCCAATACCGGCCGAATAAGGCCTCGCGGCCGACAAAAAAGATGGCAACCGCGATGGGCTGATCGCCTATCCGCGCCACCTTGAGCATCAGTTCGTCGGGCATGGCAGCGGCGATGCGCTTGAAAAAATCGAGATTGAGGTACGGCTCGTGACCATGTCGATGAAAGGTGTCGGCGTAGAAACTGTAAACAGTTCTCCACAGGGAAGCGTTCATATCGCCGCCGTGCAGGGTGTCGAATTCGATTCCGGCTTCGGCGACCCGACGGCGCTCGCGTTTCGCCTTCTTGCGCTTCTCTGCCGTAAAGGTGGCGAGAAAGCTTTCGAATGAATCGTAGCCGTGGTTGTACCAGTGAAATTGGCAGTCCCGGCGCAGTATCAATCCGGCGCGATCCAGATCGGACGCGGCGTCCTCGGTGGGAAACAGCACATGCCAGGAGGACATATGCTCCTCTCGAGCATGCTCGATGGTGGCGCGGATGATGACCTTGCTCACCGCTTTGGTGTCTGCCTGAGAAGCCAACAGGAGACGCGGCCCCGAAACGGGCGTGAAGGGCACCGCCGTCAGGAGCTTGGGGTAGTAGCGCAAACCTTGTTGTGCGTAGGCGCCCGCCCAGGAGAAATCGAAAACGAACTCGCCGCGAGAGTGCGACTTGCGAAACAGCGGCATCGCGGCCGTGAGGTCTCCGCAGGAATCCTCAATAACGAGATGTTTGGGCTCCCAGCCGGTGCGCGGCGCGGCGCACCCGGATTCCTCGAGCGCGAGGAGAAATTCATGCCGCACGAAAGGTTGTGCGTCCCCGGCCAGCGCATTCCAGCGCCGCGCATCAATCTGCGCAATGCTATCGAGGAATCGCGCCGCCCGAAGGCTCACGCGTGGGCGGCGCGCGGTTCGGCGTGGGTCTCGGCTTCAATTCGCTCCAGGTATTTGTCGGCATCGAGCGCCGCCATGCATCCGGTGCCTGCCGAGGTGACGGCCTGACGGTAAACATGATCGGCCACATCACCTGCGGCGAAAACCCCGGCCACGCTGGTGCCGGTCGCGCCGCCCTCGCTGCCGCCCTTGACCACGATGTAACCGCCGCGCATTTCCAACTGTTGATCGAACAGTTGCGTATTGGGTACATGTCCGACCGCGATAAAAACGCCGTCGATGTTGATAGATCGCATCGCAGCGCCGCCCGCCGCACGCATGCGCACGCCGGTCACGCCCGAATCGTCGCCCAAAATCTCTTCTATGGTGTGGTTCCAGACGATGCTGGCTTTGCCGCTCGATGCCAATGCGAACAGGCGGTCCTGCAAAATTCTTTCGGCGCGCAATTTGTCGCGGCGGTGCACCAGGGTGACATGCGAGGCGATGTTGCCGAGATACAAGGCTTCTTCGACGGCCGTGTTGCCGCCGCCGACGACCACCACAGCTTTGCCCCGATAGAAAAAGCCATCGCAGGTGGCGCACGCCGAGACACCCTTGCCGCGAAAAGTCTCCTCGGATGGCAGACCCAAATATTGCGCAGACGCGCCGGTGGCAATGATGAGTGCATCGCAGGTGTACTCGCCGTTGTCGCCCCAGAGACGAAAGGGGCGGTGGCGCAAATCGACCTTGTTGATATGGTCGGGGACGATCTCGGTCTTGAAGCGTTCGGCATGAGCCCGCATGCGCTCCATGAGCGCGGGTCCCTGAAGGTGCTCAACATCGCCGGGCCAATTGTCCACATCGGTGGTGGTCATCAGTTGCCCGCCTTGTTCCAAGCCGGTGATGAGCAAGGGATTTCGATTCGCGCGGGCCGCATAGACCGCGGCGGTAGCCCGCGGGCCCTGACCCCAGGATGAGGAGACGACTGTGCCGGACAACGCTCAT
>DASXMG010000087.1:0-13664 GCA_036495805.1 Steroidobacteraceae bacterium | reverse complement strand
GAGGTCGACAAAGCTTTGCGCGATGCCCGTGGTGGATTGCGTTTGCGCGGCGCTGCTCGGCTGTACGCCGAAGCCGGGGATTGAGCTCAACGCCTGACCGACGTCGAGATAACCGCGTTGATCGAACGCCTTGGAATCGAGAGTGCTCGTCGGCTGAAAGTTGTCGAATTCCGGGCGCGCGATGCGCGATCCAGTGACTACTACTTCCTGTAGGGCCTGATCCTCCGGAGCAGCCGCTTTCGGCGTCACCTGTGCATGCGCACTCATTGCCAACGCAAGAAGCAGTGGGGACGCGAGTATTCCGCGCCACACACGATATCGACGCACTCGTGTCATAGTCATTGGTATTGATCCCCTGCAGCGTTATATTTGATCGTTATCGGTATATGAGATATCTCATATACGGATGCAAATAAGTAACAAATCCACCGAGCTCTGTAAAGAATTCCGAAGAAAATAATTTGAACCGCTGTCCACGCCGAGAACGTTTTGGAGACGGCGCGGCCGATTGAAAAAATCACAAAGGGGAGATTCATGGATCGCCGACGTTTTCTCGCAACAACCGGAGCTTTGTCGCTGGTCGCCGCCGCCGGCGAACTGCGCGCCGCCGACCATGCGTTCGATCCCACGGAGCAATCCATTGCCGCGCTCCAGCGTGCGCTGACATCAGGCGCGGTGAGCTCGGAGGCGCTGACGGCCGCGTATTTGCGGCGCATCGCACGATTCGATCACCGCGGCCCGGAGTATCGATCGGTCCTGGCGCTCAACCCGAATGCACTCAAGGACGCACGGGCGCTGGATTCCGAACGCAAGTCGGGAAAGCTTAGGGGTCCGCTGCACGGCATCCCCATTATTGTCAAAGACAACATCGAGACGCGCGATCCGATGGCGACCACGGCCGGCTCCTACGCGCTGGCCAAGTCCTTCCGGACCGCCGATGCTCCGCTGGCAGCACGCCTGCGCGCGGCCGGCGCCATCGTCCTGGGCAAGGCCAACTTGAGCGAGTGGGCGAATTTTCGCTCAACGCGTTCCTGCAGCGGCTGGAGCGGCATCGGCGGCCAGGTTGGCAACGCCTACAATCCGGCGAGAAATCCTTCCGGGTCGAGCGCCGGTTCGGGGGTTGCGGCCGCGGCGAGTTTCTGTGCGGCGGCCATCGGCACCGAGACCAACGGCTCCATCCTTTCGCCGTCATCGATCAACGGCCTGGTCGGCCTGAAGCCGACCGTGGGCGTGGTGAGCGGCAAGGGAGTCGTGCCGATCTCGCCCCGCCAGGACACGGCCGGCCCGATGTGCCGCACCGTGGGAGACGCGGCGATCCTTGCGTCCGTGATCGCCGAGCGGCCCTTGGGCTTCGGCGCGCACGGCAGCGACATCGAGGCGTTTCGCTTACGGGGAGTGCGCATCGGGGTGATGCCCGTGCCGCAGGGAGCGCATCCTGACGTCGCGCGGCTGTTTGCCGACGCGCGCGTGGTGCTCGAGCGGGAAGGCGCCGTGACCGTGGATCTGAAGCCGCCGAAGGCGTTCGACGAGATGGGAGGCCCTGAGTTCGACGCACTGCTGTACGAATTCAAGGACGCCATCAACGCCTATCTGGCGACGCTGGATCCAGCTCAGGTCGAGTGTAGGACGCTTGCCGATCTCATCGCCTTCAATCAGGCGCATGCGGACGAGGAGCTGATCGTTTTTGGCCAGGAAATCTTCGAAATGGCGCAGGCGAAAGGGCCTTTGAGCGACGATGACTATCAAAAAGCGCTGGCCACGCTCAAGCGCACGGCCGACGTCGAGGGGCTTGCGACGCTGCTCGGACAACAAGGCGTCGAGGTGCTGGTGGGGCCGAGCAACGGACCTGCCGATCTGATCGACCCCGTCTGGGGCGATCGGCGCGGCGGCGGTTCCTCGCAAATAGCCGGCGCCGCGGCCACGGCCGGCTATCCCAGCCTCACCGTGCCGGCGGGCCTGGTGAGCGGGTTGCCTGTCGGAATGACCCTGGTGACCGCGCGCAATCAAGATGGCCTGCTGCTGCAAGTCGCGCGGGCGTATGAGCGCGCGGCCAACGCCCGCGTGCCGCCGCATCTTCTGATCTGATTCATGCGGCATGGAACGCACCTGGACGCGTGCGCGTTCGATTGGCTGCGCAAGTTGAGCTCGAACCGCAAGCTGGTATTCGTCGCCAGCGGATTCGGCTCACAACCGGCCGAGTATCTCTATCGCTTGCCTGCTTAGCGCAGGGAGTCTTTTCAACGGCGCAAGTAAGCGTCCGATCCGTCGAGCCAATCCTGCCGCGGTGGATTGAAGACATCCACGTCGAGCGTCTCTTCCAGCGCGACGGCACGGTGTTCGAGATTGGACGGGATCACGAGCACCTCTCCGGCACGCACCGTCACCTCGCGGTCACCCTTGGGCCCCAGCCAAAAATGCAGCGCGCCCTCCAGAATGTAGGTGATCTGCTCGTTTTCGTGCGAGTGCTTCGGCACTTCATCACCTTTCTTCAGACGCACGTGCGCAATCATCATGCGCTCCCCCGTGATCAGTTGGCGGGTGATGCCGCCCTTCATCGGTTCCGGATGTATTTCCGCCCATCGATAATGCTGGGCAGCCGCTTTGGCGGCATCTGTTTGTGATTCGGTCATAGTCGCTTCTCGGTTTGGGACCAATGGGTGGGTTTTATCAATAGCAGCATTATCGGCCGGCGGGCATGCTAAAGGAACCCTGGTGATCCCGCGTCGTCATGGTCGCCTGCTGGCCTTGAGCAGCACCCCGGGGAAATCGCGCCCCCTTAGCCGACGGCTTCGATTTCCACGAGCAAGTCCTCGCGGCAGACGTCGGCTTGCAGGTACACGATTGAAGCGGCGGGCTGCAGCAGCTCCGACAAGGTGGCCTCGATTGCCGGCAGGTCGGATGGCGTGCGGACGTAGACCTTGAGCTTCAGGCCATTCAACGAGTAGCGGTTCAAGCCGACGATGCGATTGGCTTCCTCCAGCAGGGCGCGGATGTTGACCACGGTTTCGCGCGTCTGCGCGACCACATCGCCGCGATGCAGGGTTTCGTGGCCGACGATGCTGGCCGTGCCTGAGACGAATAATCTCGCGCCGGCGGACTCACCCCATACGCAGGCCCGCGAAAATATCGGGCTGTGACGGCCGAATTTTGGCGGGTAGTGATAGGCGCTGGTCTGGCGCGGATTTTCGATCATCCTGGCCGGTCGCCGTGCCGCTAGAAAGTAAATGGACAGTGGGCTGCCGGCGGGCGAGCCCAGCGCGCAGGCGGCCGGCACGGTCCCCATGGTCGCCCGCCCCGATTTGCGGAATGCCATTTGCCGCGCCGAATTGAAATGCCGGTAACGTTCATCGTCGCCGGCCTGGGCGTTGATCTCCGGCAGATAGTTCCAGATGCGGATCAGGTGCCGATGCCCGGTGGCATTGAGCACGTCGAAGATTTCCTGGTAGGCAATCTCGGTGGCGCGCTGCAATGCTCCCGCCTCGTCGTCTGCATCGATGGCGCGTTCCGCGATCGCCAGGGAGCCGAACAGCAGATCCTCGGAAAAGCGATAGCTGACTCGAGCATGCGCCGAACCATTGCACAGCTGAGCTTCGGGGCTCGTGACGCGCCACACTTCGCAAAGATCCTTCGCACCCAGCGAGCGCGTCATGCTGGCAGTCACGGGGACGCGGGCGGAATCGATGTTCGGGCGTTTCTCGAAGCCGACGACGCCGAGCACGCCTTGCCACCAGGATGAGGGCTGGCAGGCAACTTCATGCGAAGACGAATATTCGAGCTGCAGACTACACGTGCCGGCCGCGGTGGAAGACGCCGTGGTGTTCATTTAAGAGGCAGTCTAACCTGCCTCCTCGGACGGCGGTAGCAGCTCAGAACGAGGGCTTAAAAGGCGATGTAGGGCCCCGTGCCGACAGTGGTCATCGCGCCTTCCACCACAACCGCGACCCGCTTGCCGTAGAAAAATGGCAGGCCATAATCAAAGGTGCCGGCATTCCCCGGCGGGACGATCCCGGCAAGCTGCGGGTAGGCATCGAAGTTGCTGTTCAGCATCGTCTCGGTATTGCCCACCGCGAATGTCAGGTTATTCGCCATGACGCCATTCATGCCTTGGATGCTGAGCTGAAGGTCGAGGGTACTCGCGGGGCAGTAGAAATTCACGATTTGCGATGTGGGATCGTTGGGGGGAGCCGTGCACGTGACGATGCTGGAATCGTTGAAGTAAATGCCGTTGGAACCGCTGTCGATGAAGCTGTTCGCCAGGGTCTGACCGTTGAAAGTCATCAGCAATTCCGCATTGCCATTCACGGTCAATACCGTTTGCGTTCCGGATGCATTGTTCGATTGCGTGTCGACGCCGAAGATGAGCGAGCCCGTGACATTGGAGGCGCCTCCCGCCGCGACGCTGGGCAATACGATGATGGTGCCATTGTTGTCGGCCGCAAAATGCGTAACGGGGTTCGGTACTTGCTGGTTGGCCGGCACGGTCGTATCCGTGCAACTCGTAGCGCAGGCGTAGTACAGGCCGTGCGTCACGCTGTCGCAATCGCCGCAGTCCAGCTCAAAAGGTCCGATTCCCAGAATCCCGTTGGCGCCGAAGGCCGATACCGTGTCTTCTTCGGTGCCGCCGGTGCCGGAACAATTCGCCGGGATATTGGTGAATCGGGAATCTCCGATCACTTGCACGGGCACCGAATGCGCGGTTTCGCCGGCAATTTGCACGTCCGCCGTCGCGACCGGTCCCCAGCTAAAGCCATCGACGAACTGCGTGCATTCCGCCAGGGAATTTCCATTCGCCAACGTCACCACCGGCAGCGTCAGAGTCAATACGGGCGCCAGGATGCGCAGGCCATAGGAGCCGGTATCGACCTGAATGTGATCGATCGTCTGACAACTGGTGGTGCTGCCGGGCACACACACCGTCACCGACACGAACAGCGTGTTGACGCTGATGTTCGAAGGACCCGCATCGACGATCACGCTGGCGGTGTTCGTCGGGGCGTTGCCGCCACCGCCGCCACCAGCACCGTCGGCGGCATTGCCACCACCGCCGCCGCAGGCAATCGCAGACAGGCACAAAACGGCACACAGTCCCACCTTGAGCGCGCGCATCGAAACCATTAGTGCAAATCTCCGATGTTGACGCCGCTGGGTATGGCACTCAGCAGGTAAGCCCTCCCGGAAAGGGCGCGCATGTGACCGCCGCTCTGGATGACCAGATCGCCTTGCTGAATGAGGACGTGACGGCGATCCGAGAATTTGCTTCGCGGTGCCGAGGCGTAGGCGTCGAAATATTGACCGAGGGCCTGGCGTAGGTCAGGCCGCGTCGGCCCCTGCCAACTCACCGCAAACACATTGCCATTCGGCGCCACGAACTCGCGCATCACAGTACCCGACGGCAACGCGATTTCGTGCACACGATAGCCGGTGCGCTCCTCAGAGGACTTGATCGCGGCGTGCGCCCGCGCGACGTCGGTTTGCACCGTGCTCTCGGGCTGACCCAAGGTCGCAGAGGCGACGCACGGAATCAGCGCAGCGATCAAGACCAGCAGGCCTCGCGCAGCGCTTTTGAAATCATTCACTTGGAATAGGGGCATGACTGTCCTCTGTAAACATTGGAGCGGTGCTGCGAAGTTTGGTTCACCGCCGCGGCTGCGGTGTCGGACTTCAGCGACATCACGGCTTCACATTGAGTCCGCATTGTCCCGCAATTGTTGCAGGGATTTTGCGCCGATGATCACAATTGTGGCGAAAGATATGGCAAAAGGCCGCGGCAAGCACGTCGCGTGCGCAAGGACTGCGATGAATCGCCCGGTCGCCCCAGCCCGCAGCGGGAACTACACACTTCTTAACGCGAATTGCGCCAATATAGGCGGCAATGAATTCGCGCTGCGGTTGTCGCAGTAGGGAAGTTTAATTTTGCGGAGAGCAACGTGAAGATATTGCTTACGGCGGCGCTGGGCGCCGCGGCGCTCACCCTGTCGGGTTGTCCCATTGGCGGCGGCGCTAAATACACCGTGGGCGGTACGGTGACCGGACTGAGCGGATCGGGTTTGGTGTTGCAATTGAACGGCGGCGACTCCTTGACCTTCAACGGCAGCGGCACCTTTGTCTTCGGCACGCGGCTCGACAACAGCGCCGCCTATTCGGTTACCGTGATGACGCAGCCCACCAATCCTGCGCAGACCTGCACGGTACGCAACGCTTCGGGCACCATCGACAAAACGAGCATCGGCAATGTCATCGTCGCCTGCACGCAAGCCGGGCGATTTGCCTACGTGGCGAATCGGCAGTCGAACTCGATTTCCGCGTTCGCCATCGTTGGCGGCGGCGCCCTCGCGCCGTTGAGCGGATCGCCATTCGCCTCGAACGGCACGACGCCGACCGCGCTCACCGTCGATCCCAATGGGCAGTTCCTCTATGTCGCCAACAGTGACTCCAATTCCGTTTCCGCGTATTCGATCGGCGCGACCGGCGCGCTGACCGCAGTCGGCTCCCCGGTTGCAACGGGATCCGGCCCGGGCGCACTGACCGTCGATCCGACGAACCACTTTCTGTATGTGGCTAACCTGACTTCGAACACTGTGTCGGCCTTCGCGATCAGCGCAGGCAGCTTGACGCCGATCGTCGATTCTCCGTTCAATGCCGGGGCCGAACCGGCATCGCTGGCCATCGATCCCAATGGCAACTTTCTCTATGTGACCAATTTCAACGGCAACACGGTCTCGGTATTCCTGATCGACACGGCGAGCGGCATGTTGAGCGCCATTTCCGGCTCGCCTTTCGGTACGGGCGCGGCGCCGGCGTCCATCGCCATCGATCCCACGGATGCGTTTGCCTTTGTGGCGAACAATTCGGACCAAACCATTGCATCCTATGCGCTCAACGCGACGACGGGCGCCTTGACGCCGAACTCAGGCTCGCCCCTGTCGGCCGGAACCAATGTAGAAGCGCTGACGGTGGACCCGACGGGCAGCTACGTTTTCGCGGCGAATGCAGAAGCGCCCAATCAAGTCGCCACCTTCATCATTACGCCGGCCACCGGAGCATTGACCGTGTCATCGACCACCACTGCCGGCTCCCTGCCGATCGCCGTGGCGATCGATCCTTCGGGACAGTTTCTCTATGCCGTGAATTTCAATTCCAACAACGTGTCCGCCTATACCTTGAGTTCGACCGGCGCACTCACCCCAGTCGCCGGCTCGCCCTTTGCCGTGGGCACGCAGCCGCATTCGATTGCGATCGACTAGTCCTATGCGCCGGTTCCGGGTATGTTCCAGGAATGAGCATTCATGACGTGACGGCGGGCAAGCACGTGCCGCAGGAATTCAATGTAATCATCGAGATCCCGCAAGCCTCTGATCCAATAAAATATGAGATCGACAAGGAGTCCGGCGCCCTGTTCGTCGACCGCTTCATGGTCTCGGCCATGCACTATCCGACGAACTATGGCTATGTGCCGATGACGATTGCCGACGACGACGATCCCGTCGATGTGCTGGTGCATACGCCGTTTCCGCTGCTCCCGGGCGTGGTGGTGCGCTGTCGCGCGCTGGGGGTGCTGCGCATGAATGATGAATCGGGAGGCGATGCCAAGGTGCTGGCGGTGCCGACCGACGACATCTGTCCGCTATTCACGCATTGGAAAAGCATCGAGGACGTGCCGGAAATCCGGCTGAAGCAAATACAACATTTCTTCGAGCACTACAAAGATCTCGAAGCGGGCAAGTGGGTCAAGGTGCTGGGCTGGTCCGGCGTCGAGCTGGCCCACGCGGAAATTCTCGACGGCATCAAGCGTCATCGGGCGGAACAACAAACGCGGACTTGAGGATGGCGATGGGGAAAAATCGCGGACTGATCCTCGCCGGAATCGGCGCGGCGCTGCTGCTTATCGTGACGCTGGCCGCGTACCGCACCCCGGCGCCGCTGGGGCTCGATGCCGCGCCGACCCTGTTCTCCGCCGCACGCGCCCGAGAGATCCTCGAAGAGTTGGTGGGTGACGGCAAGCCGCATCCTATGGGCAGCGCCGCAGATGCCAAGGTGCGCGATCTGATCGTGAAGCGCTTGGCGGCGCTCGGCTATACCACCGAGCTGCAATCCGGACTGGTGTGCAATTTAGGCGCATGCGGCATGCCGACCAACATCGTCGCGACGCGCGGTGAACTCACCGGCAACGACGCCGTGATGCTGGCCGCGCATTATGACTCCGTGCCCGCCGGTCCCGGCGCCTCGGACGACGGCGTCGGCGTGGCGAATTTACTCGAGATCGCACGCGTCCTGTCTGTCCTGCCCGCCTCGCGGCATCCGGTCGTGCTGCTGGTGACCGACGGCGAGGAAGCCGGATTGCTGGGCGCGGCGCTCTTCACGCGCGAACATCCGCTGGCGAAACATGTCTGGGCCGCGGTCAACATGGACACCCGCGGTGTCTCGGGGCCCAGTCTCATGTTTGAGACCGGAACAGCCAACGCGTGGCTCATGCGCCTGTACGGCAAGTCGACCCTCGAGCCGATCACCAACTCCCTGTGCTATGTGATCTACAAAACGCTGCCCAATAACACCGATTTCACCGTGTTCAAAGCAGCCTCCTACCAAGGCTTTAACTTCGCCTTCATCGGCGACGTCGCCTATTACCACACGCCGCTCGACAGCTACGCGAATGCCTCGCCCACGACCATGCAGCATCAGGGTGCGAATGCCCTGAGCGCCCTGCTGGCGCTCGCCAATGCGTCCGACTTGCATCCGCCTGCCGCGGACTCCCTCTTCTTCGACGTGCTGGCGCGCACCGTCGTCGTCTGGCCCATCGATTTTGTGCTGCCGGCAGCGGTAGCCGCGCTCGTGCTGTTGTCGGCCGCGGCGCTTCTATTGGGTCGTCATGGACACCTGAGCTCACGCCAAGCCGTGTATGGCTTCCTCGGCGCGCTCGCCAATGTTTTGCTGGGCGGCGCACTGGCGATCGGGGTGCTTGCGCTATTGCGGTTCTTGGGCAGGCTCCCGCCCATTCAAGGCGACTCGTGGATCGCTTACCCGCTGGCGATGCACGTTGGATTCTCGGCCTTGGCGCTGCTGACGACGAGCGCCATCGCGACGTGGTTCGCTCGCCGCGCGGGGTTCTGGGGTTTTTGGTTCGGCGCCAGCCTGTTGATCGCGCTCTTGTCGCTGCTCATCGCCATCATCATTCCTGCCGCCGCTTATGTCGATCTGCTGGCGGCCCTCGCAGCCGTGCTTGGCGTGGCGCCGAGCGCGTGGGCGCTCATGCAGGGCCGCGGGCCCTCGCCAGGAGCCGCCGACTTCGCTGCACTGTTCCCCGGCTTTATTTCCTTGGGGCTACTGCTGCCGCTGTTGTTGTTGTTGTACCCGGCGCTCGGCGCGCCCGCTTGGCCCATTGGTACGCTCACACTATGCGTGACTGCCGCCTTTTTACTACCTGTGTTGGCCCATGCGACCCGGCCGGCGCGACAACGCCTCACCCTGATTGCCGCGGCCACGACTTTCGGCGCCATCTGCGTCACGGTGCTGCTGCCAACTTATTCTCAAGGCAGGCCGCAGCGCATAAACGTTGAATACTGGTTCGATGCCGACGCCGGCCGCGCGCACTGGTATGCGCAAACGGCCTCGCTGCACCTGCCAAGCGCGATGAACGAGACCTTAAAGTTCGATCCGGTGCCGCGCGATCGCTTCGCGGGTTATCCGCAGAAGGGATTTTACGCGGAGGCGCCGGTTTTGAAATTGGCTGCGCCCGAGCTGACGCAGATCTCCGCAGATTCCGGCACCTCGGCGGGCCGCATGCAGCTGCTGTTGCGATCGGCGCGCAGCGCGTCGAAAGCCCTGGTCATTTTCCCGGCCGGCGCAAAAATTCACGACATTGAGATTGCGACGCCGGCCGGGCCGCTGCGCGCCAAACTGCAAACGCTGCGCAACGGCAGCACGGTGGCGGTGGTTGCGGGCCTTCCGGAGGTGGGTTTACGTTTTTCGGTTGCCGCGCCTGAGGCGCCCATGACGGCGCAAATAATCGACGAGAGTTACGGGTTGCCTGGCGAGTTGCCGGAGGGAGAAAAACTGCAGCAGGCCCGCCCAAAGAACGCGACCAGCTCGCAGGACGGCGACGTCACGATGGTGCAGCGCACCGTGCACGTGGATCCTGCGGCCGGCCGCTAAAGCGTCATGTCCTCAGCCCGATTTCGTCATGCGGGACGCGTGCAACGTCGCGAGCCGCTGACTGGGGATCTTGGAAACGGCGGCACTCAGCGCTTCTTGCCGGCATTCCATCACCGCTCTACTCACCAAGCGCGAACCGCTGGGGTTGGGACACACCTGTTCGGCCGCCTGAGCCAGCCGGCGATACAGGGCCCGCGTTCCGCTGTCGGTAGCGAGTGCATCGCTGCTGTACTGCACGACCATCGAGGGCGTATCGAGTGCCGCGGTTAAGGCTCCTGCTGTGGCCGCCGTTGCGAGACCGGCAAGTCCCCCGAACAGCAGCATCGACGTAGCTAATCGAGTCATGGCATCTCTCCTTCGGTGAATCACTTGACACCCCCATAAGACGCCGCGAGAGGCCAATTGGTATGCGCCGGAACGTCGTATTCGTCCCGAATTGCGACGGTTTCGTCCCGCGGCGGCCTGCCGGCACCGCAAAAAAAGGCGGGTTGCGGTAGTCTTGAGCCATGATCGGCTTGGGTTCAGCTCAATCTTCGCAGCGCTTTGCCGGAGGCTTAAGCCAGATCCAGTTCCTAGGCATCGTTTGCCTGTTCTGGGTGTATGTGACCGTATCGAATGTCCTGTACGGCTACAGTATGAGCGCCGGCATCGCGCGTGTGACGGACGTGACGGTGTTTGCGAGCTGGGACACCCGTCTGCTGCAGCACCTCTTGCTGCTGCCCATGCTCCTGGTGTCGTTTTGGGCTTCGCTCAAAGTGCAGTGGCGCCCCATCCTGATCGCCCTGCCCTTGCAGGTGATCCTGGGCGCCGTGTTCTCCGCAATGGCCTATCCGGTGATGATTCTCTCCGAGGTCATCATGGCCACCGACTCGTCGCATGGAACTGCGCTCTCGCATGTGGTCAGTGCTTGGAGCGATCCATTCTGGGTGACGCTGTGGCTTGCCAGCTTCGTGAGTTTTCTGCCCTCGTATGGTTTCGGGCTGGCGCTGGTCACCGGCTTGGCGCTGTATACGCGCTTTCGCGATTCGGAATTGCGGCTCGCCGCGCTGGAGCGCGAGTGGAGCGCCGCGCGCTTGGCGGCCCTGCGCATGCAGCTCTCACCGCATACTCTGTTCAATCTGCTGCACACCATCCGTGGACACATCGAGTGGGATCCGAAGGCGGCGCAGTCCATGGTGGTGCAGCTCGCCGATTTGTTGCGGCGCTTGCTCAACGCCGGCGAGCGCGATTTTTCGCGGCTGGCCGACGAGCTGCAATTTGCCAAGCTCTATCTGGAACTGCAGCAGCGGCGCTTCACCGATCGCCTGAAGGTCGAGCTGCCGAACCCGGCGGAAATACCGGCGGTGTGGGTGCCGAGCTTGATTCTGCAGCCCTTGATCGAGAATGCCGTCGTGCATGGCATGGCGGGCCATCAAGGCACCGTAACCGTGCGCGTCACGGCGCGCCTCGTCAGCGAAACGGTTTTGATCCGGGTCACCAACTCGATGGCGCCGGATCGGGCCGCCGGCGCGGACGGCATCGGCCTGAAGAACGTGCGCGAGCGCATGGCGGTGCAATTCGAGGGCCGTGCCGCGCTCATGGCTGGGGCCCACGGCAGTGAATGGATCAGCGAGATTTCCATGCCGGCCATACGCGAGTCGCCGCCGCTCGCGCGCGAGGCGCCCGCCGGCAGCAAACTACATACCACGACCCTGCTCGGCACATGATGGATGTCATCATCGTGGACGACGAGGCCGCCGGCCGGCGCACCTTGCGGGAATATTGCGAAGCCGAACCGGACTTGCGCGTGGTCGGCGAGTTCGGCGACGGCAACGCCGCGCTTGCGGCCGTTCGATTGCAGAAACCGCAGCTTTTGTTTCTCGATATTCAGATGGACCCGCTGAGCGGCATCGACCTGGCTCGCGCTCTGGAGCCATCGCAGCTGCCGTCGTTGGTTTTCGTGACCGCCTACGATACTTACGCGCTCGAAGCATTCGAAGTGTGCGCGGTGGATTATTTGCTGAAGCCGTTCGACCAAGAGCGCTTTCGCAAGACGCTCGCGCGAGTCAGGCCGCGTCATCTGAATTCCGGCGCCGATGAGCGCCAGACTTTGCTGGCGGGGCTGCTCGCGCAACTCGAGCGCGGCGCACGCGGAGCCGGCGAGGAGAAACCGCGCCTGCTCGCCGAGCTTGGCGGCCATCTGCATGTGCTCGACGTGACGCAGGTCGAAATGATCGAGGCGGACCGCAACTATGTCGTCATTCGGGTCGGCAAGGAAAACTTCCATGCGCGCAGCACCCTGCAGCAAGCGGAAGTAGCGTTGCGCTCTCAACCCATGTTGCGCATCAGCCGCTCCTGCCTGGTGAATTTGAATTACGTTCGGGAAGTGAACCGCACGCTGCGCGGCGATTTCATTCTGGTGCTGGCGGGCGGCGCCACCGTCACCAGCAGCGAAGGATTTCGCGCCAAGGTGAAGGAATACCTGGGCACTCTGCGGATTTCCTCTGAATCGATGCGCTAGCGCGCCCCGGCAATCTCTTTAGAGAAGCTCGTCCGGCGCAAAGGGCGAGAGCAATTTCAGCCAGATGCGTTCGGTGCGGCTGGTCGCGGGATCCGTATGCCAGATCTTCTGCGCGCCGCCATCGGCACTCACCCATTCGACGCGGCCGCGCTGATCCAATTGCAGCTTGTAGCTGCCGTCGGTGCTGATGTCATCCAAGAGGCTCGTGACTTCGCGCGCTATCTCGCTGCTGTTGATCACCAGCCCCAACTCGCTGTTGATCCTTGCCGAGCGCTCGTCCATGTTCAACGAGCCGATGAAAACTATTTTTTGATCGATCACCAGCGCCTTGGCGTGCAGGCTGGCATTGGAGCTGCGAAAGGGATGGAAGCGCGCATGCTTTTGCCCGAGTTTCGGGCGCATCTCGCGCAGATCGACGCCGAGCTTCAGCAGCGGCACGCGGTAGCGCGCATAGCCGATATCCACCAACGGAGAATCGGTGGACGCCAGCGAGTTGGTGAGGATGCGAACGTGCACGCCGTTTTCCACCAGCTTGGCGATCAGCGCGACGCCTGCTTTGCCGGGTATGAAATAGGGCGAAATGATGTTGAGTTCCTGTTTCGCCGTAGCCATCAGCGCCGTGATGTCGTTGGCGATCGTGAGCTCTTCATTGGGAGAGGTTTCGCTGGCGATTTTGGCGGGCCGATCCGCGAGCACCGTCGCCGGCGCCCAAATGAGATCCAATTTTTTTTCGCTGATTTCGTGCTCGAGCCATCTATCGTTGTCGGATAATTTCGCCTCGACCGGCGGCGCCGATGTGCCCTCGGCCTCCACCGGCCCCGCCACCGACGCGATGGGAATGGCGTACTGGCTGTTCCAGAATTGATCGAATGAAGCCGACAGCTGCGGCACGATGGCGCCCGCCGCAACCACATCCAAATCGACAAAATTGCTGCGCGGATCGAGCGTGAAATATTGGTCGCCGATGTTGCGTCCGCCGGTGATGGCGAGTGCATCGTCCGCGACAAACAGCTTG
>DASXMG010000086.1:0-56540 GCA_036495805.1 Steroidobacteraceae bacterium | reverse complement strand
AAATTAGCAGAAATATCGGGAGCTCATCGCTCAGAGTGTACCCGGCCCTTGCTACGCCAACCCAGAGGTTGGCAGTTGAGATAACCAGCCAAAGCACGATAAAAGTCAAAGTTGCTGCGTAGGTTGCACTAGAATAGTTGCCGGAAAAGAGTCGCCCCAACAAAGCGCAGGCGGCTAGAAGCAAGAATCCAACGAGCAAAAATAAAAGCGTACGCATATCAGGAGCCTAACAATCAGGTTGAGCGGCGCGCGATCCCCGCGACACCGAGCTATGGCACTTTATCGTCATGTCGACTCCTTCCTTGAACCGAACACGAGATAGCTTGCGAATCGCACTTTATCTAAATCGTCCACCCATATCGCCGCACAACGAAGACGCCCGCGCGTCCGCTCGAACCGTTGGTTAGGAGCCATGGTGGCCAGGCCCATCGGAGCCACCGTAGTTCCAAGGTTCAGCGTTGGAGTTACCAGGCGGCAACATGCGCGCATCAGGAAACTCAACGTCAGCAGCATACCCTCGAGGTGGCTCCGTCGCCCTTAAAACACTGAGCACCACTATGGCCCCGACAATCGGGAGTACCCAAATAATTATGACCTGCGCCGCTTTCTGCGACGTAGTGTATGCGTTCGATCGCACAATACGCACGGTCGCAACGCAATTGAGCGCGACCACCAAGACGACACATATCAATATGAGCGCAGCGTTCATTTAGGCTCCTAACAATTATTTCTGCGACCACACTGGCAAAAGAAATGCGTCAAATGCGTTGGATATGGCGCTGGACGATTTGGCATGTTCCTTGATTTCCTTGGAATGCGGGCGGCGATCTGTCCGGTATCACTCTGTGGGAAGTATACATGTCCAGCGGTCGTGGGTTGTTCGAGGTGGCGGTAGAAAGGATGCGCACCCGGCACTTCGCATACCGCACCGAGAAGGCGTATCTACATTGGATTCGGCGTTACGTTAAGTTTCACAAGCGTAAGCATCCGCGTGAAATGGGTGCGGCGGAAATCGAGTCCTTTCTGAGCCACCTGGCTGTCGAATCGCACGTAAGTGCATCCACCCAAAATCAGGCGCTGCAGGCGCTTCTCTTTCTCTACCAGCGGGTATTGGAAATTAATCTTCCTTCGTTGGATCATGTCACGCGTGCGCGCCGCCCCAAGCGCCTGCCGGTGGTGCTGTCGGTTGCCGAAGTACACGCGGTGCTGGCGCAACTCGACGGCACAGCGTGGCTCGTGGCCAATTTGCTCTACGGCAGTGGCTTGCGCTTGATGGAAGCGCTTCGCCTTCGCGTCAAGGACTTGGTACTGGAGCGTCAGGAGATCATTGTTCGCGACGCGAAAGGTGCGAAGGATCGCGTGACGGTATTGCCGGCTTCTATCCTGAATCCCTTGGGAGTGCACCTGTCCAAATTGCGGCTCCGCTTTGATCGCGAGCGCAAATCGGCGGGCCCGGGTGTGTCGCTGCCGAATGCACTTGCGCATAAGTTTCCGAATTACGCGACGCAGTGGGGCTGGCAGTACTTGTTCGCGGCATCGTCTCTTTGCACCGATCCTTACTCGGGCCGCCCCGTTCGTCATCACATCCACGAGAAATCCATTCAGCGCGCGGTGCAGATGGCCGTTAGCAAGGCCGGCCTCATTCAGCCGGCGAGTTGCCACACTTTCCGCCACTGCTTTGCCACCCATCTGCTGGAGGCGGGGTACGACATCCGCACGGTGCAGGAGTTGCTGGGACATGCTGACGTTCGCAGCACCATGCTCTACACGCATGTCCTCGGTAAGGGCGCCATGGGGGTCAAAAGTCCCCTGGACCGGCCGGTACGAGACCTCTAGATTTGCCGGGGTGGTTACGCATTCCGGGGATGCCGCTATTTCGAGATTGCCTCTCTGCCGCTATACTGTCGGCCGCTCGGGATTTCCCCCATAGAAGCAGCGAGTTACCGTGTCCAAGTCCAAGTCACAATCCTCAGATACGCAGTTCTTCAATTCGTTCAGCATGGTGCTCGGACTTTTAGTTGCCTTTGCCATTGTCCTGTTCGCGATGGCGCGCAGCATGGGTGCCGACTCGCAGGGCGAGCATGTCCTATTGGACCCGCTGCACTTGGCGGAGGTGCAGAAAAATATCGCTCCTTTCGCGCAAGTCGCGATCGCGGGCAAGGACAATTCGGCGCTAGCGGCTTTGAATGCGCCCACGGGTGCGGCGCCGGCGGTGAATGTGCCGACGACCGGCGAGCAGGCGTTTACCCAAGTGTGTTCCGCATGTCATGCGACAGGCATCAATGGGGCGCCCAAGATCGGGGATCATGCGGCCTGGGCGCCGCGTATCGCGCAAGGCAAGGACACTCTCTACAAGACTGCAATCGCGGGCAAGGGCAACATGCCGCCCAAAGGCGGCACGAACTGGCCGGACGCGACCATCCGCATGACCGTGGACTACATGGTCTCGCTCAACAAGTAGGCCGGTCCAGCGCCCGCAGTTTCACCGCTTCCGCCACGTCGATCATTCGTATATCGGCCGCATTGCCCAAGTCGGCACACGTGCGTGCGACTTTGAGAACTCGGTGATAAGCCCGCGCCGATAGCCCGAGGCGCGCAATCGCGGTGGCGAGCAACGCTCTGGGCTCTTTCGCGAGACCACAGAAACACATGACCTCGGCGGGCGACAGCCGTGCATTGAGTTTTCCCTGTCGCTGCAGTTGCACACTCCTTGCCTGGGCCACGCGTCGAGCCACCGTTGCCGAATTCTCTGCCCTGCCCGTTTCACTTTTTGATCCAGCCGGTGTCGTCCCGTCTCGCGCTTCCTGCATCAGATCCGCGACGGGCAACGGGGCGATCTCGAGGTGGATATCGATGCGATCGATGAGCGGGCCTGAGATCCGATTGCGGTAACGGACGATTTGTTCGGCCGTGCAATGGCAGCGGCCGCGGGAATCGCCTGCGTAACCGCAAGGGCAGGGATTCATCGCGGCGACCAATTGGAACCTGGCGGGAAACTCGCACGTGCGCTTGAGGCGTGCGACCACGACCACGCCGGTTTCCAGCGGTTCGCGCAGCGCCTCGAGTGCATTGCGCGGAAACTCGGGCAGTTCGTCGAGGAACAGCACGCCCAGGTGCGAGAGCGACAATTCGCCCGGCCGCAATGATCCGCCGCCGACCAGTGCTGCCATCGAAGCCGTGTGTTGCGGGCTGCGGAACGGCCGGCGGCCGCCGAGACTCGGTCTGCGGCCCGCGGCGGATTCCAAGCTCGCTACCTCCAGGATCTCCGGCTCCGATAGGGGCGGCAACAACCCTGGCAAGCGCTGCGCGAGCAACGTCTTGCCGGCGCCGGGAGGCCCGATCATCAGCAACCCATGTTCGCCGGCTGCGGTGATCTCCAAGGCACGTTTGGCGGCATACTGGCCGCGCACCTCGGAGAGATCCGGAACGGCTCGGTATCGAGCGTCGGGATTGTTCTGATGGGGATTGTTCTGATCGGGATTGTTGTTCTGATCGCGAGGTTGCCCACGATCCTGATCTTGCTCAGCATTGAGCGCTTGCGATATGGCGGCGCCGGTGGCCGCAGTGCGAGCTTGCGTTGCCATGCGAGCGCGTACTGCGCCGGGCCTCGCGGGAAGCATGGCTTTTCCGCCAAGAGCTGCGACGACTTCATGCAGGTGACTCATCATGCGAAGCTTTGCGCCGTTGAGAAGGCTGGCTTCGAGCGCGTTCGCGGCCGGCAAAATCATTTCGCTGCCCTGCTTTGCGCCGGCGATCAGCGCGGGTAACAGCTTGGGCGTCTCGCGCAGCGCGCCGCCCAAGGACAGTTCCCCGTAGAACTCTCGATGATGGAGTGCACGCGGATCGATCTTGCGATCCGCCGCCAAGATGCCGACGGCGATCGGTAAGTCGAAGCGTCCGCCTTCTTTCGGAAGATCGGCGGGCGACAGATTGACGGTGATGCGACGCTGCGGAAAATCGTATCCGGCCGTGACGAGCGCGGCGCGAACCCGCTCTTTGCTCTCTCGCACCACGGCCTCGGGAAGGCCGACCAACGCGAACGCCGGCAATCCATTACCCAAGTGCACCTCGACGCGAACCAGCGGCGCGTCGAGACCTGCGGGAGCGCGGCTGAAGACGGTGCTCACTTCCTTGTGAGTGCTCATACGCTGCGTGTCCCGGGGCGGTGGCCTGCGGCGGCTGCCGCCTACTGTGGGGAAAGTTTTGCTTCGAGCTCTTTCAAGCGCGCTTCGATGGCCGTGAGTTTTGCCTGAGTGCGTTCCAAAATTGCGGCTTGAACATCGAAATCCTGCCGGGTGACCAGGTCGAGTTTCGCCAATTGGGCTTGCAGCACGGCTTTGAAATTGCCTTCCAAGTCGCGGCCGAAAGCACGCAGTGATTCGGGCACGGAGTCGGCCAGGCGTTTTGCCAGATCGTCCAAGCCATTTGAATTGATGAAACTCATTTTCTACCTCCGCCTCGCTGTCTCATTCTCGTCTAATGGCGCGGCCTCGTGACTCTTTGGCCGCATCGCACTTCGTTAACGCACGCTTGGGATCTGTGCGCGCCACATGAGTGCGCCGCATTACCGTGCCGGACGTAACCCGTTGATTCACTGGGCTCCTGCCCTGGCACGGAATCTGCAATTCCGAATCGATAGTACGCGGAAGTGGAGTTGCAGGCTGTCTGATTTACGGATGAATGCGGGGAGAAATGCATGAAGCTGATCACCGCGGTCATCAAGCCCTTCAAGCTGGACGAGGTTCGGCAAGCGGTCGCAGACATCGGCATCCAGGGCGTGACGGTTACGGAAGTCCAAGGGTATGGCGTTTCGCAGGGACGCCTAGAGACGTATCGAGGCGCTGACTACCGGATCGATTTTTCGCCCAAAGCGAAAATCGAGCTGGCGGTGGACGATTCGATCGCGGAACAGGTCATGGAAGCGCTCTGCAACGTCGCCCGGACCGGCAGCGTCTCCGATGGGAAGGTCTGGATACTCGAACTGGAACAGGCATTGCGGGTTCGCACCGGTGAAACCGGTCCGGACGCCATTTAGTAGGGATTTCGAGGGCCTGGCTCGGCAGCGAGCGAGGCGACATTTTCGGTCGATTTAGGAGCATCTCGCGCCGGCAAGCCAGCCAACTCCCCCGTCGGTGCGATATCCCGGCGGCGCGGTTCTCTTAAAGAGGATCCGCGCCGTTTTTTTATCCACGCGCCCGGCGCGAGACGCCTCCGGCGTTTATACCGCAGTAAATTTGAATACTCCATGCTGTAATGCAGCAATTCTATTTCGAATTCCGCTGCTAAACTGCGTTTTACTTAAACCGGGAGCGGATGCATGAAAATGGTCATCGCGATCATCAAACCGTTCAAGCTCGACGATGTGCGCGCTGCCCTGGCCGAGGTGGGTATTCAAGGCATTACCGTGACAGAGGTCAAAGGCTTTGGACGTCAAAAGGGCCACACTGAGCTCTATCGGGGGGCGGAATACGTCGTTGATTTTCTGCCCAAAGTGAAGCTTGAGCTGGCCGTGGACGACGACCAGGTCGAACGGGTTGTGGAAGCAATAATTGAAACGGCACGCACGGGTAAAATCGGTGACGGCAAGATCTTCGTATGCGATCTCGGCCAGGCGGTGCGCATTCGCACCGGCGAGGCCGGCTCCCGTGCCCTGTAACAAATAAGCGAGGACTGGACGATGAAACGCCTTTTGTTGTTCGCCGCCTTGATCGCTTGGTCGGGCATGGCCTCCGCCGTCGTCTACAAGTGGGTCGACGCGCAGGGCAAGTTGCAGTATGGCGACCGGCCGCCCGATGGCGTGCATGCCGAAGTGGTCGAGCTCCTGGTCGCGCACAACGCCGCAACGCATGCGGCGGCTGCGGCGGCTGCGGCGCCTGCGTCAAAAAACGCCCCTCCTCCCGCGCCAAAAGACGCCGATGACAAAAAGGCGGTGGCGCAAGATGTTGCCCAGACTCGCGACAAGCAATGTACTGAGGCGCAGGAGCGCTACAAGAAACTGATCGAAGGGCGCAGGCTCTACAAGACCGGTCCCGACGGCGAACGTCAGTTCATGAACTCCGAGGAAATCGACACCGAGCGGCTGAACGCCAAACGGGACATCGATACCATCTGCAACAGCACGACCTGAACGCGAACGGCCCAGAGCGCCCGCTGCGCCGGCTCGATCACTAGCGCTGCTCCGGCACTAGTTTTTTTCCGCGCACCCGCGGCTCACCGCAAGACTTTCTCGCCTTGCGTTTCCGCCTGCTTTTGCCGCCGAGGGCGCAAAGCCTTAGGCTACCGTCCTTTGGCCGATCTTAAGGACCATTGACATGCAAACAGGCTTCGTTGGATTTGGTGCCATGGGCACGCACATGGCCCGCAATCTGCATCGCGCCGGGCTGCTCACGGGCGTCTGGAATCGCACCCCGGAAAAAGCCAAGGCCATGGCCGCGGAACTGAAGGTGCTGGCATTCGCGAACTTGACCGAGCTCGCGGGCAATTGTGAAGCCGTGGTGATTTGCGTGTCGGCCGACAACGATTTGCGCGAAGTGGTCGCGGGCCTGGAGCCGGGACTGACGCCGAACATGATCGTCATGGATTGTTCCACGGTCGGAAAAGATACGGTTCGCGATCTCCATGGCCAGCTCAACGCGCTCGGTGTCGGCTTTCTCGACTGTCCGGTGAGCGGCGGCGTCGAGGGCGCGAGGACGGCGTCGCTCGCCATCATGTGCGGCGGCGATGAAACCGTCTTCAACCGCGCGCTGCCGATCCTGGAGAAAATGGGCAAGGCGGTGGCTTACATGGGCGCCAGCGGCTCGGGTCAGGTGACGAAGGCGACCAATCAGATCATGTGCGCTGGGATCATCCAGGCAGTGGGCGAGGCCATGGCGTTCGCTCACGAAGAAGGCGTCGACCTAAAAAAAGTGATCGATGTCTTGGGGAAGGGCGCGGGCTCGAGCTGGTACTTCGTCAATCGCGCACCGTTCATGGCAAACAACAGTTTCCCGGCAGGATTTCGCGTGCGGCTGCACGACAAAGACCTGCGCATCTGCCGCGATATGGCGGCCAAGCACGGCGGCGTGTTGCCCGTGGTCGAGTCGACGCTGGAGCAGTACGAAAAATTGATTGCTGAAGGCTACGGCGATGAAGACATCTCGGCCATCTACCGCCTCAAGACCCAATTGTTCCCGCCGAAGCCCGAGTCCATGTGACGACGCGGCTGCGCATCGCCACGCGCAAGAGTCAGCTGGCGCTTTGGCAGGCGGAGCATGTGTCGGCGCTGTTGCGCGCTGCGCATCCGACCTTAAAAATCGAGCTGGTGCCGCTGCTGACGCAAGGCGATCGCATTCAGGATCGGACCTTGGCGGCGATCGGCGGCAAGGGTTTGTTCATCAAGGAACTCGAGGTCGCATTGGAGGATTTGCGCGCCGACATCGCCGTGCATTCGATGAAGGACGTGCCGGCCGATCTTCCCGAAGGACTGATCATCGGCGCGGTGTTGAAACGCGCGGATCCGCGCGATGCGTTGGTCACCGCGTCGGGCATTGCGCGGCTGGAAGACTTGCCGCGCGGGGCCGTGGTGGGGACTTCCAGCCTGCGCCGTCAAGCTCAGATCCGCGCGTTGCGCCCGGACTTGAGCATCGAATCGCTGCGCGGCAACGTGGACACGCGCCTGCGCAAGCTCGACGCAGGCGGCAACGCCGCAACGAACGGCAAGCGCATGGAGGCCATCGTTCTCGCCTGCGCGGGCCTCATCCGTTTGGGGCTGGAATCGCGCATCACTGCGCGGCTCGATCCGAAAGTTTGTCTGCCGGCCGTCACCCAGGGTGTGATCGGCATCGAATGCCGGCAACGCGACTCCTCCACGCTGCAGTACTTGCGGGCGCTCGAAGATCCTGCGACCCGCACCGTGATGGATGCGGAGCGCGCCTTCTCTGCGCGCTTGGGCGGCAGTTGTCAATCGCCGATCGCGGCCTACGCCGAACTCGACGCGGACCGGATCACGCTGCGCGGGTTGGTTGCGGAACCGGATGGCTCGCGCCTGCTGCGAGATACGATGTCGGGCAGCGCTGAGAATCCGGCGGCGCTGGGCCGCCAGTTGGCGGAGCGCATTTTGGCGGCGGGTGCCGGCCCTTTGCTCGAGCGCTTGCGCGCGGGCTAGGTTGCTCGAATGCCGCGAGTCTTCTACATGCCGCGAGTCTTCTACATGCCGCGAGACGCTTGAATGCCGCGAGACGCTTGAATGCCGCGAGAATCATCATTCGCGGCGCTGCATGGAATCGGTGTGCTGGTCACGCGGCCTGAATTTCAGGCGATGCCGCTGTGCCGGCTGTTGGAGTCCTTGGGCGCGACGACGTTGCGCCTGCCGGCCATTGAAATCAAACCGTGCAAAGATCGGCGGGTGCTGGCGGAGCAACTGGGCGTTCTCGAGAACTTCGATGTCATTCTTTTCACCAGTGCCAATGCTGTCCGCTTTGGTGTGTCCTTTCTCGATCAAAAACGCGACCTCACGCTCGCGGCCTTGGGTCCCGCGACGTCGCGTGCCTTGAACCAAGCGGGCTACCGCGTCGCCATACAACCGAGTGAAGCCTTCGATTCTGAGGGTCTGCTTTCCCATCCGCGGCTGGAACACGTAGCGGGGCACCGTATCTTGATCATCAAAGGAACCCACGGGCGGGACCTGATCCAAAAAGAACTCACGCGCCGCGGCGCGACGGTGGTTTGCGCCGATGTGTACGAGCGCGTGCCGGCTGATTTGAGCGCGGCGGCGCTCGAGGCCGTGCGGGAGCGATTCGCGGCAGGCGAGGTGCAGGTGATCACGGCAACCAGCCTGGAAATCGGCGCCGCGCTGCTTCACGTGGCGCCGCCCGACTTGCGCAGGGAATTTGAACGCGCTCACTGGCTGGTTCCGGGAGCGCGCGTCGCCGCAGGTTTGCGCGAATTGGGACTCACGGCGCCGCTGCTGCACGCGGACTCGGCGGAAAATCAGGACCTCGTGGGGGCATTGGTCCGCTGGCGCGCCGGCGCATCTCTGGCGGGATCGAAGGAATCGTAGTACAGCCGCGTCTTGGCGCTGCCGCGCGAATCGTATTCGCGCTGGATGGCAGCGATCATTGCGGGCGGTCCGGCGGCATACACGTCGACCGCTTCGAGATCCTTGACGTCCTCGAGCGCTACTTCGTGCACCCAGCCGCGGCGTCCGCGCCATTCGGGCGTCGCCTCGGACAGCACCGGCACATAGCTTAAGGAAGCGGCACTTAAGGAAGTCGCGGTTAGGGTAGTCGCGGTTAGGGCAGCGGCGCGGCGGCTCAATTGCTCGAGCGTTGCCTGCGCATACAGGTCACTCTCGCTGCGCACGCCCCAATAGAGTTGCATGTCGCGCTCGATTCCATTCTCGATGAGATGACGCAGAATGCTGAGCAGCGGCGCAATGCCCGTGCCGCCGCCGATCAGCAGCATGCGGGGCGCGTGGCCGGTGTGCGGGCGGTACGTGAAAGTGCCCAAGGGGCCTTCGATGGAAAGCAGCGCCGCGCGCATGTCCTCGTGAAACAGCCGCTCGCTGAATTCTCCGCCGGCGATCCGCCGGATATGCAGCTCCAGCGGCCGCGCGTCATGCGGCGGCGATGCAATGGAAAAGCTGCGGCGCCGGCCGCCCGGCAGCAAGATGTCGATGTACTGGCCGGCCTCGAAGCTGAAGTCTTCCGCGATGGGCAGGCGCAGGAACAGCCCCATGACGTCATGCGACAAGGCAACGGCGCGCTCGATGCGGCACGGCAGGCGCTTGAGGCGGGCGGAATCGGCGGGACGCACTTCAAAGGTCTCGATGCAAAGATCGCTGCGTGCGTGCGCCTGGCACAGCAAAATCAGTCCTTCGGCGCTCTCGGCCGCGGCAAGGCCCAGCGGCGCGCCGTTGGGATAGTGAATTTCGCCGCTCACCAGGCGCGCCTTACAGGCGCCGCAATTGCCGCTTTGGCAACTATGCGGCAGGTTCAGCGCGGCGTCCGCAGCCGCCTCGAGCAGCGGCTGGTCGGCGGCTGCGTTGAAGCTGCGGCTTGAGTTGGCGATGCTGATGCGCACGCGTTCAGCGGTCCTCGCGACGACGCGCGCTGCACACGCGGGACGTGCGGCACATGCGGCCGGCGCTTTTAATCAGGCGCTGGGCTGGCTGCGTTTGCTGTCCAGCCATTCGTGGATCGGTTCCCACTGCTTCCAGTCGGGCCAGGCGAGGTATTCGGGCAGCTCGAGCACGCCCATGCCGCGTGAATAGGCGCGCACATAGTTCTGCGCTTCGCGCAAGTGACCGAGGTAGGGAACCTTGAGCTTGGTGAGGTATTGGTCCAACTCCTCGTACACCAGGGTGTACTCGCGTACGCGGTTGGCAATCACCGCGAGGCGTGCTTGCTTGCGCGACACCTTGCCGATCTCGAGCAGCTCCGCCATGAAGTGTCCGCAGGCTTTCATGTCGATGCTCGAGGGCAGCACCGGCACGATAATGGTTTCGGCGCGCCGCACCAGTTCATTCAATTCCGTGCCGTGCACGCGCGCGGGGGCATCGATGACGAGAACGTCGGTGTTGCGCGGCACGTTGCGCAAGCCGTCCTCGAAGGCCGCGGCACCGCTGATCGCCGGCAGGTCGGCCTGCCGCATCGCCAGCCAGTCGAGGCTGGAACGCTGCGGGTCGTAGTCCGCGATGCAGACCTTGTGCCCGTCGCGGGCGAAGAATACGGCGATGTTGGTGGAAAGCGTGCTTTTGCCGCAGCCGCCCTTCGCGTTCAATACCATTACGTGACGCATAATCCCCCGGCTTTGTTGTTGTTGCAAGGTAGAACTTTACGCGAACATTGCGCAACCCCCGAGCGGAATTTTGCCGCATCGGCTATGCTGCCGACATGCGCATCGAGTTTATGAAGATGCAAGGCTTGGGCAACGATTTCCTGGTGTTCGACGCCGCCGCCATCGCCGCTGACACTCCCCTGGATGAAAGGACGCTGCGCGCCCTCGCCGATCGGCACACGGGCGTGGGCTTCGATCAGGCGCTCATGTTGGAATCGCCGCGCGATCCCGCGAGCCGGGTGTTCTACCGCATCTTCAATTCCGACGGCACGGAGGTCGAGCAGTGCGGCAACGGCGCGCGCTGTATCGCGGCCCTGCTCTACTCCCGCGCGCCCGAGCTGGGCCGCGACCTGGTCATGGGCAGCCCCGGCGGCCGCGTGCGCGCCCGCGTCCGGGACGACGGCCTGGTGTCGGTGGACATGGGGATCCCGGAGTTCGAGGAGCCTTTCGAGTTTTCCTTGATGATCGAGGGCAAGGACATCGGTCTGAGCGCGCTGCGCTTGGGCAATCCCCACGCGGTGCTGCGCGTGCCCGATGTGCTGACCGCGCAGGTGGAACTGTGGGGACCCAGCATTCAACGCCACCCGCACTTCCCGAATCGCGCCAATGTGGGTTTCATGGAAGTCGTCGAGCGCAACCACGTTTTATTGCGCGTGTTCGAGCGCGGCGCCGGCGAAACGCAAGCCTGCGGCACCGGCGCGTGCGCCGCCGTGGCGGTGGGCGTGCGCCAAGGTTTGCTCGACGGCGACGTCCGGGTGGATTTGCCGGGAGGCATGGCGAAGGTTTCTTGGGAAGGTCCGGGGCAGCACATCTGGCTGACCGGTCCTGCAACCACGGTATTCACAGGTTCGATCGATTTAACGCGATTCACGGGAGCCAAACAATGACCACGAGTCACGCGCGCGGGATCAAGCAGGACGCCCTCAACGACAACAGCGTCGGGGATTATTTGCTGACCTATCCGGATTTCTTCGAGCGCAACTCGCAACTGCTGACCAAGTTGCGTCTGCCGCATGTGCGCGATGCGACCGCCACGGTCAGCTTGGTGGAACGCCAGGTCGAGGTGCTGCGCGAGCGAAATCAGGCGCTCGAGCGCAAGCTTAAGGAACTGGTGGACGTGGCGCGGGCCAACGACGCGCTCGCGGATCGGATTCACCGCCTTTGCCAGCGGCTGATTCGCGCGCACACCTTGGCGGAGTCGATCAGCGCCATCGAGACCTCGCTGCGCGAGGACTTCGACTCGATGAATTCCGTGCTCGTGCTGTTCCTCGAGGAAGCACGCGCGCTGGAGCCTGCGATGGGCCGGTTTTTGCGCGTCGCCAATCCGAGCGACGAGGACATGCGGACCTTCGATTCCTTGTTGAGTTCCGGGAAGCCGCGTTGCGGCCAGGTGCGCGATGCGCAGCGCGACTATTTGTTCGGCTTGGAGTCGGTAGCCATCGGTTCGGTGGCGCTCACGCCCTTGGGCGCCAAGGGCGCGCTCGGCATCCTGGCCATCGGCGCGAGCGATGCGGAACGCTTTCATCCCGGCATGAGCACCGAATTCCTGCTGCGCATCGGCGAGCTCGTGACTTACGCGCTGATGCGCTGATCTGAGCGAAGTGGAAGCGAGCGAGCGCGAACTGATCGAGCGATTCTTATCGCACCTGAATTTCGAGCGCCGCATGAGCACACATACCGTGGCCGCTTATCGTCACGACTTGCTGGCGTTGGCCGAATTTTGCGAGGCACGCAAGGTGCACCGCTGGTCCGCCTTGAACAATTTTCAGGTGCGCGCATTTGCCGCGGCCGAGCACGCCGGCGGGATCGCGCCGCGCAGCATTCAGCGCCGCTTGTCGGCGGTACGCTCGTTCTACGAATACCTGATGCGCGAAGGCCATGCCAAGAGCAATCCGGCGCTCGAGGTGCGTGCGCCGAAATCCAAGAAGCGTCTACCCGCGACCTTGGACGCCGACCAGATGGCGCGCCTGCTCGATTTTCGCGGCGACGATTCGCTCTCGGCGCGCGACAAGGCGATGATGGAATTGTTCTACTCGTCGGGCCTGCGCCTGAGCGAATTGGTGGGGCTGGAATTTTCCGCCGTCGACCTGAAGGATAAGACCGTGCGTGTGCTGGGCAAGGGCAGCAAGACGCGCATCGTGCCCATCGGGCGCCATGCCATCGAGGCGTTGAAAAAATGGTTCGTGGAGCGAGCGGCGCTCACGCGGCAGAAGTCCGTGTTGCCCGCCGGTGCCGGCGGAGGAGCGGTGTTCGTCGGAAAATCGGGACGGCCTCTGTCGGTGCGTGCGGTGCAGTTGCGTGTGGGCCTGTGGGCGCGCCGCCAGGGCCTCTCCATGCACGTGCACCCGCATATGTTTCGCCATTCCTTTGCAACACACTTGTTGGAATCCAGCGGCGACCTGCGCGGCGTGCAGGAACTGTTGGGGCACGCCGACATCAGCACCACCCAGGTTTACACGCATTTGGACTTCCAACGCCTGGCCAGCGTTTACGATGCCGCCCATCCGCGAGCACGGCGCCGGCCTCGAACGGCTTGAAAGGCCGCAAGGTCGGCCCCACGGTATCAACACCTCCATGAAACACGATCCGGATCGTATTTACGGCACCACCATCCTCGCGGTGCGGCGCAACGGCCGCGTCGCGGTCGGCGGCGACGGCCAGGTCACCCTGGGGCAAACCGTCATGAAGTCCAATGCACGCAAAGTGCGGCGGCTCTACGGCGGCAAGGTGCTGGCAGGATTTGCCGGCGGCACGGCGGATGCGTTCACCCTGTTCGAGCGATTCGAGGGCAAGCTGGAGAAATTCGGCAATCTCACCCGCGCGGCCATCGAGCTGGCAAAGGATTGGCGCAGCGATCGCAGCCTGCGGCGTCTGGAGGCCCTGCTCTGCGTCGCCGATGCAGAGAGCACTTACGTCATCTCGGGGACCGGTGATGTCATCGAGCCGGAGCATGACCTGATCGCCATCGGCTCGGGCTCGGGCTTCGCCCAAGCGGCGGCGTTGGCATTCATGCAAAGCGGCGATTTAGCCGCGCGCGACATCGTGGAGCGCTCGCTCAATATCGCCGCGGACATCTGCATCTATACCAACCGCAGCCTGACCATCGAGGAGCTATAGGTGAATACTCGGACAGGCTCCTTGGCCTTGAATATCGAGTCAGGCTCCTCGCAAATGACGCCGCGGGAAATCGTCGAGGAGCTCGACAAGCACATCGTCGGTCAGAAGGCCGCCAAGCGCGCGGTGGCGATTGCCTTGCGCAACCGCTGGCGGCGCCAGCAAGTGGCCGAATCGCTGCGTGCGGAGATCACCCCGAAGAACATCCTCATGATCGGTCCCACGGGGGTCGGCAAGACCGAGATCGCCCGGCGCTTGGCCCGGCTCGCCAAGGCGCCCTTCATCAAGGTCGAGGCTACCAAGTTCACGGAAGTGGGCTATGTTGGTCGCGAAGTTGATTCGATCGTCCGCGATCTTGTCGAGATCTCCGTCAAAATGACGCGAGAGGAGGAAATGGCGAAAGTACGCCATCGCGCCGCCGATGCGGCGGAGGACCGGGTGCTCGACATCCTGTTGCCGCGGGCGCAGGCGGGCTTCACGGGCGATGCCGGCAAGGACAACGACACGCGGCAGCGCTTTCGCAAAATGCTGCGTGAAGGCCAGTTGGATGATCGCGAGGTCGAGATCGAGGTTCGCTCCCTGCCGGTGGGCTTGGAGATCATGGCGCCGCCGGGCATGGAAGAAATGACCCAGCAGCTGCAGGGAATGTTTCAAAACTTGGGGCAAGGCCGCACCCGCAGCCGCAAGGTCAAAATCAAGGAAGCATTGAAGCTGCTGGTCGATGATGAAGCGGCGAAAATGATCAATGAGGAGGAATTGAAGCTGCGCGCGGTCGAGAACGCCGAGCAAAACGGTATCGTGTTCATCGACGAAATCGACAAGATCGCGCGCCGCCAGGAAACCATGGGCGCGGACGTGTCGCGTGAAGGGGTGCAGCGCGACTTGCTGCCGCTGGTGGAAGGCTGCACGGTGAACACCAAGTACGGCACCGTCAAAACCGATCACGTGCTGTTCATCGCCTCCGGCGCGTTTCACATGTCGAAGCCCTCGGATCTGATTCCGGAATTGCAGGGCCGCTTACCGATCCGTGTCGAGCTCGAACCCTTGGTGGTCGGCGATTTCGTGCGGATCTTGACCGAGCCCGACGCCTCCTTGTGCCGGCAGTACTCGGCACTGATGGCCACCGAAGGATTGACGCTAGAATTCGCGGAGTCCGGCGTGCAACGGCTCGCCGAAGTGGCGTTCGAGGTCAATGAGCGCACCGAGAACATCGGCGCGCGGCGCCTGCACACCGTCATGGAGCGCCTGCTCGAGACCGTGTCCTTCGACGCCGCGGACCGCAACGGCACCCGCGTTCTGATCAATCGCGAGTACGTGCAAGACAATCTGGGCGAGCTGGTCAAGGATCAGGATCTGTCGCGGTACATTCTATGAACGCGCCAAAGCCTGCGCAGCCGACCGATATCAAGCTGCGCACCGAATCGCGCCTGCTCGATGTGCGCTTCGACGACGGCTCGCATTTCGAGCTGCCGTTCGAGTACCTGCGTGTGTTTTCACCCTCGGCCGAGGTGAAGGGCCATGGCGGCGGTGAAGGCGCGCTGGTGCTGGGGAAGCAAAACGTCGGGATCAGCGCGGTGGAACCGGCCGGCAACTATGCCCTGCGCCTGTTCTTTGACGACGGCCACAATACGGGGCTGTACTCCTGGAGCGTCCTATACCAGCTGGGCAAGGAGCGGGCCGCGAATTGGGCGCGCTATCAGGAGCGCTGCGCCGCGGCTGATATTTCAGGCAACCCCAAGGTGCCGAAGCCTTAAGGCGGCTCACGCGGCGTACGGAGACAGGCTGCCAGCTTGAGTCGGCTACAATGTGCCCTTAAAGACTGCGCAGGGCACCATGGCTGATTCCGATCGCACAGTGGATTTTGGTTTCGAAAAGGTCTCGGCGGCCGACAAGGCGGGGCGTGTGCGTGCGGTTTTTGCCTCGGTCGCGGGCAGGTACGACGTCATGAACGATCTGATGTCGTTTGGCGCGCATCGCTTGTGGAAACATTTCACGCTGTCGCTGACCGGCTTGCGCCCCGGTCAACGCGCTCTGGACGTGGCGGGCGGCACCGGCGATCTCGCGGCGGGGTTGCTGCGCCAAGTGGGCAAGTCGGGCCGGGTCGTGCTGTCGGATATCAATCCGGCCATGCTGGACATCGGCCGCGACCGCCTGCTTGATTCAGGGCACGTGGGCAATGTGGAGTGCATCGTCGCCGACGCGGAGCGCCTGCCTTTCGAGGACAACGCCTTTGACTGCGTCACCATCGGTTTTGGCTTGCGCAATGTCACCGACAAGGCGGCGGCACTCGAGTCCATGCATCGCGTGCTGAAACCGGGCGGTCAATTGCTGGTGCTGGAATTCTCGAAGCCGGTGGCACCGGGCCTGAAGCCGCTGTACGACGCGTACTCGTTCAAGATCCTGCCGCTGTTGGGAGGCTGGGTCGCGAAAGACGCGGATAGTTATCGCTATCTCGCGGAATCGATCCGCGTGCATCCGGATCAGGAAACCTTGCTCGAGATGTTGCGTGCGGCGGGTTTCATCCAGGCGCGCTATCACAACCTCAGCGGCGGCGTCGTCGCCGTGCATCGCGGCTACAAGATTTAGGAGCCTGTCCTGCCATGCCCGCAACGCCCGCCTGGTTGGCATCGGCCGAAGCCGTCTTGAATCGAAACATCGCTGCATCGACCCGCGCCGCGGCGCTGGCCAAGCGGCTCGAAGGGACCAGCCTGCAGATCGACGTCGACGGGCTCACCCGGGTTCGCACGGCCTGCCTCGGCGGCCGCGCTGCATTGCTGGCGGGCGACGACTCGCCGGCGGACGCCGTCATTGCAGGATCGCTTCCCGCGCTCCTGCAGATGTTCAGGGCGGGAACGCCGAGCGCCCGGACACGCTCCTCGGTGCAGATTCGCGGCGATGCCGAGATCGCCAATTTGTATCGCGATCTGTTCGCGGCGGCGCGACCTGATCTGGAAGAGGAGCTGTCGCGCTGGGTGGGCGACATGCCGGCACGGCACCTGTCCTTGCTGGCGAAGAGCGTGCGGACTTGGGCGCGCCGCGCGCGGCGCACGGCCGAGGAAAATATCGCCGAATACCTGCAGGAGGAAGGCCGCGATCTGGTCACGAAAACGGAAATGGAAGAGTTCTTGCGCGGCGTCGACGGTGTGCGGGAAAGCATCGATCGGATCGAGGCTCGCTTGATCCGGATCGAGCAGCGAGCGACGAGCGCCTGATGCGTCTGCGGGTGCTCGCAAGGCTGCTTGAGATACAGCGGGCGCTGGTCCGGCACCACCTCGATGAGTTCGTGCGCGCCACGCATCTGTATCGGCCGCTGCGCTATCTCTACTATGTCTCGCCATGGACCTGGTTCCAGCGTCGCGTCGGCGGCACCCGCGGCGAGCGCTTGCGCCTCGCGCTGCAAGAGTTGGGGCCGATTTTCGTGAAATTTGGCCAGGCGCTGTCGACGCGGCGTGACCTGTTGCCCGTGGACATTGCCGACGAGCTGGCGAAACTGCAGGACCGCGTGCCGCCCTTCCCCGGCGCTATGGCCATCGCCATGATCGAGAAAACCTTCGGCCGGCCGCTCGGCGAGATCTTTGCCACCTTCGAGTCATCGCCCCTGGCCGCGGCGTCCATCGCCCAGGTGCATGGCGCCGCCTTGCAGAACGGCGATGAGGTCGTGGTCAAGGTGCTGCGGCCGGGGATGCGGGAAGTCATCGACCTCGACCTTGAAGTGCTCGACGCCCTGGCGAAGCTCGCCGACGAGTACTGGGTCGAGGTGCGGCCCGTACGGCCCATCGAAGTGGTGCACGAGTACCGCAAAACGGTCACCGACGAGCTCGATCTGATGCGCGAGGCCGGCAACGCATCGCAGCTGAAACGCAATTTCGCGGGCTCATCGCTGCTGTACGTGCCGCAAGTTCACTGGGACTACTGCCGCCAGAACGTCATGGTGATGGAGCGCATTCACGGCATCATCGTGAGCCGGGTCGAGGAGCTGCGGGCGCGCGGCACGGACATCGCGAAGCTGGCCGAAAACGGCGTCGAGATCTTTTTCACGCAGGTGTTCCGCCATAATTTCTTTCATGCCGACATGCACCCCGGCAATATCTTCGTGCAGATCGACGATCCCAAGAATCCGCGTTACGCGGCGGTGGATTTCGGCATCGTCGGCACCCTGCAGCCGCGCGATCAGCATTATCTTGCCGAGAATTTCATGGCTTTCTTCAACCGAGACTATGGACGCATCGCGCATCTGCATGTCGAAAGCGGCTGGGTGCCCAAGGCTACGCGGGTGGATGAGCTCGAATCCGCGGTTCGCACCGTCTGCGAGCCCATTTACAACAAGCCGCTCAAGGAGATTTCTTTCGCGCAGGTGCTGTTGCGGCTGTTCGAGACGGCGCGGCGTTTCGACATGCAGGTGCAGCCGCAGCTGATTCTCTTGCAAAAAACCTTGTTCAACATCGAGGGCCTGGGAAGGCAGCTTTACCCTGAACTCGATCTATGGAAGACCGCCCAGCCGGTGCTGCGCGAATGGATGAAAGAGCGCACCAGCCCGCGCACCATCTTCAAGGAGATTCGTGCGCATTGGCCCGATGCGCTGCTGACTTTGCGGCAGATACCGCAAATCGTGCAGACCTCGATTCGCGAGACCGCGGAGGGCAGCGGGCCTTCAGTCGAGCGAGAGCTGGCCCGGCTGCGCGCGGAAATGCATGCGACGGCTGCGCGGCGCGACCTGTGGTTGGCCGCGGGTGTACTGTGGCTGTCCGGCTTGATCTGGCTGGCACAGCCTCCGCAATATCGCTGGTTCGGAGCGGCGCAGATGATCGCCGCCATCGTCCTTTTCCTGCGACTGAGTTTCAGGCGGCGGGGCGAATGAGAATTCCCATAGAAAGTTCGACCAGCTATCGCGGTCGCAACTCGCGCCCCAATCTGCCGGCGCTGGCCGCTTTCCTGGCGCTCAGCTTTGGCGCCGGGGCCTTGGGCGCGCTCTTTTCTCCGGGCTTTTCCGCATCCGCCGCACACTGGTATGCGGCTCTGGCCAAACCCGCCTGGCTGCCGCCGCAAAGCTGGTTCGCCGCCGCATGGATCGCCCTGTACGTATTGATGGCGATTGCGGCCTGGATCATCTGGCGCGAACGCTATCATCGCGGCCGCGCAGGCGCGATCCTTGCATACGCGATTCAGCTGCTGCTGAATGTTCTGTGGGCGCCGGTGTTCTTTGGTTTGAAAAATATCGGTGCCGGACTATTTTGCATCGTGGCGCTATGGTTGGCGGTGGGCTGGACGATGCGGGAATTCGCGCGCGTGAAAACCGCGGCGGCTTTGTTCCTGGTGCCGTACTTTTTGTGGATAACTTTTGCCGCGGCGATCAATCTCGCCGTTTGGAAATTAAATCCATGATGGCGTGTAGGCATCGGATTACGTTCTGTTGGGTCGATGTGCCGATCGCGTGGCGGAATGATTTCAATCAGTCTGGCCATGCTGCGTCGAGTACATCACCGCGAGAATCCGGGGCTAAAGTAAACTCTGCCAAGCCCTCTGAGCGCACATTTTGCGTCAGTCGGAATTAGCACCCTACCCCGTGAGATTTCAAGCACGATGTACTCGACCGCAGCAGCCTGATAAATGCCCATAGACTCATCCCGTCGTTTCAGCTCTCCCTATCAGGCGACACCGCGCACCCACCTGTTGTCGAACGGCAGCTACTCGGTGATGCTGACCGCGGCGGGTTCGGGGTACAGCCGCTGGCGCGACCTTGCGCTGACGCGCTGGCGTGAGGATCCCACCTGCGATCCCTGGGGCTTCTACATTTTCCTGCGCGACGTATTCAACGGCCACGTCTGGTCGGCCGGCTATCAGCCCATCGGCCGGGAGTCCGAAATCTACGAGGCGGCCTTCTTCGAGGAGCGCGTGGAAATCCGCCGCAAGGACGGGCCGATCCGCACCATCATGGAGATCATCGTGTCTCCGGAAGAAGATGCGGAGGCGCGGCACTTGTCGCTCAGCAACGAAGGCCGCGGCGTGCGCGAGATCGAGCTGACCTCGTACGCGGAAGTCGTTTTGAGTCCCGCTGCAGCCGATTCCGCGCATCCGGCATTTTCGAAGATGTTCGTGCAGACCGAATTCGTCGCCGAGCGCGGCGCGCTGCTGGCGACGCGGCGTCCGCGCGATCCCGGCCCGGCGCAGCCCTGGATGGCGCATTTCATTTCACTGGACGGCGAAGCCATCGGCAGCCTGCAGTTCGAAACCGATCGCGCGCGTTTCCTCGGCCGCGGGCACGACGTACGCAACGCCGCATCCATCATGGACGCGAGGCCCTTGTCCAATTCCGTGGGCACCGTGCTCGATCCGGTGTTGGCACTGCGGCGCCGGGTGCGAATCGAGCCCGGCGAAACCATCCATATGGCGTTTTGGAGCGGCGTCGGCGCCAGCCGCGCAGAGGCTCTGAGCCTGGTGGACAAGTTGGGCAGCGAAGCGGCTTTTCAGCGCACCAAAACACTTTCCTCGGCGAAAGCCGAGGTTCAGTTGCGCGACCTCAATATCGGCATCGAGGATGCGGGGCTTTTTCAGGAGCTCGCCGAACGGATCCTGTATTCCGACGCATCGCTCCGCGCGGGCGCCGCCTTGCTCGAGCGCAATCAACTGGGGCAATCGGCCCTGTGGGCACACGGCGTGTCCGGCGACTTGCCCATCGTCCTGGCCCTGATCGGCGCCGAGGCCGCTAGCGAGCAGTTGGTACAGTTGATGCGCGCGCAAGCCTATTGGCAGGCGAAGGGGTTGGCCGTGGATTTGGTCATTCTGAATACGGCCGCCGCCGATGCCGCAGCTTCGCTTCAGGTAGCGCTCGAGGCCCTCATCAAGAGCAATCGCAGTGCCAAGGCGGCGGTGATTGCGCTGCGCGCCGATGCCCTGCCGGCGGAACAGCGCGATTTTCTGCAAGTGGCGGCGCGCGCAATGCTCACGTGCGGCCCTCAGGCATTGCGCGAGCAGCTCTCGCGACCGCAAGAACCGCCGGGCGCCGCGCGTCTGCGGCGCGAGAACAGCGGCGAGGATTTGCGCACTCATGCACCGCACCTGGTGCCCCCGCTCGAGTACTTCAACGGGTTGGGCGGATTTGACGCCGGAGCGCGCGAGTATGTCGTGGTGCTCGACGACGGCCAATGGACTCCCGCGCCTTGGGTCAATGTCATCGCTAATCCGCAATTCGGCTGTCTCGTCTCCGCGGATGGTTCCGGCAGCACGTGGTCGCTGAATGCGCAGCAGAACCAAATCACGCCGTGGTGCAATGACCCGGTCAGCAATACGCCTGCGGAGGCGATTTACATCCGCGATGAGGATTCCGGCGACCTTTGGAGCGCCGGCCCGCTGCCGATTCGCGAGCGCTCCTCGGTTTACGTGGTGCGGCATGGGTTCGGCTACACGCGCGCCGAACATACCTCACACGGCATTTCGCTCACCTTGACGCAATTCGTGCCGCTCGAGGATCCGATCAAGATCTCGCGCCTGAGGATTCAAAACGTCTCCGCTGAACCGCGCCAATTGTCGATCACCCATTACTTGGATTGGGTGCTCGGCAATCAGAACAAGAGGGCGGCACCCTTCATCGTGACGTCCGTCGACCCGAAGTCGCGCGTGCTGTTGGCGCGCAATCCCTGGAGCTCGGATTTCGAATCGCGCGTGGCCTTCATGGATATGGCCGGTGAACAGCAAACTTGCACGGCGGATCGAACCGAATTCATCGGGCGCCATGGCTCGCTCGCCGAACCGGCGGCGCTCTTGAGGCCGCAGCCGCTTTGCAACCGGGTTGGCGGAGGATTGGACCCCTGCGGCGCGATGCAAACCAAAATCAGCTTGAATCCCGGCGAGGCCGTCGAGCTCAAGCTGTTTCTCGGCGAGGAGAGCGGAACCGCGGCGGCGCTCGCCTTGGCGGAGCGCTATCGGAGCGCCAATCTCGACGAGATCTTCAAGAGCGTCGCGGATTTCTGGGATCGCACCTTGGGCGTCATTCAAGTCAAGACGCCGGATCGATCCCTGGATATCCTGGTGAACGGCTGGCTCCTGTACCAGACCTTAAGCAGCCGCGTCTGGGGCCGTACCGGCTTCTACCAGTCGAGCGGCGCGTACGGCTATCGCGATCAGCTGCAGGACGTGATGGCGCTGTGCGTATCCTTGCCGGCCATCACGCGCGAACACATTTTAAGAGCGGCCGCGCAGCAATACAGCGAAGGGGACGTGCAGCACTGGTGGCTGCCCACCTCGGGCCAGGGAATCAAGACGCGGGTATCCGATGATCGCATCTGGCTGCCCTTCGTCGTTGCCCACTATCTTGAAGTCACGGGCGATCTGTCGGTGCTCGACGAGCCCGTGAACTTCCTGGGCGGCGGTCCGCTGGCGCCGAACGCCCTGGAGAATTTCTCGGCGCCGCCCTCGGGGAATCCGGCGCCGCTGTTCGAGCATTGCGTGCGCGCGCTCAACTCGAGCTTGGGCGTAGGCGCGCACGGCCTGCCGCTGTTCGGCACCGGCGATTGGAACGACGGCATGAACCGCGTCGGCATCGAAGGGCGCGGCGAGAGCGTGTGGCTCGCCTGGTTCCTGCATGCGGCCTTGATGCGCTTTGCGCCGATCGCCGAGGCGCGCGGCGCGAATGAGACGGCCGCCGCGTGGCGCAAGCATGCATTCGCCGTGCACCAAGCCGTGGAACGCGAAGCCTGGGACGGCGACTGGTACCGGCGCGGCTATTACGACGACGGCACGGTCTTGGGCTCCGTATCCAGCGATGAATGTCGCATCGATTCCGTGGCGCAATCATGGGCGGTGATTTCTCGCGCCGCTGAGCACGGGCGTGCGCTGCGCGCGATGTCCGCGGTCAACAGCCAGCTCGTCAGCCGCAGCGATGGGCTGGTGAAACTCTTCACCCCGCCGTTCGACCACAGCCCGAAGGATCCGGGTTATATCAAGGCCTATCCGCCGGGCCTGCGCGAGAACGGCGGCCAGTACACGCACGCGGCCATGTGGACCACGCTGGCATTTGCGCTGCTCGGCGACGGCGACCGTGCCGGTGAACTGTTTTCGCTGCTGAACCCCATCAACCACGCCAGCACCGGCGCCGGCATCCATCGTTACAAGGTGGAACCCTACGTGGTGTGCGCCGACGTGTACTCCGCGCCGTCGCACGTCGGCAGGGGCGGTTGGACCTGGTACACCGGCTCAGCCGGTTGGATGTACCGCACGGCGGTGGAAGGCATCTTAGGGATCAAGGTGTGCGGCACGACGCTGGTCATCGACCCGTGCATCCCGCGCGCCTGGCCCGGATTTGAGTTCACCTACAAGCACGGAACGTCGCGCTATCGAATCACGGTCAAGAATCCGCGCGGCGTGAACCGCGGCATTGCGCAGGCGACGCTCGACGGCAAGAATTTGTCCGGCGCGCCTGGCGAGATTCAATTAATGGACGATGGGCGTTATCACTACGGTGAAATCACCCTGGGGTGATTGCGGCTGCGTGTGTTTTGCGCAGCTGCGTTTTGCGGCTAAGGCGTGTTTTGCGATTACGGCGTGTTTTGCGATTACGGCGTGTTTTGCGGCTTCGCCTTGAATGCGCTCATCGCCCTGGCCATGAGCATCTTGGCCACGGCGCTGGTGGGCACCAGGCGCAGCAAGCGTAAGGCCAGCGCGGGGCGCGCAATGAGCAGGCCGCCCGCGAGCGCGCCCAAAGTGCCCAAGCCGCGGCTGCTCATCAGCATCTGCATGGTGCGGCTGCGCGGGAACCCTGAGTGACCGTTCATGCGTGCCGCGCCGGCGCCGCTTTCCGCGGCGGGCGGATCGAGGAGCACGCGCAATTCCTCACGCGACTGCGCCAGCCGGTTTCGAATCAAGTCTCTGGCTGCTGCGTCGCGATCCGGCATGTCAATCCTCGTCCGAGGATAAAATCTTTTCGAGAATGACTCGATCTTCCTGCCACTCGCGGCGCACATCGGAGAGCAGCGGCGACCGCGCTCGCGCCGCGCGCGCACGATAGATGGCCGCGCCGATGGCAATGATCAAAAACCCGCCGGCCATCCAGGCAATGGCGGCGAGGCGATAGGGCGTGTCCCAGAAGTAGGCGATGATCCCTAGGCAGGTCAGAAAAACTGCAAACAAAACGCAGATCGCAACGATCGCCGAGGCCACCACCTGCGCGGTGATTTCGCGGTGGGTGCGCGCAAGATCCAATCCGGCCAGCTCAATGTAAGCACCGATATGGCGCATCAGCGCAGGGGCGGCTTTGGGCAGTGACCATAACCCTCGCACTGTCGCGGCTTCGGCTTTAGGAGCGACGCGTGGCTAAAATGCCCACCACCGCGCCGACCAATGCCGCAATGCCGATCGCCTGCCACGGGCTCTCCCGGACATAGTCATCCGCCGTGCTCGCGACATTTTGCGCCTGGCGTCGTATGGACTCGGCGCTATCCGAAAGGCTCTGCTTCGTCGCGTCCACCGCGCGCTGCACCTTGCCTCGCACGCGAACCACATCGGCATCTTTCAGATCGGCGATACGCGCCATGAGATCTTCAACATCCGCGATCAGATTCTTGATCTCACCGGAAGCGGCGCTCTTGATGTCGCTGATGCCGTCGGTCAGGTCGTTTTTTAAACGGCGACCCGTGGCGCGAGCTTGGTCTGCCGTATTGTCGAAATTCGCTTCCATTTCATTCTCCTTGAGTGACTGGCCAGCGGTCCCCGTTGCGTTCAACCGCACTGTTCTCCACTATGCGTGCACACCCCTAGGCCAGCCATCGGTTCGTCCCGGGCCCGCCTGTAGGAATACCCTCACATGTTAAACTCAAGCTCTGCAAGGCGGGCGTTTTAAATGAAAATTTTGGGTGAGGAGCTTGGCGAGATCGGACGCTGGTACCTGGCGTTGCCGCCGATCCTGCTGATCGGGTTCCTCATCGGATTGTTCTTTCTCGCCGCGGCCGGTCAGACCCGGCTGAATAGAACCAATGAACGTGCGCACCAGTCGCAATTGCGGGAACAGGCCCTCAATGAGTTCGCCGGCCTGATCACGGACGCGGAATCCGCACAGCGCGGATATCTGCTCACGGGAGAAAGCGCCTATCTCACCCCTTATGCCAATGCGGTGACCCGGGTCGGCCAGTCGCTCGATCGACTGCATGACGCGTATGGCGGCGATGAGAGCAGCAGTGAATTCCACGAATTGCGGGTGCTGACCGGCAAGGAGCTAGGGGAGCTCGAGGTGGGCATTGCGTTGCTCAAGAAGCGCGGCATATCCGCGGCAGTGAGCGTGATCGGCACGGATGTGGGCAAGCGCACCATGGATTCGATCGTCGCCATTGTCGCCACCATGCGCAGCGAAGAGGCGAGCGAGGCCGCGGCGGCGAATGAGGAATGGCAACAGGATTTTCGCCTCTCGCGCTGGGTGTCGGCCGCGGGCGCGACTTTGAATATCGGCTTGGTGCTGTTGGCGATCCGCCTGGTTTACAGCGACATGCGCCGGCGTGCGCGTCAAGCCGCGGCACTGCGGGATCAGAAATTGCAGCTGGAGCAACAAGTCGAAGCGCGAACCAGCGAATTGACCGAGCTCTCGACGCATTTGCAGGGGGTGTCCGAGCAGGAAAAGTCCGCCCTGTCGCGTGAGTTGCACGACGAGTTGGGCGGCCTCTTGGTCGCCGCCCGCATGGACCTGTCCTGGCTGCAGCAACGAATGCCGACCACCGACCCTTCGATCGAGCAACGCTTTAAGCGCATTCACGATTCCTTGAGCGCCGGCGTCGATCTGAAACGCCGCGTGGTCGAGGAACTGCGCCCCACGCTGCTCGACAATATGGGGCTGTTCACGGCCTTGCGCTGGCAATTCAAAGAGACCTGCCGCCGCACCGGCTTGCGCTGCACCGAAACCATCCCGGAAAGCGACCCGAAATTCAGCCCGGATGCGGCCATCGGTATATTTCGCGTTGCACAAGAGGCGTTGACCAATATCCTGAAACATTCAGAGGCGAAATCGGCCGACCTGTTCATCGCCATGGATCGGGACACGTTTACTTTGCGCATCACGGATGACGGCAAAGGCATTCCCAGCGGCCGCCTGGCCACCAGCACCTCGCATGGTTTGGTCTCCATGCGACACCGCATCTCCGGCCTCGGTGGCACATGGGAAGTCGGCAGTCCGGGATCCGGCGGCACCCGGGTGACCGCGCGCATTCCCTTGTCCAGGATGCTGCCGCAAAAACTGCCGGGAGGAAGCGAGCATCCGCTCGCCTCCTTGGCTCTGCAACCCGACTATAGAGCCCCTCTTTAAGTGCCGGAGCGCGGCGATATCGCCGAGCCGTTGCTGCCGCCGATCACGACTTCCACGCGGCGATTCAACTGCCGACCGCCTGAGTCGCTGTTGCTGGCGACAGGATAGGCTTTGCCGTAGCCCTCGGTGCCGATTCGCGCCGGATCGATGTTGCGGCTGATCAATGCGGCTTTCACGGCATCGGCACGGCGCTGCGACAGGCCCTCATTGTATTCATCGCTACCCACGCTGTCGGTAAAGCCGTCGATCTGCACGCGCCGCTCCGGATGTTCCGTCAGGAATTGCGCGAGTTGCTCGATCTTGCGCATGCCGCCTGATTTCAACTCCGATCTGCCGGTGTCGAACATCACATCGCCCAATGTCAGCACCAAGCCGCGCGGCGACGGTTTTGCTTTCAAGGCTTCGAGTTCCGCTTGAGATTGTGCAGCTTCTTCGTTTGCCTGGTCTCGTTGGCTCAGCGCAGCGGCGGCCACGGCCTGGGAATTGGCGGCAGACGCCTTGGCGTTCTCCGCTTCGCGCGTGCGCGCCGCCAGCATGATCTGGTTGCGCTCCGTCTGCCCCGCCGCCACGCGCGCGTCATCCGCCTTCGCGGCTGCACGCGCTTGCGCGATGCGCGCATTTTGCGTGGCCAGGTAGGCCGGCTGCCCGACTTCCGCGTCGTGGTGTTGTCGGGCCGCGTCTTCGGCAACACTGAGATCCTTCCTGGCGCGATCCAGATCCAACGGCGCGTACTTGGCGACGTTCGGGTCCGCTTCTGCAGTCTGCACGGCGGCGCGCGCACTCTCGAGCGCCGCGTTGGGTTGCGGCACGGAAACACAGGCGCCCAAGGCCAGGGCGAGCCCGATGCCGGTAAATAATTTTGCGTTCATGACTTCATCCTCATTGATTGGGTTGGGTGCCGCGCGACGATTCTTGCCGTAGCGCTTGCAGGCTCGCATCGAACTCCATCGCCGCCTTGCGCGAGTGTTGTTCTTGTGCGGTCGCCTCGGCCAGCTGCGCGTCGACGTTCGCCTGCTCGGCCAGCTGGGTCGCGGGCAGGGCGTCGTGGTCCGCCGCCGCTTTCTCGGCGCGCGCCAATTTGTCGCGCGCCGCTGCCATCTCCACGGGCGCCAATTCCGGCGCCCCGGATTGTTCCGCGCGTTGCACGGAAGACTTCGCCACCGCGATCTTCTCGTTGGGTACCGGCGTGGTGACGCAGCCGGCGGCACTCAATGCAATTGCTGCGCAAACTGCGGCGTGTTTGAGATCGAATTTTCCTATTAACATGTGTTACTCCCGGTTGCGCGGCCGAATGTGTCGCCTGTTATACAAGGAGCAACATGTGTGCCAAGCGCAAACCTAGGCGGCGCGCGCGTGCTTAGCGCGTTTCGCGGGGCACGCGAATTCTCAAGATGAGCGGATGTAGATATTGCCGGACGCGCTGGTAGACATTACGAGAATGTCGGACGCGTACGACAACCAAGGGCCGGAAAAACCCGCGAAAACTAGGGCTTTGCGCTTACTGCGGGCTTTGCGCTGACTGCGGGTTTTGCGCTTACTGCGCGTTTTGCGTGCAGCGCACGCGGTGCGCGCTCAGTGCTTCGACAGGTGCGCTTCGCAAATCTCGTGCAGCACTTCGGGCAGGCGGCCGTAGTCGCGGGCCTTGTCGAGAAAATGCGTCGCGCCGAGCGCGATCGCGGCATTCTTGTATTCAGGCAGGTCGTAGTTGGTGAGAACGATGATCCGCGGTTTTTGTTGGGTGCTGGCGAGCGCGCGCATGACGCCGAAGCCCGTGCCCTGCTTCAGATGCAGATCGAGGATGATCACATCGATCGCGTCGCGCTTGACCGCGGCCAAGGCCGCCGACTCGCTGTCCGCCGTTCCGATCAATTCGACGTCGGAAATCTGCCGGATGGCCTCGGTCAATCTCTCGGTCAGTACTTTCGAGTCCTCGACCAGTAACACCCGCAGCGTACGCACCATTAACATGTCGCCCTGGACAAACGCACGCTGATTCTAAGATTTCTCACAGCACGTTCGCTTATTGAATGAGGCCGTTGCGCAGCGCGTAGGACGTGATGTCGGCATTCGCCGTAAAGCTCATCTTTTCCAGGATTCGGCTGCGATAGGTGCTGACGGTTTTGACGCTCAGGCTGAGTTCATTGGCGATATCCGAAACACCGCGGCCGGCCGCCAGCTTGCAAAAGATTTGGAATTCGCGCGTGGAAAGCCGCGCGTGCAACGGCTTATCGGGATCGCCGTCGAGATCCGCCACCAATATCTCGGCGAGCGCGGCGCTGACGTAGCGCCGGCCCGACAGGACGGTACGCACCGCTTTCATGAGCTCTTCGGGAGCGCTGTCTTTCGAGAGATAACCGCTCGCACCCGCACGCAGTACGTTCACGGCGTACTGTTGTTCCGGTAAACCACTCATGACGAGAACCCGGACGGTTGGATGTCCGGTTTGAATGTGCCGCAAGATGTCCAGGCCGCTGCGGTCGGGCATGTGAATATCCAGCAGAACCAAGTCCCATTCCGATTCGCGCAAGGCATCGAGCGTTGCATTGCCGCTGGCCGCCTCTCCCACCGCATTGATGCTCGAATCGGCCTCGAGAAATTGCTTAAATCCGGCTCGGACCACCGCATGATCGTCTGCGATCAGTACTCTTGACACGTTTAATTCCCCTAAAATTGCGCGCAATCAGGAATTCGCGCATTCCTGTCTTTGTGAATAGCCGTTCAGCTTGTTATACAGCGTCTTCAAGCTGCAGCCCAGCGCATCGGCGGCACGGCGTTTGTTTCCTTTGAAGTAGTCCAGCGTGGCCTCGATCAGCGAGCGCTCCATGTCATAGATGCGCGATCCGACCCGGATCTCGAGCCGATCCCGGTCCGCGACGCTTCCATTGCTCGACCCTAGGGAGGTGCTCAACGATTGCTCGCTGCGGGCGCCATTCTGAATGAGGGGCGCCAATTCCAAAACGCTGTCCCCCAGGATGAAGGCGCGCTCAATGCAATTCTTCAGCTCTCGCACGTTGCCCGGCCATGAATGCTGAAACAGCGTCATGCGTGCGTGCGCGGAAAGCCGTTTTTGCGTCATGGCCTCCGCATTGAGCTCGCCCAAAAAGTGATTCGCCAGCAGTTCAACATCGTCGCCGCGATTGCGCAGCGGCGGCATATCGATCGGAAACACCGCCAAACGATACAGCAGATCCTCGCGCAGCTGGCCGGCCTGTACCGCCGATAGGGGGCAGCGGTTGGTGGCGGCAATCACTCGTACGTCGGATGTGTATTCGGTGTTCGCGCCCACCCGGTAGAACTTGCGGGATTCGAGTACCCGCAGCAACCGCGTCTGCATGTCCATCGGCATCTCGGTCACTTCGTCGAGCAGCAGCGTGCCGCCATTCGCCCGTTCGAACACCCCGGCGTGCGCGCGCAACGCACCCGTGAAGCTGCCTTTCTCGTAACCAAACAATTCGGCCTCGATGAGCCCCGCGGGGATGGCGCCGCAATTGATGGCAATAAAAGGCCTGCTGCGGCGGGCACTGCACTCGTGGATCATTTGCGCGGCGAGTTCCTTGCCCGAGCCACTCTCGCCGGTGAGCAACACGGCAGCCTCGGTGGGACCCACACGCTCGATCAGGCGAAACACCTCCTGCATGGCAACTGAGTTGCCCAGCAAAGAGTTGATGGCGGATACGGCAAACGGTGCAGGACGCTCGGAAAGGCCAAAGCTCACACTATTCATTATTAATCTCCTGGTGAACGCTCGTGTAATCGTTACACGTCACACGCCACAATTTGTAACCTGTGCAGCTACGCCAAGCCAGGGCGCGGGGCTGATCCTCGGCTCGGAATTCGCGCGGAGCACTGTCAGTGTTTGTCTGACACGCGCGCGTAAGCGCCTGAATATCAAAGTCGTTTTGGCACTTTCAGAACCGACGTCGAGGCGCTCGGTGCGCGAAACTCACGACTGGCACACGCTATGCACTCCAGGATGCCGCGCCGCAGCGCCAACAGGTCGTGAATTGCGGTTCGAGCTGCTCCCCGCACTGGGTGCAGACCCACGGAGCGCCCGTCGGCGCAGCGGCGGCCTGCTCCAAGGCGCGCAGGGCCGCGGCTTCGAGCTCATCCTCGACCAGGAGCTGTGGCCAGGTTTCCAGCATCGGCAGATCGCCCAGCGCGCCGGCCAGATATTGATTTCGCAATTCGCTGTCGATGCCTGCCGCGATCAGCACGTTGCGGGCATGTGCGACCTGCAGCAGCGAGGCGGCGCGGAACACGCGTTTCACCGCAAAGATCGCAAGAACGCGCCGACATCCTCGCCTCGTTCCAGCGTCTCGACCAGCGCCGAGCCCACCACGACGCCGTCGACGTGCGGCGCCAGGCGTGCGACCTGGCGTGCGGAACGAATGCCGAAGCCGGCACACACCGGAACGTCGGCGAGCTGCTTGACGCGGTCCATATAGTCGAGCACTTCGAGCGGCACATCCGCGAATTTACCGTCCGCGGCTTTTCCGGTCGTGCCCGCCATGGTTACGGCGTACACGAATCCCTTGGCTTCCCGGCAGAGCATTTTCAAGCGCTCCGGCGGCGTTACCGGCGTCACCATCTGCACCAACGCCAGGCCTTCGGCGTCGAGCGCCTGGTGCAAATCGCCGCTTTCCTCGAAGGGCAGGTCCGGCACGATGAAGCCGCTCACGCCCGCTCGCGCCGCGGCGCGCGGCAGCTGCTGCATTCCAAACGCCAACAGGGGATTCAAGTAGCTCATCAGCAGGATGGGCACGGGATGGCGCGGCTCGATCGATGTCAATTCATCGAGAATCCACGGCAGGGTTACTCCGTCCGCCAGGGCGGCGAAGCTTGCGCGCTGAATCGTGGTGCCGTCGGCCATCGGATCGCTGAAGGGAACGCCGATCTCAACGACATCACAGCCGCCGGCCACGGCGGCCAGATTTTCCTTGAATTGGCGGCGGCTGGGAAAGCCGGCGGTCAAATAACCCACCAATGCCGGACGGCCTTTGGCGGCGGCCGCTTGAATGGCCGCAGCGACGCGCTCGCTCGCGATCATCGGCCCTGCTCTTTCAGCAGCGTGTTCTGCAATATGGGCATGTCCTTGTCGCCGCGGCCGGAGCAGCCAATGAGGACCTGCGCTCCCGGATTTTTCATCGCAAAGCGCCGCGCGCCAAAAAAAGCGTGCGCGGTTTCGATCGCCGGCAAAATACCTTCGTATTTCGCGCATTCGGCGAGCGCGTCCAGTGCCTCCGAATCGGTCGCCGACTCGTAAGTCACGCGGCCGCTTTTCTTGAGGTACGCATGCTCAGGGCCCACGCCGGAATAATCCAGGCCCGCGGACACCGAATGGGTCTCGCGCACCTGGCCGAAGGCGTCTTGCAGAATGAGCGTATAGCTGCCCTGCAACACCCCAGGTGTGCCGAACGTCAGCGACGCGGCATTGTCGCCCAGGCCAGATCCGCGTCCGCCGGCCTCGACGCCGAGCAGTCGTACCGAATGATCCTCCAGGAACGGATGGAACAAACCGATGGCATTCGAGCCGCCGCCGACGCAGGCCACGGCGACGTCGGGCAGGCATCCCGCGGCTTCCAGCATTTGCGCGCGCGCCTCGCGGCCGATCACCGACTGCAATTCGCGCACCAGATAGGGATACGGATGCGGTCCGACGGCCGACCCTAACGAATAATAGGTGCCGTCGGGATCGGAGACCCAATCGCGCAGCGCCTCGTCGATGGCGGCGCGCAACGTTTTGTCGCCGCTGGTCACGGGCACCACCCTGGCGCCCAACAACTTCATGCGATCCACGTTGGGCGCTTGCCGTTCGACGTCGACCGCGCCCATGTACACCACGCAGGGCATGCCGAGCCGTGCGGCGGCGGCCGCGCTCGCGACCCCATGCTGACCGGCGCCGGTTTCAGCGATGATGCGCTTCGCGCCCAGGCGCTTGGCCAGCAGCGTTTGCCCGATGGCGTTATTGATCTTATGCGCGCCGGTATGGGCCAGGTCTTCACGCTTCAGCCAAACCTGTGCGCCCCAACGCTTGCTCAAAGCCGGTGCCGGCGACAGTGCCGTTGGCCGGCCTACCCAACTCTTGAGTTGTTGGGAATACTCGGCCTGAAATTCGGGCTGATGCAAAAAGCGCTCGATGCCCGCCTGCAGCCGGTCGAGCGCGGGCACCAGCGTCTCGGGCACGTAGCGCCCGCCGAACGCGCCGAAGCGGCCCTTGCCGTCCGGCAAGCTCGCCGCTGCCGGTTCGGCGCGCAACAACGAACTCATCACTCGCTCTCCAAGTGCGCCGCGGCGGCACGCGCGGCACGCACGAATTCATGGATCTTCGCCGGATCCTTGACGCCCGGCTCGGATTCGACGCCGCTGCTGACGTCCACGCCGAAAGGCCGCACCGCCTGAATCGCCTCGGCGACATTTTGCGCCGACAGGCCCCCCGCAAGAATCACTTCGGACTGGCGCGCCAGCTCGGCGGCACGCCCCCAGTCGGCCATCTCGCCGATGCCGCTGGAGGGACCTTCGAACAGCATGCGTCCCGGCAAGGGGTTGGGGGCCTTGCGCCCGAAGCGCACGACCGGCAGCACCTTGATGTGCGCCGGAATTTTCAGCTCACGCAGGTCCTCGACGTCGGTTTGAAAATAATCCGGTTTCAGGATCCGGCAGATCTCATCGACCTTCAATTGCAAAGGGTGTTGCGCCACGGCGATACGCAAAATACCGGGCGGCGCGAGCGCCGCGAGCTGCGCGGCCTGGCCGGGCGTGACCTGCCGTGGGCTCGGTGCAAACACGAAGCCGATGGCGTCCACCTTGGCTTCTGCAGCCGCGCTGACCGCATCCGCGCCGGTGATGCCGCATATCTTGATCCACATGGCGCGGAGTGTAGCCATTTAAGCTTTGACTGTCCGGGTCGTTGTCAATATTTCACGCAGCAGTTGCCGCGGGTCATCGCGGCTCATGAGCGCGGTACCGATCAGCGCCAGCCGAAACCCCAGGCGCATCATGCGGACCGCATCGCTTGCTGTGGCGACGCCGCTCTCCGCCACCGCGGGCCGGTCTCGAGGCAGCCGCGGCGCCAGCACCGCGAATCGTTCAGGCACGACTTCCAGTGTCTGCAAATCCCGGCTGTTGATGCCGACCAAGATGTCATCCGCGCCGCCGCCGGCGGGGCTTCGCAAGGCGAGCAATTCCCGCGCGGCGTGCAGGTCGTCGGCGTCGAATGCCTCGAGCAGCACGAACAGCCGGTGTTGGGCCGCCGCATCCAGCAGTTGCGTCATTTGCGATCGCGACAGCATCCTCACGATCAGCAGGATGCCGCCCGCGCCCGCGGCGCGCGCCTCCAGCACCTGGTACGGGTCCACCAAAAAATCCTTGCGCATCGTTGGCACCTTGAACGGCGCCAGCGCAGCGCTGGCCTGGCGCAAATGCTGCAGCGAGCCGTCGAAGCGAGAGGGCTCCGTCAGCACCGAAACGGCGGCGGCGCCGCCCTGCGCGTAAGCGATCACCCGCTTCACCCAGTCCTCGGTTTCTGCCCCGAGCCGTCCGGCCGCCGGCGACATCAGTTTCAGTTCGGCGATGACATCGAACCCGCGATCCGACAGAGCCAGCCGCGCGCCGGGCGGCGCTGCCTTGGCGCGGCTTTCAAGCTTGGCGAACGGCTCTTGAGCCTTTGCCTGCGCGGCCCGCACAGCGCTGAGGCGTGCCATCTCGTCCAAGAAGCCGCTCATGCGCGCCCCCTCGGCGCGTCCGCGTGCAGCGCGAACGCGCGCAGCCGCTGCAGCCATGCCAGCGCCTTGCCGCTGTCGATAACGGCACGCGCCAATGCAATCCCTTCGGCGACGGACTGGGCACGCCCGGAAATCATGGCCGCCAGCCCGCATTGCAGGACCAGCGTGTCGAGGTGCGCACCCTGATCGCGGCCTTCGAATACGTCGAGCAGGGCTTTGAGGTTGGTCTTGGCATCCCCGCCCTGAAGGTCGCGCGGCGAGCAACGCGCGATCCCGAACTCCTCGGGATTGACCTCGCGGCGGGTGATCCGACCGCCCGCGACGTCGAACGCGACGAAGGATCCGATCGGGGTCGCTTCGTCCCACCCGTAAGCGCCGTGCACCACCCACCCTCGCTCGATGCGCATGCCGGCCAGGGTGCCGGCCATCAATTCTGCCGTGTGCGCATCGTAAGCCCCGACCAGCAGGTAGCGCGGCGCGGCGGGGTTCGTCAACGGTCCGAGCAAGTTGAACACCGTGCGGATGCCGAGCGCGCTGCGAGTCGGCGCGAGCGCCTTCATGGCGGGATGAAAGTACGGCGCGAACAAGAAGGTGAAGCCGGTGGCGACGAAGCACTCCGCCGCGCGGTTCTCGTCCAGCGGCAGCGTGAATCCGATGGCTTCGATCAAGTCGGCGCTGCCGCTGCGGCTCGAGATCGATCGATTGCCGTGCTTCACGACCGGCACGCCGCAGGCGGCCGCCAGCAATGCGGCACCGGTGGACAAATTCAAGCTCCCGGATCCATCGCCGCCGGTGCCGACAATGTCGATGGCGTCCACGCCTTCAGGCAGGGCCGGCTTCAATGCCAGCCCACGCATGGCGCCGGCGAAACCGCGCACTTCGTCGGACGTGACGCCTTTGGCGCGCAGCGCCGAAAGCAGTGCGCCGGCCATTGCGGGCGCGAGATCCGGGGTCGTGAGCAGCCGCAACAAAGCAGCGGCATGGGCCTCGCTCATATGCCGCCGCAGGAGCAGCTGTTCCAAGATTTCGCGGGGAGCGCTCACATCAGCTCTTCAGGAAATTTCCCATGAGCGCAGGACCGTCCGGCGTGAGCACGCTTTCCGGATGGAATTGCACACCTTCCACGGGTAAGGACCGGTGGCGCACACCCATGATTTCGCCCTCCGCCGTGCGTGCGGTCACTTCGAGTTCGGCCGGGATCGAACCAGGCTCGGCGATCAGCGAATGATATCGGCCCGCCTCGAAATTCTGCCGCATGCCGGCGTACAGGCCCTTGCCATCGTGCAGTACCGGCGACACCTTGCCATGCATGAGGCGCGCGGCGCGCACCACCTTGCCGCCGAATGCCTCGACCAGCGATTGATGTCCGAGACAGACGCCGAAAATCGGAATGCGCCCGGCAAAGGCTTGGATCATGCGCAGCGATACGCCCGCGCCGCTTGGTGAGCCGGGCCCGGGCGAAATAACCAAGTGCGTGTAATTGCGCGCCAGCGCCTGCTCCACGCCGATTGCATCGTTGCGGTGTACGTCGACCTCGGCTCCCAGAATCAAAAACGCCTGCACCAGGTTGTAGGTGAATGAATCGTAGTTGTCGATGAGCAATACGCTCGCGGGCATTTATAGTCCCTCCGCCGCAAGCTCGAGCGCCCGCCGCAGCACCGCGCTCTTCGCCAGCAACTCGGCGTATTCGGCGGGCGCGGAACTGTCGGCGACGATACCGCCCCCCGCCTGGTAACTGTAAGTATCGCCGCGAAAGACCAAGGTGCGGATCGTGATGGCCTGATCCATGTCGCCGTGCCGGCCGAAGTAACCCACCGTCCCGCCGTAAAGCTGCCGCCCCGCCGGCTCGAGCTCGTCGATCAATTCCATCGCGCGGACCTTGGGCGCGCCCACCAGCGTGCCCGCCGGAAAGGTTGCTGCGAACAGGTCGAAGGCATCCTGGCCTGGTTGCAAGCGGCCCTTCACGCCGCTCACGATGTGCATCACGTGGCTGTAGCGCTCGATCACTCGAAAAGGATCGACGCACACCGAGCCGGCGACGGCCACGCGCCCCAAATCATTGCGCGCGAGATCGACCAGCATCACGTGCTCCGCATTCTCTTTGGGGTCGCCCAGCAGCTCCGCTTCCAGCGCAGCGTCACCGGCCTCGTCCGCACCCCGCGGCCGCGAGCCGGCGATGGGCCGCAATTGCGCGTGCCCTGAGTGACACTTCACCAGCGCTTCGGGCGAGGAACCCACCACGGTGATGTCCCCGAGCTCGCAAAAAAACATGTAGGGCGAGGGATTCAGGAGGCGCAGCGCGCGATAGGCCTCGAACGGCGCGATGCTCTGCCTGCCTTCGAATCGCGACGCGAGCACCAGCTGGTACACATCGCCCGATGCGATATATTCCTGCGCGCGCCTGACGCAGACGGCGTGCGCGGCCTCGGTCAACGACGGCAGCGCCTGCGAGAATTTTCCGGGCGCGAGCAGGGGCACGGGGCCGCGCAGCGCCTGAATGATTTCGCGCCGCAACGCCTGCCGCTCAGCTTCGGTGCCGTCGTGCAGGAGCGCCACGCCGCGCGTCAGGTGATCGAACACCAACAGCGAACGCGGCGCGACATAGTGCGCGTGCGGCGTCAGCGTCGCATCGAGACTGCGGCCGGTGATGCGCTCGAAGTAACGCACGGCATCGTATGCGGTATATCCGACCAAGCCTCCCGACAGGGGGACGCCGGGAATATTTGGCAGCGGGCTCGGCGCGCGCGCCAAGGCAGTGCGCAGCACGCTCAAGAATTCCTGCTTATTCTTGGGCCGCGGCGCATGCGCGCCGCCGATGTCGACGCCCTTAGGCCCGATGCGCACCTCGAGACAGTCGCCGAAGCCGATGAAGGAGTAGCGTGCCAGCCGCTCGCCGCCCACGACGCTTTCCAAGAGGAATCGCGGGCGAAATGGCGCGAGCTTCAGATACGCGGAGACCGGCGTATCGAGATCGGCTGCAATGTCAAAAGGCGGTTTCATTCATGACACTCGAGGCAATAAAAAACCCATCGCCACTTGTCGCGGAGATGGGTTCTGGAAACACGAAGATGCTTAGCTAAACGACCAGCCCACTCCTTATGAGAGACGCCACCACCAGGTGTTGCGAAGAATGTGCAGGGTCGACATGCGCTCAAGTATCGCCGTCTTTTGCAGCCAGCGTCAATGGCGCACGCGCCAAAAGCGGCTTGGCAGCTACTTTTTCCCGCTCGTTTCCAGCTTTTTCTTGAATTTGCGGGTCAATTCGACGAATCGAGGCGTCAAGCCGACATCCTCGTAAACCGGGTCGCCGTGGTCGTCGCGCGAAATGATTTTCGGGCCTTTTTCATAGGGCATGGCCGCGGCAATCTCGTCCAACCCGGCCGTCAGCAAATCCGTCACGATCTCCTCGATCGACCGTCCGGGAAAGAGCTCGGCCAGGGCCTGCAATCTCGCCGCATCGTCGAGCGGCAAGCGAACGGCGTACTCCGTCGCGGTCTTCGCCGGCGCCGGCGTCTTCTTCCAGCGATCGAGCAAGGGCTTGAATTTCACGACTACTCCGCCATACCAGACTATTGCTACCGGTTATTATAGACCGCGGGGACATTCCATCAGCGCCGAATCCAAGCTACGACCCATCAATCTGCCCGGCTCGAGCAGCTGGCGCCACAATCTTGCGGGTGTGTTCGAGTACAGCAGCCGCGCGCTGGGGCTGGTCTGGAGCACCGACAAGGCATTGAGCATTACGCTCGCCGTGCTCACGTTGATTGCCGGCGTGCTGCCCGCGGGCGTGGCCTACATCGGCGCGCAAATCGTCGACGCCGTGATTCATGCCGCGGAGTTGCATCATCGCACCGGCACCACCTACCTCAACGACGTGGTGCGTTATGTCGCCCTGGAAGCATTGCTGGTCGCCGCCACCGCAATGGCGCAACGAGGAATTTCTCTGTCGCAGTCGCTGTTGCGCGCGCAATTGGGTCAACGCGTCAACGTCATGATCCTGGAAAAAGCCTTGACCCTGGACCTGACGCAATTCGAGGATTCCGAATTTTACGACAAGCTGACGCGCGCGCGGCGCGAAGCATCCAGCCGTCCATTGAGTCTGGTCATGCGCACTTTCGCCCTGGGACAAAATGCGGTCTCGCTGATTTCCTTCGGCGGATTGCTGTACCGCTTCTCGCCGTGGGCGGTGCTGCTCTTGGTGCTCGCCGGGCTGCCGGCGTTTCTCGCCGAAGCGAAATTTTCCGGCGAAGCGTTCAGGCTGTTCCGCTGGCGTGCGCCCGAGTCGCGCATGCAAATCTATTTGGAATCGGTGCTGGCGCGGGAAGATTATGCCAAAGAGGTCAAGCTCTTCGATTTGGGGCCGAGATTTCTCGATCGCTACCGCGACATTTTCACGCGCCTGTATCGCGAGGATCGCGATCTGACTTTGCGCCGCGACGCCTGGGGCTTTGGATTGGGGCTGCTGGGAACCGCAACGTTGTACGGCGGCTATATCTGGATCGCCGTGGAAACCGTGCTGGGTGCGATGACCGTCGGCCAAATGACCATGTATCTGATGCTGTTCCGCCAGGGCCAGTCGGCGGTCAGTGCGGCGCTATCGGCGGTCAGCGGTCTCTATGAGGACAATCTGTACTTGTCGAATTTGTTCGAGTACCTGGAGCAGCCGGTGGGCCGCGGCGGCCTCAAGGGGGACAGGGTCATCGGGCCGGACCCCGGCGATGGCATCCGCTTCGAGGATGTCGAATTCGTCTATCCGGGGGCGGCCTCGCCGGCCCTGTCGGGCATCAGTTTGCATGTTCGCCCCGGCGAGAGCTTGGCGCTGGTGGGGCAAAACGGCTCCGGAAAAACCACCCTGATCAAACTGCTCACCCGCCTCTACGAGCCGACCCGGGGCAGGGTTTTGCTCGACGGGCTCGACTTGAAGGACTGGGATGAAACGGCGCTGCGGCAGCGCATTGGCGTCATTTTTCAGGACTTTGCGCGCTATCAAATGTTGGTGGGCGAAAATATCGGCGCCGGCGACGTCCGCGCCTTCGACGATGAGGGGCGCTGGCGCAGTGCCGCCGCGAAGGGCCTGGCGGCGGAATTCGTGGAGCAGCTTCCCGGCGCCTATCACGCGCAGCTGGGCAAGTGGTTCAAGGACGGGCGCGAATTATCGGGCGGGCAGTGGCAGAAAATTGCGCTGGCGCGGGCGTTCATGCGCAGCGATGCCGATATTCTGGTGTTGGACGAGCCCACCGCGGCCATCGATGCCGGTGCGGAAGCCGAGGTTTTCGAGCATTTTCGCGAATTGACGCGCAACCGTATTGCCATCGTCATTTCGCACCGCTTTTCGACGGTACGCATGACCGATCAAATCTTGGTGCTCGAGGAAGGCCGCATCGTCGAGCGCGGCAGCCATGAAGCGCTGATGGCAGCGGACGGTCAATATGCGAAGCTATTCACCTTGCAGGCGCGCGGGTATCGCTAGGGAATCAATCGAGGTTGGATCATGGTCACGACAACATGGCGTTTGCTCTTGGGATTGACTGCCGCGTTGGCTCTGGCCGCATGCCGTCAAGCCGATGCGCCCAGCGCGGCGGCGGCCCCGAGCAATGACGTGAAAATGGGCACGTACCGCGTGTTGCTTGAAACGCCCGGCGGCGAGCTGCCATTTGGCCTCGAACTTACGCGGCGGGATTCTCACCCGATTGGTTACCTCATCAACGGCGAGGAGCGGTTGCTGCTCGGCGAGGTGAAGATCACCGGTTCTCATTTGGAAATCCCCATGCCGGGCTATGAAAACGTACTCAAGGCCGATGCCGTCGGCAATGAATTGCACGGTGAGGTCTTCCTGGTCAAGCCGAACGAAAAGAACCAGCATGTCCCGCTGCATGCGACCTTCGGCGATACGTATCGATTCTTCGGCCAACCCGCGAGCGGCAACGCCGATGTGTCCGGCCGTTGGGCGGTGAAATTCATCGATGACAGCGGCGTTCCCGAAGTGGCGCTCGGCGAGTTTCGTCAGTCGCACGACGTGGTCAGCGGCACGATCCTGACCACCACGGGCGATCATCGCTACCTCGCGGGACAAGTGAAAGGCGATGAGCTGTATCTATCCACCTTCGATGGCGCGCACGTATTTCTCTACAGGGCAAAAATCACCGCGGACGGCAGCCTGGACGGCGTCTGGTGGTCGGGCCTGGCGTTCCACGAGAAATGGATCGCCAAGCGCGATGCCGCCGCCCAGCTTCCGGACGCCTACGGCGTGACGGCCATGCGCGCCGGCGTCAAGCGCTTCGATTTTGCATTTCCGGACCTGTCGGGAAAAACCGTGTCGTCCAAGGATCCGCAATTTCGCGGCAAGGTGCTGATCGTGGCGCTAGCCGGCAGCTGGTGTCCGAACTGTCATGATGAAGCCGCGTTCCTCTCACCGCTTTACAAGGACTATCGCGGCAAAGGATTGGAGATCGTCTCGCTGCAATTCGAGCACTTCGGCGACTTCCAACGCGCCGCGGAGGCGACGCAGCGCTTCCGCCAGCACTACGGCATCGAATATACGACGCTGATCGCCGGCATCTCGGACAAGGATGAGGCGGCCAAGAAGCTGCCCATGCTGAAGAGCTTCGTGGCATTCCCCACCACCGTCTTCATCGACCGGAAAGGCAACGTTCGCAAGATTCATACCGGGTACACCGGTCCCGCGACCGGCGATCATTACGTGCAATTCGTGAACGAGGTGAAAACCACCTTGGATCAGCTGCTGGCGGAGACCTAGGAGACCAAGCCATGCCTTCCTTCGATGTGGTCTCGGAAATCGATACGCACGAATTGACCAACGCGGTCGATCAGGCGGTGCGCGAATTGACGCAGCGATTTGACTTCAAGGACACCGGGGCCGGCTTCGAGCTCGAGGAAACCACCGTGACCATGACTGCGCCGGCGGATTTCCAGTTGAAGCAGATGTTGGAGATTCTGAAGCTGCGCATTGCCAAGCGGGGAATCGACGTCGGCTGCCTGGACGTCAAGGATCCTGAGGTCAATCTCGCGAGGGCCAAGCAGCTGGTGATCTTGAAGCACGGCATCGACGCCGATGCCGGCAGGAAGGTCTCGCGGCTGATCAAGGACTCGAAGCTGAAAGTTCAGGCTCAAGTCCAGGGCGACAAAGTCAGGGTCACCGGCAAAAAGCGCGACGATCTGCAAGAGGCGATTGCCTTCTTGCGCAAGGCCGATGTCGGTGTGCCGCTGCAGTTCAACAATTTTCGCGACTGAGCGCGCCGCACGCGCTCAATGCGGCCGGCTGAGCTGCTGGTACTCCTCGGGGGTCATGTTCGGCATTTTGCGCACGAATGCCACCACATCCCAGATTGCAGCGTCGTCCAAAGTCTTGCCCCAAGCCGGCATCGCGGACATTTTGATGCCGTGCTTGACGATCCAGAAAGCACGCCGTGACTCTTGCAGCTGTTCTTGCGCGAGATTCGGCGGATGCGGATAGAGCCCCGTCCGCAGCTCGGACCTGGCGAGGCCTGGCGCCAGATGACAGCCCACGCAGAGTGCTGCGTAGTGTTGCGCGCCGGACTCGACCATGGCGGGAGTCGCCGCAAGCTGCGGATTGATTGAATCCAAGCGTGCGTCGATCGAACGATCCCGCAATTGCGTGATCAGTGCCAGCACGGCTTTGGTGTGATGATCGTCGGCCCCGATATCGTAGAGCCCGGAGCCGACGAACAGCGCCGCACCGAGCATCCCCAACACGGAGGCGGCGATGAGGGTGAGAACGATCTTGGTCACGGCTGCTTCACTTGACGATGACGGTGCCGACCATGCGCGGATGAATCGAGCACGTGAAGTGATACGTGCCGGGCTTATCGAACTTGAACGAGAAGCTCTCGTTGGTGTCGAGCGCTCCAGAGCGAAACAGGCCGGCATCGCTCACCACGGTGTGCGGTTCGTCGTCCTTGTTCACCCACGAAACCTCAGCGCCCGCATTCACGGTCAACGTGGCGGGCATGAACATGAAGTCCTTCACTTCGATGCTATTGGGGGCGGCGGCCTCGGACACCGCCCAGATTGCTGCCATGGCCGCCGCCAGCAGCGGCAAGCGGATCGTCTTGAATGTCATTTCTATTCCTTGAGTTGCTTAAGCGATGGTCGTGTCTTGGAGGGACAGCGCCGCCGGGTGCTTGACGATAGAGATGCTGGTGATGCCGAGCACTTTGCCGAGCTGGTCCGCAGGCACCTTCAGCGGCCCGGGTCCGGAACCTTCGCCGGCGGCCGGTTGCGGATAGGCGGTCGAGCGCGCCGTATGGAACGTGACGTTGCCTTCCACCTTCTGGACGATCTGATGAATGTGCCCGTTCAACACGGTGACTGAGCCGAACCGGCGCAGCAGGGCCATGAGCTGGTCGGCGTCTCCGGTTCCCCAGCCCCAAGGCTCATACACGGTCCACAGCGGCATATGCGCGAAGATCACGATGGGCGTGCTTGCCGATCGGCCCTTGAGATCGGCAGCAACCCAGGCGAGCTGCTCTGTCCCGAGATTGCCCAAGCCGCCCGGCTTGAACTGCAGTACGTTGATCAGCCCGACAAAGTGCACGCCGGCATGATCGAAACTGTAATAGCCCTTGTTGTCGGAAGCCTTGCCGAATCGATTGAAGTACTCGGTGACCGTGGCATCGGTCGTATCGTGCTCGCCGGGAACCGTGTGGATCTCCGTGGTTTTCAGGCGCGACAACAGCTGCTGCGCCGTGTCGAATTCCGCAGCCTTCGACAGATGCGTGATGTCGCCGGTGTGAATGATGAGCGCCGGTTGTTGCGCCATGCCGTTCACCAGTTCGATGGTCTGGCCCAACGTGCCGTTCACATCGGGGTTGGCATCCTTGTTGAAACCGATGTGCGTGTCGCTGATCTGCACGAACAGGGGCAAGCCCAGCTTCGCGGCCGCAGTTTTGTTGCCGGCTGCCATGGCCAGGTCGATGGGCATGAATACGCCGCCGGACAGCGCGAACAGGGTTCCCGCCCCGCCATACGCCATGCATTTCAGGGCATTGCGGCGCGATAACAGGGTTTGATCATCCGACATGACTCTCTCCTTCGTGGGTGTTCAGGAGAGAAGACTTCGCTACTTCGAGTTTTATTCCATATAGGAGCTTGTCCTACGCCAGGTTGCCGCGTGGCCTGCGCGCAAAATGTAGCCGGGCGGAGTATTTTTGAGGGTGGGGCGGAATTCCAAGGAGTGATCCGTGGGGACAAAAAAGTGCGCGCTGACACTCTCGGGTTTGATCGTGCTGCTGGCCGCCTGCGCGACCGACTCAGTCGTCGTCACCGGCAGGGCACGGCCGGCCATTTCGCCTGCAGACGTCAAGATTTACTGGCAGCCGCCGCCGGCGTTCGAGGAAGTGGCGATTCTCAACGCCTCGAAGAACAGCGCATTCACGACCGGCGGCCAGAAAACCGTCGACAAGGTGATTGCCGGCTTGAAAGAGCAGGCCGCCAAGCTGGGTGCGAACGGCGTGATTCTGCAAGGGTTCTCCGATCGCCAAACCGGCTCGGTGGGATCAGGCGCCGGTTCGAGTTCTGTCTCCGGCAATTCCGCGGTCGGCGTGGGAGTCGGCGGATCCTTGGGGATTTATAAAAAGACCGGCCATGGCGTCGCCATTTTTGTGCCGCCGGGATCCGCTCCCCCGCAGCCCTAAGCTTGATCGCGCAGCAGGCGCACCAGTCCTAACAACTCGTCCCAGCCGGTATCGGACACGGCGCAATATTGGATGTCGCCCTGTTGCCAGAACGCGAGGTGATAACCGCTGCGCGTCGTGTCGGCCGGTAAGCGCCCACCGCTCGCAGCCCAGGTGAACACATTGATGACATGCGCGCCGTGCTGGTACACCACCACCGCGGAACGCTGATGGTCGATGTAATCGGCGCGCCCACCGATCAATCGGTAACCCTGCGATTCGAAGTCGGCGACGGCCGGCGACACATCGGCGTGGCCCGCAAACCACGGCTTGACCGTATGCTTGTCCGTGGAAACCACGTCGATCAAATGCGCCGGCATCAGCGAGCGCACGTGGGCGCTCACGATCTCATTGCTCAGCGGACTGACCAGAGAGGGCATCACCAGAAAAAACGCGATGGCGGCGGCGATCGCGGCGCCGCCCATGCCGCTGAGCGCGCCAATCCTGAAACCCCGTCCGCCGAAAGCTCGCGTTGCCTGAGCGGCCCGCGATGGGCGCGGCGTTGCGCCCCGGCCGGCCGCGGTGCCGGCGGCAACCTCGGTGCCGGCGGCGGCTTCGGTGTCCTCATCGAGCGCCTGCAGGATCTGCGCGCGCAACGCGGGCGGGGCCGCGGCGTAGCTGATGCCGCTACGTAAAGCGGTGCGTACCTTCTCGAGATCCTGCAGCAGCTCACGGCACTCGCCGCAGCGCTCGACATGCCGCTCGATCTCAACGGCCGAAACCGCGTCGACTTCGCCGTCGAAATAGGCCTGCACCCGAAGCGATTCAGCGCACTGCACGCGGCTCTCCTTCCACTTCCTGCAACCATTTGGCCTTGAGAGCGGCGCGCGAACGCGCCAGGCGCGACATCACCGTGCCGATCGGCACATTGGTCACCGCGGCAATCTGCGCATAGTCCATTTCCTCGATTTCCCGCAGCATCAAGACGGTGCGGTGTTCCTCGGGCAACGAGGCCACCAGCCGATCGAGCACCCGCTTTTGGTCGGAATCGATCGTCTCGCGCTCTGGATTTGCATCATTCGCTATCATCACGTGCCCATCGGCTGCATCATTCTCCTCAGGAAGCGGCACATGCGCGCGCCGCTGTTGCTGCTTCGCCGCCGTCAAATGGCAATTGCGCACAATGGTAAGCAGCCAAGACTTCGCATCGGAGCCTCTCAAGGCGTCGAACCCGCGAAAGGCACGCAAAATCGCGTCCTGCACCACGTCCTCAGCCTCCCCGGGGCTGCACAGCCACCGCGCGAACCGATACGCAGCGTCGAGATGAGGCATCACCTGCCCCTCGAATCGAGCGCGCTTGTCATCCATAGGGTTAAGACTCACGTCGTGGCCGTTTTATTCCCCGTGGATCAGTATAACCGCCCGATCGCGTATCCTTGCAGGCACAACACTCGGGGGATACCGTGATTCGAACTACTCGTGCGGCCGTCGGCTTTGCCTTTCTATGGCTCATTCAATCCTCCGGCGCCTGGGCGCAGCATCCTTTTTTGTCGGATACGGAGTGGTCGAACCTGCGCCACGAGGCCTCAGGCACCGCACCTTACGAAAACTTGCGTGCCTTGACCCGATTGCATCGCGTCCCGGCCACGCCGGAGTTCGATCAAGCGGCGAATTTCATCCTGGGACAAGCACAGGAATATGGCTTGCAGGATGTGCACGCCGAGCAATTCCCGATCGACGGCAAGATCGCATACGGCCTGATGCGCTCGCACATTGCCTGGACGGTCGAGGGCGCGCGGTTGTGGCAGATCGAACCGCAGCACACCTTATTGGGCGACTGGTCCACCGATCCGATTCGGCTGGCCGACTACAGCCACAGCGCCGATGTCGAGGCTCCGCTCATCGATGTGGGCTCGGGAACCTCGGAGGCGGATTACGCCGGCAAGGATGTGCGCGGCAAAATCGTGCTCGCCGACGGCGTGCTGTCGATGGTGCAGCGTCTGGCGGTGGCAAAATTCGGCGCGGCCGGCATCGTCAGCGACATGCCCAATCAGAGCACGGCCTGGTCGGGGCTCGACACCGGCATCGTGCGTTGGGGTCACTTGGACGGTTCGCTGCCGCAAGGGTTTGCCTTCATGGTGTCGCGTTCGACAGCGGGCGACTTGCGCACGCAGATCGCGGCCGGGCATCCGGTGCGCTTAAGCGCGCATGTGAAGGCGGAAGTCGGCGCCGGACATTGGACGGTGGTGACCGGCACCATCCCCGGCACCGATGCGGCCGCCGGGGAGATCGTCTATAGCTGCCACCTCGATCATCAACGGCCCGGAGCCAACGACAATGGCAGCGGTTGCGTCACCATCCTGGAATCCGCCCGGGTGCTGAGCCGACTGATCGGCAACGGCAGCCTGAAACGCCCGCAGCGAACGCTGCGTTTTATCTGGGGACCGGAAGTCGAGGGCACCATGGCTTATTTGAGCCGGCACCCCGACATCAGGGCATCGATGCGCGCCGATATCCACATGGATATGGTGGGCGGCGATCTGTTCAAGAACAAATCCGTGCTGCATGTGACGCAAACTCCCTGGTCCCTGCCGACGTTCGTCACGGACGTGGGCGCGACTTTGGCCGAGACCATTAAAGATGCCGCGACCCGCTACACCGAGGATGGCAGTCACGAGGAGGCCGCCGTCGTCGAAAATCGAGACGGCGCCCTGGGCACCCGCAATGCATTTTTCGTCGACGAGACGCCTTACGCCGAGGGCAGCGACCACGATGACTATGATTCGTCCACGATTGCCGTGCCGTCGCTGTACCTGCGCGATTGGCCGGACATTTATATTCATACCGATCACGACACGCTGCTGCAGATCGATCCCACCAAGCTGCGCCGGGTCGCGCTGCTAGGTGCGGCTTCCGGCTATAGCTTCGCCACCGTGGATGCGGCGCAGGCCGCACAGGTGATGCCGTTTTTAGCGGCGCGCGCACAGCAACGCTTGGCGCAGGAGTTCAATCGTGCCCTGCTGCTCGCACAAAAATCCGAGCTCGCGCCGCAGGAAGCGCTGTTCGAGGCCCGCAATCTCTTGACGCAATCGCTGCACCGCGAGCAGGCCGGCTTGCAGTCTTTCGCTTCGTACACGCGCAGCGCGCCGCAATCGCTCGCGTTGGGCGTTGCGGCCCTGAAGAGCCAGGCGGCGACGTTGAATGGCTGGCTGGTGCAAGCTGCCGCGATGCGCGGAGCGCACGATGCCGGGTGGGTGCCGGCCTGGCATACGACGCGCGACGCGGCGCGGATACCGCATCGCGTCGGCGAGTTCGGGCCGCTGACCTTTCAGAACGACGACGTGCTGCGCGATCGTCTGGGAGAGGAGCGGCTGCAGCGGATCAAGCTATTGGGCGGCGGCTCGAGCCGCTTCGTCAATGTCCAGGACCAAAGCGCGCTTTACGCTTACGAAATCGTCAATTTCGTGGACGGCAAGCGGTCGGTCGCCGACATCAGAGACGCCGTGGCCGCGGAATTCGGACCGATCCCGCTGGAGATCGTCAGCGACTATTTGAATGCCTGCGAAGAGGCGAAAATCATCGCCTATCGTTGATCTTGCCGCGCTGCATGCCCTTCGAGAAGACCACGGTACCGTCGAGCTTGACGATGATGGCGTCGATGTCGTCGATCCGGTTGTAGATTTCCATGGCCTTCTCCGGCCCCAATACGAAGGCCGTCTTCGACAATCCGTCCGTGCGCGTGGCGTAAGGGCCGATCACCGTCGCGCTGCGTACCTTGCTCGCGGAATGGCCTGTATGCGGGTCGATGATGTGATGGTAGCGAACGCCGCCTTCATCGAAAAACCGCTCATAGTCGCCGGACGTGGAAATGGCCGCATCCACCAGCGGAATACTGGCGATGACCTCGCCCTCGCCTTTGCGCGGATCGCGAATGCCCACCATCCAGGGTTTGCCGAAGCGATCGCCGATGATGCGGCTATCGCCGCCGGCGGATACATACGCGCGAGTAACGCCGCGCGCCTTCAGGACCTCGATGCCGCAATCGACCGAATAGCCCTTGGCAATGCCGCCCAAATCGATGCGCACGCCTTTCTGCGAGAACTGCACGGTCTGCGCCTTCGGATCGAGAAGCACATGCCGGTAGTCGACCGCAGGCAGCGCCTTGGCGATCTGCGCATCGTCCGGCCGGATGTGCTTCGGAAAATTGTACATGTAGCCGACGCTGGCGTAGGTGATGTCGAACGCGCCGTCGGTGATGACGGAGTATTCCTTGGCCTTTACCAGCAGATCGAACAGCTCTTTGCTGATGTGCATCGGACCATCGGCTGCCTTGGCATTGACCAAGGACACTTCGCTGGTCGGCTTGTACGTGCTCATCGACTCATCGATGTGCCGCATTTCGTCGAGCACCGCATCGATGGCGGCCTCGGCTTTCGGCCTGTCCTCGGACCAAAGTTCCACGGTAATGCGCGTGCCCATGATGCCGTCGGTGACCCGATTCACCCACTCGGCGTGGGCTGGGACGGCGGCGGCCGCGAGGATTGGCGCACCAAGAGAAATCATCAGTGTTCTAAAGTTCATTGCCGCAGCCTAGCGGGTTTTGCGCGCGCTCGCGCGCCATTGCAGGATCACCAAGCCGCTTCCGACCATCCCACCCAAGTGGGCGAAATGCGCAATCCCGGACAAGGTTCCGGTAACACCCAAGAAAAGCTCGATACACGCATAGATCGTGGCGAACAGCCAGGCCGGCATGGGAATCGGCGGGATCAAGGGCACGACTTTGCGATGCGGAAACATTACCGCGTACGCCAGCAGTAAGCCAAACACGCCTCCCGAGGCGCCTATGGTGGGCGCCGGCGGCGCGCCGAAGATAATGGGAATGAACAGCTGGCTCAAGGCCGCGGTAACGACCGATGCGAAATAACAGGTCAGCAGGCGGCGCGGTCCCACATAGCGTTCGATTTCCTCGCCGAACATCCACAGTCCGAGCATGTTGAACAGCAGATGGCTGATGTGTCCCGTGCTGTGCAAGAAGGCATAGGTCACGATCTGCCAGAAATGAAAGTAGACATGTCCCTCGATGGGCTGCAGCGGCCACAGGCCGAAGAGGACGTCGATCGAACCGTCCGACATGCCCTGCAGCATGAACACCAGCACGTTCACGCCGATCAGAATTTTGACTGCGGTAATTTTCATATGAGTCGCATATTCTAACGCGTCATGAACGGGCAGCCTCTGAAAACCGTATTTCTGGATTACGACACCGTTTCGAACGGCGATCTCGATCTTGCGCGGCTGCGCGAGGCGGCGGGCGATCTGATCCTGTACGACTCGAGCGAGTCGAAAATTGCAGAGCGCATTCAGGACGCGGATGCCGTGCTCTTGAACAAGCTCGACCTGACTCGCGAACTGTTGTCGGGGGCGCCGCGCTTGAAGCTGGTGGCCCTGGCCGCCACCGGTACCAACAACGTGGATCTGATCGCTGCGCGCGAGCGCGGCATCGCGGTTTGCAACGTGCGCGCCTACTGCACGGCTTCGGTGGTGCAGCACGTGTGGGGCTTGATATTGAGTCTCAACCAACACGTGCACGAATTCTCGCGCCTCGCAAAGAACGGAGCGTGGGCCAGGGCGGAAGCGGCCGCGGCGCTGTCCCACCCCATTCGCGAACTTCAGGGCCGGATCTTCGGCGTGGTCGGTTGGGGCGAGCTCGGCCGCGGCGCGGCGCGCATTGCCGAGGCCTTCGGCATGCAAGTCAAGATCGCCAATCGGCCGGGGAGCCCGCCGCAATCCGGCCGTGTGCCGCTCGATGAGCTGCTGGCGACCGCGGATATCGTTTCCCTGCATTGCCCGCTCAACGATGCAACCCGCCGTCTCATCGGCGCACGCGAACTGAAGCTGATGAAGCCTGATGCGCTGCTGATCAATACCGCGCGCGGTGCGCTCATCGACGGCGTTGCGCTCGCCGCCGCCCTCAAGGCAGGATGGCTCGGCGGCGCGGGGATCGATGTGCTGCCGCAGGAGCCGCCGCCGGACGGCGAGCCGCTCTTGGACGATCAAATCCCCAATCTATTGGTGACGCCGCACATTGCTTGGGCGGCGCGCGAGGCACGGCAGCGCTGCCTGGACGAGATGGCAGCGAATATCCGCGATTTTCGCATCGGCGGGCGGCGCGGCCGCGTGGTCTAGCTGCCCAGCGGCGCGCGCTGCCCGTGCCGGCTTTCGATCTCAGCCGCGCGCGGCGCGCTTTTCGCGCTTGGCGGCGCGCTTCTCCTCCAATGTCTTGGTCGGCTTTTTCTTGTCTTCCTTTTTACGATCCATACCTTTGCCCATGATTCACTCCTCTAGGTTTGGGTTTTGACGTCAATCTTTCGCGCGCCTCAATTTTTGGCGCGCCGGCGGACCGCTACCTTAGGTCTAGCGGGCCGCGCCTCCCGCGGAACCATGTTGTGGCGCCCCAGCGTCGCGCGCGGCGGTTTCGGCGGCTTCTCGGCGACGCGGCTGATCCGCAACTCGCGGCCTGCCACACGCACCTTCTGTAATTGCTTGAATATCTCCTTGGGCATGCCCTCGGGTAAGTCGACGTAGCTGTGATCCTCGCGAATGTCCACGCGCCCGATGTGCACACCCTCGATGTCCGCTTCGTTGGCGATGGCGCCGACGATGTTTCCGGGCTTGATACCATGTACCGACCCCACCTCGATGCGAAAAGTTTCCATTTGCGCAGGGCCTGACTTGCGGGGACGCTCCTCGCGGCGCCCATGCCGTTCCGGCGCAGCCTCGCGCGTCTGCTCGCGGCGCGATTCGCGCTCGCGGGTAGGCGGCTGTGGATCCGCGGGCCGTTCCGGCTTTTGCGCCAGCAACAAGGGCGTGGACCCTTGCGACAGGCTGGCCAGCGCCGCCGCGATGTCGATCAGGGCCATGCCGGATTCTGTTTCCAGCTGCTCCAACACCGGCCGGTAAAGATTGCCGTCGCCTTTGGCGATGGTCTCGGTGATGCGCTGCTTGAACTTGGCGATGCGCAGGGTGTTGACCGCATCGACGCTCGGCAGATTCATGGGTTCGATGACTTGCCGCGTGGCGCGCTCAATGGCGCGCAGCATGTTGCGCTCGCGCGGCGCGATGAACAGAATGGCCTCGCCCTTGCGTCCCGCCCTTCCCGTACGGCCGATGCGATGCACATAGGATTCGGTGTCGTACGGCACGTCGTAGTTCACTACATGGCCGATGCGCTCGACATCGAGCCCGCGCGCCGCCACGTCGGTGGCGACCAGGATGTCGATCTGCCCGGCTTTCAACCGGGCGACCGTGCGTTCCCGCAGCGGTTGCGCAATATCGCCGTTCAAGGGCGCGGCCGCGAAGCCGCGCGCCTCGAGTTTTTCCGCCAGCTCCACCGTGGCCTGCTTGGTGCGCGTGAATACCAACATGCCATCGAAGGTTTCCGCTTCCAGGATGCGGGTGAGCGCGTCCAGCTTGTGCATGCCGCTCACCATCCAAAAGCGTTGCCGGATATTGGTCGCCGTGCTGGTTTTGCTTTTGATCGTGACTTCCACCGGCGCGCGCAGATGTTTCGCGGCGATCCGGCGTATCGGCGCAGGGATCGTCGCCGAGAACAGGGCCACCTGGCGCTGCGGTGGTGTCTGCTCGAGGACGCTCTCCACCGCGTCGATGAAACCCATGCGCAGCATCTCGTCCGCCTCATCCAGCACCAGCAGCGTCAAACCCGAGAGCTTCAAGGTGCCCCGATTCATGTGATCGATGACGCGCCCCGGCGTACCGACGACGACATGCACGCCGCGTCGCAATGCGTTCAACTGCGGCTGATAGCTTTGGCCGCCATAGATCGGCAGCACGTGAAACCCCTTCAGGTGCGCGGCATAGCGTAAAAACGCTTCCGATACCTGCAGAGCCAGCTCGCGGGTGGGTACCAGCACCAGCACCTGCGGCTCGTGCCGCGCCAGATCGATTTTCGTGAGCGCGGGCAGCGCAAAGGCGGCAGTCTTGCCGGTGCCGGTCTGTGCCTGGCCGAGCATATCCTTGCCCGACAGCAGCACCGGGATGGTCTGCGCTTGAATCGGCGAAGGCGACTCATAGCCCACATCGGCAAGCGCCAGCAATACTTCATCGGACAGGCCGAGATCGCGGAAGCTCGCGCTGTTTTCAATCGAGTCTGCCGGAACTGCGCTCATGGGAAATGCCGTAGGGATTGGAAGCGCAAGTCTAGCGGTTTGACCGGGTATTGCTACCATAGTCGCCATGGGACGCATATTTGAAGTCAGAAAACACGCCATGTTCGCTCGCTGGAACCGGATGGCAAAGCAATTCACCCGGGTTGCCAAGGACATCGCGATTGCCGTGCATGCCGGCGGTCCCGATCCCGCGTCGAACCCAACGCTGCGCCGCGTGCTGCAAAATGCGCGGGCCGTCAACATGCCGAAGGACAAGACCGATGCGGCGATTCGCCGCGCGTCCGGCAAGGACGCGGCCAACTATGCCGAGATACTCTACGAAGGCTATGCGCCGCACGGCGTTGCCTTGCTGGTGGAAACCGCCACCGACAATCCCACCCGCACGGTCGCCTCGTTGCGCAACATTTTCATGAAGGGCGCCGGGAACATGGGGACCACGGGCAGCGTCAGTTTTTTATTCAAAAAAATGGGTGTATTTCGCGTCGACCCCTCGCACGTCAAGGATCACGACGAGCTCGAATTGGATCTCATCGACTATGGCCTCGAGGAAATGGGCGACAGCACCGGCGATAAAGGCGAGCCGCAATTGGTGATCCGCGGCGCATTCAATGACTTCGGCAGGCTGCAAGAAGCGCTGGAGCGCCGCGGCATCACGCCGTTATCCGCCGAGCACGAATACATTTGCTCCGTGCCGAGCGAATTGCCGGAGGATCAGGCAAAGGAAGTGCTCGAGCTGATCGACAAGCTCGAGCAGGACGACGACGTGCAAAAGGTATTTCACACGCTGGCATAACGCGCCTTAAGGTTTGTTCATTCTGTCATCCCTGCGGTTTCTGTCCCGTTGACCCTTCTGAGAGCAGAAAACCTTTAGGAGGATGTCATGCGTAAGCTGTTTATGTTATTGATTCCTATAAGTATTATGGCCATGAGCGGCTGTGTTGTGGCTCCTTATGGTTATCACCGCGGCTACTACGGCCCGCGCGTGGCGGTGGTGGCACCGGCGCCTGTGGTGGTCGTACGTCCCTACCGCTAACTGAAGATGCGGAGGCAGGCGATGGCGGGCGGGTGAGATAATGCGTCCATGGCAACTCACCCGTTCCGCATCGTCAATGTCTTCACCGAGAACCAGGGCCCGTTTACCGGCAATCCGCTGTGCGTGTTTGAAAATGGCGGCGGCTTAAGCACCGAACAGATGCAAGCGCTGGCGCGCCAGTTCAACCTTTCCGAAACCACCTTTATTCTGCCTTCCACCCGCGCGGACGCGCGCGTACGGATCTTCACGCCTGCCTACGAAATGGCTTTCGCAGGCCATCCCACGCTCGGCAGCGCGCACGTTTGCCGCGCCTTGAAATTGGGCGGCGATTCCCTGCAGCTGGAGATGCAGGCCGGTCTCATACCGGTGCGCGCCGACGGCGATCGCTGGACCTTGAGCGCCTTGGGCGCGACTTCACGCGAGTTGGACGTATCGCGCGACGCCCTCGCGGCGGCCTTGGGACTAAAGACATCAGACATCGGCGAGCGCCCACTGTGGGTCAAAGCCGGCAAGGAGCAATTGGTGGTGCCGCTCACCTCAACCGATGCCGTGCGCCGTGCCGTTCCCTCCGCAGCGGCGATGACGAAGATCCTGAGCGAGGACGGCCACAGCATGGCCTACGTTTTTTGCCTGAGCGGGGCGGCCGGCGGACGCCAACAGGCACTGGCGCGTTTCTTCTTTCCTGTCGGGGGTGCCATTCTCGAAGATCCCGCCACCGGCTCGGCCACCGCAAATTTCGGCGCGTGGTGCCTGGCGATGCAGCACGCGCTGCCGGTTCAGCTGCAAATTTCGCAGGGAGAATTCGTCGGCCGGCCTTCCGCACTGTTTCTCGAGGTAAACCGCGAGGCGCAGGTTTTCGTCGGCGGCGATGTGCTCGAGATCGGCCGCGGCGGCATTACTCTTTGACGGCGGCGGCTGCGCCGGCCGGCGGCAGGGCAATGATGCCGTTCGCCCAGTGAATCACGGGCTTGAGCCTGGGTGAGACCATGTTGAGCGCGGTTTCCAATCCTACCCAGCGCGCCTCTTGGTGTTCCGGAAACCCCAGCTCCGGATTGACCGGCAGATGCACTTCGGTGACGTTGCTGCGCGCGAGGTAGTAGCGGGAAATCTTTCCCTTGTTATAGGGGCCCGTGTCCATGTATTCCTTGCCCCAATCGAACGCCAGACTCACGAGCGTCGTTTCCTCTTTGACTTCGCGCAGCGCCGCGTCCAGAGGCTGCTCGCCCGGCTCGACCAAACCTTTCGGAAAATCCCAATTCTTGTAGGCGCGCAACAACAGATAACGCACGCCCTCTGCCGCAACGTGGACCACGACCACTCCGGCGGAAAATCGGCGCGCAGGAAATGCGGCAGGTTCCGCCATCGTCACGCAGCCGCTGACAGGGGCGAGCGAATGAGATGATCGAAGGCGCTCAAGGAGGCCTTGGCGCCTTCGCCCACCGCAATGACGATCTGCTTGTAGGGCACGACGGTGCAGTCCCCCGCGGCGAAAACGCCGGGCACGGAGGTGCCTCCGCGCGCATCGACTTCCACCTCGCCGCGCGGCGACAGCTTGACCGTGCCTTTCAACCAGTCCGTGTTGGGAAGCAGGCCGATTTGCACGAACACGCCGGCGAGCTGCAGATCGCGCATCTCGCCGCCGGCGCGCTCCTTGTACTTGAGCCCGACGACGCGCTGTCCGTCGCCGATGACTTCGGTGGTCTGCGCACCGGTTATCACGGTGACATTCTTCAAGCTCAGGAGTTTTCGCGTCAGGATGGCGTCCGCGCGCAGCTGCGGATCGAACTCAATCAACGTGACATGGCTCACCAGCCCCGCGAGATCGATCGCCGCTTCCACGCCGGAATTCCCGCCGCCGATCACCGCCACCGGCTTGCCCTTGAACAGCGGGCCGTCGCAATGCGGGCAATAGGCGACGCCGCGATTGCGGTATTCGCGCTCGCCGGGCACATTGATCTCGCGCCAGCGCGCGCCCGTCGCAATGACCACGGATCGGGCCCTGAGCGATGCGCCGCCGGCCAGCTTCACTTCGATCAGATCGCCGGGAACCAGCGCTTCGGCGCGCTGCAGATTCATCACGTCCACATCGTAGGTCGTCACATGCTGCTCGAACCCCGAAGCAAGCTTATGGCCATGCGTCTCTTTGACTGAAATGAAATTCTCGATGCCGACGGTGTCGAGCAGCTGGCCGCCCAGGCGTTCCGCCGCGATGCCGGTGCGAATACCCTTGCGCGCCGCATAAATCGCCGCCGCCGCGCCCGCGGGGCCGCCGCCCACCACCAGTACATCGTAGGGCGCCTTGGCGTTGAGTTTGTCAGTCTCCCGCTTGGCCGCGCCCGAATCCAGCTTGTGAATGATTTCGGCAAGCTCCATGCGTCCCTGGCCGAATGGCTCGCCATTCAGGAAAACCGCGGGCACCGCCATCACTTCCCGGCGCGCGACCTCGTCCTGAAACACCGCGCCGTCGATCATGGTGTGACGAATCCTCGGATTGAGCGCCGCCATGGCATTCAGCGCCTGGACGACGTCCGGGCAGCTTTGGCATGTCAGCGAAACAAAGGTCTCGAAGTTGTAGTCACCTTCCAGATTCTTGATCTGTTCCACGGCCGCCACGTCGATTTTCGGCGGATAGCCGCCGGTTTGCAGCAGCGCCAGCACGAGCGACGTGAACTCGTGACCCATCGGCACCCCCGCGAATCGCACCTGTGCCGCGGCACCGGGCCGCCGCAAGGCGAATGAGGGCTTGACCTGGGATTCGTCGCGCTGCCCGTTGATCGTGACCAAGCTCGACACGGACTCGATGTCATTCAGCAGCCCGAGCATTTCCCGCGATTTCTCGCTGTCGTCCAGTGAGGCGACGATTTCCACGGGTTGCGAAATGCGCTCCAAGTAACCTTGCAATTGAGCCTTGAGATTGCTGTCGAGCATGATTTTCCCTAGATCTTGCCGACCAGGTCGAGCGAGGGCTTGAGCGTGTCGGAACCGGGAGTCCATTTCGCCGGACACACTTCGCCCGGATGCGAGGCCACGTATTGCGCGGCCTTGACCTTGCGCAGCAATTCCTTGGCATCACGGCCGATACCGTTGTCGTGCACTTCCATGACCTTGATCTTGCCTTCCGGATCGATCACGAAGGTGCCGCGGTATGCCAGGCCCTGTTCCTCGATGAGCACTTCGAAATTGCGCGCCAGCGTCGCGGTCGGGTCGCCCACCAGCGGATACTGCACCTTTTTTATGGTGTCCGAAGTGTCGTGCCAGGCCTTGTGCGCGAAATGCGTATCGGTCGATACGCCGTATACCTCCACGCCCAATTTTTTGAATTCGGCATAGTTGTCGGCGAGGTCGCCGAGTTCGGTCGGGCATACGAAGGTGAAATCCGCCGGATAGAACACGAACACGGACCATTTGCCCTTGAGCGTTTCGTTCGTCACCGCGACGAATTTGCCGTTGTGATAGGCCGTGGCCTTGAATGGCTTGATTTCGGTATTGATCAGCGACATGTAGAACTCCTCACACAGGTTTTTGAAAACTTGCCGGTATCTTAACAGCGGCCTATCCATTAGTAGAATTGATTGTAATGATAGTTCTGATAGACTGTATCTATGGGTACGCATGGATGAACCTCAAGGATCTCAAATACTTGGTGGCGCTGGCCGACACCGGGCATTTCGGCAAGGCGGCGGAGCGCACCTTCGTCAGTCAACCGACCTTGTCGGCGCAGCTGAAGAAGCTGGAAGA
>DASXMG010000085.1:0-2920 GCA_036495805.1 Steroidobacteraceae bacterium | reverse complement strand
CGGGTGCGGCGAGCGGCTCTACCGCACCGGCGATCTGGTGCGCTGGCGTGCCGATGGCAACCTCGACTTCCTTGGCCGGATTGACGACCAGGTGAAGGTGCGCGGCTTCCGCATCGAGCTTGGCGAGATCGAGGCGGCGCTGGTGGCCCACGCGGGCGTGCGACAGGCCGCCGTGGTGGCGCGCGAGGACACAGGCGACAAACGCCTCGTCGCCTACCTGGTGCCGGACGCCAATCAGCTGAAGCTGCAGCATCGGCAGGAAGAGCAAGCCGCCATCTCCACGTGGGAACATCTGTTTGATCAGACGTATGAAAGCGCCGAGGCGCAACACGCGCCAAGCTTCGTTGGTTGGAACAGCAGCTACACGGACGATCCGATCCCAGCGCCGGAATTAAAGGAATGGCTCGATCGGACCGTTGAGAGGATCGCGGCGCTCAGGCCTGCCCGGGCACTCGAAATCGGTTGCGGGGTCGGGCTCTTGCTGGAACATGTCGCACCGATGTGCCGCTTCTACCGCGGGACGGACTTTTCAGGGGCCGCAATTTCTGCGCTGCGCCGTTGGACCCGGGGCCACCCCGCGTTGCAGCATGTCGAGTTGGCTCAGTGCCCAGCGCACGATCTTTCGGATGTTGCTCCGGAGTCGGTCGACACTGTCATTGTGAATTCGGTCGTCCAGTACTTTCCCGACGTCGACTACCTTTTCGAGGTTCTTAAGAGCGCGGCTGACTTGGTGTCGGACGGAGGCCGGATCTTCGTTGGCGATGTCCGGAACTACGGTCTGATGAGGCTGTTTCACAGCTCCGTTCAGTACGCACGAGCATTGCAAGGGACGAACACCGAGGAGCTCAGGAGCCGTATCGCCGGTGCAATCAGGCGCGAGCAGGAACTGCTGATAGACCCGGACTTCTTCATTGCCTTGCCGGATCTTTTGCCGCGCATCAGCCGCGCCGAAGTCCTGCTCAAGCGCGGGCGCGCCGATAACGAACTGACGAGCTATCGCTATGACGTCGTGCTGCATGTGGGCGTCGCCGGCGAGCCCGCGGCGACGGAGGACTTCGATTGGAAAGAAAATGAGAATTTGATTGCGAGTATCGCCGAGCGACTGCGCGCAGTGCGCCCCACGGGATGCCGTATTCGCAGCGTGCCAAACCGGCGGCTGGCGGGCGACCTGGCGATGCTGCAGGCATTGGATTCCGACGACGCCCCCGCCGCGATCGATGATTTGCGTGCGCGAAGACGCAACCAGGGATTGTCCGGACAGGATCCAGAAACGTTCTGGTCGTTTGGCGAAACGCACGGTTATGACGTCAGCGTCGGCTGGACTCCGGGCGCTTCGGACGGGCGCTTCGATGTCGTGTTGATCGATCGCTCGGCCGTTGCGGCCACGAAAACCGCGGTGCGTCGTCGAACAGTGCCAGGCGCGTTGAGCCGCTATGGCAACGACCCGTTAACAGCCACCCTCGTCCAGCAGCTCGGGCCGCGGCTGCGCAGCGCACTGCAGTTGCGCTTGCCCGAATTCATGGTGCCATCGGCATTTGTTTTTCTGGACGCCTTGCCGCTCACTCCGAATGGCAAACTCGATCGGCAGGCCTTGCCGGCACCGGAAGGCCGGCCGAACGTCGCCGATTTTGTTGCTGCGCGGACGCCGACCGAAAAGATCCTGGCGGCAATCTGGTGCGATATTCTGAAGGTCGACCGCGTCGGAGTCGACGACAATTTCTTTGCGCTCGGTGGCGATTCGATTCTGTCGATACAGATGGTGGCCCGCGCTAACCAGGCGGGGTTACGGCTCACGGCGCGGCAGATATTCGAACAGCAGACGATTGCTGGGTTGACGCGGATCGCCGGTACCGCGCCGGCGGTCGAGGCCGAACAGGGAATAGTCAGCGGTGAGGTGCCGCTCACCCCGATCCAACGCTGGTTCTTCGAGCAGGATCTCGCGGATCCGCACCACTTCAATCAAGCACTGATGTTGGAGTGTCGCGAGAGGCTCGCCGCCGAGCCATTGCGCGAAGCGCTTTGCCATCTGGTACGCCACCACGACGCGCTGCGGTTACGATTTGTCCGAGAGGAGACTGGATGGCGCCAGTTCGAGGGCGAGTACGACAGCGATGTTTCATTTGAAACGATCAATCTGTCGAAACTTGATCCCGTCGGTCAGGATACTGCGTTGGCGCAGGCGACCGAGTGCCTCCAGGCGAGTCTCGACCTTCAGGCTGGGCCGCTGCTACGCGCGGCGCTATTCGAATTCGGTCCGGCTCGATCGCAGCAGCTGCTGCTCATAATCCATCACCTCGCGGTGGATGCGGTGTCGTGGCAAGTCCTGCTCGAGGATCTTGATCGAGGCTATGATCAGCTTCGACGCGGCGCGCCCGTGCGGCTGCCGGCGAAAACGACCTCGTTCAAGCGTTGGGCCGAGCGGCTGTGCGATTTCGCGCAATCAGCTGCCATGGCTAATGAGACAGCGTACTGGGGTGACCAGCCATGGACGAACGCTCGGCGGTTCCCAGTCGACCATCTCGGCGGCAGGAACGACGTGGCATCGGCCGCCACGGTCACTGCGTCATTGAGTGTTGCTGAAACGCAAGCGCTCCTCGACGAGGTGCCGCGCGCCTATCACACACAAATCCAGGAAGTGTTGTTGACGGCGTTGCTGCAGGCGTTTGCCGGTTGGACTGGCCGATCCGCCCTGTTGATTGCACTGGAAGGCCATGGCCGCGAAGAGCTGTTCGACCAAGCCGATCTTTCCCGGACTGTCGGATGGTTCACCAGTCTTTTTCCGGTCCTGCTTGATCTCGGCACCTCTACCGACTGCGGCAATGCACTCAAGACGGTCAAGGAGCAGCTCCGCGCTGTTCCGCGCCGCGGCATTGGGTATGGCGTGCTTCGCTATCTCACTGACGGCAATCTCGCGATTCCC
>DASXMG010000084.1:0-22523 GCA_036495805.1 Steroidobacteraceae bacterium | reverse complement strand
ATTGTTGAACTAATCGGAGGCCAAATGCGGGTCCCGTGCCGCCCTTACGCGCTCACCAGCCGGCAGGGAATGGGCGCACTTTCATCGTAGTACCAGATGGCGCAGATGCGATGATAGCCATCGGCCACGACCAGCGGCACGCCCCGGCTCATGTCGCCGCGAACCAGCAGCACCGGCGGCAGACCTTTGCCTTTGTGAATTCGCGCCAGGTCCTCCTCGACGTGCGGATCTTCGCGCGGCAGCAAGGGCAAATTGCCGGCGCGCAACAGATCCTTGGCCGCGTGCTCGACGGTCTTCGCCTTGCGGAATGATCGCAGCATTCGGCGCGCCCTGGCATCGGGATAAATGAGCAGGAGAAAACTCAGGGCCCCATCGTAGTCCTCGGCCTCAGGCTTTTTCTTCCAAACAAGCTTTTGTTTTGACATGGGAAAGCGCGTCCGCCGGGAGGATCAGAGCAGTATGCGGGCGGACGGAATTGGACGCAATTGGCTGGCGGCATGCGGGGGCGCTCCTCTCGGGTAAACCGGGCGGAGCTCAGATGATTCTTCGTTGCACTTTGGCGCTTCTCGACCAAAGCCGTGGAATGAGCATCGGTGTTCGCGCGCGATAGTCGACATAGGTATTGCCGAACGCCGACGCCAGATCCCGCTCCTCGAGCTGGATCGCGATCAGAATGTAAGCCGTGGTGGCCAACGCGAAGATCAAGTGCGCCACGGTCATGGTCGGCGCGGCCCAGAAAATCGTCAGCCAGCCGATGTACAAGGGATGGCGCACGATCTTATATAAGCTCGGCGTGCGAAATACCGGCGCGCGGTAGGTTTTGTCGAGGAGCCGCCGCCATACTTGCTTCAATCCAAACAGATCGAAATGATCGATGAGGAAGGTCGTGTACAAGAGCAGCAGCCAGCCGAACAGATACAGGCCGATGATGCTGTTGCGCACTACCCCGTCGGCGGCTGTCCAAATGACGCCGCCGATCGGCTCCCAAAAAATATACAGCGCGACGAGCGCCAGCGAACTGAGCAGCACATACGTACTGCGCTCCGCCGCTTCGGGCACGAAGCGTTTCCACCAGGCCTTGAATGCGGGGCGTGCCATGCCGCTGTGCTGAACCGCGAATGCGGCCAACAGCGCGAGATCTACCGTCAACGCATGGCCCAGCGAAGAGGTCGCCACGCCATCCAGGCTGGTCGGCGTCAAGAAACCGCCGATGAAACCGATGCCGTACAGGAACACGGCGAAAAAGACCAGGTAACTTAAAACCCCGTAGGCAAATATTCCGATGCGAGACATGAGCGACTCCTAATGAAAATCAGGTGTCGCATGGTGGCGCGGGCGGCCGCTGGGCGCATGGGGCGCACCTCCCTATCTTTCGGATTTCGTATCCCTATTTTTCGAACATCACTTCAAGAGTCCGCGCGCGCGAGCGGCAGCAGCGGCCTCCTGCCGGGTGGGTGCGTCAAGCCGGGCCATGATGGCCGAAACGTGATGCTCCGCGGTTTTGGCGGAAATGCACAGGCGCCGTGCGATTTCCGTGTTGCTCAAGCCCTCGGCGACGAGGCCTAAGACCTCCACCTGGCGGCGCGTGAGTCCCGCCGCATTGGCCCGGGTTCCCGCGATGGGACCGCGCGGCACGGCCCGCGAGCCGCCGGCCCGCAGTTGCCTGCGTACTCGCGCGGCCGCCGGCGCTGCGCCCAAGCGATCGAAAATATCCAATGCCTGCCGCTGCGCGGTTTCGTCTCCGCCGCACAGCGCGAGTGCCTCCTCGAAAGGACGGCCGAGGCTGCGCCAGCCCGCCGCCGCCGACTCCCAGCGGCCGTCGCAATGCTCGCGAAACGGATGCGTAAACTGCGCCGTCTCGGTCACCGGGTCACCCAGCATGTAAAGCCACAATGCCGAATCCTCCGCCACCCAGCGCGAATTGCGCTCCCGCGCGAGCGCCTGCACCTCGCCAAGCAAGGACTTCGCCTCACGAGCAGCGGGCGCGGCCGGATCATTCAGCGGCCAAGCCTCCTCGGCCGCGATCATCGCGATGTACACGGCACGCTGCGGCTCCGCAATGGCGGCGGCGAGACGGCGCGCTGACTCCAAGGGTATTTCGGCATCCGGATCGCCGCGCCGGACGCGCAGGCGCGCAAGCGCCACCAACGCAGGAAACCGGTACAGCTCCGCGGTATAGGATCGGCTGCAGATCTCTTGGGCTTCTTCTTCCGCGCGGTTCCACTCACCCTGGTCGAGCCACACCAAGGCGCGCCAGCCGCGCAGGTACCCTTCCCAGTGCGACAGATCGAGGGCGTCGGCGTAAGCGACACCACGCTCGATGTAGGCGAGTGCCGATCGATAGTCGCGCCGCCAGTAACTGGCACACGTCAGATTGCAGGAGGCGCGCTCCACATGATCGTGATACTTGCCGGCGATCGCAAGATCGAGACTCTGCGTGAGCTCCGGGCCGCTCGGCGCATCGCGGTTGTCGGTCTTGGCCGTACCGATGTTGCCGAGCGCGTGAATGATGATTTCCTTGTCGCCCAGCTGTTGTGCCAGCTTCAGGGCACGCTCACCCCAGTTGATCGCGCTGTCCATGCGGAATGCCAGCATGTCGAGCTGGGATTGATGCGAATAGGCCCACGCCAGCTCGGGTCCCGGCGGTGCCGTCTCCAGCACGGCGATCGCCTCCTTGACGAATCGTTCGGCGTCGGCGCGGCGCGCGCACATCCAGGCAAAGCGCGTCAGGCGGCTAAGATCCTGCCCGAGCTTGAGCGTGTCGTTCGCGCGGCGCCGCAGCTCGGCTGCCTCCAACATGGAGATCATGGCCGCATTCGATGAACCCGAAAGGTAGGCTTGCTCGGCGTGGCGCTCCAAGGTTTCAACCACCAGGCTGGGCTGCAGAGCGTCGCGATGGTGGAGCATCGCGGCGAAATGGGAAGCGGCCTCGCGTGGTGCGCCCGCCCTTGCCGCTTCCTCGCCCGCGAGCCGCGCGAACTTGAGCAACGTTGCGAAATCGCCGGCGCGCTCGGAATGGTGGGCGATTTCACTGGCACGCGCATCGGGCCGCCGTTTCAGCACGTCGATCACTTTCTGATGCAACGCCCGGCGGCGGGTCGGTGCGATGGATCCCTCAATGGCGCGGCGCGCCAGTTCATGGCGGAACTGAACCAAGCCGCCCTCGAGCGACAACATGCCTTTTTCCACGCACTCATCGAGACCGGCATCGATCATGCCCTTGACCAGATCGGCGACCACGGCTGTTTCCGCGCGGCGCGGAAACAGCGACACGGCCTCCAGCACGGCTCGTGCCGATTCGCACAGGCGCGATGCACGCGCCAGGGTCGAATCGCGCACCGCCTCGGTCGGCACGTCGCCCTCCACCGCCAATGCCTCGGTGACGAGAAACGGATTGCCGGCCGTCAACGCGTACAGCTGCTCGGCGCGACGCCCGGCCTTTGCGGCAAGACTGGTCACGGCGGCGAGCGAGAGCGGCTCGAGCGTCATTCGCTCGACGCTCCCGATCGGTGCTTCGCCGAGAACGCGGCGCACCGGTGAGCGCGCATCCACTTCCTCGTCCCGATAGGTAATGAGCATCAAGGCGCGAACGCGGGCGATGCGCCGGCCGAGAAAACGGATGAGATCCAAGGTCGCGGTATCGGCCCAGTGCACATCCTCGATGATCAGCAAGGCCGGTGCCGCGCCGCGCGACAACAGGCGCAACATCGATTCGAACGCCTGAATGTGATCAGCCTCGAGATCGAAGGGTTCGCCGCTGGCGCGCGCAATGTCGCGCAGCGGCAGCAGCACTTCGGGAGTAGACAGGTTTTCGCAGGCGCCCCAATACACCCGAGCGCCATTCGCATTGCCGGCGACGAATTGCTCGATCAGCGCAGTCTTCCCGGCGCCGGCCTCGGCGGCTACGGCGATAATCCGCCCCCGGCCCGCGCGCGCATGCGCAAACGCATCGCTCAAGCACCGCAGTTGTTCTTCGCGCTCCAGAAGCTCGATGGCATGCCCTCGGACGGTGAGTGTTCGACTGTCCGATATTGTGTACCAGCGAGCTGCTTAGGATACACAGCCGATGTCATTTTTCTTGCGCGCCGGGCCGCCAGTCGACGGCGCCGAAGCGGGTGTTTCCGACCATGGTATGTCCAATACTAAATGTGCCGATGGTTTGGTGCGACGTCGGCAAGTCGATGACATCACCAATAGCTTGTGTGTCTTCAGGTTGCCCGAGCACTAGGCTTGCGGCAACCCGGGCCGTGAGGGAGAGCACGTTTCCGGGGCCGGAATGTTGGAAAAACGTGACGGCGTGAACAAGCCGGTCAGCGGTTTTGCTACATTCTTGCCCAGATGAACGACACCACCACCACCCAAGACCCCCGTCGCGAGCTGCAATCGATGCTGGCGTCGCGGTTGGCGCTCATCGTGGTGGAATCGCGCGAGGAAGCGCGCGTGCTAAACCTGGTGCGGGAAGTCAGCCTCAAGGTCAAGGAAGGACGCGGCTGGGGCGTGTTCCAATGGACGGTAACCGAAGGGCTGCAGCGCATCGACGTCGATCTGGGCGGCCCGCAGCGCATGCTCGCGGATCCGGAGCAGCTGCTGAAGCATCTGAAAGCCACGCCGATGCCCGGCATCTATGTACTGCTCGACTTCCATCCTTATCTTAAGGAACCGGTGAATGTCCGCCTGCTGAAGGACATCGCCCAGGGCTATGACCAGGTTGCGCGCACCGTCGTTTTGATGAGCTACGAAGTGACGCTTCCCGATGAGCTCGAGCATTTTGCGGCACGCTTGCATCTCGCGCTGCCGTCGGTCAACGAGCGGCTGATGATCATCACGCGCGTCGTACGCGAGTGGAATGCCGCGAATCCCGGCAAGCCGGCCAGCTTGGAGCGCGAGGTACTAACAAAACTCGTCGACAATCTCAACGGCCTCACGGCATCGGACGCGGAACGCCTCGTGCGCCATGCGGTTTTCGATCATGGCGCCATCACCCTCGCGGACATCTCGGAAGTGCTGGCCGAGAAATACGAGCTCCTCAATCGCGGCGGCTCCCTGACCTATGAGCCGGCAACGGCCAAGTTCGCCGATGTCGGCGGCATGCAGAATCTGCGGGACTGGCTTACCTGCCGTAAGCCCGCATTCGACGGCAGCGCGCCGGAACTCGATCCGCCCAAAGGCGTCTTGCTGCTGGGCGTGCAGGGCTGCGGCAAGAGTCTGGCGGCGCGCGCCGCGGCGGGAATTTTCGGCGTACCGCTGGTTCGCTTGGACTTCGGCGCGCTTTACACCAAGTGGCAAGGCGAAGCGGAGAAGAATCTGCGCGAGTCGCTGCATTCTGCCGAAGGGCTTTCGCCGTGCGTGCTGTGGGTGGATGAGATCGAGAAAGCGCTCGCCGAGGGCGAAGGCGACAGCGGGGTCTCGCGCCGTGTGCTCGGAACCTTTCTGACCTGGCTCGCTGAGCAGCGTTCACGCATCTTTGTGGTCGCCACGGCGAATGACATCGCGGCCCTGCCGCCGGAATTGATCCGTAAAGGACGGTTCGATGAAATATTTTTCGTGGATCTCCCCGGCCCGGAAGCGCGGGCGGACATCATCGGCATTCATACCCGCAAGCGGGGTCTTACCCTGAGTCCCGCCGAGCTCGCCGCACTTGCCGGCCGCTGCGAAAGCTTTTCCGGCGCCGAGATCGAACAGGCGATCGTCGCGGCGCTGTACAGCGCGCATGCCGCGAAACAACCCGTCACCGCGGCGTCGATTGCCCATGAGATGCAGAATACCCGACCGCTGGCGGTCGTCATGGCGGAGAAGGTCGCGGCGCTGCGCGAGTGGGCCAGCGGCCGCACGGTGTCGGCCGATTGAATAACTGAGACTGAATAACCGGGAGGCCCGTGGCCCCTCCTGCCCCTGCGCTGCACAAGGCGTGCGCCGTGCGTCCATATGGGAGACAATGCCCCACACAAAAAGAGGGGAGTTTCATTGACTCACGCGGCCATCGTCGGCTGGGGCAAATGCCTGCCGCCGCTCATTCTGACCAATCAAGACCTGGCGACCTTCCTGCCGACGGACGATGAGTGGATCACGACCCGTACCGGCATGAAGGAGCGGCGCATCTCCCACGTGCCCGGCATCGAGCTGGCCATCACGGCGGCACGCCGTGCCATCGCCTGCGCCGGCATGTCGGGCAAGGACATCGAGCTGGTCATCTACGGCAGCTGCAGCAACGATGAGCTGGTGCCCAACAGCGCCTCGGGCGTGCAGCAGCGAATCGGCGCGAGGCACGCGGCGTCATTCGACGTCAACACCGCCTGTACCAGCTTCATGTACGGGTTGTCGATCGGCTCATCGATGATCAAATCCGGCATCGTCAAGAATGCGCTCGTTATCGGCGTTGAACTGATCTCGCAATACATGGACTGGGACAACCGCAATGTCGCCGTGCTGTTTGGCGACGGCGCGGCGGCCATGGTGCTGCAGGAATCGCAGAGCGAGTCCGGAGTCATCGCCGAGAAGCTGCAATGCTACGCGGATGCGCGCCAGATCTTAAGGGTGCGCGGCATGGGCACGATGTACGCCAATCTCGGCGTGCAATATGGGCAAACCAGCTGGGATTTCGACGGACAGGAAATCTTTCGCAAGGCCGTGCAAGGCATGAGCGAGGCCAGCCTCGACGTGATGCGCCGCGCCGGCGTCAGCATCGATGAGGTGGGGCTCGTGGTTCCGCATCAGGCGAACCTGCGCATCATCGACGCCGTCGCCAAACGCGCGGGCGCCGCCGCCGACAAGGTCTTTGTGACGGTGCAGAAGTACGGCAACATGAGCTCGGCCACCGCGCCCGTCGCGCTCGTCGATGCGGTAGAAGAAGGCCGCGTCGCTCCCAATAGCCTGGTGCTCATGCCGGCATTCGGCGGCGGCCTTACCCTGTCGGCGCATCTGATCCGCTGGGGCGAACGCCTCACGCCGCTGCAACCGTGCGATGCGGAGCTGCCGCCCACGACGAAAAGCGCGCTCGATATCGTCAATGAGATCCGCGCGCAGAAGAAAACGGGCGAGGCGGAAGCCGCGCGCCTGAAGAATTTGGATTTTGCGGAAAATCGCGCCGGTTAGTTTGACCGCGCCGCGCTATCTGAACTCGCCCGTGGCCGGAGCCGTATCGAACGCTTCGAAGGCACTGCCCCGGCAGGATTCCGCACCGGCTCGCTGAGCCGGCCGCAGCGCCGGCTTGCGCGTCAAGCACGGCAGGATCACGGCAACCAACAACAGCAAGGCAATGAGCGGCAGCGTGCCGGCGAAAGAACCGGTCATGTCCTTGGCCCGTGCCACCAAAATAGGCCCGATCAGGCCGGCGAAACCCCATGCCGACAGAATCATGGCGTAATTCAGGCCCATGTACCTGGTGCCAAAATAGTTGGCGTTGAAGGACGGCATGGTGCCGAAGCCCCCGCCGCAGCACAGCAAGACAACGGACGTCGCGATCAGCGCCAGAGTGAGATCGTGCACGCCGCTCAACAGAAACAGCGTGACCGCTTGCAGCGCAAACATCGTCGCGAAGGTCTTGTTGCAGCCGATGCGATCCGAGACGGCACCCCAGAAGCCGCGCCCCAGGGCGTTGAAAATACTGACCAGGCCGAACAGCGGTGCGATCGCGGCGGCCGACACCCGCGTCAAGTCCGTGAGAATGAACATGGCATTGGAAATGATGGTGATGCCGCCGATCACATTGACGAACAGCTGCAGCCACAACAAGTAAAACTGCGGCGTCGCGATGACCTGCGCGGGCGAATAGCCTTCGGCTGCCGCTCTTACGGCCAAGCCGCGGTAGCCCGGCGGAGGATTGCGAAACTGCGAGGCGGCACCTAAGCCGATGACCAGAAAGGCGATGCCGGACATCACGAATACTCGCATCACCGCATGCGCATCGGCAGCGGTGAAGGCTTGCGCGGCTCCGCCCGCATGCACCGCCGCCGCATGAAAGTCCGCGGAACGCGGCACCAGCTGATTGTAGACGAATGCGCCGAGCCCAAATCCGCCGGCTACCAGGCCCCCGGCGAGCCCCTTTTTGTCGGGAAACCACTTCGTGATCATCGCGACCGGCGTGATGTAGGCCATCCCGGCGCCGATGCCGCCGATCATTCCGTAGGTGATGTAGAGCCAGAGCGGACCGAACGCCGAGGTGCCGAGTCCCGCGAGCACATTGCCGGCGCCCCACAGCGCAACGCCCAGCAGCGCGACCCGCCGCGGTCCCACCCGATCCTGCCAGAAGCCGCCAATGACCGTGCCCACGGCCGCCAGCGAGAAATTTGCGATGGCGTAAGTCCATGTGGTCATTCGCAAATTCCAGTGATAGGCGACCAGCAGCGGCTGCGTGAATATCGCCCACGAATAGAGGCAGCCCAAGGTGAGCATGACAATCGTTGCGCTCATCAGAATGATCCACCGGTTTTGCATCTTGCATCCCATAATTGCCGTCCTCATCGGAAAAGATCGGATTCCCGTGCGAAAAGTGGTCAAATGGCACCAAGAAAACACCGAGGGGAGAGATTCATGGCTGATATAGAGGACGGCGTGAGCCGCCGCGATTTCGTGCAAGGCGCCCTTTCGGGCGCGGTGCTGCTGGCCGCTCCGGCCGCCGTGCTGGCTGCCGCGGGCGACAACCCCGACAAGGCGACCGTGCTGGCGCAGGTACCTAAGATGCACGCGGAAAATGTCAAACGGCTGCAGGATTGGATTGCGCTGCCCTCCATTGCGGCCGAGAACCGCAACTACCCCAAAGGCGCCGAGTACATGGCGAAACTCGCCACGGATGCGGGATTCACCGGCGTGAAAATCATCCCGACATCGGGCAAGCCGGGCGTTTTCGGCCGAATGGATTCGGGCGCCAAAACCACCGTTGCGGTTTATTTCATGTACGACGTGAAACAGTTCGTTCCGGAAGAATGGAGTTCGCCGCCGCTCGAGGGGCGGCTGGTCGAGAAGCCGGGCCTGGGCACGGTGTGCATGGGCCGCGGCGCGGTGAACCAAAAGGGCCCGCAGAATTCCTTTCTGAGCGCGCTCATGGCATTTAAGGCAACCGGCAAAAAATTGCCGGTCAATCTCGTGCTGGTGTGCGAGGGCGAAGAGGAAATCGCCTCGCCGCACTTCGGCGAAATCGTCAACAGTCCCGATGTCCTACCGCATATGAAGGGTTGCGTCGGCGTTCTGCTGCCGGGGGCGAGCCAGGATACGGATGGCAGCGTGCAGGCGGAAGCCGGCGCCAAAGGCGTGGTGGAAATGGAATTGGTCTCGGATGGCGCGACCTGGGGCCGCGGACCGAAGAAGGATATCCACTCAAGTTTGGAAGCCCAGGTCGACTCGCCGTCCTGGCACTTGGTGCAGGCCTTGAATACCTTGGTGGAAAAGGACGGCCATACACCCGCGGTCGAAGGGTTCTTCGAAAAAGTAAAACCGCTGTCCGAGGCGCAAAAGAAAATGGTCGTGGCCTATGCGAAGGCCGTGCCGGAAGCCACGATCAAAAAAGAGTTCGGCGTCGAGCATTGGGTGCACGACCTGAACTGGCAGGACTCGCTCATGCGGCTGTTCTCGCAGCCAACGATCAACATCGAAGGCCTGGTCGGCGGCTACACGGGACCCGGCGGCAAAACCGTGCTGCCGCATCGCGCGGTAGCGAAAATCGACATGCGCTTGGTGCCCGACATGACCGCCGCCGACACGCTGGCCAAGGTGAAAGCGCACTTGGCCAAGCATGGCTTCGGCGACATCCAGGTCAACATGAGCGGCGGCTACGATCCCACCCAGACCGACCCGGACAGCCGATTCTTCAAGACGGTGGTCGCAACGTTCACCAAGCTGGGCTCGCCTCCGCTCGTTACGCCGCGCAGCCCTGGGTCGTGGCCCGGCTATCGATTCACCAGTCCACCTTTGAGTCTTCCCGCCAGCGACTTTGGCTTGGGTCACGGCACCGGCGCGCATGCGCCGGATGAGTACTACCTGATCGACTCGAAAAATCCCAAGATCAAGGGATTGGATGGTGCGGCCCAATCCTTTGTCGAGTTATTGTACGCCATCGCTTGAACATCCAGCCAGCGCCCGACACGACACTGACCGATGAGGAGCTGCGCATCTGCGTGCGCGTTCTGCGCTTGATCGAGGCGGATCGATCGCAGCTCACCGCGTTGAGCCAGGAGCAGCGGCGCGAATTGTTGATGCTGGCCGGTTTGGTCGCGAAGCCCGATCGGCACGATGTTTCCCGAATGCTCAAGGGATTTCGGCGCGCCAAGCGCCGAAATTCCAAGGAGCATGACCGCAATATCATCGAGCGCACGGGTCTGCGCATGCAACGGCGCTCCAAGGTGTACGCGCCGCTCTGGCTCGAGCGGCCGAAGGCCGACGCAGAGAGCGCGCGCCCTGAGTTCCATCAGGAGCGCAACTGCTACGTCTGCAAGCAGTCCTACGCGACGTCGCACCGCTACTACGATTCGCTGTGTGAAGCGTGCGGCGAATTCAATTACGCCAAGCGCGAACAGACCGCCGGCCTCGACGGCCACTACGCGCTGATCACCGGCGCCCGTGTCAAGATCGGTTTTCAGGCATCTTTAAAGCTGCTGCGCGCCGGCGCGAATGTAATCGTCACCACCCGCTTCCCAGTCGACGCCGTCGATCGGTACTCGAAGGAGCCCGACTTCGCCGCTCTCAAAGAGCGCCTGGAAATTCATGGGCTCGACCTGCGGCATACGCCGAGCGTCGAGTTGTTCGCGCAATCCTTGCTGGAGCGGGTGCCGCGGCTGGATTACCTGCTGAACAACGCCTGCCAGACCGTGCGCCGTCCGGCAGGATTCTTTGAGCATCTGCTGGCGCGCGAAGCGGCGCCGCTCGCCGCCCTGCCCGATGCGTGGCGCGGGCCGCTGGCGAGCCACGCTGAATTGCGCCGGCGCATCGAGGGATCGCAGCCGCCGACGCCCGGCGCCCTGGTCGCGGCCGCACGGAGTCTGCATGGCGAGGGGCTGCTGCACAGCGCGGCGCTTTCGCAGCGGCGCTATCTGGACGAGGATTATCAGGGCGGCGAAGCGCTGTTTCCGGCCGAGCGCTACGATGAGGATTTGCAACAAGTGGACCTGCGCGAGGTCAACAGCTGGCGACTGCGCATGCACGAAGTGAAAACGCCGGAGTTGCTCGAAGTGCAGTTGGTAAATGCCATCGCGCCCTACGTGCTCAACGCGCGCTTAAAGCCGCTCATGCTGCGCGCCTCGGGCCGCCACAAGCATGTGGTGAACGTCAGCGCCGTGGAGGGCCAGTTCTATCGAAGCACCAAGACCGACAAGCATCCGCATACCAATATGGCGAAAGCGGCACTCAACATGATGACGCGCACCAGCGCCCCGGATTTCGTCAAAGATGGGATCCACATGAACGCGGTCGATACCGGATGGGTGACGGACGAAGATCCGGCCGCACATGCGGCGCGCAAGGCGCGGTTGGGATTCGCGCCGCCGCTCGACATCATCGACGGGGCGGCGCGCATCGTCGATCCCATCTTCAGCGGCCGCTTGAGCGGCGAGCATGTGTGGGGACAGTTCTTAAAGGACTACAAGCCGGCGCCGTGGTGATTGCAACCTAAACCGCCGCCAGCGCATAAAGATGCATCACATACGAGAGCGTCGCATCCGCCATGCCCTGCAGCGCCGGATTGCTGGACTCGATCACGTAGTACTCATCGGGCGCATGCGCGCGGCTCCCATGGCCGGTGCCGAAATGACCGGCGGGCAAATTGACCGGAGCGCCGGTAAAGATATAGCCGGGCCATGAACCGGCGAGGCGCGGCGACAAGCTCACCGGCATGCCGAGCTGCTTGTAGACCGCCGTCGATGCCTTGATCAGCGATGAATTTTCATCGGTCTGTGTTGGATCGTAACCGCCGGTGACCTTGACTTCGATGTCGCCATAGCCGCGCTTGGCCAAATGCGCCTTGAGCTTGGCTTCGCAATCGGCGGCCGTCTGGTCCGGAACCAGGCGGAAATCGAGCTTGGCGGTGGCCTTCGACGGCAGGATGGTTTTTCCGCCCGGGCCGATGTAGCCGGCATACATGCCCTCGATGTTGACGGTCGGCTGCGAGGCGAGGCGCTCGAGCGCGTCGCGATACGACAGGTCCCGCACCCAGTGCTGCACGCCCAACAGCTTTTTGACGTCCGGCTCCTTGGTGTGTGCGACCTGCTCGGCGATCAGTTCCTTCTGGCGCGCGGTCAGGGGCTTCACGTGCTCGAACCAGCCGTCGATTGCCGGGTCGTTGCCGTCTTCGGACACCAGGGTGGACAGCGCCTTGACCATGCGCCAAACGGCACTGTCGAGTTCGGCCTTGTAGCTGGAGTGAATGTCATCTTTGGATCCGCGGCCCCATTTTTCAGTCGAGGCCACCAGCTCCGCCTCGACCACTCCTTTGGCGCCGAGCGCAATCTGCACCGAGCCCTGCGGCGACTGCGATGCGAACGGCATGAACACTTCATGGCATTTTGCCAAGGCCTTCAACACTTCCGGTTGATGCACCACTTGGGCGAAATGCGGTGATGCAATTTCCTCCTCGCCTTCGGCCACCAGCACGATATTCACGGGCGGTTTGCGGCCGGCGGCCTTGAGCGCATGCAGCGCCGCGAGAAAGGTTGCTTCAGGCCCTTTTTGATTCGTCGCGCCGCGCCCGATCATGACCTTGCCGAAGGGCGGCCGATCGACGATGGCGGCCTCCAGCGGCGGAGAACTCCACTCCTTGGGATCGAACTGTTTGACGTCATACATGAAATACATGCCGACGGTGCGCGCAGCGCCGGCATCCAAGGTTGCGAACACGCCGGGCTGGCCATCGGTCGGCATGACCTTCGCACTTTGAAAGCCGGCGTCCTTCAAGAGGGCCATCATCATTTGCACGCCCTCCTGCATGTTGCGGTTTTCTGCGGCGATTGAGGGCAACGCGATCCAATTTTGCAGGCGCTTGATCGCCTCCGGGCGCTGTTTTTCGATCGCGGCGCGCACCGAAGTCAGGTCGCCGCCGTACATCGCCTTAGGTTTGTCGGCTGCGCCGAAGAGCATGCGCGGCATGGCGAGCGTGGCGCCGGCCGCCGCGGCCGTCAGCAATAGTCCGCGCCTTTGCTTATTTTCAACATCCCAATCTTGCATTTTTATTCTCCCGACCCTGATTGTTCTAGTGCGATTGCGTCTCTGGCGCGGCATTCGAGTAGCGTTTGCCGGTGTCGGCGGAGGCAGTGCGCGGCGGCGAATTTCCCGGCGGGCGCTTTGCGGATAACTTCGACTCGATCGCCGCGATTTTTCCCGTCACGCCGGGCAGATTGGGCGCGAGGGCCGCAACGCGCTTGTAGGTTCGGAGCGCATCCACGGGACGATTCGCGCGCAGCTGCGCATCGCCCAAGGCTGAGAGCAGCGACGGATCACTGGGCCTCCAGCGAATCGCGTCATAGCAGGCATCGATCGAGCCTGCACGACAACGCTCGAAGTCGGCGGGCGACGACTCGGCCGAAGACCGCGGCGCCAGGGAAGACAGCAGGCAAGCCATGCCGGCGCCGGCCACTATCTGCGTCAACCGGCTCATGGTGCGATATCCCGAGCCACGCGGATTCCAACGCTGCTGGTCCGATAGTCCACGCTGAAATGATTGCGGTAGTTGGCCCTGACATAGCTTGGGGAGCTGAACCACGAACCGCCGCGAAGCTCGCGTTCAGTGCAATCGCCGTCGGCGCGTGCCGCGCCGTCGATGGGCGCACCCTTGTAGTTCGCGTTCCAACAATCTTCGGTCCATTGAAAGACGTTGCCCAGCATGTCGTTGAGGCCGAATGAGTTGGCTTTGAAGGATCCCACGGGCGCGGTTTGGACGAAGCCATCGTCGCACGCGAATACGGACCAGCCCGGGTAACGATGTCCTGCGCTTTCATCCGCCACGTTCGCGCTGGCACACGCGTCCCTGCCTTCGGCGCTCCACGGCTGCGCGGCCGCGGTGCCCGCGCGTGCCGCGTATTCCCATTCGGAGGCGCTCGGCAAGCGGTATCGCTGGCCGGTCTTTGCCGACAGCCACGCAGCGTAGGCCTTCGCATCATTCCACGACGTGCATGTGACAGGATGGGAGCCGGTTTGCGCGAAGCCGGGATTTTCCCAGCTGTTTTCCGGCCGGCGGCGCCATGCGCCGTCATAGGTTTCGCAACCTTGCATGTCTCTGCCGGTCGCCGCGACGAAGGCGCGGAATTCATCCACGGTGACGGCGTTGGTCGACAAAGCGATCGGATTGGCAATCATCACCCAATGCAGGGGCTTTTCGAAGGCAGAGTTGTTTTCGGCCGCCGCCGAGCCTTGTTCGAATCGGCCCGCGGGCAGGACCGTGAGGACCGGGCAGGTCGGACAATCGCGGATGGTGGCGCCGGGCTGCATACGCGCAGGTGTCGTCGAGGCATTGGGTGTGCTTGGCACGGGCGCGGTTCGATGAACGAGGAACCAGATCGCCGTTGCCAGCAACACGATTGCGGCGCCGATCCACACCGCGCGCGGCGTTGCGCGGAAATGCGGGCCGCGACCATTCGAGGAGAACTCCGGCAGCGCGGCGACGGCTGCTGCTACGGCCTGCAATCGTGGATAAACTTCCACTTGCGGCAGGGCTTGCACTTGCGGCATGGCCTCCATGGGCGGGGGAACCTCGGCCGCCGGCTGGGGCACGATTGGAGCCGCTTCGGATTCACGCTGCTGCGCGGCGGCTTGCCATTGCTTCGCGCGCTTGGCCTCGCTCTTGACGTGGGCATTTAGTTTTTCAATCAGCGAATCGTCATCCCGCAGCTTGGCCTGCAGATTGGCCACCTGCGCGCGCAATCCATCGAGTTCCGACTTCGCGGCGCCGAGGCGCTTTTGCGCGGTCTGCGATTTCTCATCGGAGTCGCGCGCGCGGTCTTCCATCTCCTGCAGAGCTTTATGATGTTGACGGCGCTCGGATTCGAGCGCGGCGCGGGCTGCGCTCAATTCCGCCATGGAAGAAGCGGCTTGTGCGCGTGAGGCTTGCAGGTCCGATTGCAATTGGCTGGTACTTTTGCCGTGCGACTCCAGCGACGCGCGTGTCTCTGCGTGTTCGCGCTGCAGTGTCACGACTTGCGCTTCGCGCGCTGCCAGCGTTTGCCGCATCTCGGCAATTGTTTTGGCCTGCGATGCCAGCGATTCGCGCGCCGCGCCGGTGAGCGAATTGCTATCGCTCAACGAGCGTTCGATTTCCTGGCTGTTGCGACACTCCTCGTCGAGCTCGGCTTGGGCCGCGGTCAGTTCCGCTTCGCGCTGGTCGAGAGCTTGGCGCATTTGCGCAATGACTTTGTCTCGGCTGGCCATGGAATTGCGCGCCGAGCGCAGTTCCGCCTGGTAGCGCTCCGACTCGCGCAGCGTGTTGTCCAGCCGCGACCTCGCCGCCTCCTCGGAGGCGATTCTTTCCGACAAGGCTTCTTCGGCTTCTCGAGCCCGGGTTTGCTCCGCTTCCAATGCGCTGCGGGTGTCCGCCAGTTCCGCCGACAGCGCCGCAGGATCCAATTGCTCCTCTTGAACGATCGTGTCCGCATCGCTCTGCAGCGCTGCATTCTGCTCGATCGCTTCATCGAGCAGGCTCAGAACCTCCCGGTATGCGTAGTCCGGCAGCGGCTCGATCAATTCACTGCGGCGCAGAACTTCGCGCAGCTCGCCGGGAGAGGCTCCTGTCGCCAGCAATCGTTTGAGTTGAAATTGGACTTCCGTGTACGGCAGGCCGCCGATCTCAAATCCCTTCAAAACTTTCCTGAAAGTGGCGGCGGAGAACGAATGGCGCGAATCGCTGGCTTCCGCGCGTTTACCGACGATGTTCATATGATTTTTTTACTCGGGCGCAGCGATTAAGGCAAGGCCCATGTCATCGCATTTTTCGCGACAACCATTTGTATTTTTTTCAAAGCGACTCGAATCGATTCAGTGCTACATTTTTACGCACAGAACCGGCAGGAAACACCTGCCCGTTGGCGGCAATATAGACGCCGGGCGGCAGTACTTGGACGGCGCCCATGGCAAGGCCTAGGTTGAAGGGCGCGTCGCTGTCGGCAAAGCGTGCCGGTTGCAGGGCGCCGGTCAATACGATGGTTTTGCCCGGCAGCCGCTGCAATTCGTGGGCCGTTTCGACCATGGTGTCGGTGCCGTGCGTCACGATGATGCGGGCGGCGTCTGAGGCGGCGACTGCATCGCGAACCGCGATTCGGTCTGCCGCGGTCATCTCCAAGCTGTCCTTGCGCAACAGCTCCAGGATGGGAATGTGCGCGGTCACGCGGCCCTGCTCCAGGATTTGCCGAACCATCGGCACGCCCACCTCATAGCCACCCTTGGCATCGAAGTACACCTTGTCGATCGTGCCGCCCGTCGTGAAGATCGCAATTTGCATGGCTGGAATTATAGTTAGAATTCGCCGATGAGACATAAGACGTTGATGACGACCGCTGAGCTGTCCCACTACAAAGAGACCGGGGGTGTCCAGGAGGTGGAACGCCTGAGCGCTGAAATGGCACGCGCGTGGCCCGACGCAGTGCGCTCATTCGAGTTCGGACGTTCGGCTGAAGGACGCATCATGCGGGCGCTGCTGATTACCCGATCGGGCGCGCTGACACCGGTGCAACTACGCGCCCAGGCGATTCCCCTGCTCCTGATCCAGGGCGGCATCCACCCGGGCGAAAGCGACGGTAAGGATGCCGGGTTCGCGGCGCTACGTGATTTGCTCGGCGATCCGGCATCGGACACCTTGCTCGAGCGCATAGCGATACTGTTCGTTCCCGCATTCAATACCGACGGTCATGAGGACGTCCGGCGCTGGAATCGCCCCAATCAGAATGGCCCGCTCGAGACCGGCTGGCGCGCGACGGCGCAAAACATCAACCTTAACCGCGACTACATGAAGGCGGACACCCCGGAGATGCGGGCCATGCTGCGCCTCATCGATGCGTGGGATCCGCTCGTGTGCGCAGACCTGCATGTCACCGACGGAGCGGACTTCGAGCCCGACATTTCGCTTCAAGTCGAACCACTCAATCAAGGCGATGAAAACCTGAGAGTGAGCGGGCGAGAAATGCGGGATGCACTGATCGCGCGGCTCACCGCACTCGGCTCGTTGGCACTCGATTTCTATCCCGATCTGGCAAGCACCGATGATCCGGCTTCCGGGTTTGCATTGACCGTGTATTCGCCGCGTTTCTCGACGGGATACTTTCCACAGCGTAATCGCTTTACCGTGTTGGTCGAAACGCACTCCTGGAAGGACTACGCGCACCGCGTCCGCGTGATGTGCAACAGCATCACCGGCTTGACCGACTTGGTGGCGGCTCATGGGAAGCGTTGGCTCGAGCTTGCGCACCAGGCCGACCAGTCGGCGATGAAACTGGGCGGCTCTGAGATTCCGCTCGATTTCACGTCAAGCTGGCGCGAGCCGGCGCAGGCGGGCGGCGCCACCATGGAGCGAGGTGCCGCGACGGACGCACGGATGATCGAGTTTAGGGGATACGCATACACACGAACGCCGTCGCCGATTTCCGGCGCGCTCGTCACGATATACGATCCGACGGCGCCGCAGATCTGGCGCGTACCGCTGCGCGATCAAGTCCACCCTTCCCTATCGGCGACGCTGCCGCTCGGCGGCTATGTCGTAGCGGCGGGCTTCGCCGCCGAGATCGCGCCTCGGCTCGAAGCCCATGGCGTAACGTTCTCGCGCCTGCGCGGCACAAAGGCCAAAATCAAGGCGAAGACATTTCGCGCCACCGAGGTGAAGTTTTCCGCAGCGCCCTTCGAAGGGCGCATGCGCGCACAACTGACGGGCACATGGCACACAGAGGATTACCTTCCGCGCGAGGGGGCGCTTTTCGTACCGATCGCACAACCTCTGGCGCGGCTGGCGGCCGCGCTTTTCGAGCCGCTGGCGCCGGACTCCTTCGCCGCGTGGGGCTTGTTCAATGCGTGCTTCGAACAGAAGGAACACGTCGAACCCTACGTCGCCGAGCGGATCGCGCGCGGCATGATCGAGCAGGATCCGCGCCTCGCGGCCGAATTCCGCAGCAAATGCGAGCTCGATGCAACGTTCGCGGCGGATCCCGTGGCGCGCCTGGAATTCTTCCTGCGTCGTCACGCATCGTGGGACCCGCGTCACAACGTATATCCGGTGCTGCGGATTGAAGAAGTTTTGCGACAGCAATAGCCGCTAGAGCCGCAGCAAGCCCCGCTTCGCAACCAACGCGAGCGCGATTCCCACTACGAACGCCAGGCCGACATTCCACATGGCGAAGGCCGCGGTCGCGAGCGTGATGAAGCGCTCGACTTTATTCTTGCTGAAGTCGCAAGAGCCGAGGCTAAGCTGCGCGCCCGTTAGAAATAAAATGACGCCGAGCACGGCTTTTGGAAACACGTTCAAGATGGCCTCAATGGAACCGCTGAAGCAGAACGCCAGCGCCAACAAAATTGCACCCAGAATGATCGGTGCACCGCCGGTGCGCGCGCCAAAGGCGACATGTCCCGCCATGCCGCCCGCGCCATGACACATGGGGACGCCGCCGACCGCGGAACCCGCCAGATTCATCAATCCCGTCGACGTTGCGACTTGCGCGTCGGTCACCGGCCTATCGGGGAACAACCGATTGTTTTCCTCGCGTATCGCAATAATGGCATTGCCCAGCGTCAGCGGTAGTTGCGGCAGTGCCAAGAATAACGTGCCCACCCACAGATCGTGCCAACTGATCGCGGCCGGCGCGAAGCCAGGCAGGCGAAACTGCACGCGCACGCCGGATAGCGCGTGCGCGACTGCGGGATCTTGAATGACGCCCCACAGGGCACCGAATAGCAGCAAGAGAAACATGGCCGGAATGGCGCGATTGGTCAGCAGCAACAGCGTTCCGAGCAAGCCGATCGCGGCTATGAGCCACTCCGTGCTCATCAGCTTGATGCCTTCGCTCATGAAACCAAGTCCGAGTCCCAGCACGATGCCGATGACCACGAAGCGCGGCACAAGCTTGGCAACCCGTGTAGCGGCGCCGCTCAAGCCGAGAATCAACCAGATTGCGCCGGTCACCAAGCCTGCGCTGTAAACCGTTGCTTGCGTGATGACCGCGGTCTGCGCGGCCTGCGTTACCGCGGCGGCGCCGAGCGCCTTCATCGGCTGCACGGGGAACGGCGTTTTGTAATACAGGCCGCAGATCAGCTGCGCGGCCCCGAAGGCAAAAAGGATCCCAAAGGGATCCATCTTCAAAACGGCGATGTAGGCGATGACGAACGGCACGAGCGTGCCGAGATCGCCGAAGGCGCCGGCCCACTCCATACGATCGAAGCGGTTGTAGGAAGATTTGCCTTGAGGTGCCGGGGAATTCACGCTGTCATCGCGATCATGGATCTGCAATGCGCAGAGTAGACCGGCGCCGCCGGAAATTCTTGGCAATCAACGCCGGCTATATTCGGCGAGATACGACGCAGGGTGCCCAAAACAGCCCGCGTTGTATCGATCGAAATACGACGCGACGGCCGCAGAACCGATACTACGAGATTTTTTCCGCGCTCTGCGTAATTTTTTTTGCGAGTTGTTTCTTGCGGGCATGCTCCGGACGAGCCTTCGCGATGACGTGCGGCATGACATCCGCCAAGCGCTGCACGCCGAGCCGGCCGATCTCGCGCTCCAGCATTCGGTAGTGCTTGATCAGGCTCGCGCCGAAGCTCGTCACGCGCGCGCCGCCGCCGCCCGCACCGCCGGCGGAGGAGACCGTCACCGCCTCGCTAAAGCCTTGTTTTAGGCTGTTTATCAGCATCCACGCGCGCCGGTAGCTCATGCCGAGAGAGCGTGCGGCATCGGAAATGGAGCCCGTGGATTTGATGGCCTCGAGCAATGCGATCTTGCCGGGGCCCACATTGACGTTTTCGGCAAAATCGATCCGGATACGAATAACGGGTGTCATCGCACTGCCCTCCACGCGCGCCTGCGCAACAACATCATAGAGAAATAAACCCGCTGCAAGATTTTTTCTTCAGGCTTGAATACAGGCAGCGAGAGGAGGATTCTTGCGCGACGGATACCTCGCGGAGCCACCATGTCGACAACCTTTCTCTTGAATGGCAAAAGCGCCACGCTCGACGCCGATCCGAACATGCCGTTGTTGTGGGCGATCCGCGAGGTAGCGGGCCTGCACGGCACCAAGTTTGGCTGCGGAATGGCGATGTGCGGCGCCTGCACCATTCACCTCGATGGCCTGGCCGTGCGGTCCTGCGTCATGCCGCTCTCGGCAGTATCCGGCCGGCATGTCACCACCATCGAGGGATTGCAAAGCAAGCAAGCCAAGGCGGTGCAGGCCGCCTGGATCGATCTGCAGGTTCCCCAGTGCGGATATTGCCAATCGGGGCAGATCACGTCGGCCACCGCGCTGCTGGAAAAAAATGCCGCGCCGACCGATGCCGATATCGACGGCGCCATGAGCGGCAACATCTGCCGTTGTTGCACCTACCCGCGCATCCGGGCGGCGATTCATGCCGCCGCGCAATCCACCAAGGCCTGATGTATGAGCAACGGAATTTCTTCACCCCGCAGAATCGAACGGCGTGCATTCTTGAAAGGCGCCGGTGCGGCGGCCGCCACGGCGCTGACCATTGGGTTCGAATGGGCCGGCTCGACATCACGCGCACAGGCGCTGGCTGCGGCCGCCGACGCGGCACCCTTCGCCCCCAACGCTTTCGTCAGAATCGGCAGCGATGACAGCATCGTCATCATCGCCAAGCACATCGAGATGGGCCAAGGTGCCTATACCGGGCTCGCGACCGTGCTCGCGGATGAACTCGATGCCGATTGGGCACAGGTTCGGGTCGAGAGCGCGCCTGCGGATGCGGCTCGCTACGCCAATCTGGCCTTCGGCAAGATCCAGGGAACCGGCGGCAGTTCGGCGATCGCCAATTTCTGGCCGCAGCTGCGCGATGCGGGCGCGAAAGCCCGCGCCATGCTGCTGACCGCTGCCGCCAACGAGTGGCGCGTACCCGTCGGGGAACTGACGGTCACCAAGAGCGTGATTTTCCACGCTGCCGGCAAGCGCCAGGCGACCTTCGGCTCGCTCGTGAAGAAGGCAGCGGCGTTGCCGGTCCCGGAGACCGTGCAGCTCAAGGATCCAAAAGACTTCAAGCTCATCGGCGGCCGGCCGCCGCGGGTCGATGTGCCGGCCAAATGCGACGGCACGGCGCAATTCACGATCGATGTCGAGATGCCGGGCATGCTGGTGGCGCTGTTGAAACGATCGCCATTATTCGGCGGCACGGTCAAGTCCTTCGACGCCGCTGCGACGATGCAAGTACCGGGTGTGGTGAAGGTGGTGCAGGTGCCGCGCGGCGTGGCCGTGGTGGCCAAGAGTTTTTGGGCCGCCAAGCAAGGTCGCGACGCACTCAAAGCCGACTGGGACCTCTCGAACGCCGAGAAGCGCAGCTCCTCTGCAATGATGGACGAATATCGGCGCCTCGCCGATCAGCCGGCGTTGCCCGCGCGCAAGGAGGGCGATGCCAAGAAGGCCCTCGGCGAAGCCACCCGCAAGATTTCCGCGGGCTACGAATTCCCGTACCTCGCACACGCACCGATGGAACCGCTCGCTGCCGTGGTCAAGCTGGATGGCAAAACCTGCGAGATCTGGACCGGCGATCAATTCCAAACGATCGACCAGATGAATGCGGCGCAGGCGGCGGGCTTGGATCCCAGCCACGTGAGCATTCATACCTTATATGCCGGCGGCAGCTTTGGCCGGCGCGCCAATACGATTTCAGACTACGTCGTGGAAGCAGTCTCGATTGCCAAGGCATACGGCGCGGACGGCACGCCGATCAAGCTGCAGTGGACCCGCGAGGACGATATCCACGGCGGCTTGTATCGCCCCATGTACTTCCACAAGATGGAAGCCGGATTGAACGCGCAAAACGAACTAACCGGATGGCACCATGTCATCGTCGGACAGTCGATCATGGCCGGGACGATTTTCGCCGCCGGCATCAAGGATGGTATCGACTCGACCTCGGTGGAAGGCGCGGCGAACATCGGTTACGCGATTCCCAATATTGCCGTCGATTTGTCGACCACCAAGGCCGGGGTGCCGGTTCTGTGGTGGCGTGTGGTCGGCAGTTCGCATACGACCTTCGCGGTCGAGACCTTCATCGACGAGGTGGCGCACGCCGCCGGCGCCGATCCGTTCACTTTTCGGCGCAAGCTGCTGGAACACGAGCCGCGCATGAAAGGCGTGCTCGAACTTGCCGCGGACAAGGCCGGCTGGAGTTCCGGCCCCCTGCCGAAGGGCAGAGGCCGCGGCATCGCAGTGTGCGAAGCGTTCAATTCCTTCGTCGCTCAAGTGGCCGAGGTGAGCGTCGATGATGCCGGGCGAGTCAAGGTCGATCGGGTTGTCTGCGCCGTTGACTGCGGTACGGCCGTGAATCCAGACATCATCCAAGCGCAAATGGAAGGCGGCATCGGCTTCGGGTTAGGTGCTGCATTGTATGGCGCGATCACCTTGAAG
>DASXMG010000083.1:0-6369 GCA_036495805.1 Steroidobacteraceae bacterium | reverse complement strand
GACCGAATCGTTGGTCATGCCGCCGCAACTCTTGTCCGGCGGCGACTACACGGCGGAACAGCGGGCCCGCTCGTTGGTGGGGAAGGGCACAGTGCGCCTATCGATCGGTCTTGAGGATGAGGGCGACCTGAAGGCCGACCTGGCTCAAGCTATGGAGCGGGCGTTCAGTTAACTTATTGATTTGACATATGTTGTTAACATAATAGCGCCTTAACTCAAGCATCGCGCGCGTTTGCCGATCTATGGAGGTCGACAAGAACGTCGTGACAGGTGCCAAGAAGTGAGTCTTCAATCGCCGGTAGTTGTTAGCGCGCTGCATTCGCAAGCCGCCCATGCGTATCTCACTGAATCGCTTGCGAGTCCGCAGCACATCGCGCCGATGCCGCGGGTTTGCGCTCAGCTCGCCGAGCTGACGGCGCAACAGGCGACCGATGCCGCGCAGCTGGCACGGCTGATTCAGTCGGATCCCGCGCTGGCCGGCGAAATCATGCGAGTCGCGAATTCTCCGGCCCTGCGGCCGCGCGCTCCCATCGTCTCGCTGCAGCAGGCGGTCTCATGGTTGGGGGTCGCCGAAGTGCGCAACATTGCGATGGCCGTGATGCTGCGCGGTGAAATATTCACGGCTCCGGGTCATGAACCGGAGTCCGAGGAACTGTGGCGCGAGGCGTGGCTGGCGGGACTCTGGGCCAAGGAAATCGCCCGTGCGCGGCGCAAGCACGTGGAAAGCGCTTTCCTCGCCGCACTCATGCATCGCACCGGCGCCGCCTTGGCGTTGAAGATTCTTTCTGGATTCGAAACCCGGCAACGCACGGTGATCGAGGCCAAAATGTTCGCCGAGCTGGTCGGTGAATTCGAGCCGCGCTTCGGCCGATTGCTCATGAGCAGCTGGCGATTGCCCGACGATGTCCAGGATGGCGCGAGCGATTGGCGCGACTATGGAAAATCCGGTCATACAGATCTCGCGGGAACCGTGAACGCGGCGCACCTGCTTGCCGCGCACACCATGTATCCGCAGCTTCTCGACGAAGCTGCGGTGCTGGAGAGTGCGGTGTTCGAGCAGCTGGGCGTTTTTCCCGATGACCGGCGCTCGATGCTGGCGAAGCGCGAACAAATCCGCACCTTGGCGGGCATCTAAATGCAGGGCGCGGATTTCGACCTGATCTGCCTGGGGTCCGGCCCCGCCGGACAAAAGGCGGCAATTCAAGCGGCGAAAGCGGGCTTCCGCGCTTGCATCATCGAGCGCGAGCCCCAGGTGGGCGGTTCCTGTCTGCTGTCCGGCACCATCCCAAGCAAGGCGCTGCGCGAACAGGCATTGCGCTATCGGCGCATGCAAGGCAGTGCAACGTCACTCGCGGTCGAGTTGCGCGGCGATGCGCCGTTGTCGGCTTTGCTGCACGGCGTCGACGCGGTGGTCAGCGCGCAGGACAAATATTTGCTGGCGCAACTCAAGCGCAACGAGGTCGAACTGATTCGCGGCAAGGGCACTTTCTTGGATGCACATCGCATCGAGGTTTTGCGCCTGGACGGCTCGCGCCGCGTTCTGCAATCGCCGCGCGTGGTGCTGGCGACCGGATCGAGGCCGCGTCATGTGCCGGCGATTGAAGTCGATCACGAGCACATCGTCGACAGCGATTCCATTTTGAGCCTGCCCTACATTCCCCGCTCCATGCTGGTGCTGGGCAGCGGCGTCATCGCCTGCGAATATGCCTCGATTTTCGCCGCGCTGGGTTGCACGGTGACGATGCTGGATAAGGCCGCGGAGCCGCTGGGGTTTCTCGATCCGGAGCTGCGCGGCGGATTTCTCGCGGCATTTCGCGTCATGGGCGGCGAGTACTGCGGGGGCTCCGAAGTCAGCGGGGCACGCTTCGACGGATTTTCCCAGGTCGAAGTTCAGCTGCGTGGCGGCGCGACTTTGACATCGGACATCGTGTTCGCGGCGTTCGGCCGGGTCGCCAATCTCGACGGAATTGGTCTCGACCATCTCGGCCTCAGCATCAGCCCGCGCGGTACCGTGCAGGTGAACGAGCGCTTTGAAACGAATATTCCCGGGATACTGGCGGCCGGCGATGCCATCGGACCGCCCGCGCTGGCGTGCGCTGCCGCCGATCAGGGACGTCGCGCCGCGCTGGTTGCACTCGGGCTGCCGCCGCCCGCGCTCACCAGTTTGGTGCCGAGCGGCGTATATACCATTCCAGAGATCGCCTGCGTCGGCCTGACGCAGGCTGAAGCTGCGGCCAAGAAAATCGACCTCCTCGTCGGCCGCGCCGATTTCAGCGAGGTAGCCCGCGCGCATATCGCGGGCGAACCGAGCGGATTTCTGACGCTGCTCTGCGAGCGCGGCAGCGCGCGGGTTCTCGGTGTGCAAGTGCTGGGCGAGGGCGCGACGGAACTGGTGCACTTGGGGCAAGCGGCCATCGCCGCCGGCGCCACGGCCGATTTCTTCGTCGAGCAGATTTTCAATTTCCCGACCATGACCGAAGCCTATCGGATCGCCGCCTTCGATATTTTGAAGCAGCGTTCCCAAGCTCAGCCGCTGCCGCGGCGCGGGCGCCGCGCGCTGATCCTAAGCGCTGCACGCAGCCTCTAGAGATTGCGGATCAGGATATCGCCGAATTCACTGCACTTGACCTCGGTCGCGCCAGGCATCAGGCGCGCGAAATCGTAGGTCACGGTTTTCTGCGCGATGGATTTGTCCATGGCGTTGATGATCGCATCCGCCGCTTCGAGCCAGCCTAGGTACCTGAACATCATTTCGCCGGACAAAATAACCGATCCCGGATTGACCTTGTCGAGATCCGCATATTTCGGCGCCGTGCCATGCGTGGCCTCGAACACGGCGTGGCCGGTGAGGTAGTTGATGTTGCCGCCCGGCGCGATGCCGATGCCGCCGACCTGGGCTGCGAGCGCATCGGACAGATAATCGCCGTTGAGGTTCATGGTGGCGACGACATCGAACTCGTCGGGGCGGGTGAGCACCTGCTGCAGGGTGATGTCGGCGATGGCGTCCTTGATGATGACTTTGCCGGCTTTTTTGGCCGCCTCCATCTGCGCATTGGCTTCCTTCTCATCGTTCGACGACTTGATGCGCTCCCATTGCTCCCACGTAAAGACCTGATTCGGGAATTCTCTTTCGGCCAATTGGTACGACCAACCGCGAAACGCACCCTCGGTGAATTTCATGATGTTGCCCTTGTGAACGATCGTGACGCTCTTGCGCTGATTGTCGATCGCGTACTTCACCGCCGCGCGGAACAGCCGTTCCGTGCCTTCCTTCGATACCGGCTTCAAGCCGATGCCGGAGGTCTCGGGAAACCGAATCTTGGCGTATTGCTTCGGAAAATTCTGCTTGAACAGATCGAGGAATTTCCTGGCTTCAGCAGTGCCCTGCTCGAACTCGATTCCGGCGTAGATGTCCTCGGTATTCTCGCGGAAAATGACCATGTCGACCTTCTCCGGCGTCTTGACCGGAGAGGGCACACCCTTGAACCAGCGCACCGGCCTCAAGCACACGTAGAGATCGAGCAGCTGCCGCAATGCGACGTTGAGAGAGCGGATCCCGCCGCCCACGGGCGTGGTGAGCGGCCCCTTGATCGACACGAGGTAGTCCCGGCACGCGGTGACCGTCTCCTCGGGCAACCAGGTGTTGTAGGCCTTGTTGGCTTTTTCGCCGGCGAAGACTTCCATCCAATGAATTTTGCGCTTGCCGCCGTAGGCTTTTTTCACGGCCGCATCGAACACCCGCACGCTCGCGCGCCAGATGTCGCGGCCCGTGCCGTCGCCTTCAATGAACGGAATGATCGGCTGGTCGGGCACGTGCAACTTGCCGTTCGAGATGCTGATCTTTTCGCCCCCGGCGGGGACCTTGAAACTGACGGGCTTGGCGTCTGGCATTCCTTCGAGCTCCTGTAAATGCAGCGTCAATGCTAGCATGCGCGACCGGAGACGAGCATTGCGCAACTTGAAATCAACACCAGCAAAGGACGGCTTCCGCATGCCCGCGGAATTCGAGCGGCATTCCGGATGTTGGATGCTGTGGCCCGAACGATCGGACAACTGGCGCCTCGGTGCGAAGCCGGCGCAGGCCGCATTCGCCGCGGTCGCAACCGCGATCGCGAGCAGCGAGCCCGTGACTGTCGGGGTTTCCACGGCGCAGTTTCAGAACGCGCGTGCGCGGCTGCCGCGCCCTGTGCGCGTCGTCGAAATTACCAGCAACGATGCCTGGATGCGCGATTGCGGCCCCACCTTCGTCGTCGATGAGAAGGGACGCCGGCGCGGCGTCGATTGGACCTTCAATGCCTGGGTAGGGCTGCAGGGAGGTTTGTATTTTCCGTGGGACCTCGACGATCAAGTGGCGCAAAAAGTATTGGAGATGGAGGCCGCGGATCGATATCGCACGCCGCTCGTGATGGAGGGCGGCGCCATTCACGTGGACGGGCAGGGCACCTGCCTGACCACGGAAGAATGCCTGCTCAACGCGAATCGCAATCCGCAGCTGTCGCGCGCCGATATCGAAGAGCAGCTGCACCGCTACCTGTCGGTAAGCAAGGTGATCTGGCTGGACAAAGGCGTCTACCTTGACGAGACCGGCGGCCACATCGATGAACTCGCCTGCTTCACGAGCCCTGGGCATGTGGCGCTCACCTGGACGGATGATCGCTCCGATCCGCAGTTCGAAATTTCCCAGGATGCCTATCAACGCTTGCGCCATGCCACGGACGCGCGCGGCCGCCGCTTGGAGATTCACAAGATTCATCAGCCCTGGCCGCTGTACATGACCGCTGAGGAGGCCGCAGGCATCGATCCCCATGCCGGCAGCCATCCGCGCCGTGCCGGCGACCGGCTGGCCGCCTCGTACATCAACTTCTACATTGCCAATAAGTGCGTGGTGATGCCGTTGTATGAAAAGCGCCGCGATGCGGCGGCGATGCGCACACTCAAGCGGTTGTTTCCGACCCGCGAAGTGCTCGGCGTCCCGACCCGCGAAGTGCTCCTGGGAGGAGGCAATATTCACTGCATTACGCAACAAGTGCCCGGGCGCAAGGGCGGCTAGGACCCATACCCAAGCGGGCGGCTGGAAGCCTGATCCGGGGGACAAAATGGAACTTTGCTGCGCGCGAGGTCTCGAAAGCCTTTATTCTACGCAGCCTTAAACCCAAGTCCCCCCCTTAATAATTGGAATCAGTAGTGCATTCATCGATTAAGAGAAAGGCCGCCCGTCGGCTGGCCGCTTGCTTAAGCGCTTGTGTCTTCGGTTTGGTTGCTGCCGGCTGTCACCACAACAACTTGGACAGTGGTTTTGGCGTGGCGTGGACCACCCTGACCACGACCGATGACGCTGCTCAATTCACGAGCTACGTGGTGGGGATCGATTCAGTGGTTCTGGTCGGTCAGCTCAATGGCGCGGTGTCCGCGGTTGCCGTGCCGGAGACCGTCGATCTTACCAAGCTCACCAATTTGTCGGAGCTCTGGTCGACCGCGAGTCTGCCGGTCGATACCTACACATCCGCCCTCATCACGTTGGATTACACCAATGCGCAAATCTCCGTGATGGTGAACGGCGCGCCCGTCAAAGCGACCATTGTCGATCCGTCGGGTGCAGCGCCGACCACGATCGCGGTGAGCGTGACTTTCGATCCCAAAAATATGCTGATCCTGCAGCCCACCTTTGCGACGAGCAACGCCGTGCGTTTTGCCGTCAACTACGACGTGTCGGCGTCGAACAAGGTCGACCTGACGACCAGCCCGCCGACAGTCACGGTCAAGCCTTTCATGGCGGTGGCCACCACGGCCGCCGATAACAAGCTGATCAGGGTGCGCGGTCCGCTGATCAATTCGAGCGTCAACGTCGGCACCTACACGGTGGTCGTGCGGCCGTTCTTCGATGAAGTTAACAGCTTGGGCACGAACTCGATTTTCAATGACGCGAATACGGTCTATACCCTGGACGGCACCGTCTATGTCGGCACACCGGGCATCACGGCGTTGTCGCAAACCTCGGCCGGCTCGACTGAGACGGCGGCCTACACCACCTTCGAGCCCACGACGACTCCCGCCGCGGGCGTGAACGCCGGCATCTTTCATTCCAAGTACGTTGTGGCGGGCAGCACCTTGGAAGATTTTTTCACTGACGGCCTGGAAGGCGATGTCATCGCGCGCACCGGCAATACGCTCACCATACGCGGCGCGACGCTGTTCGCGAATGCCGCCCAGGTGGTTCAGTACGAAGACTTGGATTCGCAGCTGACGGTCGGTCCCAACACTCAGGTGACGGCGGACGGTGTCTCGACGCTGGGGCCGTTGAACTACAACTCGATAGGCGTCGGACAACACATCATTGCGCGGGGACTTTACTCCTTGTCGTCCGCCGGC
>DASXMG010000082.1:0-1798 GCA_036495805.1 Steroidobacteraceae bacterium | reverse complement strand
CGGGCAAGCAATTCCTTGCCGGTGCCGCTCTCGCCGGTCAACAGGACCCGCGCGTCGGTTCCGGCCACCATGTTGGCCTGGGCCAATTTGTCTTCCATGAGCTGATTGCGCGTGACGATATTGGCGCGCCAATCCTCATCGACGTGCGCGAAACCCGAGACTTTGAGTGCTTTTTGCACGTGATCGAGCAGTTCCTGCTTATCCACCGGCTTGGTAAGGAACCCAAAGGCACCGCTTTGCGTGGCGTGCACGGCATCGGGAATGGTGCCGTGTGCCGTGAGAATGATCACACGCAATCCCGGCCAGCGGCTTTGCAGCTCCTTGAGCAATCCGATGCCATCCATCTGGTCCATGCGCAGATCGGTGATCACCAGGTCCGGGCGAAATCGCACGCAGGCGGCCAAGGCGGCCGCGGCAGATTCCACCGCTTCCACTTCGTAATTCTCGGCGCGTAGACGGATCGTCAGCAGTCGCAGCAGGCCCGGGTCATCGTCGACCACCAGAATGCGGGCTTTGCGCTTTTGCGGAGTCGTTGAGTCGCGGGTGCCCGGCGCTAAGCCGAACGACAGGGGGGTGGTGGCAGCAATCGAATAGGCGTTCAGTGCAGTCTCTCCGGTTAGGCGTTATGGCGTGTGGGGCGCGCCGGTTCCGCGGTCGGTGACAGATCGTTGCTCGATATGTGTTACCGCCTCGAGTTTAGCCCTCGCCTCATCCAAGGCCTTGCGCAACTTCGCATTTTCGTCTGTTTCGCTCGCCAGGCGACGATTGATCGCCTGCAGCTTGTCATGCGTGTCATTCGGCACGGTATCGCGCATCCGGGCATTCTCGGCCTGTAGTATGAGCCGTTGCTCGACCTCTTTGAGCTCAACCGCCGCCAATAGGCGCTCGACTGGGAGCAAAGTTTCAGGCCTTGCCAGCAGTTCCGCCAACTGTCGCTGCGCTGCGACGGGGTCGGCTCCGTTGTAGCCGGGCGTGGCCAAGGCCAGCGCATAACGCAGCCGGTTGCTGGTGGTCGGCTGCAACTCTGCGGCGTCCTTCGCCTGCTGGAATATTTCCGCCTGGCGGGCTGGGTCCCCCTGCGGCAGGTTGCTCATCATCTCCAACAACGGCGTCACCGGGCTGATGTCGACTTGAGGGTGTTCGGGCGCAGCGGGGGCGGGCGTCTTTGGGCTGCCCATCACCCCGCAGCCGGTTACCCAGAGGCATAGCAGGGCGCATGTTGCAGTGCGATTGCCCTTATGCCGCATGAGCTTTTTCGCGCGCCGCGGCCGGGCCGGCCGCGCGCAGCGGTAGGCGTACGCGGAAATGCGCACCGCCGGACTTCGCTTCGAAGATCTCGATGCTGCCGCCGTGCGCGTTGACGAACTCGGTGACCACCGAGAGGCCGATTCCGGTGCCTTTGACGTGGCCGCCTTGAGGGGTTTTTCCTTGGTAGAACGCCTCGAAGATTCGATTGCGCTCCTCCGCGGGAATACCGGGACCGCTGTCCATGACATCCAAGATCAATTGCTCCCGCTCGGCGCGGGCGTGCAGGGAGATGGTCCCCCCGCGCGGCGTGAACTTAACCGCATTGGAGAGCAAATTGTCGAGAATCAGGCGCACCTTGCTGCGGTCCGCCAAGGGCGTGAGATCTTCCACCTGCACATCGAGCCGCACGCGTTGCGCCACCAGCGTGAGCTGCTGGTTCTCGAGCACGCTCTTGATCAACGGGCGCAGCTTGAATTCGGAAATCTCCAAGCCGACGCTCTTCGCCTGCCAGGCGCTGAAAGACAACAGATTTTCGATCAGCCGCTGAAGT
>DASXMG010000081.1:0-100141 GCA_036495805.1 Steroidobacteraceae bacterium | reverse complement strand
CCGCTGCAGCAAGTCCCCGGCGAGCTGAAAACTTGGGATCTGGAACTGAAATCCGACGGCCAGGATTTGGTATACACGGCGGACAGCGCCGACGGCGTCGATATCTCCATGCTGCTCAAGCGCTTGAGCGAGCTATCGATCGTGATCAAGGACCTGCAAACACACCAGAGTTCCCTTGAGGATATTTTCGTCAATCTCGTGAGCGAGCGCGCATGAATACCACCGTCTCACCCGCGGCATTCAATCGTCATGGTGTTTGGGCAATCTATAAATTCGAAATTGCCCGCGCACTACGCACGCTGGTACAGAGCCTGGTCACGCCGGTCATCACCACGTCTCTTTACTTCGTAGTCTTTGGAGCCGCGATCGGATCGCGGCTGACACTGACCAGCGGCGTCAGTTACGGCGCATTCATCGTGCCCGGGCTCATCATGCTGGCGCTGTTCACCGAAAGCCTCTCGAACGCCTCCTTCGGCATTTATTTTCCGAAGTTCACCGGCACGATTTACGAGCTGCTGTCGGCGCCGGTTTCCTACGTCGAAATCGTCATCGCCTATGTCGGCGCCGCGGCATCTAAGTCGGTGGTGCTGGGCGTCATCATCCTAGCGACGGCATCGCTGTTCGTGCCGATCAAGATCCTTCATCCGGCGTGGATGATTGCATTTCTGCTGATGACGGCAGCCACCTTCAGCTTGTTTGGATTCATCATCGGCATCTGGGCCAAGGGATTTGAGAGTCTGCAATTCATCCCGATGCTCGTGATCACGCCCTTGACGTTCTTGGGCGGCGCCTTCTATTCCATCGACATGCTGCCGCCGGCGTGGCGCACCTTCAGCCTCTTCAACCCCATCGTCTACTTGATCAGCGGCTTTCGCTGGAGCTTCTACGGCGCGGCTGACGTCAGCGTCGGCATCAGCTTCGCGGTGACCGTGGGATTTTTTGCGGTCTGCCTGGCGCTGGTGGCCTGGATTTTCAAGACCGGCTATCGACTCAAAAATTAGCAACAGGCTGCCCTCTCGCGACGTCGAGTCGCCGCTATTCCCAGAGAACCGGCAGGATCGACAGGACCAAGAGCGCCGCCATGCTGTAGTTGAACCAGCGGCGGCGCTGCGCCGTTTGCAGAAACTGGCGCATGAATGCGCCGAAAAAAGTCCAGCAGCTCACGCTGCCCAAGGTGATGACCACGGAGATCGCGGTCAAGGCGACGATTTGCAGCGGCAAAGTCTGATCGACCATCGTATAGGTGGTCACGGCGCCGAGCGCGATCACCCACGCCTTGCCATTGACCCATTGGAACGCGGCAGCCTGAAGAAAGGTCAGGGGCTGCGCTTGGCTGCGCGTTTCATCCGGCGAGGAGGCCTTGGTGATCCGATAGGCCAGATACAACAGGTACGCGATGCTGATGATCTTGAGAATCGTGTGAATCAGCGGGACGGCAATGAAAATCTTGGCGAGGCCGATGCCGACGATGAACAACATCAAGGGATAGCCGATGGTAATGCCAAGAATGTGCGGAATCGTCGCGCGAAAGCCGAAATTGACGCCTGAACTCGCCACCAGGATGTTGTTCGGGCCCGGCGTGATCCCCATGGAAGCCATGAAAGGAATACTGGTGAGAATCAAGGCCAGCGGAAAGGACTGCATGGAAAATACTAACACCCGCTCAGCCGGTACGCATGCGCGCCGTCGCTCAGGATACGGGCCGCCGCGGCATCCGCTTGCAGGTAGTTAACCACTGTGTTAACTTTATTCATATTCGTTAATATTTGATTTGGAGCTCACCATGAAGCCTACGCCGAGCGCCTGCGCAGTCCTCCGGCCGCTTGACTGAAGAGCGATGGATCCGCGCCCGGCCGATTTCCAGCTGAACGCCGCCTTTGGCGCACTCTCCGACGCTTCGCGGCGTGAAATGATCCGGCTCTTGCTGCACAAGCCGCGACGCGCGGGTGAGCTGGCGGAATGCGTGGACATGAGCCCGCAAGCCCTGAGCCGCCACCTGCGTGTGTTGCGCAGGGCGGGCCTGGTTTCCGAGCACGGCATTGAAAAGGATGCCCGCGTGCGCATCTACAGCATTCACGCCACCGCCTTTCAACCCGTGCAGGACTGGATGGCGCAGGTGGAAGGCTTGTGGCGACGCCAACTGCAGGCCTTTAAAGCGTTCGCGGAAAATCCGCGGCGCAGACTCAAGCCTTGAGCGGTGATCGCGCGCGCGTCAGCGTCAGCGTCGCGATTCCACCGTCGCACGCCTTCCATGTCTTCACGGCTGATATTGACCGGTGGTGGCGCGACGGCATGAAGTTTCGCCACTCGGCTTCGCGCAGCAGCCTGCTGTGCATCGAGCCGAAGATCGGCGGCCGGCTGTTCGAATCCTTCGAGGCGGAAGGAACCCAACACATCATCGAGGTCGGCCGTGTGCGTGTCTGGGAACCGCCTCGCCGGCTGACTTTCACGTGGCGCAACGCCAACTTCGCTCCACACGAGGAGACCGAGGTCGAAATTCAATTTGAACCGACCGCCTCCGGCACACTCGTCACCGTGACACATAGCGGACTCTCGGCCTTGCGTGCCGATCATCCGGCACGGCACGGTTTGCAGGACGCCGAGTTTTGCCGAATGATCGGACTCTGGTGGGGCGAGCAAATGAGTTCGCTGCGGCTGATCTGCAGAGCCCAGCCCACTTAGCCCAAGACCGTCTCACAGCCCGAGAATGACCACCTTGCCGCTGACCTTCGCGGTCGGCCAGATTGGCGAGGTCATCCCAACCGCGACCGCTATTTTTTGCCCCACTCCCGTATCGTAAGTGATGACGCCGCCGCCGATCGCGCCGCCAAGATCCTTTGACCATAGCTTCTTGCCGCTCGCCGCATCGAGCGCATAGAAATTGCCGCCCATGTCGCCGAACAAAACCAGACGACCGTTGGTCGGTGTCACGCCGCCCAACAGCGGATACGGCGCGTGGAATTGCCATTTGCGCTCGCCCGTGTCCGCGTTGCTGGCAGTCATCCAGCCGGACCACATTTTCGGATCGTCCTGCTTGCCGAACCCTTGAGTCGCGCCGCTCCAGGGCTTGCCCGCGGGCGAGCTTCCCAAGGCGCTCACCGCAACCGCCTGCACGGTCGTGCACCAGTCCACCTCACCGGTGAAAATGAGGTTGTCCGCGGGGTCGAAGGCCGGCCCGTTCCACTCCGCCCCGCCCTGCGACCCAGGGCAATATCGCGTGCCCTGCGGGCTCATCGCGGTCTCAGCATTGGTGACGGTCGTGACGGGCTTGCGATAAATCTCCTTGCCGGCGTTCAAATCGATCAAGTACAGGTGCCCATCCTTGGGCGCTTCGGCCAGCATGCGGTGGCCCTTGTTGCTCAGGAACAATGCCGGGGGGGAGGAAACGTCCCAGTCGTGAAAGTCGCGCTTCACCAACTGAAAGTGGCGTTGATAGGCGCCGGTCTTCGCATCCAGGATGAGGATCGAGCTGGCGAACAAATTCTCCCCCTGCCGGGGTTCCTTGATGAAGTCGGGCGCGGGGTTGCCGGCGGGGACATACAGCAGGCCCGTCACCGGATCGAGTGAATACGAGGTCCAGGTTGCGCCGCCGGTAATGGGGAATCCCTTGGTTTCCTTCCAGCTGGCCGCGTAGGGCACCTTCGGCGTCGGCGCCGCGGGACCGCGTGCGACGTCTGACGCGCCCTTCGGCACGATGAAAAACTCCCAAACGATGTGACCGTCCTTGTCGTCCAACGCGTACATGCGCCCCTTCACGCCCTTATTGTCGCCGCCGGCGTTGCCGATGAAGACCAATCCGTTCCAGGCGATCGGCGCGGCCGACACCGATTCGCCTTTCGCGGCGTCCGCAATCGCCGTGGCCCAAAGGCGCTTGCCGTTTTTGGCATCGTAGGCAATGACTTTGCCATCGGCAGTTCCGCGAAACACTCGGTGATCGAGCCATGCAATACCGCGATTGACCTTCAGTTCGCCCGACGCCGAGTCCTCGTGGCTGCGCCAATTCAGCTTGCAGCTGTTCGGATCGATCGAGAAGGTGTCGCGCTCGGTGGTTCCGAACAAGGCGCCATCCACCTGCACCAGTCCGGTCTGAAACGAAACCTGCTCGCCGGTATCAAAACTGCAAATGACCTTGAGGCCGGTGACGTTCTTGTTGTCGATCTTTTCCAGTGCAGCGTACCGGTCGGAGGTCAGCGTGCGGTTATAGCTGGGCCAATCATTTCCGGCCTGCGCCACGGATGCGGCCAGGCTTAGAACTGCGGCCGCAATCGCGACGGCTTTATTGGGCGGCATACGGATTTCCTTCCTGTTCAAGTTTTAATTTAATAAGGGCGCCGGCGTACTCCTGGACTGCAATGTGAATCATGCCGCCGCCGGCGTCTATCGCGCAGAGAGTGCGCCTGATGTCAGCGCTTGCCTACAGCGGATTGTCGTTATTGCCCCCGGATGAGCGGCGAACTTCAGCGCGCTTGCGGGTATCTTTAGTCGCATGACCGGCAATGAAAATACCCAACCCTCGTCTGCGAATCTGCCTCCCTCTGCGAAGGAAAATATCGAGGTTTTATCTCAATTCAAGGACCGCGAGGAAGCGCAGGTTTCCGGATTGCAGCTCGCCATCGAGCGCATCAGCCGCTTCTTCGGCAGCCTGGCATACCTTGCATTTGCGATGGCATTCATTGCTGCTTGGGTCGCAGCGAACGCCTGGGGCATGCATCACGGTTGGCGTCATGTCGATACGCCGCCGTTTTTTTGGCTGCAAGGGCTGGTGAGCTGCAACGCCCTGCTTCTGACCGTAACGGTGCTGATCCGGCAAAACCGCATGGCGCAGGTCGCGGAACATCGCGCGCATCTGGACCTGCAAATCAACCTGCTGACCGAGCAGAAGGTGTCGAGGCTACTGCAGCTCCTCGGTACGAGCGAACTGACCAAGCCTGCCGATACTCATGCCCTGATGCATGCCATCAAGGAGAAGCAAGAGGACCGCTAGTGGTATAGATGCGCCCGGGTCAACGGCAAATCGGGAACTCCTGCCGAACGCTTGTTCGCCAACACCTGGTAGATGCCGATCTCTCCGGATTCGAACTGCAGCGCGCACGCCGACATATACAGCCGCCACACCCGGTAGGTTGCTTCGTTGACGTACTGCAACGCGCGCGAGCGATTGCCCTCGAGGCGTGCGACCCAATGCCGCAAGGTCATTGCGTAGTGCTGGCGCAGTCCTTCGACGTCCGCGATTTCAAACTTCGCATGCTCCATGGCGCGCTGCACGTTACTGATGGTATCGAGCTGACCGTCGGGAAATACATAGCGGTTGATGAATTCGGTGGACACATTCGGCTGCCAGCCTTCTGAATCGTGCGTGATCCCATGATTGAGAAACAATCCACGCGGCTTGAGCAACCGATGCACGGTGGAGAAGTAGACCGGCAGGTTCTTGAGGCCGACATGCTCGAACATGCCCACGCTGGCGATCTTGTCGTAGAGCGCCTCTCCGGGCAGATCGCGGTAGTCCAACAGTTCCACGCTCACGCGATCGCCAAGTCCGGCCTGTTCGATGCGCTCGCGCGCCACCTTCAATTGCTGCGGGCTCAAGGTGACGCCTTGAGCGTGCACTCCGTAGTGCCGCGCCGCGTGGATGACCAGCGCGCCCCAGCCGCAGCCGATGTCGAGAAATCTATCGCCCGGCCGCAATGAAAGCTTACGGCAAATATGCTCGAGCTTGGCCTGCTGCGCGCTATCCAGATCCATGTCGGGGTTTTCAAAATAGGCGCACGAATACACCATGGACCGATCCAGCCACAGGGCATAGAACTCGTTCGATACGTCGTAATGAAAGTGAATCGCATCGCGATTCTCCGCTTTGGAATGCGCCTTGATTCGCGGGGCATCGGAGGGCGCGAACAGCCTCTCGGTGTGGTGGGCGGCGGCGTTCAACATCCGCAAGCGCAGCGCCGTGAAAGCCGCCAGGAGTTTCTCGGCGGCCGGCATCTGCAGCGCATCCAAGTGGTCCTTGATGCTCAGCGCGGCGAAAAAGTCGCCCTCGATATCCAGTTCGCCGCGAAAATAGGCATCGGCCAACGCCAGCGGATCGCGTCCGAGCACCGCCGACCAAACGGCCTCGGGACTGTGGAATACGAGCGTAAATGGCGAGTCCGGACCTGCGGCCGCATTGGCGCCCGCGCGAATGCTGGTGCCATCCCACAATCTCAGGGTCAGGACGCCGGGATAGCGGCGAAACAGCCGCAGCAACAGCTGGGCGGCTTGTCCGCTGCCGCGGTAAGCGGCGCCGCTCTGGGACTCCGCGGTCCCGGACATGGGTGCGCTCGTGGGCGATCCGGCCCTCATTGCGGATTCAGTGTGCATTTGGTTATTCATATGGACACTCCTGATGTGCGTATACGAGTCCAAGCAATTTGCATACCAGCGAGAATCGGCCGGAAAAGTCACGATTCCGGTCCATTTCGCTGAACTTATTACATAGTTACTCCAAAAATTTCAGGCCGGCCGGGTCTATTTGCCCGTGCTGTTTCTGGTTCGTTCGATGAAGGCTGCGACATTTCCATGCAGCGCCTTCAAGTCCGGCTCATGCGCATACACCATATGGCCGGAAGTGTAGAAATGCATCTCGATATTGCCCTCGAGCGTGTTCTGTATCGGCAGCTGCCGCAGCTCGTACTCCGCCGCGAAATACGGTGTCGCCAGATCGTAATAGCCGCCGTTCAGCTGTACCTTCAGATTGGGGTTTTGCTTCATCGCGGCGGCCAGGTCCGGCATCACATTCACGGGCGATCCCTTGCTCTGCGCGCCGGGAGGCTGGTGCGTGGAATCCCAGCGATTGCCGATGTCGAAAGCCTCCGCCTTGTAGATTTTCTTTTGGCCGAATTTCAGCGTCATCCTGACGTAATCGTTGAATGCCGATACATAGGCGGAGGAGATCGCGGCGGACTGCGGATCGTAGTCGGCCTCCTTGCTCATTGGATCGATAGTCGGGCCCGCAAACCGGGTGTCCAGACGGCCGGTCGTGATTTCCGCGCCGAGCAGCGTTTTCTCGAACTCGCCGCCGTTTACCCGCAAATTGGCGCGCTCGATGTAATCGACCGGCAGACCGGTGTAATTGTGCAGCTTCGTCGCGATCTCCGCTTTACGCTCGGGGCCCAAGGTCGAGCCCGCCGCGAGAGCCTGCAAATAATCGCCCATCGCAAACGCTTCGACTTCGTGCAACAGCGGCTCCAGCGCGGCCGGCTGGCTGGGAAGCTTGTGGTGATACCAGGCGGTGGCGGTATACGTGGGCAATGCGAGTGAATAGGGCAAATCGACGCCCGGATTGAATTGCGGCGCATCGACGCCGTCGTCGAAATTCAGCACCTGTGAAAGCAGAATCACCCCATTCAAATCGAGCGACTTTTCGTTCTCTAGGATGTATGCCAGGGCTGCCGAGCGGGTCGTACCGTAACTCTCGCCGAACAGATACTTGGCCGAATTCCATCGGTTGTGCTTCGACAGGAACCCGACGATGAAATTTGCGAAGGCGTGGGCATCCTGATCGACCCCGAAAAACGCCTTTTCCTTGTCCGCCCCGCGCAAATGGCCGAAGCCGGTGCCGGGCGCATCGACGAACACCAGGTCGCTCACATCGAGCAGCGTGAATTCATTGTCGATGAGGCGATAAGGCGCCGCCGGACTGTGCGTATCGTCGGCGGTCACGACGCGCTTCGGGCCGAATGCACCCATGTGCAGCCAGACGGTCGATGAACCCGGGCCGCCGTTATAGATGAACGTGATCGGTCGATGGCCGTCTTCCTTGTCGCCGCGGAAATAGGCCACATACGACATGCCCACTTCCGCCGGTTGCGGCGGTGGGGGTCCCTGCCGGTCTTCTTTCGGAAGCGGCGGATCATCGTCCAGAGGGTCCTTCACGTGCACGACCAAAATACCCGCTTCGGCTTGATAACCGATGGCTCGCCCGGCGACCGTCACTGAGCCGGAACTGGCTTGCTGCTCATCCTTTAAATAGCGCGGCGACTCGGTCGGCTCGGGCACCACCGCGATCTTGGTGTCCGGAGCGTCGCTTGGGCCTCGCTCGGCGGCTACAGAAAAGGATGCACCGAGCGAGATACTCAAGACAGCAGCGCACATGAATCCGCGGATACTCAAATCCATTCTTTTGCAACTCCTAGGGGTCCGTAAGACGTTATTGTAGCGCCGAGTGCGCGATTGGTATCCTAATATTCAAATCGATAGATAAGGCCAATGCTGGTGCCCGGATCGTTTTCGGGGGTTGTACCTTGAACCGCGGTGCCGTTTCCCAACCGCGTTTGCAATCTCAGGTGTTTGGTCAGGTCCACGTCCGCTTCAACTTGACTGGTACCGGCCGTGCTTTGCTTGGCCTCGATATAGACCCGCTTGGAAACGTAGCGGCCCGCCTCGATACTGGCTCCCGAGTCCTGACCGGTTTGAGCATTCGTCGTACCCGCACCGATGCTGAGGCGGTCCAGCCCCAGGCTCTTTTGGATCTTGACCAAGGGATTCAGGCTGTTGCTGCCACCCACGCCGCTCATCGAAGCGAGCGCGGCCCCGACTTGCGCGAGCTGCAAGGGCGTCAGCTGCTGAGTCGGGGCGCCGAACAGCAACAGCGCCATGATTTCGTCCTGCGGCTTGGACGGTGAACTGCTGAAGTCGAATACCGGTGCATCGGCAAGGCCCGTGATGTGCATGGTCGCGGTGGTATCGCCGATGGTCGTCTGCGCGGTGAAATCCAAGGTCGGGTCGATCTTGTTCTGCAACCCCGCGCCATTGAAGCTGACGCGGCCCTCGGTGAAGTTCAAGCGACCGGTCGCCAACGAGAAGGTGCCTCGCTCCAGATCGAAGCCGCCGCTCACCAAGGGCGAATCCGTCGTTCCCTTGATTTGCAGATCGCCGCGCATCCTGGCATCCAACCCTCGCCCTTGCACCAGAATCTCATCCGGTGCTTGCACAGCGACGTTGAGCCCGATGATGAGCGGCTTTGCAGCGACCACCGGCTTCTTCGTGCCTCGTCGCCGCACGTCGAGTACCGCAACGTTGAGCGGCATGCCATTGGGGATGCCGATCAAGGTCCGATTGAGGTGCATGGATCCGGCCACGTCGAGCCGCTCGCGCGCGGTGCCTTTGATCGTCAAGTCCGCATTCAGATTCGAGGTGATCAGTTTGCTGACCAGCGGTTGAGCGTTGCGGGCTGTAATCTGCAGATCGACCGGAATGCCCTTCTGCAGTATTCCGACGCTGCCGCTCATCGACACGGTTCCTGGCGCGGCCGAGGCTGTGAAATTCTTGATCTGCAGCGTGCCTTCGTTGCCGACGACTTGCGCAGCCATGTCGGTCAGGCTGATGCCGCGCCCGTAGTCGTTGATCTTGCCGCTCTTGAGGTCCAGCGTGCCGGTGATTTTGGGTTCTGCAACATCACCGGTAACGGTTGCGTCGATGTCGAGTTGCCCAGAGGCATGCTGGCCGCGCGCTTCGAGGAAGGCGTTCATCAATCCCACATCGACCCTGCCGTTGATTTTCATATCAACTTCGCCGTCGGCGGCCAGGGGCGCCCGGCCCAGCGCAGTCAGTTGCGATGCGGAACCCGCATCGAGCCGCGCATCGATATCCGCGGTGTGCCCGCGTAATCCTGCGGTGACGTGCGCGTTTGCGGGGGGCAATCCCAGCGCAGCATCATCCGCGGACTGAACCCCCGAGGCATTGATGCTGATCTCGCCGGTGGGCGCCGTGACGGTACCTTGCAAATCGGCGTGCGCCTCGATGACGCCGGCCGCCAGCAGGTTCGGCAGGAAAACGTTCACCAACGCCGGCTGCACCTGGCGCAGCGAGGCGCGCAGCGCCAAGGTCGGGAAAATCCGCCCTTGCACATCCAGCTCTGCCTTCTGGGCGCCTAACTTGAGCTGATCAACCGCAATGCCATTGCCAAAAAAGATTTTCGCCGGTTCCAGCAAGCGTATTTCCTGACCGCCGTACGAGCCGAGCGCACTTGCGAGCGAAATTTCTTGCGCATCCACATTCAAATTGCCGCTCGCCCCCAAAGTCACCGCAGCCGCGTTGAGCTTCGGTAGACTCAAGCCGGCTTTGAACGCAAAGGAGTCGGTGAACCCCTCGCCGGCGAGGTGCACGCCGCCGGCAAGACCCGACAACGTCAAATCCTTTGCGTCCACTTCCAGCTGCGCCCGGGTTCGTTGGCCATCGGGTTGCAGCCGCAAATTGCCCGCAAGGCTGCCTGCAATGTCCGTTCCGAGCAGGCGTTGCAAATCCTCGAGTTGCGCCACGGAGACCGTCAATTGACCGTGCAACTGCTGCTTGTCAGTGGTCAGATTCAGATCGCCTTCAGCGCGAGCGCTCTTCCAAGTCGCATGATGAATGACGGCGTGCAACAGCCGCTCGGCACTGTGCTCCATCGAGACATCGATGTTCAACGGCGCTCCATCCAAGATTCCTTGCGCGGCAAGCGTTCCGCTCGGCGCGGCAGGCAGGCCGCGCACCTTCACGTCCGCGGCCAAATCTCCGCTGGGCGATCCGCGCACCGAAAGTGTGGAACTCAACTTCGCATCCGCCGCCAGAGCCGTTGGCGGGCCCTGCACCGAGCCTGTGCCTTTTAAACTTCCTGCAAGCACCGTGGAGACGGTGCTCAGGTCCGGCAACGACAACTCCCATCGTCCATCGATGGCTCGGCTGCCGACGCTGCCGCTGGCCGACAATTGGATCGCGCGGCCGGAGAGTTTCACATTGTCAACGGACAGCGAGTCTTGCTTGAGCGCGCCGGAAAATTCCAATCTCGCACGATTCCCCAGCGCATGCGCCCACACCTGAGTTCCCGGCGTGAGCGCAGCGTCGGCGTCAAGCTTGATGCGCGTGTCGGCCGGGTAGCCTGCTAATTGCGCATTGATCACGGCACTGCCGCGCAAGTCCTGCGCGGCGTATGCGGCAATCGGCGCCAGGTTCGGCAGCCGCAGCTCCAGGGTCGCGCTTTGTTCTCCCGCGGTGAGCGCCTGCCCTTTCAAGCCGAATAATCGATGCGAGGCCGTGAGCTCCACGCGGCGCGCAGGATCGTCGAGCCGTACCGAGGCATCGACTCTCACAGGGTCCGTCTCGAGCAGCCGCGGCTGCGATCCGGGAATCCGTAGGCCCTGGATCAGCGCGTGCAGGTCCGCTTTGCCGCGATCCGCAGCGACATCGGCCGTCAACGAGGCGGCCTGCAACTGCCCGGGAACACGCAGCCGCGTGACGTCCAGATGCCCTTCGGCGGTAGGCGAGCGGAGGTTGCCTCGCCAGCGTCCCCGCAGCACGCCGCGCTCCCATCCCAGATCCGGCCGCGGCGACATGGCCGTCGATTCGAACGCGAAGGAAAGATCGCCGGACAAGGCGTTTAGATTGAGGCTGCCTTCCGCATGCCCATTGAGCCCTCCCGCCTGCAGCGAGAGATCAAGGCGTTCCGCTGCGCGCGGGCCGCCTAGATTCAGCGTCGCCTGCAGCGCGCCCAAGCCCGGCAGCGACAAGATATTCTCCAGAGGGCCATTGGCAGGTTCTTGCAACTTGAGCGCGGCCTCCACGCTCTGTGCATCGAAGTGCAGATGCAGTTCGTACCGGCCGTCGCCGTCGATGCGCCGCGCGGACGCGTCAAACAGCATGTCGCGCACGGAACGCAAATGGGCACTGCCGTTCGCCGCCAGTGTCGCCGGCGCGCCGGCAAGCCGCGCACCCAGATGCACGAGATTGAGCGACGCCTGCGCCACATCGATGCGCGGGATTGACGGCTCGCCATGGCTCGTGGTCGTGGAAGAACTCTGCGGCAGGCGCTCCATGTCAACGCTGGCCACTTGCAATCGATCGATTTGCAGCCGCCCCCCTTCAAGGTAACTCCAAGGCGTCCAGTCGAGCTCGATTTTCTTGGCGGTGAGCCAAACGCCTCCGCCATCGCTAAGCGTAAGTTCCTCCAGCGTCAAATGACTCGGAAAGGAGCCGGCCAAGCCTGACAACTGCACGTTGCCGCCCGTCAATCGAGCCACGAGCTTCTCGATTTGAACGCGCCCGGTCGATGTGTTGCCCACGATCAATACCGCGCCAACGAGGAGCGTCAGCAGCAAGGCGAAGCCGCCCGCTGTCCACGCGATTATTTTTAGAGCACGCCGCATTAGAATGCCTGCCCCAGTCCGATGTACACCTCGAAGGAGTCCTCGCCGGGGCGACGGCCTACGGGCACGGCGACATCGAATCTGATGGGCCCAATGGGTGTGTAGTAGCGCATGCCCGCTCCCACGCCGACACGGACGTCGTCAGGCAGGGGCTTGAGACTGGCGCTCACCTGCCCTGCATCCACAAACGCAACCACGCCCCAATTGGTGTACAAACGCTGCCGGAATTCCAGTCCCGCGGCCGTCATTGCCGTACCGCCGGTCGGATTGTCGGTTTGAGGGAACATGGGTCCCACCAACTGATAGCCATAGCCGCGAATCGTGCTGGTGCCGCCGGCGTAAAACCGCTGGTCGGGGGGCAGGCTGAATTCACCGGCACCCTCAGCAATTCCGGCGAGGGCACGCGCCGCGATGACGCTGCGTCCCGCAGCAAGCGGCAAGATATTGTTCAAGTCGAAGTAGGTGGCGATGCTGAGCTGCGTAATCAAGAACGTCGCGTTGGGATGCCCGATTGCCAGCGTGGGCGTCAACTTCAAAGATGCACGAAAGCCATGGCGAGGATCTTCCAGCGCCGTCGGCAGATTGGTGGAGTCATAGCCAACCGTAAAGGGCAACGCGACCAGGGTGTAGTCAAATGTCTGGGGTTGTCCCGGGGTATTGGGCGCGCCGTTGGTTGTCTGACTAATTTGCTCGTCCGTGGTCGAGAGGCCGGCGCTCACGGTCCAAACGCTGGAGAGCTTGCGGCTCAACGTGACGCCGGCGGTTCGCGCTTTTTGATCGTACGCCTGCAACTGCTGCTTGATGGCCCCCACGGCAAACTGCAGCGACTGGTCGCGATGCAGGAAATCCGGAATCAGGTACTTCACGCTGGTGTCGTAGCCGATTCCCGTAGTGTCGCTACCGCCCAGGTTGATCACGGACGCCGCGAAGCTGAGCTGTTCGGCATTGCCAAAGACATTGCGGTCGGTCCAGGTCACGCCGCCGCTGCCGCCCAAGTCGCTCGAATACGCCGCGAGCACGTTGATGGCATGGCGCAGGCGTTCACGCAATTTGAAGGTAATGGGCACGCCGCCCGACTCGTCGGCCTTCGTCCCGACCTCGACGCTGACTTGCCCGAACACATTCGTTCCCAACAAGTCGCGCCGTGCCGCTTCAATGGCCGACGGCTTGTACAGATCGCCGCGGTGAAGCAACAGTCGCCTGCGCACGAGCGACTCGTGCACGCGGCGCAGTCCTTCGACGTGAATATCGCCGATGCGCACTTTGCGGCCGGCAACCACGTGAAAACTCAAATCGAGCACGGGAGCATCGGGTGCCTCGTAGGCAATCGGCGCTTCGACTTGTGCAAAGGCGTAGCCTTGTTCCTGCAACGCCGAAAGCAATCGAGCTCCCCCGCCCAGCACGGCGGCGGCAACCGCGGGCTGGCCGCTGCTGAGCCCGAGGGTTTCGCGCGCGTTGATGGGCGGGGGCACCTCGCCGTCGATGTCGATGCGGCGTAAGTGGTAGAGCGTACCCAGCGCAAAGCTGATCGCCACCCGCGCGGTGCTGCCCTTGGGCAAGGCCGTCAACGCATCTCCAAGGCTGGGATCCGTCAGCAACAATCCATTGATATTGATGGTGACGCGAGACTCATAATACCCGAAGCTCTCCAGCGCCGTTTTCAGCCGGTCCGTATCGCTACGTGCGCGGGCTATCAATCCGAAGGGGCTCACCGGTGCCGACGTGCGCAGCGAGAGCAAATCCGAAGTCTCCTTCAAGGTATCGTTCATATCGCTGTTTCCGACCGAGGCGAGATCGACTTGGTACGCTTGCGGATCGGCGGCGCGAGCGTCGCGCGGCCACGCAAGCGCACCCAAAATCAACAGTGTGAAGATAGTCGATTTCATTCAAGACTCTAGGCTAGCAGGTTCGAGCGATTTCCCAATCCAGCTGTCGGCCCAGTTGTCGGCCGGCGCCTACAAGCACTTGTCCGCCCTCGGAATAGGGGCGGTCCTGATCGAGGCATACTCTGTGGCTGCGGCAAATACAACCAAGGAGTGCCTCATGAGTGACATCAAGACTGGCGGGGACGACGTACCCGACAAGAGCGGCGAATCATCTCTTCGAGGGCCGGCGCTGGACGGCTCTGATCAAAAGAAATCGGTGGCGCACACGGAATTCGAGAAAACCCGCAACCCCGACGGAACATTGCATCTGGATGACGAGGAGGACACGTTGTACGACGACGGCCTGGAAGTCGACGACGATTCAGCGCCCTTGACCGGCAAGGATGGCAGGGACGACACGCAATAGCCGGTGGCGCAAAACCGGGGGCTGGCTAACGCAATGCGATCAGGACCATCGCGCCCGCCGCGATGCTGAGCACACCGATGAGCCGCAGTTTCGTCAAGCGTTCCTTGAGAAAGATCACGGCAATGGCGGTGCCGAATAATATCGAGGTCTCGCGCAGCGCGGCCAAGCGCGGTGTCGCGCCCAATCGAAACGCGAACAACGCGAAACCATAGGTCACGATCGACAGAGCCCCGGCGACCAGGCCCGGTTTCCATTGACCCACGGCCGTGACAAAAAACTCCCTGCCGCGCCAGACCGCAAAAAAAGTGCCGAGTGCACCGCCGAGCAGCATAAAGGTCCAAACGATGTAGCTGAATGCCGTCGGTGCGGCTCTGACGCCCTGTGCATCGATCACCGTGTAGGCGGCGATGCACGTGCCGGTCAGGGTGGCCCAAAGCAGCGCGCTGCGCTGCATTTTGTGGCTGACCCCGATGAACATGACCCCGATGGCAATGGCGACGATACCAACGACGACTGAGAACGAAATGGGCTCGCGGAAAATGGCAACGGCGCCGGCCGCGGCGAGCATCGGCGCGAGGCCGCGCGCGATCGGGTAGGCAACGCTCATGTCGGACTGCTCGAAGGACTTGATCAACGCGAGCAGGTACAGCCCGTGCACCGCGGCGGATGCGATCAGCCAATTCCAGGCGTGCGCCGGCAGCGGCACTAAAAATGCGGCCGGCGCCAGTAGCAAGGCGCTAAAGCCGTCAATCAGGGCACGGCGCGACATTTTGTCCCGACCGGCTTTTAGAATCGCGTTCACCACGGCGTGCGCGAATCCGGAAATCAAAATGAGAATGGAGGCCGTGTTTTCCACTTAGCCGCTGCCCGGCGCGCCGTTGCCCAGGGATCCGGGTATCCCTGCTGGCATCGCGATGGCGTATAGTGCGGCGCAATGGATGTGGGCAGCATCATGACGACGCGCGTTGTCTCGGTCGAAATGGATGATCGGCTCGACGTCGTCAAGAAAATCTTCGACACGCTCAAATTTCATCATCTTCTCGTGGTCGGCGATGGCGGAAAACTCAAGGGTGTCGTCTCGGACCGCGATTTGCTCAAGGCTTTGAGTCCTTATGTCGGCAGCGCCGCGGAAAACGCCCGCGACCTTGCCACGCTCAACAAACGCGTGCATCAGATTATGAGCCGAAACTTGCTCACCTTGCACCCGCGCGCCCCTCTCCCTGAGGCCGTGAGGCTGTTCCTCGACCACCGGATCTCCTGCATTCCGATCATCGACGAGACCTCAAAGCCGGTCGGCATTCTCAGTTGGCGCGATGTGCTAAGGACACTGCCCGCCGCTTAGCGAACATGCGGCTTCGACGGCGGCAGCCGCGGAAGCGCCTCGGGCATCTCGGCCACGAAGTACGCCATCATCGCCATGAGTGCAACCTGGCGCCGAATATTGTCCGGCTCGATTTTGTCGAGCGTATCGGCGGCGCTGTGGTGATAGTCGAAATAAGTTCGAGTGTCGACGATGGGCGCCAAGGTTGGCACGCCGCCGGCGTCGAGATACCGAACATCGGAACCGCCGGCTTCCTCGCGGCGATCGAGCATGGTGGCGCCCATCGGGGACAACGCCGTCATGAGAGGACTCAATAGCGCCAAGGCCTCGGGGACCACGTGTGCGGAAACACCCAACGGCCGCCCGGCGCCATTGTCGCTTTCGATCGCGGCAATTTGCCGCTCGAGCGCGGCGCTGTTGAGATTGAAGTAGGTTTGGCCGCCGGCACTGCCGTTTTCTTCGCTCATCCAACCGACAAATCGAATTGTTCGGCGCGCATGTAAGCCGAGCGTCTGCAGCAAGTGCACGGCTCCCATCGCGGACGCCACGCCCGCGCCATCGTCGATCGCGCCCTGCGCCAGGTCCCAGGAATCCAAATGGCCCGAGACGATCACCACCTCGTCGGGCCGCTCACGGCCCGGCCAGTCGGCAATGACGTTGTGGCTCTCGACTTCGGGCAGGGATTGCGGCAACAGCTTGATGCGCAAGGTGACCGGCCCTTCGGCCGCGAGGCGCGCGATCCACATGGCATCCTCCGCGCTCAGGGCGGCTGTCGGGATCTTGGGGAGCTTGGGGTCGTAGTCCATTTCTCCGGTGTGCGGCAGCTGATAGTTGGCGCCGCCGACGGTACGCACCAGCGCCGCGGTCGCACCGGCGCGTGCCGCTGCGCTCGCGCCTTGCGCGCGATAGATCACGCCTTGGCCATAGGCGGTTCCGGCCCGCCCGTTCTCCGCCAAGATCTCGTTGAAGGGCACGTCGAACACCACGATCTTGCCGCGAGCTTGCGCCTCGCGCGCACGCAATTCGTCAAAGCTGTGCACCACCAGAACTTGCGCCGAGATGCCATGTGCCGGCGTGGCAACCGAGCCGCCGAGGGTGGTCAAGTGTAAATGCTGAATGACTCCGGCCGGCCGGCCCGGATACTCGGTCATCTCGGCCAGCTCCTTGCCTCGCACCCAATGCGGGACTTTCACCGGCTGCAGGCTGACGGTGAGTCCCGCGGCGCGCAATGCCGCTGCGATTTGTTCGACCGCGGCATCGGCCTGCGGCGAGCCGCTCATCCGCGCGCCGATTTTGTCGCACAGGTCGGCAAGCCGCCGATAGGCCCAATCATCACGGAGTCCCGCATCGCGAATACGGCCCAGAGCCGTGGACAGCAGCGCGTCAGGTATCTCCTGTGCCCAGGCGTGGTTCGCCGGGGAACTTAAGAACAGAAGGGCGAATAAGGCGATCAGGGGTATGCGCATCACCAAAGTGTAACTCGGCTTCGCTTATTAACTTATCTTAACAATCCAACCACTCGCGTTTAATCGCTCCCAGTCCAGCGTGACGGCCATGATTAGATTTCCATCCGCAAGGATGATTTGCGCCTGCGCGCTTCTGGTGCTCACCGCCTGCAGCGTGGGCCCAGCCTACAAGCGACCGGCCATTCCCGCTCCGGCCGCGTGGCACGAGGCACCGCCCAATGAGAACGAGGGAATATGGCCCAGCGCGGATTGGTGGCATGGCTTCGGCTCGCAGACGTTGGACGAATTGATTGCGGAGGCGCAGCGCAGTAATGACGATCTGGCCGCCGCCATAGCACGAGTCGAGGAGGCCGACGCCCAGGCGCGCATCGCCGGGGCCGCATTGCTGCCATCCGTGGATTTAGGCGCCGACGCTTCGCGCCAGCGCGCTCAGGTGAACGGCCTAGGGCCCGAAACCTTCAACAGCTTCAGTCCGGTGCTCAGCGCCAGCTATGAGTTGGATTTCTGGGGCAAGAACCGCGCCCTTCGGGCTTCAGCCCGAGCCACGGCCCTCGCCAGCCACTACGACAAGGAAACGGTTGCGCTCACGGTGGTCAGCAGCGTCGCCAGCACTTATTTCCAAGCGCTGGAATTTCGCGATCGGCTGCAAGTGGCACACGAAAATCTCGCCAATGGCGAGAAAATCTTGCGCGGCCTGCAGCTGCAGGATACCGCCGGCATCGTCACGGGACTGGATGTCGCGCAGCAAGAGACTGCCGTTGCGCTGCTGCGCGCCGCAGTCCCGCCGTTGCAGCAGCAGTTCCGCCAGACGGTAAGCGCGCTCGCGGTGCTGATCGGCAAAACCCCGGAATCGATCGACGTGGAAACGGGCACGCTCAATGGCCTGAGCACTCCGAAAGTCGTCGCCGGCTTGCCTTCATCGCTGCTGGCGCGCCGCCCCGACGTCGCCGAATCGGAGCAGCAGCTGATTTCCGCCAACGCCGACATCACGGTTGCGCGTGCGGCCCTGTTTCCGAGCATTCAATTGACGGCAAGCGACGGTTACGCGAGCTCGGCGCTGGCCACGCTCATCAACCCCGCCGCCCGCATATGGGACGTGTCGGCGGGCCTGACGCAGCCGATCTTCCATGGCGGCGCTTTGCGCGGGCAAGTGGTGTTCAGCAACGCCCGCTATCGGGAACTGCTGAGCACTTACCACAAAACGGTGCTCACCGCGTTCAGCAATGTCGAGAGCGCGTTGGTGGCGGCCCAGCAGACCGAGGAGCAGCTGGCGCGCCAGCAGGAGGCGGTGAACAAAGCGCGCCGCGCATTTCAATTCGCGCAGACGCAAATGTCGGCCGGAACCACGAACATACTGACCGTGCTCAACACCGAAAATGCTTTGTTCAGCGCCCAGGACGAAATGGTCCAGGTTCAATATTTGCACCTGCAGTCGATGGTGGATTTGTACACCGCGCTCGGCGGCGGATGGCAGCAAGGATAAGATAGATGACGAAGTTCTCGACGCTCCAGAAACGCGCTTTTCTCGGCAGCCTGGCGCTGGCGGTCCTGCTGCTGATTACGTGGCGGGTGATCGTTCACAAGCCGGCAGATGCCGCTTCGCGCAGTGCGCCCCCCGCCATTGCGGTGGACACGGCGCCCGCCGCTCACTCCGATGTGCCGATCTACCTCGACGGCTTGGGCACCGTGCAAGCCTTCTATACGGTGACGGTGACTGCGCGCGTCGATGGCGAGATACAGAAAATCGGCTTTACCGAAGGTCAAACGGTGCACAAGGGCGACCTGCTGGCACAGATCGATCCCCGGCCGAACCAAGCAGCCTACGAGCAAGCAGTCGCCACCAAGGCGAAGGATGCGGCGATGCTGGCGAACGCCAAACTCGATCTGGAGCGCTACGTCTTGCTGCAGCCTCAGGACCTCGCCAGCAAGCAGACGGTCGATACCGCGCGCGCGACCGTCGGTCAGCTCACCGCGCAGGTGCAGGTCGACCAGGCCGCGGTCGACAACGCGCGCACGCAACTCGACTACACGCGCATCACTTCGCCGATTGACGGCCGCACCGGGATTCGGCTCATCGATCCGGGCAATATCGTGCGCGCCGCGGGCACGACCGGCATTGTCGTGGTCACCCAGGTGCAGCCCATATCGGTTGTATTTACCGTGCCGGAAGAAGACTTGGCCACGGTCAGCGGCGCGCTGGCCGCGGGACCGGTTCAAGTCACGACCCTGTCGCGCGACGGCAATACCGTGCTGGACCAGGGCACGCTTTCTTTGATCGACAATCAAATCGATCAGGCCACCGGCACCGCGAGGCTCAAGGCCAGCTTCAGCAACACGCGCAATACGCTATGGCCCGGGCAGTATGTCAATGCGCGTGTACTGGTGCGCACCGAGCGCAATGCGCTCACCGTGCCGAGCTCTGCGGTGCAGCTCGGCCCGAACGGCCCCTTTACCTACGTCGTCAAACGTGACTCCACCGTGGAAGTGCGCCCCTTGGAAATTGGCGCCGAAAGCCATGGCTTGACCGTCATCACGAAGGGCATCGCGCTGAATGAGCGCGTCGTGACGAGCAATCAATACCGCCTGCAGGCGGGCGTACGCGTACGCGATAACGCCGCCGCGCCGAAAGCATCATGAGCATCTCAGAGCCATTTGTCCGCAGGCCGATCGCGACTTCGCTGCTGATGGGCGGCCTTTTCCTCGTGGGCCTCGTGGTCTTTCCGCTGTTGCCGGTTGCGCCGCTGCCGCAGGTCGACTTTCCGACCATCCAGGTCTCGGCATCGCTGCCGGGCGCGAGCCCGGAAACCATGGCCTCGTCCGTCGCAACTCCGCTCGAGACGCAGTTTGCGCAGATCCCCGGCCTGTCGCAGATGACATCGACGAATGCGTTGGGAACGACACAAATTACCTTGCAGTTCGACCTTAACCGCAACATCGATGCCGCGGCACAAGACGTGCAATCCGGTATCGACGCGGCGGGCGGACAGTTGCCGAAGAATCTGCCCTCGCCGCCAAACTATCGAAAGGTGAATCCCGCCGACTCGTCCATCCTTATTCTCTCCGTGTACTCCGATGTGCTGCCGGTGACGACCGTGGACGACTACGCCGAGAATATTTTGGCGCAGCAGATCTCGCAGATCCCGGGCATCGCGCAGGTCAGTATTGGCGGCCAGCAGAAACCGGCGGTGCGGGTGCAGATCGATCCCACCAAGCTCGCCGCGCTGGGATTGCAAATGGAAGATGTCGCCAACGTCATCTCAGCCGCCACGGTGGATGCGCCGAAGGGCTCGATCAACGGCCCCACGCGCAGCATGACGATTTACGACAACGACCAATTGCTGAAAGCGGCTCCTTGGAACGATGTGGTCGTGGCCTATAAAAACGGTGGCGCGGTACGCATTCGCGACATCGGCATCGCGGTCGATGGCCCGGAGAATCGTCTGCTCACCGCCTGGCAAAATGGCCGCAGCGGGATTCTCTTGCTGATCTACAAGCAGCCCGGCGCCAATGTCATCGACGCCGTCGAACGCGTCCAGGCTCTGCTGCCCCATGCCCTGGCCTCGGTGCCGCCTTCAATCAAAGTAGACACCGTCGCCAACCGCACCACCACCATCAAGGCCTCGGTCGAGGATGTGGAGATCACGCTGGGGATCACCATCGTGCTGGTGGTGCTGGTCATTTTCGTGTTCTTGCGCAATGCATGGGCGACCATCATTCCCGGCGTGACCGTACCGCTCGCCCTCTTCGGCACAGTGGCCATGATGTACGTGCTCAACTTCAGTCTGGACAATTTGTCCTTGATGGCTCTCACTATTGCGGTCGGCTTCGTCGTCGATGACGCCATCGTCATGCTCGAGAACGTCTACCGGCACCTTGAAGAGGGCTTGTCGCCCCTGCAGGCAACGCTTAAGGGCGCCAGTGAAATCGGCTTCACCATCATGTCGATGAGCATTTCCTTGGTTGCCGTGTTCATTCCACTGCTGCTCATGGGCGGCATCATCGGCCGGCTGTTCCGCGAGTTCGCTCTCACCATGACCATGACCATCGCGGTGTCCGCGTTCGTCGCTCTGACGCTGTCGCCGACGATGTGCGCCTTGTTTTTACGCGACGAGAAGCACGCCCGGCACGGCAAGGCCTACATGTTCATCGAGCGCGGCTTCGACAAGATCCTGGCCGGCTATACGCGCGGACTGGATTTCGTGCTGGATCACAAGCGCGCGACCCTCATGACTTTTCTCATCACCCTCGCCGCAACGGTCTTCTTGTACATCTACATACCCAAAGGCTTCTTTCCGCAGCAGGACACCGGCATCATCTCGGGGCTCACCGATGCGCCGCAGGACATCTCCTTCGACGAGATGGTGCGGCGACAGCATGCCATCACGGATGTGGTGCAAAAAGACCCGGGCGTCGCCAGTTTCGGCACCGGCATCGGCGGCAGTCGCCCGCTCAACGTCGGCTTTGTGATTTTGGGCCTCAAACCCTTGAGCGAACGCGGCGTGAGCGCCGATCAGATAATCAATCGGCTGCGGCCGCAGCTCGCAAAAGTGCCCGGCATCACGCTGTTCCTGCAGGCCTCACAAGACCTCAATGTCGGCGGTCGAACTTCCCGCACGCAGTACCAATATACCGTGCAGGATTCGGACATCAATGAACTGAATGAATGGGCGCCAAAACTGCTCGAGTCCTTGCAGAAGCTGCCCATGCTGCGCGACGTCGCCTCCGATCAGCAGACCAGCAGCGGCATGGTGTCCCTGACGATCGATCGCGATCAAGCGGCGCGCTTCGGCATTCAGCCGGCGGCCATCGATCAAACTTTATACGACGCATTCGGCCAGCGGCAGGCGGCTCAGTTCTTTACGCAGGCCAACAGCTATCACGTGGTGCTGGAAATTACCCCGGCGCTGCAAAGCGACCCCGACTCGATCAAGAAGCTGTACCTCAAATCGCAGCTGACCGGCGAGATGGTGCCTTTGTCCGCCATGACAAAATGGGACACGCAGCACGTGACCTACCTGTCGATCAATCACCAGGGACAGTTTCCGGCCGTGACCCTGTCGTTCAATCTGGCGGCAGGCGCGGCGCTCGGCGACGCCGTCGATGCGATCAACCGTGCCTCCGTGCAGATGCACTTGCCCGCGACCATCACCGGCAACTTCCAGGGAACGGCGCAAGCCTTTCAAAGCTCCCTGAAAAGCCAACCTTATTTGATATTGGCGGCATTGGTGGCCGTGTACATCATTCTCGGCATGCTCTACGAGAGCTACATTCATCCGTTGACGATTCTGTCCACGCTGCCGTCGGCGGGCGTGGGTGCCCTGCTCGTGCTGCTTCTATTTCACATCGAATTGTCCGTCATCGCGCTCATCGGCATCATATTGCTGATCGGACTGGTCAAGAAGAACGGCATCATGATGGTGGATTTCGCGCTGCAGGCGGAGCGCGAGCAGCATCTGTCGCCGCACGACTCGATCCGCACCGCGTGCCTGCTGCGCTTCAGGCCCATCATGATGACCACCATGGCGGCGTTGCTCGGAGCGCTGCCATTGGCACTGGGGCACGGCACGGGTTCCGAGTTGCGCCGGCCGCTAGGCTACACCATGGTGGGCGGGCTGGTCTTGAGCCAGGCGTTGACTTTGTTTACGACCCCCGTCATCTACCTGTACTTGGACGAATTTAGCGCCAAGATGCGGGGCCGGCGCAGAAAGAAGCACGCCGAAGCGCTGGCCGCCGAGCACGGCGAACAGGCGGAGGTGCATGCGCCGCTCGGGGATCAGACGTGAAGATTCTGCTGGTCGAAGATAACGAACGCGTCACGCAATTCGTCATCAAAGGCCTGCAGGAAGCCGGGCACACGACGGATCACGCTGCCAATGGCAGGGACGGCATGTTCCTGGCGGCCAGCGAGCCTTATGATGTCATCATCATGGATCGCATGCTGCCCGGCGATATCGATGGGCTGACCATCATCGAAGTGCTGCGCAAAGCCGGCAAGCGCACGCCGATCCTGATCCTGAGCGCCTTGTCCGAGGTCGATGACCGCATTCGGGGGCTGCGCAGCGGCGGCGATGATTATTTGACCAAGCCCTTTGCCTTTGGCGAATTGTTGGCGCGAATTGACGCATTGCATCGCCGCGCAGAAGGCGTCAATCATGAAATTCCGCTCGTCGTCGGCGATTTGCATATGGACCCGCTCACGCGCAAGGTGACCCGGGGCAACAGGCCCATTACACTGCAACCGCGCGAATTCAAGCTGCTGGAGTACCTCATGCGGCATGCCGGCCAAGTGGTGACACGCACCATGCTGTTGGAGAATGTTTGGGATTACCACTTCGATCCGCAAACCAACGTGGTCGATGTGCATATCAGCAAGCTGCGTCAAAAGATCGACGCGGAGTTCGAGCGCCCCCTGCTGAAAACGGTTCGCAATGCCGGTTACACGGTGACCGCGAGTGACTAGCGTGATCCGTTCATCGGCGCTGTCCCTGGCACTGGGCTACGTCGCCTTGGGGCTGGCGGCGCTGGTGCTGTTCGCCGCGCCGCTCTGGTACGCATGGCAGGTGACGATTCAAGACGGTCGCGCCGAGATCCTGCAGGCCGATGCGCAACGCCTCACCGATATCTACAAGCGAGACGGCGCCGATGCGCTGAAGGCTTATATCGACGCCCGCGTCAGCATGCAAATCGCCGGCGAGCGAATTTTGCTGCTGACCGACGCATCAATGCGTCCTCTCGCCGGCAATTTGCGCGCCTGGCCGGCGAGCGTGCCGCAGGCGCCGGGCAACTACAAGATTGGGGTCGACTTCGGTAAAAACGGCGCACAACAAGCGCTGATGCACGTCGCCATGCTCGGCAACTATAACCTGCTCGTGGGCAGAGACAATGCGTTGTTTCAACCATTGCAGACTAGATTCTGGTATGGCTTGAGCGCGGCGGTTGCGGTGCTGTGCATCGCCGGATTGTTGGTCGGCCTGATCACGCGCCGCGCTTTGATGTCGCGCGTGCACAGCATTCGCCACACCGTTTACGCCATCATTCATGGCGATTTGAAGCATAGGCTGCCGACTCACTTGAACGACGACGAACTGAACACCCTGTCGCGCACCATCAACGGCATGCTCGACCAGATCGAGCTGCTGGTGCACGGCGTTCGCAATGTCTCGAACTCCATTGCGCATGATCTGCGCACGCCGCTGGCCGAACTGCGCTCCCGGCTTGAGGAGTTATCGCTGATACGGCCCTCGACCGAGGAGACTTACGCGGAAATCGACGGTGCGGTGGCCGATGTCGACCGGGTCATCCGCATCTTCGATGCGCTGTTGAGACTGGCCGAGATCGACGCCGGCATGCGGCGTTCCGGTTTTGTGTCGCTCGACGTATCGGACCTTGCGGCCAACGCCGTTGAGTTCTACGAACCGGCCGCAGAATTAAAAGAGATCGATTTGAAGGTGCGCACCAACGGTCCACTGGCGGTTTCCGGCGACCCGGTGCTGCTCGCCCAGGCCCTGAGCAATCTGATCGACAACGCGCTCAAATACGCGCCGCAGGGCGGTTCAATCGAAGTGGCGGTGCAAAGACGCGAGGATCTGCGCGCGGAGATTTCTGTTTCCGACAACGGCCCGGGTATTGATGATGCGGAAAAGTCCAAGGTGATGCAGCGCTTCTATCGCGGCGACGCGAGCCGCGGCACGCCGGGTGTCGGTCTCGGGCTGAGCCTGGTGCAGGCAGTGGCAAAGCTGCACGGCAGCGCGCTGGAGCTGCTCGACAACGGCCCGGGTTTGCGCGTCGTGATGACGGTGCCGATGGAACCTGCGAGCGCGCCTCTCCGGGAAGTGCAGCCGCAAGCTTCGCCGCCGGGCGAGATGGTTGCACCCCCGACCCTGGCACCTTTGCCGTAGACTTAGACGCATGCTCATCAGCTGCGTCGCGTACCAGGACGGTACCAAAGTCGGCGATATATCGGCCGCGCAAATAGCGGAATACTTGAAGCGCACGCATTGCTTTGTCTGGGTGGCGTTGCAGGACCCTTCCGCGGCCGAGCTCGCCGAACTGCAGACGGCCTTCGACTTGCATCCCTTGGCGGTCGAGGATGCGCTGGTGGGGCACCAACGGCCCAAGGTTGAGGAATACGGCGATTCGCTGTTCGCGGTGCTGCATCTGGTCGAACCCATCTCGGGCGAGTACCACGTGGGCGAGCTTGCCATTTTCGCCGGCCCCAATTATGTGGTCACGGTGCGCAGCCGGGCGCAAAAGGGCTTGGCCGAGGTTCGTGCGCGCTGTGAACGGGAACCGAAACTGCTGCGCCAGGGTCCGGGCTTTGTCCTGTACGCCGTCATCGACGCCATCGTCGATCGCTACTTCCCGATTCTCGACAACTTGGAAGATGAGCTGGACGGCATCGAACAGCGGATTTTCGCGCCGCAGGGCGCACCGCGCGACAACATTGAGGCGCTCTACGCGCTCAAGCAACGCCTGATGATCATGAAGCATGCCGTGGCGCCGCTGCTGGAAGGCGTTTCGAATCTGACCGGCGGCCGAGTCCCCGCGCTGTGCGTGAGGATCACGGAATATTTCCGAGACATCTATGATCACTTACTGCGGCTGAATCAAACAGCCGATTCAATCCGCGACACCATCGCAACCGCCATATCCGTGAACTTGTCCTTCATCACGCTGCAAGAAAATGAAACCATGAAGCGGCTCGCCGCTTATGCCGCCCTATTGGCGATACCCACCATGATCGCAGGCATTTACGGCATGAACTTCGAGCATATGCCGGAACTGAAGTGGCGTTACGGCTATGCCATCTCTCTATTCGTCATGGGCGCGATTGACGTGCTGCTGTATTTTCGATTCAAAAGAGCCCAGTGGCTGTAGCCGCGCTCGACACGCGACGCCTCGGCATTCTGCTGGCGCCCTTGCTGGATATTCTGGTCTTCTGCGCCTGCGTCGGCGCCGGCCTGTCGCTGCGCGCCGGCAACGCTTATGCCTTCGCCATCGCCTACGCCCTCAGTTTGTCATTGCGCTGGCCGGCGCTGCGCGCAGCACAGGACTCCGCTTGGCGCGTCCTGGCGCGCAGTGCAGTCATCGGCTTCATGGCTTTGTTCCTGCGGGCCGGCGTCCTGGCGCTGCTTGTGCAGCGCTGCGGCTGGGCGCCGCAAATCGGCATTGTTTTCACGGTTGCGCTCGGCCTAGGGGTCACGGCACCGCGCTGGCGCAATGCCGCGGTCGGTCTCATCGTCTATGCCTTCGTTCTGCGCCTGGTCTATGCGGGCTCGGTCGAAATGATGCCGGAGGAAACCTACTACTGGAATTATTCGCGGCACCTTGACATCGGCTACTTGGATCATCCGCCCATGGTGGCCTGGCTGATCCGCGTCGCAACGGCCGTGTTCGGGCAAACCGAGTTTGGCGTGCGCGCCGGAGCGCTGCTCTGCGGAGCAATCACGTCGATCTTCGTTTATAAACTGACTCGCAATCTTTTCGGCGCGGCCACGGCCCTGGCAGCCCTGCTGCTGGTCCAGGCGCTACCGTATTTCTTTTTGTCCGGGCTGCTCATGACGCCCGATGCGCCCCTCGCGGCGGCGTGGGCGGCGTCGCTCTACTTTCTGGAGCGCGCACTGATCGGCAACCGATCCCGGGCCTGGTGGTTTGCCGGTATCTGCCTCGGGATAGGAATGATTTCAAAATATTCCATCGCGCTGCTCGGCCCCGTAACGCTGGCTTTCATGGCGTCGGACCCGTCATCGCGCCGCTGGTGGACCCGCAGGGAACCCTATGTCGGCGCCCTGCTCGCCTTGGCAATCTTTTCTCCCGTCATCATCTGGAATGCGCAGCACGACTGGGCATCGTTTGCCTTTCAAACCTCACGCCGCCTCACGGAGACACCGCAATTCGCCCTGCACAAGCTGATCGGCTCCATCATCGTCTTGATTACCCCGACCGGCCTGCTGGCCGTCATCGCTGCGCTGTCGGCCCGGCCCAGAGGCCAAGAAACGTCGGACGCGGCGCGCAGTCGCCGGCTGTTCAATCTAGCCATTTTGGTTCCCATCGCCGTGTTCGCCTTGTTCAGTCTGCGCCATGAAGTGAAGCTGGATTGGACCGGCGCACCATGGACTGCAGCGCTGCCTGCAATGGCCTTCGTCATGATGAATAAGGATCCGCGGGTCGGAAGGTTCACGAGAGGGGTTCGAGCCGCCTGGATGCCCACCGTCCTCGTCATGCTGTTGATATACAGCGCAGGACTGCACTACTTGGTGCTGGGGATGCCGGGCTTAGGTTACGACAAGCACATTGAAGCAATTCCCGTGGGATGGCGCGACTTGAGCGCGCACGTGATCGAGACGGCAGATGCAAATCGCAAGGACACCGGTACCGAGCCGCTCATCGTGGGCATGGACCGCTATGCCATCGCCAGCGAACTCGCCTTCTACGGCGGCGCGCACTCCACCGAGGGATTGCAAACGGCGAACAGCCATCTGTTCGGCGGCATGGGCCTGATGTATGGGCAGTGGCTTCCCCCGAAGTCGGTGGACGGCCGAAATCTGCTGCTCGTCGCCTGGACTCCGGGCGAATTGGACGATAGGTTCATTCACGCGCGGGTGGAGAGGCTGGGGCCGATCGAGGATGACGTGCTGATGCGCGATGGCATTCTCATCCGACACTACTATCACCGCATGGCCTTCAACTATCATTCTCGCGACGACGACTATGATTTAAAATGACAGCCATGAACCGGAATTATCGTTGTTTGATCGCCGGCATTTTAGCCGGCGCTTGCCTGCTGCCATCGGCATTCTGTGCCGCGCAAACCCCTGAGCAGCAGAAAATGTGGGACGCGCAGCGCGCCCAAGCCCAGGCCGCTGCGCAGGCGAGGTCGGAAAAACTGGCGGCGCAGCGCGCCGCGCGCAAAGCAGACCCCATGGCCTGGGTTGGCACCTTGAACCCGCTCGCCGAGGGTGGCTGGCAATTCAGGTCCGTCGCGCCCGATGGGTCGTGGGCATCCTTCAGCACCGAGCACCAGTTGAAACGCTCAGGTCATCTGGTGACCGCGTGGCTGCGGGAGGAGTATCCCGAAGCGCAGCGAAGCAACAACGGCGGCGTTTATTTGAGCTATGTAGAGAAGATCCAATACGACTGTGCCAACGAGCGGGCGCGCGCCTTACTGATCATCTACTACTCGGAAAACAATATTACCGGTAGCGAAGAAAGCGATGCCACCGACATCAAACAAGCGGTGTGGGTGCCTATCGTGCCCGGAACGCCCGGCGAAAACATTTACCAGTGGGCGTGCGCGGCCGCCAACGGCAAGGCTCATCCTTAATTGACTGCCATTGCACGCATTCGCAGATGTCGCCCCATAGAAATAACATCCGCTAGTCACGCTAATAAGTTGATATATAACGTTATTTAGTCTTCTGCTTTTGCGACGTGATCGTACGGCCGCTTGCGACCAACTGGATGCTCGCCGCCAGTAGTTGTGTTCGGTCGGCATAGGGACCGACCAGCACCTCGACCTCGCCGGGCTCGAACACGGGCTTGAGTTGCAAGTCGAGAAAACACAGATCGGAGGCACGCAACGACAGCGACACCGTCCCGCTCTTGCCGGGCAGCAGGCTGATCTTGCCGAAGCCCTTCAGCTCCAATTTTGGCCGCGAGACGCTCGCCACCTTGTCGTGCGTAAACAAAAACACGGTCTCCTCTGCCTCCCGCGTGCCTCGATTGATGACATCCACGTCAACCGTCAGCGCATCATCGATGCCGATTGCGGAGGATGACAGGCGAAGATTCGAGAACTCAAAGCGGCCGTAGGTAAGACCGAATCCAAATGGAAACAGCGGCTCATTCGCGACGTCGAGATACTTGCTGGTGAATTTATCCTGCGCATCGAAGGGCCGGCCGCTGGGACGCTCGCTGAAAAAAATCGGCACCTGGCCGGCAGCGCGCGGCCAGCTCACGGGCGTTCGCCCACTGGGGCTCACCTGCCCCGTGAGCACATCGGCGAGCGCATTTCCGGCCTCGCTGCCCAGAAACCAGGCTGCAAGCACCGCGTTGGCGTGCTCCACCAACCAGGGTACGACCAGCGGACGTCCCGAAAACAAAATCACGATCACCGGAATCGCGGAACGCCGCGCGCGTTCGAAGACGGCCTCCGCTAGACGGCGTTGGATGCCGGGTAATCCCAGATGCGCGCGGCTGGAGGCTTCGCCGCTCATCACGGCCGCTTCGCCCAGGCAGAGAATGATCGCATCCGCAACCGTGCAATGATCCACGCCGCCGACGATTCCGCTAAAGTCCTGACTTTCGATATCAACGGCAGCCGAATGCAGAATCTCAGCCTTCGGGAACGCGGCACGTAAGCCTTCGAGCACGGTCACGTGACCTTGCGGCGCGGCTGCGCCCCACCACACGCCGCGCATTTCGGCGGATACGTTCGCCAACGGGCCGATCACGGCCAGGCGGTGCGCGGCGCGCGACATCGGCAGAACATCGCCGTCGTTCTTGAGCAGGACTATCGAGCGCGCGGCGATTTTCCTCGCCAGCTGCCGCCGGTGCGTGTGTGCGGCGGATGATTCGGGACTCTTGCCGCGCCGGTAGGGATCCTCAAATAGTCCGAGCCGCTCTTTCAAAAGCAAAACGCGCCGCACCGACTGGTCGATTTCCGCAATGCTGACCGCGCCCCGCTCCAACGCGACCGGCAATCCCCGCCGATACGCATCGGCCATCATGTCGATGTCCACTCCCGCTTTCAATGCGAGCGCCGCCGCCTCGGCCAGATCCGCCGCGATGCCATGGCGGATCAACTCCGCAATGGCGTTGTAATCGCTGATGACGACACCATCGAATCCGAAGCGGCCACGCAGCCAGTTGCGCAGCAAGTCGTGATGCGCCGTCATGGGCACGCCGTTAAGATCGGTGAACGCCGGCATGATTGCCGCCACACCCGCGGACACGGCGGCGGCAAACGGCACCATATGCACTTCGTGCAGCGTTCTGTCCGAAATATCGACCGGCGCGTAATCGCGGCCCGCCGCCACGGATCCATAAGCACAATAATGCTTGGCGCATGCGGCGAGCGCGTCCGCCTGCAACAGGTCAGCGCCCTGGAATCCCCGCACCTTCGCCTCAGCCATGCGCGCGCCCACGAACGGGTCTTCACCCGGGCTTTCGGCAATGCGGCCCCAACGAGGATCGCGCGCGACATCGAGCATCGGCGCAAACGTCATATGGAGACCATCGGCCGCGGCCTCCTTTGCCGACTCGCGCGCGCTCAAGGCCCACGACTCCGGATCGAATGACGACGCCTCGCCCAAAGGGATGGGAAAGAGAATCCGGTGTCCGTGAATGACGTCGTAGCCGATGAGCAGAGGAATCCCCAGCCGCGATTCACCGACGGCCAGCTGCTGCATTTCGCGCACATTTTCCGCGCCCACCAGATTCAGCAGGTTGCCGATTGCGCCGCTCTTGACCGCCTCCGTGGAATCGCCGGCGATTGTAGGACCGGTCACGGCCTGCCCGCAGGCCGTCATGGTGAGTTGGCCCAGTTTTTCGGTCAACGTCATGCGGCTGAGTAAACTTTCGACGCGGCTCACTTAACTTTAGCTCCCAGAAAACTCTGTGCCTGAATGATAATGGAGGAACTACCCTGTTTGAGAGAAGCGAATGAACAAAGATAGCCCGGCGCAAACCCCAAATCCCGCGGATGCCGACGAGCTCGCGAACGCGAGACTGTTCCCGCAGCTCGACATGATGGCGCGCGCTCTATGGGCTTCGCCGGTGCGCAGTACACTGTTTCTATTGTCGGGCTCCATATTCTTCGTCGTTGCGGCGACCGCCTACGGGCAAATCCGGCTCAATACCTGGAATCAGCCCTTCTATGATGCCCTGTCGCATCGGGACTTTGCGCAATTCCTCGATCAACTGGGCATTTTTGGATTGATCGCCGGCACATTGCTGATCCTCAATGTGGGCCAGCGTTGGCTCGGCGAGACTTTGAAGCTCAAGCTGCGCCAAGGCCTGGGCCATGATCTGATTCAAAACTGGCTGACGCCGGGCCGCGCCTTTCGGCTGACGAACTCCGGCCCGATGGGCGTGAATCCTGACCAGCGCATGCACGAGGACGCGCGCCACCTCACCGAGCTGACCGGGGATCTTGGCATCGGGCTGTTGCAATCATCGATTTTGCTCGCGAGTTTCGTGAAAGTACTTTGGAGCCTGTCCAATAATTTCGCTTTTCACTTTGACGGCCGCCAAATTGTGATTCCGGGATACATGGTCTGGGCGGCAATCGTGTATTCGGGCTCAGCTTCACTGCTCAGCTATTGGGTGGGCCGCAGTCTGATCGACCGCAACGCGGAGCGCTATGCACGCGAGGCGGACTTGCGCTTCTCGCTGGTCCGTGTCAATGAGCACATCGACGCCATCGCCTTGAGTGCCGGTGAGCCCGACGAGGCGCGGCGCATCGAAATGGATTTCAAGGGCGTGCTTGCGGCCACCGCGCGATTGGTGACCGGCCTGACCAACCTCACCTGGATCACAGCGGGTTATGGATGGTTCACCTTGGTGGCCCCGATTCTGGTTGCGGCGCCCTTGTACTTCGCCGGCAATCTCACTTTCGGCGGCCTGATGCTCGCCTCGGGCGCCTTCATGCAGGTCCAATCATCGCTGCGCTGGTTCGTCGATAATTTCAGCACCATCGCGGACTGGCGTGCGACATTGCTGCGCGTCGCAGGCTTTAGGCGCGCAGTGATCGACACTGACGTCATGCACGATGTGGAGAACCGCATTTCGTATTCAACCGGGCCCGTGGGAGAGTTCGACGTGAACGACCTGCAGATTTCGTCGCCGAGCGGCAGCACCGTGCTTCAGGAGAGGAAGGTGCAAATCAAGCGCGGCGAGCGCGTCCTCATCGTGGGAGAATCAGGAACCGGCAAAACCCTGCTATTTCGCGCCCTCGCGGGGCTGTGGCCCTGGGGCTCGGGAAGCGTCACGCATCCGGCCGATGAGGAAATCTTGTACATGCCGCGCACGCCTTATCTTCCGCCCGGCACGCTGATGGAAGTGCTGGCCTACCCCAAGCCGACCGGCGATTTTGCAGCCAAGGCGTGCAGCAACGCGCTCGAGCGCGTCGGCCTGCAGCGCCTGAGCTCGCTGCTCGATTCAACCCAGCGTTGGGATCGCGAGCTGAACGAAGACGAGCAGCAGGCGCTGGCCTTGGCGCGCGTAATCATCCACAAGGCGCCCTGGGTGCTCATCGATGAAGTGCTCGATTCGCTGGACGATGCGGCGCTCGAGCGCGCGGTCGACATTTTCACCAAGGATCTTGCACAATCGGGGATAATTTATATCGGACGCAGCGACGCACACCATTCCTTTTCGAGGGTTTTGCATTTGGTCATGGATCCCACGGCAAAGAAACTGAAGACTCCGGCGGCGACAGTGCCGGCGGCGGCTGCGCTCCCATTAGCGGCGAGTCCCCAAACATGAAACACCCTAACCCAAGCCCTGCCGATCTTGCCGTACTGCCCGATGCGGAGTTGCTCGAGGCGGTGCAGCGGCAAACCTTCGCTTTTTTTTGGGAAGCGTCGCACCCGGTGAGCGGCCTCGCGCCGGATCGTTGCACAGCCGCAGCCGTACCGGCGGATGATCTGGTGACGACCGGCGGCTCAGGATTCGGCGTGATGGCCCTGATCGTCGCCGCCGAGCGCGGCTGGATCTCGCGCGACGCGGCACTGGAACGTCTCGGACAGATGCTCAAGCTGCTGACCCGCGCCACTTGTTATCACGGCGCATTTCCGCATTTCATGAACGGGCGCACCGGCGCAACGATACCGTTCACCCGCAAGGACGACGGCGGCGATCTGGTCGAGACCTCGTTCTTGATGATGGGGCTGCTGTGCGCCAGGGAATATTTCAATCGCGACACCGGCGAGGAATCCCGCGTGAGGGGCCTGGTCAACTACTTGTGGAATGACGTGGAATGGGATTGGTACACCCGCGGCACGCTGGTATTACTGTGGCACTGGAGCCCCAACAACGGCTGGGCGCAGGAACTGGACATCCGCGGCTGGAACGAATGTTTGATCACCTACCTGCTCGCCGCGTCCGCGCCCCGCTACTCGATCGATCCGCGCGTTTATCACAAGGGCTTCGCAGTGGGACGCCATTTCCTCAACGGCAAGCCGTATTACGACGTCCCGCTGCCATTGGGCCCGGATTTCGGCGGCCCGCTGTTCCTCTCGCAGTATTCCTTCTGCGGCATCGATCCACGCGGCCTGAAGGATCAATACGCGGACTATTGGCAGCAGAACGTCAACCATGTGCGCATCCATCACGCGCACTGTGTGGCGAATCCGCGGCATTTCAAAGGCTACGGTGCGTCCTGCTGGGGCCTCACCTCGAGCGACGGTCCTGACGGTTATGCCGTGCACACCCCCGATGAAGATGACGGCACCATTGCGCCCACTGCGGCTCTGGCCAGCATGCCCTATGCGCCGAAGGAGTCGATGCAGGCCCTGCGTCACTTCCTCACCGTTCACGGCGAGAAGATTTGGGGCCGCTTTGGCTTTGTCGATGCATTCTGCGAGTCCAGGGATTGGTACGCGGATACGTACCTGGCCATCGATCAGGGGCCGATTGTGGTGATGATCGAAAATCACCGCACAGGCCTTTTGTGGAAGTTGTTCATGAAGGCACCCGAGATCCAAGCGGGACTACGGGCATTGAGTTTTAGCCGCTGATGGAGCCGCTCGATCGTTGGATTGAGCGCCAATATCGACACAGCGCGGCCGCCATGCTGCGCAGTGTCTCCCCCGTCGGCATCCTCAAGGTTCGTCCGGGCTTCGCGCAAACAATCCGACCGCAAAAGGGCTCCATCGTCGCCTCGCCCGTGCTCGGCGCTTATGATCCGGAGCCGGATTATTTCTTTCATTGGTTTCGCGATTCAGCCATCGTGGTCGATGCGCTGCGCATCTTGTTCCAGGACCCCGACATGGATGGCGAGTTCTTCACGCACTTCGCCGACTTTGTCCGCTTCAGCTTATCGCTGCAGGATTTGGATGGGCGCCGCCTGGGGGAGTCGCCGTCTTGGCGCGAGGCGATCGCCCCCAACTATCGTCAATATGTGCGCCCGGAGATGGACCTGGCGGCGGCACATGGCGAGGCGCTATTAGGCGAGACCCGGGTCAATCCGGACGGTACCCTGGACATTTCCAAATGGCCGCGTCCGCAATATGACGGCCCGGCGATGCGGGCGATCGTGCTGCTGCATTGGCAAAACACGGCCCGGATCGAGAATGACCTCGCAGCGGCAGTCGATGCGCTGCTTCGCGCGGACCTGCGGTTTACGCTGCAGCACTGGCGCGAGGCCAGTTTCGATATTTGGGAGGAGGAAAAAGGTCTGCACTACTACACGCTGCGCGCATCGGCGCGGGCGCTGGAAGCGGGCGCGGATTGGTTCGAAGGTCGCGGCGAGCGGGCGGATGCGACGGCTTGCCGCGCAGAGTCGAATGCGATCATCAAGACTTTGGATGGCTTCTGGCGCGAGGATCTGCAAATCTACAAATCGCGACTTTTGGAGCCGCAGGCACCCTCGACCAAGGAACTCGATATCTCGGTCATCTTCGCGGCGATTCACGCCGGTGGAGACTCGGCAACGCACTCCGTGCGAGACCCGCGCATGCATGCGACGCTGGCGAGATTGGAGGCGTTATTTGACGCCGAATATGCCATCAATAGAAATCGAAGTGCCGTCCGCGGCCCGGCGATGGGCCGCTATGCGGGCGATGTTTATTATTCCGGCGGCGCCTATTACTTTTCGACCCTGGCGGCCGCGGAGTTTTGCTTTCGCGCAGCGGCGCAGTCCCCGGCGATGCAGGAGCTGGCGGACCGCGGCGATGCATTCCTGGAAACCATACGCGCCTACACCCCGCCAAGCGGCGAGCTGTCCGAACAGTTTGATCAGCACACGGGCGTGCAACGATCCGCGCAGCAACTGGCGTGGAGCTACGCGGCCTTCATCAGCTGCACGCACGCACGACGCCAGCTCATCCCACGTGGCGAATAGGCGCGGCGGCATTGCGAACGGTCGCCGACGGCGCCGCGCGCAGAAGCTCGACAAACGCATCCACGGCGATCGCCGGACTCATCAGAAATCCTTGGATGGCATCGCACCCCTCGGCCCGCAGGAACTCGAGCTGCGCTTGAGTGGTCACGCCTTCGGCGACGATCTTGAGGCTCAAGGTATGCCCAAGGGCGATAATGGCACGCACGATCGCTGCATCATCGGGATCGTCGCTGATGTCCGCGACGAATGAGCGGTCGATCTTCAGCGTATCGAGCGGAAAGCGCTTCAAGTAATTCAACGAACAATAGCCCGTGCCGAAATCATCGACCGCGAGCGCAAAGCCGAATTCCTTGAGCGCCAACAGCGAACGGCGCCCCGCTTCGGCGTCGCGCATCAAAACACCTTCGGTCAGCTCCAGTTCGAATAGCGACGGCGATAAATTCGCCTGGGCGACGGTATCGCTGAGCCTGAGCAACGCCTCCGGATGTGCGAAGTCCCGTCCCGAGACGTTCACGGCAACGCGCGGCGGCGCCAGTCCTGCGGCACGCCACTCGGCCAGATCGCGGCAGACCCGCTTCATGGTCCATTTGCCGATATCGGCAATCAGCCCGGTCTCCTCGGCGATGGCGATAAAATCCGCGGTCGGGATCTGGCCTCTCGATGGGTGGAACCAGCGCAGCAGCGCCTCTCCACCGACCAATTTGAGCGATCGCGCGTCGTATTTTGGCTGGTAGTAAACCTCGAGACTGGAGTCTTCGACGGCGCGCCTCAGTTCCATTTCCAGCGACAAACGCTTCAACGCGCGCGCGCTGACTGCGCAGTCGTACACGCGCAGCTGATTGCGGCCGCTCGATTTGGCCTCGTACATGGCCGCCTCGGCATTCTTGAGCAGGCTCTGCACGTCATCGCCATGTTCGGGATACTTGGCGATGCCGATACTGGACGTCACGACCAGCTCGTAGCTCGCCTGCCAATACGGTACCGCGTGCTCGGTGAGCATTCGCGCAGCCGCTTGTTCCGCGTGCATCGCATCGCGCAACCCGGTGAGCACGATCATGAACTCATCGCCCCCCAAACGGGCGATCTGCCCCTGCACGCCGTCAACGCCGATCTGATCGACCGCGCCTTGCAATCTTTCCGCGACTTGGCGCAGCAGCGCATCGCCGGTTCCGTGCCCCAGGGTGTCATTGACGCGCTTGAATTGATCCAAATCGACGTACAGCAATGCCAGGTGCCGATGACGCCGCCTCGCCTCGGACAACACTTGCGACAAGTATTCGCGGATCCATTCGCGGTTGGGCAGTCCCGTCAACGCATCAAAGTAGGCCAGCCGATGTATCCGCGCGTCGGTTTCCTTGCGCGCCGTAATGTCGCGAATGATCGCCAGGACCTGGCCGGCCGAATTAGGCAAGTAGCGGCATTCGAAGTGGCGGATCGGGGTTGCCTTGTCCTCCGCCGAAAACTCAAATACCGCCGGTTCGCCGCGCAAGGCCGCACTCAGGCAATCCATTGCATGCCCACGCTTGGCCAAAGGCAGAAGGTCGAACAGCGATTGCGCTTCGGTTTCCTTGATATGCGCCAATCCCTCGATGGGGCTGAAGCAATGGCCGATGGAACCTGAGCTGTCCACGAGAAAGATGCCGTCGGGTATCGCCTTCAACAGCGCCGCATTCTTTTGTTCGCTGAATCGCAGGGCTTCTATGGTGCGCGCACCTCGCATGACGTAACGAATGCGGTGCGTCAACAGCGTCCAGTTGATGGGCTTGACGATGAAATCCGTTGCACCGGCCTCGTAGGCCTGATCGATCGATGCGGTGTCGTCGCAGCCGGTCACCATCACGATCGGCAGGTCCGCGCCGCCCGGCAGGAAGCGAATGTTGGTGCAGGCCTGATAGCCGTCGCCTTCCGCCATTTCCACGTCGAGCAAAGCAATATCCGGCATGCGCAGCGCGCACGCCGCAACCGCCGCATCGCCGCTGGCCACAGTCTGCACGGCAAAACCTGCCTCTTTGAGCATGGCGGCGGCGATCTCACGCAAAATCGCATCGTCGTCGGCGATCAGCACGCGAATTGGTTTGGCCGGGGTTTTCATGCTGATTTGCGCATTTCGAGCTGCAGCTCGTCGCGCACGCGATTATGCAGTGCCTGGATCTGCGAATAGGTCGCGCGCGCGCCGGTAAAATTCGCGGCTCGCGCCGCTTCCTCGAGTTCGCGGCAGAGCTGCGCCAGGGTGTTCGCGCCGACGTTGCCGTTGTAGGAGCGCCACGCGTGCGCCGCGCGCGCCAGTTCCGCGCCGTTGCCGGCGTTCAGCGATTGTTCAATCGTTGCGATGAGGCCGCGCGAGTCCAGCAGGTACATCTCGCCGATATGCGTAAGCATGTCCTTGGGTCCCGAGCGCGGCAACGCGCGCAGCGCGTCCAGCGTTGCACCATCGAGAAGCGGCACGGTGTCTGGAGCGGGCTTTGGCGATTGCGCGGGCGCGTTCGGCATCGCCGCCTCGGGCTTCGATGCGTCGAGCCAGCGTGCAAGGATGCCGTGCAGCGTCTCGCGCCTGAAGGGCTTTGCCAGATGATCGTCCATCCCGGCCGCCAGGCAGCCCGCGCGCCCGGTGCTGGTCACATCGGCGGTCAGGGCGATGATGGGAATATGCACGCCGGCCGGCTCGCGGGCGCGCAGCGCGCGCGTCGCGGAAAACCCATCCATGACGGGCATTTCGCAATCCATCAAAATGACATCGAAAGGGCGCGACTGCATGATGTCGAGGGCCTGTTGGCCGTGATGCGCGGTTTCGACCTCCAATCCCAAGGAGGTGAGCATGCCGATGGCCACTTCACGATTCAAAGGCTGATCTTCGACCACCAGAATGCGGCCGCGAAGTGCGGGCAGCATCCCGGCAGGCTTTTTCAACGCAACGGTCCGCTCTGTCAGCGGGGTGCTGTCCTCGGAACAGCCGATCAGCGCCCGGTGCAGCTCGGCGAGGCGAATCGGCTTGGTCAGCTCGGTGTCCAGCAAGGAATCGTCGGCGGCGCCGCTCGAGCTCAAGGAGACGAAGCTCAGCAGACGAATGGTGCGAAGATTCTTTCCCAAACGGTTGCGTACTTCCCGCCATAGGCTTGCCGACTCGGCAATCAGGCAGTCATCGATCACCAACGCATCGTAGTGGGGAGCTGTCGAGGCGCTGAGCGCCTCGGCCAGCGATGCAACCTCGGTCGGACGCGCACTCCAGGCTCGCAACGTCTTGCCCAGCAACATGCGCGCCGCGGCATTCTCATGCACCACCAGCGCCCGAACGCCTTGCAGGCTGCGCGGCGGCGCGGGCGCTTGCGCTGCCGGATCGGCAAGCGGCAACGACAGGTCGAACGAGAATGTCGAGCCTTTGCCGGGCGTGCTGCTCACTTCGAGCCGGCCGCCCATGAGTTCTATGAGCTGGCGTGAGATCGCGAGGCCGAGACCAGTACCGCCGAAGCGGCGCGTGGTCGACGCGTCCTCTTGAGCGAATTCATCGAATATTTTCGCCTGGCTTTCCGGCGCAATACCCACCCCGGTGTCCGTCACTTCCACGCGGACGTTGAGCAATCCCTCGGCGGTGCCCGGTGAGCTCAGGCGCAGAATGACCTCGCCGCGTTCGGTGAATTTCACCGCGTTGCCGCCGAGATTCACGAGTACCTGACGCAGCCGCACCGCGTCCAGCTTCACTCGCGGCAGCCTGGACGGCGGCGAATCACACAACAGCTCGATGCCTTTGGTCGCGGCACGGGCCGCCAGCATCTCCACGGTTTGTTCCAGGATCTCGATCAGGTCGCACTCGACGGACTCCAGCTGCAGCCGTCCGGCTTCGATCTTCGAGAAATCCAGCACATCATCGACAATGGCCAGAAGTGAATCGGCCGAGCGGTGAATGGCCTCGGCGAAGCGGCGCTGCGACGGGTCGATGTGCGTGTCCAGCAGCAAGCTGGTCATGCCGAGAACGCCATTCATCGGCGTGCGCAGCTCGTGGCTCATACGCGCCACGAAGTCGCTCTTGGCGCGCGTGAGCACCTGCAGCTGCTGATTGCGCTCCTCGAGTTCATGCGTTCTGAGCCGCACGGTGTGTTCCAGCTCGCGGCTATAGCGCAGTTCCCGCCGGCGACGCTGGCGCTGAAAGCGCCACAGATACGCGAGCACGCCGACGCCGATCAGGAAATAAACAATGCGCGCGGCGAGCGTATTCCAGGGAGCCGGCGCCACGTGCACCGGAATGGTCAAACTGTCTTCACTCCAAATGCCATCGGCATTTGCCGCGCGCACCTCGAATGTGTAGTCGCCGGCGTCCAAATTGGCATAGGTGGCGCGATGCGTGGTTCCCGCATCGATCCAGCCGGCGTCAAATCCCTCGAGCCGGTATGAATAGTGATTGTCGGCCGGCGACGTAAAGTCCAACGCGGAAAAATCCAGGGTCACCAACTTGTCGTCGTATGCCAGCGCCAGCGGCCGCGTAGCGCTCGGCAGTTCTTGCGCCGTCATGGGCTGGTTGAGCTTCGATGCCATGGTCAGCACCACCGGGGGAGCGAGCCCGTCGGAGGCGATGAGATTCGGCGAGAAGGCATTGAAGCCATGATTGCCGCCGAAATACAAAATGCCGTCGGGGCTGCGGAAGTGCGCGTTGACGTTGAATTCCTCGTCCTGAAGGCCATGCACCTGATGGAAAATCTTGACGGAATGCAGGCGTGTATCGAATCGCGCCAAGCCATTGTTGGTGCTCAGCCATAAGCGTCCTTCGCGATCCGATTCGATGCCATAAACCACCTGGCTCGGCATTCCCCGGAGGCCGGATTGGTTTTCGAATTGCACGGCGTCCGGCTTCGCGGAGCTGCCGACGACGCGATCAAGGCCTCCGCCCGCGGTGCCCACCCACAAATCGCCCTGCGGATCGACGTGCAGCGCGTAGACCGTATCGTCGCTTAGGCTCTTCGGGTCGCGATCATCGCGGCGGTAAGCATGGAAACGGCCGGATTTTCGCTCAAATAAATTGAGTCCTCCACCAACGGTGCCAATCCAAAGATTGCCGAGTGAATCCTCCGCGATTGCGCTGGCCTTCGAGCTGCTGAGCGAGTTCGCCGCTGCCGCTCCGACAGGATAACGGGTGATCTTGTCGGTGGCCCGATCAATGCTGGCCAAGCCGCCGCGGAATGTACCGACCCAGAGCGTGCCGAGCCGATCTTCGTACAGCGACATGACCCCGTCGGCCGGCAGCGTGCTCGCATCGGCCGCCGTCGAGCGATATACGCGCAGCTTGCCGCTCCCGAGATCGAGCCGGTCCAGTCCGCCGGACATGGTGCCGATCCACAAGCTGCCCTGATGATCGTTCAGCAACGCCATGACCCGGTCGTCCGACAATTGCAGGCCGCCGGCGGATTTGTCGGCCCCGTAGTGGCGCTCGCGACCGGTGCGGGTGTCGATTTCGATCAATCCGGCGCCGATTGTTCCCACCCACACCCTTCCCGCGCCATCTTCCGCGAAGGATTCAATTTGCGCGCCGCGAAACGCATCGCTGAAGTAGTGACCCAACAGCCAGCTGCGGGGATTCCAGTGGCTCGCACCGCCTTCGCGCGTCCCGACCCAGAGCACGCCGCCGCGATCCTGGTACAAAGACATGGCATCGGCATCGCGAAGGCTTTGAGGGTTGTCGGCATCGTGCCCATAGCGCACGAACGAGTCCGAGCTGCGATCAAATAAATCCAAGCCGTCCGCAGTGGCGATCCACAGCCGCTGCGCATCGTCCTCCAGGACCGCCCATACGTGATCGTGACTCAGGGACCGCGGATTACTTGCGTCGTGCCGAAACACCGTCAACACGTTGCCGGTCTGATCGAGCCGCGCGAGACCGCCGCTGACGGTGCCGATCCACAATACCCCGGTGTGATCTTCACGAATGGCGCGAACGCGCAGGTCGCTGAGCTGTGCCGCGCTCATGGCCTCGCCGTAAGTAACGAATCCGTCGGCGGTTGCATCGTAGCGGCTGAGTCCGCCGTCGCTGCCGACCCAAATTCGACCCTCATGATCGGTGTATAGCGCGCCGATGGCATCCGAGGGCAAAGAATAGGCGTCCGAATCGCGATGCCGATAATGTCGCGCCGTACCCGTCCGTGGGTCGAGAATATCCAGCCCGCGGTCCTTGGTGCCCGCCCAGATGCGCCCTTTGGAATCGATCAACAACGCGCGCACGCCATCGCTCGCGAGCGATTGCGGCTGCTGCGGATCATGCCTGAATTGTTGGAATGTCTCGGTTCGCCGGTCCCAGCGCGCCACACCGCCGCCATCGGTCGCGAGCCATAGATCGCCCTGCGCGTCTTCGGCCATCGACCAGACATAGTCGCTGGCGAGGCCGTGCGGATTGCCGCGATCGCGGCGGAACTGGCGCACGTTGTAGCCGTCATAGCGATTGAGGCCCGCTTCCGTCGCAAGCCAGACGTAGCCTTGCGAGTCTTGCACGATGCTGTTGATGGTGCTCATGGACAGCCCATCGCGCATGGTCAGGTGCTGGAAATACATCGGCCGCGTGGCGGGCGTGGGCGCACCGGCGAGCGCGACGGTGTTCAACATCGCCGTCGCTGCGCAGGCAACCAAGACATGAAAAACGCGCCTGCAAATCCGCATGAGGAACCTTTCGATTATTCAGGCTGGGGAACGTCGATGCCCGTATAGCCGTCGCTCCATGAGTAGCCGTCGCTCCACGAATAGCCATCGCTCCACGAATAGCCGTCGCTCCACGAATAGCCGCTGCTCGTCGTGTAGGCGCCGTTCCACAGCAAGCCATCTCCCAGCAAAGGCAGGCCTTTCAGCAGCGGTCCGACCAAGGGAAGTTTCGAAACCAGCGTACCGATGCCGCCCAACAAGGACTGCAGCGGCGTTGCACTCGCCTTGACCTGCATGATGTAGAAATTGCCATTCGAGTCTTCGTTGGCGCGGCCGCCATAATGCTGCAAACCGAGGAGGTCCAGCGTCACATTGATGCCTTGATTTGCACAACCCGAGGCGTTGCTATACGCCGCGTCGTGCGCATCCACCAAGCCGACGCCCTGCTGGAAAACGCTGTAGGCCAGATTTCCCGCCGAATTGACCGCCGGATGCGCGCCGGACATGAGATGGCACTTCACTTGATCCGGCGTCAACCTCGGGTTCACCTGCAGCATCAGCGCAACCACGCCGCTCACGGTCGCGGCCGCTTGCGACGTGCCCGACATGGTCATGTCCTGGTACGGCTCAGCGATCCACGACGGATATTCCTGCGCCAGCGTACCGTTGTCGGGAGCGTACGCCTGAATATGCCCACCCATGCCGAGCACATCGGGCTTCACGAAGCCCTCAAAAGTAGGCCCTGCCGACGAGAACGAGGCCAGTCGATACTGATTTACCTGCATCGGAAAGTAATTGTCCGTGACGGCGCCCACCGTGATGACGTAGGGAACATTGCCGGGGGCATCGATGGACAAGGGATCCGGGCCGCGATTACCTGCGGCGGTGACGACCACGATGCCCGATGCCCAGGCGGACATCACGGCCTGGTTCAGAGGATCCTGCCAGTAAGGGCCTGACGGCGGCGCGCCCAGCGACAAATTCAGCACGCGAATGCCGTATCGCTGCCGCTGATTGATGACCCATTGCACGGCGCTGATCACGTCCGAATACAGACCCTGGCCGTTGCTGTCCAATGCGCGCACCGAAACCAGATTGACGCCCGGCGCGACGCCTTGATATCGGCCCGTCGTCGCAACACCGCTGCTGGCAATGACCGACGTTACGTGGGTGCCGTGACCGTAGGGATCGTTGATGCTGCGGCTGTACGACTCGAGCGCCGGCGGCAAATAGTAATGCGGATTCTGCCGCGCGAGGATCACGTCATATTGGGCCAGTACCCGGCTGTGGCTTGTGCCCGGCGCGCTTTGCAGCGGGCCCTCCTGATTCCAAAGCCCTGAGTCGATTACCGCCACCGTGACACCGCGGCCGGTCATGCCGCCGACATGCAGGTTGGCTGCATCGACCTCGCTCGGATAGTTGGTTTCGGGCAGCGGACCCATGGAACTTGCGACCACCGCGGAGTCGTCATAAACCTGAAGCTGCGGCAGCCCTTCAGCGCGCAGCGCTGACAGTTCGCGCTCATCCAGCGCCGCGGCCACTGCACGGATGACGCTCAAATCGCCGGTCACGATGCCGCCTGCTTGGGACACGGCATTGCGAGCCATCGCAGCGCTCTCGGACTGAATGATGTAGCGGTGACGAGGTTGGGATGCCATAACACCGAGGCGCGGCAGCAACGCTGCCAGTGCCGGCCCTTTCATCACGCCGGCACGCGCCGCACGGGGAGTTGCAGCCGCGGGCTTGGTGCGGAAATTCGATGCCGTCAGACACAGCGTGACGCCGAGAATGACGGACGACAGCAACCATTTCCGTTGCGCGTTCCTTGGTGACATGTTGCGGTATTCCAGTTGCTATCGGTATTTGTACTGCGCAACATTCTCGACGATTCAACCCGTCTAAAAAAAGCGACACTCACCATAACAACCGTACGTACGTCTCAGTTCTCGATGCCGCGCCGTATATGTAAACAGGGAAATTTATATCGCGTCCGCGATGCGTGCTATGGCTCAAAGCGCGTGCGACATAAGCACGCTGCAAATGCGCAACAGGTCGAATCGGCGGCTAGAACCGCAGGATTTTGTCGACCACGAGAACGGTGAGCAACGCGGTGATGAAAGAGATCAAGACGGTCACGCTCACCCCGACGATGCCGTCCCGGCGTTCGCGGTACCAGAGATCCAGGCGGCCCCGCTGTGTGTGCAGACGAATGGCCCGGTCCGCACCGGCAAACGTAACCGCAGCATAGAGCATGCCGTCGCTGCGCCTGGCATAAGTGATCAAGCGCCGGTACTGGAGGTAGCGCAGCGGCAATTCGAGCTTTGCGGTGAGCAGCTTGCCGCGGATTTCTGCGGGGAACTCGGAAGGATCCAGGCTTTGCAATTTGCCTTCCTTGTTCCACGCCTCACCCTCGCGCAAGGGATGCATAGCAAGCCACAACAGCTGCTCGCTCGAGACCTGCACATCCTCGTCGATGTTCTCGCGGTAGTAGTACAGGCCATGCAGGATGCGATCTTCGTCGTCTCGGCTCATTTCGGCATTCTACTACCGAGGCTGCCGGCCTTAAGCGATACTTGACTGCATGACAGCCCGAGTACCCAGTTTTTGGCACGCTTTTACACCGAAGCTCGTTGTTGTTTGGCGCGAAGGTCAAATCGGCAAGCTGTGGCGCGGCGATGCGCTGGCCGGCCTCACGGTCGCCATCGTCGCACTGCCACTGGCCATGGCGCTTGGCATTGCCAGCGGGGCGTCTCCCAATCAGGGCTTGGTAACGGCGATCGTCGCGGGATTCCTCATCTCGCTGCTTGGCGGCTCGCGCGTGCAGATCGGCGGACCCACCGGCGCGTTCGTCGTCATCGTCGCCGGCGTTATCGCCGCGCACGGCTATACCGGGCTGCTCGTGTCTACCCTATTGGCCGGCTTCATTCTGATTGCGGCGGGTTACGCAGGTATCGGCAGGCTGGTGCGCTTCATCCCGATGCCGGTGATCACCGGATTTACCGCCGGTATTGCAGTCATCATCGCGTCGAGCCAGGTGGGCGACTTCTTGGGACTGAGAACCGGTCCGCTGCCCGCCGAATTCATCCCCAAATGGGCAGCGTACTTCAGCGCGATCGGTTCCGTCAGCCTGTTAACTCTCGGGGTGGGCGGCGCGACTCTGGCCATGATCTTGCTGCTGCGACGATTCGCACCGCAACTGCCGGCGTTTCTCATTGCGCTCCTCGTCGCCTCTCTGGCCGTGGCTTTGCTGCAGTTGCCGGTCGTCACGGTCGGAGACCGGTTTCCAGCCATGCCGACGGGAATACCCGCTCCACACCTGCCGAGTGTTTCGTTGGCACTGTTCCAACGGCTGTGGCCCTCGGCGTTTACGATTGCCTTTCTGGCCGGCCTGGAATCGCTGTTGTCTGCAACGGTCGCAGACGGCATGACCGGCTACAGCCATCGCCCCGGACAGGAACTCGTCGCGCAAGGTATTGCAAACATCGGATCTGCAATTTTTGGCGGCATGCCTGCAACCGGGGCCATTGCCAGAACGGCAACCAACATACGCGCGGGCGCGCGCACGCCCTTGGCCGGGATGTTCCATGCGGCCTTTCTGCTCATTTTCCTCTGGGTCGCCGGCAAGTTGATTGCCCATGTGCCGATGGCCGCGCTGGCGGCGATTCTGCTCGTCGTCGCCTGGGGCATGAGCGAAGCGGAGCGCTTCAAGAGCCTGCTCAGGATGGACGCGGGCGAGCGGGCGCTACTGCTGCTGACGTTCGGCCTCACGGTGCTCGTGGACCTCACCGTCGCAATCGGTGTCGGCGTCACACTTGCCTCACTGCTGTTCCTGGCACGAATGAGCGAGACCGCCGGTCTCTTGCCCGCGGAACTCAGCATCGAAGATCCGGCGCAACGGGCCGGACTGCCCAAAGGAGTGGAGGTATTTCGTTTCGCCGGCCCGATGTTTTTCGGCGTGGCGCGTGAAATGCTCGACGCGGTGCGCCGCACCGGGCGCAAACCGAAAATCGTCATTTTGCGCATGGATCAGGTCCCATACGTCGATTCAAGCGGCGCAAGCGCTTTGGAAGCCTTTGCGCGCCAGGCGCATAGCGAAGGCACGCAGCTCATTCTTTGCGATCTGCGCGAGCAACCGGCTGCATTTCTCGCAAGACTGGGACCTCGGTTCCCGGGCGCACGTCAAGTGGCGACATTCCAGGCGGCCTTGGATCAGCTTTCCTCGGCTACTTGATCTTCGCCACGCGTCCTTCGCTGGGAAATTTCTGAAACTGCAGCGCGTCATGTCCGGGCACCACACGATCCACTGAGCCGGCCAACTCAATCATACGTTCCTGCGCCTTGATGTTCGCGGCGTGGTCGGCATCGCTGAATGTGGCGCTCGCCTTGTGTTCGGCGAGATTGCGATAGAAGTAGACATTGTCGGACGCCAGCACGAAGGGCGACTTGCCATCGATGCGCAGGTACTGCGACGCAAAGGTGTGCCTGGAGCCCACGAACGCGCGAATTCCCGGAACGATTTCCACATTGTCTCCATCCACCAGCCGCAAGCGCCCCTCGGTGTTCAAGCGCACCAGCTGCTGGATGTCATCCGGATCGATGCCGCCGTTGTGGCCGCCTGGTTGCCAGGCATCTGCCGTGTAATAGCGAAATTCGTCTTTCTGAATCCAGACAGTTGCCTTCGGAAACAGATCGATGCCTCCCACGTGATCCCAGTGCGCGTGGCTGATCACCACATCGGTGACCTCTTCCGGCTTGACGCCGGCTTGCCGCACGGCCTCGTCGGGACGCAGATAGTCGGTGATCTTCCATTGCTTGAACCAGCGCTCGCGGTGAAAGCCGCTGTCGAAAAGAATGTTGCGACCGCCGCCTCGAATCAACCATACGACAAAGTCGACATCCACTTTTTCGTCTTTGGGTCCGCCCACGACCAAGGCAGCGACCGGGATGTCCGGGGATACTCCATAGCGTATCGCTTGGATGGAATACTCGACCGGTGCCGTGGCTCCCATCAACGCCAGGGCAACCCCGGTCAGAAAGAGGCGTTTCAGCATCACTTCTCCGGCGAGTTGCGCCGAGTTCTATTTTCTTGCCGCGGCCAGATAGGCCTTGGTCTCATCGCCCACGATCGAGATCAGATTGCCCATGGTCAGGTTGGCGTCGATGAGATGCAATCCCCAGTCTTCCAACACCTGTCCATTGACGACCACATCGCCGGAAATGTCGTTGGTGCGCGCACCGCCGGGTGTGGGATGAACCGTCACGGCAAGATAAGAGCCGTGCTCATCGACGACGCATTCAGCGCTGAGTAGCCCGGGAACCTTGACGAAGGCGGTGTCGATCGGCTTCGCAGGCTGAGTCCAGTCGAATGGCTCGCGCGCGCCGTCAGAACCCGTCGAGACGCGGGCAGCCGACAAATACGCATTGAGCATCCCAGAGCCGCCGCTGAGCGCGGCGGGATTGGCGCAGGCCGCTTGCATGCCGTCGGGCGCCTTGCCGAAGCGGGAATTGGCCGGCGGCGGAACAGTGGCGCGAAAATCCGCGAACGCAATCGCGCACGCCGTTTGGCGATTCGATCGGCAGACGGGAATGTGTTTGAACGCCCCGCCGGCATCGGCGCCTTTCGGCACCGGCAGGTTGGTCCCCATGAGAATGGCCGAGATCAATTTGCCTTGAACGGGCTTACCGTCGATTTCTTCTTTAATCAGGCGCGTGAGCACCCCCGAACCTTGGCTGTGACCGACCAGGACGACGCCGCGGCCCTGATTGTCGTGCGCGAGATAGTAGTTCCAAGCCGCGAGCACATCGCTGTAGCCCAAGTCCCGATCGACCGGAATCGGCTTGCCCGCAATCATGGCGCGCAAGGCGGTGAGCGTCACTTGCCGATACATGGGTGCAAATAAACGGCACTTCGCAGCGAAGCGCGCGAACTGCGCGTTCACCACCAATTTTTCGGCGCCGGTGATCGTCAGATCGGAATTGCCGCTCGTCTCATTGGACACCGTCGGGTAGACATAGAAACAATCGATCGGCGGATTCTTGGCAGGATGAAAAGCCTCACGCGTCAAAGTGCCGTTGACGGCAACGATGGTCGCGTCCTGGGAGGCTGAGCATGCATCCAGCCGACCCGGCCTGCACAGCCAAACGGCCGGATTGGCGTAATCGGTAGCGGCGGGAGCGGGCGGCGCGTCTTCGGCGCCCGCGGGCGCAACGGCCAACCCCACTGACAAAGCAGCGCTCAGCGCAAGAATCGATCGAATCATGAAACTCCCCCATCCCTTATTCAGCGGCGCAGTATACCGCAGGGAAAAGCGGCTCTGAGCCTCGCGGAGGGGAGTTTGGCCTTCCCTTAGGGAAAGAAATTTCGCCCGTCTTCAAAGGCTTTCGCGATGCCCCAAAGCATGGGAATGCCGACTGCGAGCCATAGCACCACGAGCTTGAGCGTGGATGCAGGGCTCTTGGTGTTCTGCACTGCAGATTGTTCGCTCAAGGGTGCGGTTGCGGCGTCGCCTCGTGGGTTGTCCATCATGTCTCCCGGTTAAGTCCTTGTCCTAACCGGTACATCGAAATCCGCGCACATAACTGGACATGCTAGGCAATTTTTTCTGGAATCGACTCCCCCAGCCACAGGGTGCACGCCGCGATGAGCGGCGGAAGCATGAAACACCAGATGCCCTCCTTTGCGTAAATCAGCGCCGCTGCCGCGCATCCCACGGCGAAGGCGGTTACGCTGATGGACATCCGCGACAGGCGCAAGCGGATCGCTTCGCGCGCCGCCGTGGGCACCCCCCGCATCAGATCCGCCAAATCGATCATGATTTGGATGGTGTTGCCGGTCATGATGGTGGTTGGGGGCAAGGCACCCATGTGGATTCTGTGAATGGCATTTTGGATCGCCATCGCCGCAACCAGGACCATGCCGGTCGAGAGCGCCGCCCACCCATCGCCGCTGTCGAACGGGCCAAATGCAATCGCCAGCGCCGCGCCCAGGCTCAGCAGTACAACCTTGACGCCGAGTATGGTGCGCAGCGCAGGCAACCCTTTGGCCATGAGCGTCACGCTCAGCAGTCGAATCGCCATCACGACGAGGCAAAACATCGGCAGCGCCAACACCTTGGCCAGGGCCCCGCTGGTTCCCAACACCAGCGCGGCGCCGAGCGTGACAAAGTTGCCGGTGACATGCGTGGTAAACAATCCATGCAGCGCAAGGAAACCGGCGGCATCGACATATCCGCCATTCACGCTGAGAAGAACGGGCAGGCTCGGTTTCATGGTGCTCTCATGGGTGCAGCTGGCAAGTTGGTTAATATATATTGGGCCGCATGAAGAGACTTGGACTGAAGGCGGCATCGAGAATCGGTTTGGCCTTAATGATCATGGTGCTCGGCAGCTGTTCGCGCACCGCACCCTTTGGCCTCGCCGCACGAGTCGCCACCAAGCCCTACTTGGAAATGCCGCCGAAGGCCGATGGCAAGATGCCGCCGTTGCTCTCTGAAACCGGCGTCTTCACCGATACCGCCAAGCGAATCGCGAGCCCCGGCTTGATTCCCTATGATCTCAATGTGGCGTTTTGGTCTGACGGCGCGGATAAGCTGCGCTTTATCGCCGTTCCCGCCGGACAGATCCTCTTTTCGCCTTCGGGAGAATGGCGCTTCCCGGCCGGCACGGTCTTCGTGAAGAATTTCGACCTGCCGACGGACGCTGCCAATCCGCGTGCCATGCGCCGGCTCGAAACGCGATTGTTGGTGCGCGACTCCAAGGGCGGCGTGTACGGGGTGGTGTACAAATGGCGGCCCGACGGCAGCGATGCGGATCTGCTCAGCGCAAGCGCGACCGAGAGCATTCGAGTCAAGTCCGCCGATGGCGAAGTCCACGAGCAGAGCTGGTACTACCCGAGCAGGCAGGACTGCCTGACCTGCCACACCGCCAGTGCCGGCGGGGTACTCGGCGTGAAAACACGGCAGTTGAATCGGGCCTTCGCCTATCCTTCGGGTGTCACCGACAACGAGCTGCGCACCTGGAATCATCTCGGATTATTTGCGCCGGCATTCAAGGACGAAGCGCTGCACGGTTTTGCCGCGCTCGCTGCCGCCGATGACACCGCGCGGTCACTGCAAGATCGCGCGCGCTCGTATCTCGATGCGAATTGCGCGCAATGTCACCGTCCGGGCGGTACCGTCGCCAATTTCGACGCGCGCTACGACACCCCGCTGCCGAAACAGGCGCTCATTGACGGCCCGGTGTTGATCGATCAGGGCATCGATCGGCCGCGGGTGATTTCACCGCATGACATATGGCGCTCCATTGCCTACATGCGTGTCGATACGGTGGGGGATATCAAGATGCCGCCGCTCGCGCGCGAAACGATCGATCAAAGAGGCGTCCGGCTTCTGGGTGAGTGGATCAACAGCCTGCCGGGCCCTCAGGTGCTGGCGCCGCCGGGCATTTCGCCGCAAGGCGGAGCCTATTCGAAGTCTGTGGAGATTTCCTTGACGGCAAGCGAGCCAGGCGCCGAGATACGTTATACCTTGGATGGCAGCGTGCCAGGAACGAGCGACCTGCTGTACGAAAAACCAATCACGTTGAGCGGTCCTGCCGTCCTGCGCGCCCGGGCGTTCAAACAAGGGTTCATGCGCAGCATCACCGCTCAGCAGGTGTTCATCATCGCGAAGTGATCGCGATACCCCAAGGGCTCGAGCCGGCCTTGATGCGCGACACTTCTTTATCGGTCTTCAAGTCAACCACGGACACATCGTTCGAAGGGCCGTTCGCCGCAAACAGAAATTTGCCGTCAGGCGATATGCCGATGCCCCAGGGACGCGCTCCGACCTTGATGGTGTCCAGCAACTCATAGCTGCGGCTGTCGAACACCGATATGGTGCCGGCGCGGCCATTGCTCACGTACAACCGCTTTTCGTCCGGCGACAATTTGACGCGCATCGGCCGCGAACCGGCGGGCAGCGTGATGGTCTTTAGCACTTTGGCGTTGGCCGTATCGATCACGTTCAACTCGCCGGCCGATTCCGAGGGAATAAAGCCGATGGCGCCCGCGGAAAGAAATGCCACGCTGCGCGGCCGTCCATTCACCTTGAAATGCGCGGCCACCGAATAGGAGTGCGCGTTGATCACGTAAATGTCGCCGCCGGCCTCGCACGTGACGTAAAACTGCTTGCCGTCGGGAGTCGTGGTCACGCCCTCCGGCTCCTGGCCGACCGGGATGATATGTTGCAGTTTTCCCGAACCAACATCGATCACGCTTGCGGTTTTCGTGTCCTCGTTGGAAATAAAAATCTGGCGCCCGTCTTTGCTGAGCGCAAATTCTTCTGGATCCGATCCGGCCTTCAATTTGCCCGTGAGCTTTAGTGCGCCGACATTCACCACGCCGATGCCGTCGGCGGACTTGTCGGCATTCTCGTCGTCATCGCCGTCTTTCTTCTTGTCGAAGACCGGATTGCCATGAGCATCAATCTGCGGCGGCCCTTCGATCGGCGTTCCGCTTAAAGCGACATACACGACCTTGCCATCCGGGCTCACGTGAATGCCGCGTGGCCGCTTGCCGACGGCAATGGTGGCCGCAACCTTGAGGTCGTTGCCGTCGATGACCGTGACGTCTCCCGATCTCTCGTTGGTGACGAATACCCGATACGTGGCGGCCTGAAGCGCCAGCGGGAATGAGGCACCGAGCGCCGCGCAAAAGAACGCCTTGTTAAACGAGAGTTGCATCGCTGATTCATGGTGGCCGAGGGCGGACAAGAGCGCAACCAGCCGCGCTCCACCATCAACCGCATCGTACCGTATATGTTGCGATGCAGCATGTGATGCACCGTGCCTGTGTCGCAGAAAAGGCCCTGCTAAGGGTTTTCCCGATCGGAGCCTGCGATATTTTGTCAAGATTTAGCCCGACAAGCCGAAATTTACAGGAAGAAGACGCGCATGGACGCACTTCGCGTGCGCGTGCGCAGTTCATAAGTAAAGTTACAACTATGGCGAATGTCGCATCAGCACCTCCCGGCAAACTGAAAGAATCGGTCCCCGCTAAAAGCGCGTCGTCGCCAAAGCCCGTTGCGCAAACCAAGCCGGCAAGCGCGGCTGCGGCGCCCGCCCCGGCACGCGCAGCGACAAGGCCAACCGCACCAACGAGGCCACCTGCTGCAACCAAACCCGCTGCACCGATCAAAGTGCCTCCCCAAGCGAAAGCGGTAGCAGCGCCTAGCGCCCCTGCGCCGCGGCCGGCGCCGGTCTCCAAGTCTGCCGAGACCCGTGCAGACGAGCGCGCCTCGGCACTCGCATTTCTGGCGAATCTGGCAACCGAGGTGTCGAAGGGTACCGTCAATCTGCCGTGCTTTCCTGACGTCGTCATGCGGATTCGCAAGGCGCTCGCGGAACCCGATGTCGGCCTGAGTGAAATCGTGCGGATCGTGGGAACGGAGCCGCGGCTCGCGGCGCGCCTCCTGCAAGCCGCCAACTCGGCTGCATTTAATCCTGCCGGCAAGCACCTGACCGACCTGCGCGCGGCGATTACGCGTTTGGGCCATCGTCCCGTGCAAAGCGCGGCGATGTCTTTCGCCGTCAAGCAGTTGCGCTTGGCGCCGGCGCTGCGCTCGATCTCCAAGCCGCTCAATGTTCTGTGGGAACAGAGTATTTCCGTCGCCGCGATCTGCCAGGTCGTCGCGCGACGCACGCGGGTGAGTCCGGAAGAAGCATTCCTGACCGGCTTGCTGCACGGCATTGGGCGCCTCTACATCATGGTTCGGTCAGTCGGCAAGTCCGATGCGTTGTACCAGGATCCGACGTTCGTCGACATGATCGAAAGCTGGCACCCCGCCATCGGCAAGGCGGTGCTGGAGAATTGGGGCTTTGACGATCACATGTGCGAGGCTCTCGGCGCTCAGGACGATCAGGACCACAGCGGCAAAAATGACCCCGACCTGACCGATGTCATCGTCGTCTCGGTCGCGCTCGCCCGCGTCCTGCGCGAACCGGGCCCTCGATCGGTCGACACGGACGGGATCAAATCCTTCGCTCGATTGCATCTGACCGCGCAGAATTGCGCCGAGATCCTAAGACACGCGGAACACCAGCTAGGCTCGCTTCACGCCGCACTCGGCTGCTGATCGCAACGCCGGAATCAACTGCGCAACGGTCTCTATCACCACATCGGCGCCCGCGGCACGCAGGGTGCTTTCCGCAGCAGCGATGCGCGCGACCCGATCCGCCACAGGCAACGCCAGCAACGCATCTTGCGACAAACCCACCTCATTGCCGGATGCGGATATGCCCACCGTAAAACAACCGGCGGCGCGGCCCTCGCGCACGCCCGCCTCGGTATCATCGACTTTTGCCACGCGCGTCAAGGGCCATACGCCGAGCTCAGCGCAGGCCTTATAGATCATCAGCGGCGTCGGCCGCCCCTGCGGCGTTTCGCCCGAGCAAACCAAATGATCGGGGACATAGCCCTGCGCTGCCGCGGCCTGCAGTACCGGCAGCATCATCTCGCGCGTATAGCCGGTCGAGGACGCTATCTTGACGCCCTCGGCCCGCAATGCCTCGACGACGGCGCGTGCACCATCGACGAGCTGCGCCGCGCGCGCCGCCTGCTCGCGCATCAGCGGACCCAAATCGGTCATCAATGCCGCCACATCCGTGTCGTCTGCGCCGCGGCCGCGCGCCGTCTTCCACGCCTGAGCGATGGCGGCATCCGCAAGCATCGCGCGCACATGATCCTCTTTGGCCTTTCCCATGTCGCGGCGCGCTTGGCTGGAGGTAATTTCAACTCCGCGCTGCGCGAAGGCCGCGCGCAGCGCGCCGACCGGCGCATGACAGCCGAAATCGACCATGGTTCCTGCCCAGTCGAGTATCACGAGATCGAAACGATCACGAATTGACATTCGCCGTACTCCGCGCAAATAGATCGGCCACGATTTCTTCACCAATGGCAAAGCCGGTGGATGCGCCGGAACCGCTGGTAATCATAACGACGCGCACGGCGCGCGCCGGTGTATCGATGAACATGGCGCGCTCGGCGCAAGAGGGATACGTACCCATCCATCGCTCGCAAACCGCGGTGGGCGGCCGGCCGGTTGCTGCCGTGAACTCATCGAGGATGAGCTGATCAACCCGCTCGTTCGCGAAGAAATCCGGCGTCGCTGCGTACTGATGGCTGTCGCCGACCACCAGCGTACCGTCCGCGCTCTGTACGGCGATGAGATGAATTCCCTGCTGCAAATGCTCGCCCTGCTCCGCTTCCAAGCGCCTGCGCAGCGGCGCCGCTTCGGGCAACGCGCTGTAGCCCGCGTAGCGCACCAGTCCGAGATCCGACATCACCGCACCCGGCAGGCGGAACCCTGGGTCCGCCAGACGCAGCATTTGCAGCTTACAGCGGGTCACTTGGTACTTTGCGATGTGATGGGGAAAAAGCGAGGCCACATCGTCCCCGGGGCAGACCACGGCCGCGCCTGCACTTACGACTCCACGCGAGGTTTCAAGCCTCGGGGGCTCGACCGACAGCACCGCGGTTTCACGCAAAAAGACCACGCCATGGCGCTCGGCCAACCAAGCGGCAATTTTCGGGATCGCCTCGCGAGATTCGACCCGAAGATCGACGGAACTGTGCAGCACTGCCTGCACATCGGCAGCCACGAGCTTTTCGCAGCGTGCGGCCGCGGCGGCGCGCGTCAAGATTTGGCATCCTTCCCCCATTTCGGTGCGGACGAACGCTTCGAGCACCGCTGCCGCCTCCGGACGCCGCGTGGTCATCCACAATCCCCGCTGCACGATCGAAATCCCGGCCTCTCGCGCCACATCCTCCCAGATCGCACAGCTGCGCCGCGCCCGGCTCCAGGCAGTGCCCCGCGCCTGGCCCGTCACCGTGATGAAGCCGAAATTTCGCACCGACGCCCCGTTTGCGCGAGCATCGCGGTCGATCACGACAGTGCGCAGTCCCCGAAGCGCGGCCGCGCGTGCGCAGGACAGCCCGATGATGCCCGCACCGACGATCGCAAGGTCAAAGACGCCGCGGACGGCAGATTGGGAACTGATGGCTTACTCGTTCTTGGAGAACACCGAGGGTGCGCCCATTAATTACTACATAACCATGACAGATTTGTGGCTGTGGTATCGCCGGCCTTTTTCGGGGTAGTCTGCGCCATGCCCAAACCGACGACGACCCGGCTGCACCGGGCGCTCGAGAGAGCGAATCCGGTCGTGTTCACCGCCTGCGCCGGCTTGGCCGGGTTCGCGGCCTACTTTTCCATGTACGCCTTTCGCAAGCCGTTCTCCGTTGCACTCTTCGCCGAGGTGCCAGGATGGCACTTCTTGCTGGATTACAAGATCGCGCTGGTGTTGGCACAGGTGCTGGGCTACGCAGTCTCAAAACTCATCGGCGTGAAGGTCATCGCGGAGATCACGCCGAGCAAACGCGCCGCCGCCATCCTCGGGCTCATTTTTCTTTCCTGGCTCGCACTCATCTTGTTTGCGGTCATACCGGCGCCCTGGAATGTATTGACGATGTTCTTGAACGGCCTGCCCCTGGGATTGATCTGGGGCTTGGTGTTTGGGTTCATGGAAGGCCGACGCACGTCGGAGGTATTGGGCGCCATTTTGTGCGCCAGCTTTATCGTCTCGTCCGGCGCGGTAAAGTCGGTCGGCAAATTGCTCATGGATGACTGGCACGTCAGCCCGTTCTGGATGCCGGCGGCAGCCGGCGCATTGTTTTTCCCGCTGCTGGGGCTATCCGTCTGGGTGCTCTCGCAACTGCCTCCGCCCAGCACGCAAGATGAGCTGGCACGAGTACGGCGTGCACCCATGGACGGCACCGCGCGCGCCCGCTTCCTGCAGCGCTATGGCTTAGGTCTGGCCCTGCTCGTACTGTGTTATGTGCTGGTCACGGCAATTCGCGACTTCCGCGACAACTTCGCCGCGGAAATCTGGACCGCTTTAGGATTCGGCCATGCTGCCGCGGTCTTTACCGCCAGCGAGTTGCCGGTGGCTGTCCTGTCCCTGACGGTGCTGGCCGTCATCATCGTGGTGCGCGATAACACCAAGGCGCTGCTCGTGATCCACGGCGTCGTCATTGGCGGTTTACTGCTGCTCGGCGTGTCGACGCTGGCCTTCCAAGCGGGCTTGCTCTCGCCGCTTGCGTGGATGATCTTGAGCGGCGCGGGTCTTTACATGGCCTATGTTCCCTTCAATGCCATGCTGTTCGATCGCTTGATTGCCGCAAGCGGCACCGTGGGGACGGCGGGGTTCCTGATTTATGTCGCCGATGCCTCCGGATATTTGGGCAGCTGCGCGCTTCTGTTGTGGCGCAACTTCGGCCTGACGCAGCTCAATTGGCTGCAAGTCTTTACAGCCAGCGCTTACGCTACCAGCGTCGCCGGAATGATCTTGATGGGCCTCTCGGCGCTGTACTTCGTGCGCAAGACGGCGCCGCTCAAACTCTACGGTATCGAAGCATCGCATCACCCAGCGCGTCCTTGAGCGGCGCGAGCTGTTGCTCGTAGCGTCGCCACTGGTCCAGTCCCTCGCGGTAAATCGGCTGGCGCACCTGCTCCGAGCTGGCCGTGCGCACGCTGCGCGCCGTTTTGTGGAATTCAACGCATGCCGGCTCGAACTCAAGTCCGCAGAAATCCAAAATCCGCCGCACGTTGCCTTCCAGGTCATCGACCACATCCTCGTGCCACACCCGGAGCACCCGCCCGGGCAGCACTTCGTCCCAATGGCTCATCAGGTCAAGATACGTCCGGTAGTAGCGCGCGATGTCCTCAATGCTGTAGGTGAACTCCTGGCCGTTGGCGAACAGCTGCTTCAGATTGCCGAAGCAGCACGCCATCGGCTCGCGGCGCGCATCGATGATCCGGGCGTTCGGCAACATCAAGTGGATCAAGCCGATGTGCCTGAAGTTATTCGGCATCTTGTCGATGAAGAAGGGTTTGCCCGTGCGGTAGACACGCGTATCGGCCAGGTATTTCTCGCCGAGCTTGCGAAACTCCTCGGCTTTCATCCCGTCGAGCACTCCCGGGTAACGCGGATTGTCGAGATCGGGGACTCGGTCTTGCAGCGCGAGCACCATCCTCGGAACGTCGGCCAGTTCCTGGGTACCCTCGACTTTCGAGTGCGAGGCGAGGATTTGCTCCAGCAGGGTCGAACCGGCGCGCGGCAGACCTAGGATAAAAATCGGATCTGCAGCGGCGGCGCCAAAACCCGCGCGCTGCGCGAAGAACTCCGTCGTGCAGACCTCGATCTGCTTGCGGGTGTTGGTCTCGAGGATTTCCGGCCGATAGCGGCTTTCCGCCCGCTTCAGCGCGTTACCGCGTTCATAGTAGCGCCAAGACGCCTCATATTGCTCTCGATCTTCCAGAGCCTTGCCAAGAGCGAAGCACAGGTGATAGCGATCGACGGCGCCCAAGCCCGCGGCCGATTCTTCGGCGCGCATGCGCGCGATTTCAGGGTCGGTGAACCGATAGGTCTTCAAGTTGGCGAGACTCCAGTAGGCATCGCCGAAACTGGGACGAGCGGCAGCGGCTGCGTGGTAGGCGTCGATGGATTCCTGCTGCTTGCCCATGGCTTTGAGTGAATGAGCAATGGACAAATGGAGTTCAGCGGGTTGCGGCGCATCGGCCAGGAGTTCGCGGTACAGCGTGACAGCCCTCGCGTGTTCTCCAAGGCCGACAATGGTGCTCGTGTACAGCGTCTTGTAATGCCGATTGTGAGGCTCGAGCTTCAGCAGCATCTCCAGCTCCTCGCGCGCCCGCTGGTACTTGTGCCGTTCCATGAGCGCTCGCGCATAGTCATGGCGGGCTGCGCGATAGTTGGGCTCGAGTTCCAGCACCGCTTCGAGCAAGAGCTCCGCATCGTCCAGTACATCCCGCTCGATGCCGATTCGAGCCAGCAGGCGCATTGCCTCGACATGATTGCCGTGCTCGAGCAAATAGGCGCGCACCATGTTCTCGGCCGCCGATAGGTCGCCGTCGCAAAAGAGGCCCGTGGCCGTCAGCACTTGGGGGGGCAGGCGCTTCAGGGTGGCGACGTGCGCCGCCGCGGTCGCCGCGTTGTCGGCCTGGCCGGTCATGCGGTACAGCCCCTCGAGCATGCTCCAGCTCGCCGGCAGCGCGGGATTGATGTTCACGGCTCGTAAAAAAGCATCGATCGCCAGCGGCGCATTCTTCAACACGACGTGGCACTGACCGCGTTCCTGGTGCAAGCGGCTGAAGACTGGATGATGCAGCTCGAGACGCTTTAGCGTCGCCAGCGCCTCCTCGATTCTGCCGAGGAAGCGCTGATTCATCGCGATCAAATACAGTACGTCGCGATTCTCGGGAACCTCGGCCGCAAGCCGCTCGGCCGCTTCCAGGCCCTCCGCGAAGCGGCGGCTTTTGAGAAGTTCTCTGATCCGCTGAACTTCGAGTTCCACCGGCGTTTTTGCAAGATCGACGGTCGCGTCCATGGGGCTATGAATCAGGCGGGCATGACGCCCGCCTGCATTCTAGCGGAACTTCAAGTGCTCAGAATTTGTAGCCGAACTTGATTCCCAACACTCGCGGACGCAGCGGCACCTCGGATTTGATGAACTGCGCCGAGGAAGTAAACACGCTGGCATTCGAGTTGCTCAAGTTCTGCCCGAACAGCTGCGCCGACCAGTTGTCCCGGGTCACCCCCAGCGATCCGTCGTAGGTGGTGTAGCCCGGCATGTCGTAGCGCAAGTGCGTGGTGGTCGGAATCGTCTCGGTGTTGCCGTCCAAGTAGCTCGCGGGCTGGTTGGATTGGTGCGCAATGTGGCTGCCGCCGAACATCACCCATGCCTTATATTCGCTGATCGACCAGTCGTAGCGCGCCCGCAAGTTGAATTCCAGCGGCGGCGAGAACGCCGGCCGGGTATCCAATTCGCCGAACGGGTTGGGGAAGCTCGCGCCCTTGACCGTGGTAATGCACTGGCCGAAGGTGGGAGAGGCGGGAATGTTGCTCAACAAGCACGGAGTCGAAGTCTGGTTGGCGCTGTTCCAAGAGCTGGAGCCCTGCACCGTCAGGCCGTCGGTGACGCGCGCCACGAGCTGCAGCTCGACGCCTTTGATCCGATAGTCCGGGCCGTTCACCACGAAGGTCGTGTTCCCCAAGATGGTGGGATCGAAAAGCGCGAACTGCACGTTCTTCCAGTCCATTTGGTAAACCGAACCGTTCAGTTGCACCCGGTGATCGAACCATTCGGTCTTCCAGCCTACCTCGTTGTTGGTCAGCGAGTCCGGCGAGTAGCTCAGCGGCGAGGCGTATTGCGGATCCTTCGGCGCCGCGGCGTTGAGATTGGCCTTGGTCGCGATGGTGCGGTTGAAGCCGCCCGGGCGGAAGCCCTGCGACCAGGTGTAATAGACCATCGCATCGTCGGTAATGTGCCAGGTGACATTCGCCCGGCTATTGAAGCCGCTGAAGGTCGTGTTTTCATTCTCGGCATTGATGTTGGTCTCGCCGGCCGTGCACAGGCCATTGGCGATGTTCGTGCAGGCCACCGGCGTGGTGTATTTCGATCCGGTTTCAAACTCGCTGTAGTGGTAGTAGCGCGTGCCCGCGGTGACCGTCAGGACCTTCGGAATGATGTCAAAATCCAACGAGCCGAATGCCGCGGTTTGTTTGTAGCCGCGCTGCACATCCTCGCCGAATGCGACATTGTCGTTGCGCACGCCCGGGTCGGAGGCGGTCGAACCGGCCGCGGGACCGACATTCGCGGCGCATGGCGTGCCGCCGCCGAGGGCGACCGTAAGATTGGCGGGCGTGCACGAGGGGATGGTTTTGTACAGAAAGTTCATGTTGTCGAGGATCTCGAAATCCTCCCAATACGCGCCGACGATGCCGCGCAGGCGCCAGTCGTCCGGCGTGCTCAGGCGAAATTCGTGGGTCTGATGCGTGTTTTGCACTACGTCGTGCCAGGAGGTGACCGGCGAATAGCACTGCAAAGGCGTGCCGCCCGCGGGCACGCCCGGGCCGCTGCCCGGAGAACCGAATCCGCCGCCCGTACCGCCGCTGCAGGTGTAGTAAAAGCCATAGGCGCTGCGGGTGTAATTCGAGTAGTCATTGGTCTGATCGATGTGGCGTACCAGGTAGCCGCCGGTGTACACCGCCTTCAAAGCGCCGAACTTGCCGTTGACCGTCCAGGCGGTGTTTTCGAATTTGTCCTTGTTCACCGCCGGGCTGAAGGCCGTCACCTCATCAGGTCCCAACACCTGGCCATCGGAGCCGAGCGGATACTGGGTAAATTCCCCATCCGCTTCCATGTTCTGGTAGCTCTGCGAGATCAGCACGTCCCAATCGGGCGTGATCTTGTACAGCATCTCGGCGCGAATGCCGCTGTACACCACGGGATTCGTGGCCGCACCCGCGATGTTGTTGTTGTTGCCGACGACGTTGTTCGCCGGCACGCAAAATCCCGACGAGGTCGGCAGGCCGTTCGGGCACAGGCCGCTCGCCGCCGGCTTCAAACCGCCGTAATAGTTGCCCAAATCGTCGTTGCTGCGCGTGAAATTGCTCTGCACGTTGGTGATGTAGCCGCCGCGCCGGTCGCTGTAGATCACGGCGCGAACCGCAAGGGTGTCCTGGATCAGCGGCAGGTTGATCATGGCGTTGACGCTGCTGTTCGGGTCGCCGTGCGCAGTCACGCCGTAGGCGGCCTCGACGTTGCCCTCGGTGGCATCGAGCTTGGGCTTGTTGGTGATGTAGCGAATCACGCCTGCCTGGGCGCCGCCGCCGAACAAGGTGCCTTGCGGCCCTTCCAGCACCTCGATGCGCTCCATGTCCACCATGTACACATCCAGGTTTCGCGCCGGGAATTGCATCGATTGATCATCGAGATACAGCGCCACATTGGGGAACGGCGCAAAGGTCGCGGTCGACTGACCGCCGACCGAGCCCGCACTCAAGCCGCGAATAAAAATATCGCCCATACCAGGACCGTTGGTGCCGAAGGTCACGTTGGGCAGGTATTTGATGATGTCATCGAAATTCGTGATGCTGAGTTGCGTCAGCTGATTGCCCGTGAGCGCCTGCATCGTGATCGGCACGTCCTGCATGTTTTCAGAACGGCGCTGCGCGGTGACGGTAACCTCTTCGATCGCACCGCTCGTGTCGGTATCGGCGGTGGCGGCACGCGCCACGCCGGCGCAGGTGCCCAAGACAGCTGCAATTGCGAAGGCGAGCTTCTGGTTATTTTGCAAGGGAGTCTCCCAAAGACATCGCGGCAGCAGAGCCGCTAGGGTTAGGCAAGCGTTTTGTCCGACGGCTAATTACAAATCCAAAGAATTCCGAGTGCAGCCTCCGAGGCCGTCATCCCTTCGCGTTGTTTCTTCACCGTCAGTGCATTTTTTACCCACACTGCATGACAGAATGATTACAGCAATAAATTAAATGCACGCTGCGAAACACATTGCATGCGCGTGCCCTTAGAAGAGATGATCGCAAGGCAATGAAAAAAATAAATGAAGCGGCGCGAGCCACGGATGTCGTGCTGGAAACCGACGTGCTGGTGGTGGGCAGCGGTCCCGGTGGACTCGCCGCCTCGCTCGCCGCGGCGCGCGCCGGCGTCAGCACCGCGTTGATCGATCGCAACGGCTGCTTCGGCGGCAACATCACCCAGGTCGGCGTCGAGGGCTTTGCCTGGTATCGGCATGAGCAGACCGTCGACTGCGAAGGCATCGGTATCGAAATGGAGAAGCGCGCCGCGGCCATGGGCGCCGCCGGCCCTGAGCCGCAGTCCGTGAGCCATGCACTGGATGCGGAAATGTTCAAGTGGGTGGCGGACACACTGGTGCAGGAAGCCGGCATCGCGCCGCTGCTGCATCGGCTGTGCGTCGCGCCGATCGTGGAGAACGGCGCGATTGCCGGAGTGATCATCGAGAGCAAGGCCGGCCGCGAGGCGATTCTGGCGAAGCGCGTCATCGACGCCACCGGAGATGCGGACATCGCCAGCCGTGCGGGCGCGCCATTTCATATGCTGCCCAAGAACGAAATGATGTCGGCCTCGGTGATGTTTTCGATGAGCGGCGTCAACAAGCGCCGCTTCATCGAGGCGGTCAAGGCCGATCCGCAAACCTACGCCGACTGGTCGGGCAACAACGAATGGGACTACGAGACCACCGGCAAGGAGGACCAGCTGTTCTCCCCATTCTTGCGCAAGCCGTTTCAAAAGGCGCTGGCGGCCGGCGTCATCCCGCCGAACCTGCACACGATTGCGGGCACCTGGGGATCGGTTTCGGAACAAGGAGATCTGACCTACCTGAACCTGGTGCACCTGCCGGAAATCGACGGCACCGACCCGAATGACCTGACAATGGGGGAAATGCGCGGCCGCCGCGAGGCGATATACGCGCTCGAAGCGCTGCGCGGTTTCATGCCGGGTTGTGAAGACGCGAAGCTGCGCAACTTCGGCATGACGCTCGGCATCCGCGACACGCGCAAGATCGACGCACTCTACAATCTCACGGGCCATGACGTGCGCGAGCAAGCTCGCTTCGAAGACGCCATCGGCATTTTTCCGGAATTTCTCGATGGCTACGGCGTACTCATTCTGCCGACCACCGGGCGGTATTGGCACCTGCCCTATCGAGCCTTGGTCCCCAAGGGGGTGACGAACCTCCTGGTCGCGGGACGGTGCATCGGCGGCGACAAGATCTCGCACGCCTCTTCGCGCAACATGATGTGCTGCGCGGTCAGCGGGCAAGGCGCCGGCGTCGCCGCCGCGGTGTCCGTACGTCGCGATGAGGCGTTCGATCAATTGAACATCGGCGCCGTTCAGCAGGAGCTCGCTCGGCAGGGCGCACGCTTCCGGTGAGCGGCGGTCAGGGCGCTTCGCCGCTGCGCTGGTGGGTGCTGGCGCTCGCGGCCATCGCCGTGTCCAGCAGCTACTACGAAGACGATGTGATCGGGCCCATCGCGGACCTGTTGCACCGGCAGCGCGGTTTCAATCAATCGCAATTGGGCATGCTGAATGGCGTCATCAGCATTCCCAACGTCGCCCTCGCGCTCGTCAGCGGACTGCTCATCGACCGCTTGGGCGCGGCGCGAGTGGCTTTCTGGTCGGCGGCGATCGGCGTACTGGGCGCCGCGCTCACCGCCATCGGCGAGCCCTACCCGCTGATGGTGCTCGGCCGCTTTATTTTTGGCATCAGCGAAGGCGCGATTTTCATAGCGCTCATCGCCGGATTGGCGCAATGGTTTCCGCGCAGCGGTATCGCACTCGCGACGGCCCTGTACTTAAGTCTTGCGCGAGTCGGTTCCTACGCGGTGGACACCTCGACCGCGTGGGCGCATCCGCTTTATGAACGCGGCTGGCAGGCGCCGCTCATGCTCGGCACGGCGTTCACCGCCATCGGTTTGGCCGCGGCCGCGATCTACTACTGGCTCGATCTTCGCCACCGGCCCAAAGCCGCGCCCAGCGCCGCCGTGGAACGAGTCAAATGGCGCGAGCTGCTGAATTTCGATCTCTCCTATTGGTACATCCTCGGGCTGCACGTGATGTATGCCGCGGTATTCTTCCCGTTCCGCACGACCTATGCGATCGAGTATTTCCAGCATGTCAAAGGGCTCACGCTGCAGCAGGCGGGCGTGGCCAACAGCTGGGTGTTTTTCGCCGCGATCTTCGCGACGCCTTTTTTCGGGCTGCTCGCGGATCGATTCGGACATCGCGCATTGATGCTCAGCTTCGGCACCCTGCTCCTGCCGCTGACCTTCGTGGTTCTTGGCCTCACGAATCTCAATCTTTGGGTCTCGACCGCCATGATGGGCATCAGCTTCGCGCTGGTGCCCGCGGTGATCTGGCCGGCCACGACGCTAATCGTCGAGCCGCGCCGCCTGGGCACGGCGTTAGGTCTGATCACGCTGATTCAAGCGCTCGGCATGGCGGCCTCGAATCTGGCCGCGGGCAAACTCGCCGACATCGCCGGCGCCGGATCGCAGAACCCGGAAGGCTACGGCGTCATGCTGGGATTCTTCTTTCTCTTGAGCCTCACGGCCCTGCTCTCGGCGGCGCTCCTGTGGCGGCGCGAAGCAGGACCGCACGGACACCGTCTCGAAGTGGCGCGCAGCTAAAGCGGCTTGTCCTGGCTCGTACGCGGCGCGAACAGCCGTTGAATTTCGCCGACGAAACCGCGCCTAAAGACCATCACGCAGACCACGAAGATCGCCCCGATGATGACGGACACCCAGGCGCCGACCAGATCGGAGAGATATTCCTGCAGCGTCACCACGACATTGGCGCCGATGACAGGTCCCAAGAAAGTTCCGCTGCCGCCGAGCAGGGTCATGAGAATGACTTCCCCTGAATTGCTCTGGCTGACGTCCGATAGCGTGACAAAGCCGAGCACCAGGGCCTTTAAGGACCCGGCCAAGCCCGAAAGGCTGGCGGACAACACGAACGCCATGAGCTTGTAGCGATTGACCTTGTACCCCAAGGAGACGGCGCGCGGTTCGTTGGCGCGGATCGCTTTGAGCACCTGGCCGAAGGGCGAGTGCACGATGCGGCGAATGAGGATATACACGGCGACGAACACCGCCAGCACGAAGTAGTACATGATCCGATCGTTGCCGAGGCCGACCAGACCTAAGAGGCTGCCGCGCGGAATGCCTTGCAGGCCGTTCTCGCCGCCGGTGAAGTTCGCCTGCAGACAGACAAAAAATACCAGTTGACCCAGCGCCAGCGTGATCATCGCGAAATAAATTCCCTGGCGGCGCACCGCAATCGCGCCGATCACCAGCCCCAGCAGCAGGGCGATCGCAACCCCGCCGAGAATCCCCGCGATCGTGCCCCAATGCTGAACTGTCACCAACCATCCCGTGACGTAAGCCGAGGCGCCGAAAAAAGCCGCGTGGCCGAAGGACAACATCTTGGTGAAGCCGAGCAACAGATTGAAAGCGCAGGCGAACAGCGCGAAGCACAGCAGCTTCATCAAAAACACCGGATACAATCCCAAGAACGGCGCGATCAGCGCGACCGCGGCCAGGACCCCGTAGACGGCAATCTGGGCGCGCACTTAGTGCTCTTTGCCGAACAGGCCGGCGGGCCGCCAGATGAGGACCAGCGCCATGATGACGAACACTACGATGTTCGAGGCCTCAGGATAAATGACTTTGGTCAGCCCTTCGATGAGCCCGAGAACCAGTCCGCTGACAATCGCCCCGACAATCGAGCCCATGCCGCCGATGACGACGACGGCGAAGACGACGATGACAAGCGATGAGCCCATCAAAGGGCTGACCTGAACGACCGGCGCAGCGAGCACGCCGGCCAGTGCGGCGAGCGCCACCCCCGCGCCGTACGTGCACATGACCAGCAGCGGCACGTTGATGCCAAATGCCTGCACCAGCTTCGCGTTCTCCGTCGCGGCGCGCAGCCTTGATCCCAAACGCGTGCGCTCGATCAGGAACCAGGTGACTCCGCAAACCGTCACCGATGCCAGGATGACCCAGGCCCGGTAAACGGGCAGCACCATGAAGCCGAGATTGAAGCCGCCCTGCAACAGCTGCGGCACCGGATACGACTTGCCCGAGGCGCCGAATATGCTGCGCATGACCCCTTCCGCTATCAAGGCGACGCCGAAGGTCAAGAGCAATCCGTACACCGGCTCGACCTGATACAGGTGGCGCAATAACAGTCGTTCCATGACAACGCCCAAGAGTCCCACGGCCAGAGGCGCGAGAATGAGGGCCCACCAATAATTCACGCCGAAGGACTCGAGGCCGATATAGGCGGCGAATGCGCCCAGCATGTAAAAGGCGCCGTGCGCGAAATTGACGACGCCGAGCAGCCCGAAGATCACGGCCAGCCCTAAGCTCAAGAGCGCGTAGAAAGACCCGTTGACCAGCCCCAACATCAGCTGGCCCAGGATCGCGGGCAGCGGCACGCCGAAGACGGTCGTCACAGGTCAGTCATTCTTCGGCGGCGCCGCGTTGAACGAGAGATTGCCGGATTATTTCTTGATCATCGGGCAGGTTGGATCAGGCTGCGGGCCATCGGCCTCCTCACCCGTCAAGACCTTGACGATCTTGTAGTAATCCCACGGGTACTTCGACTCCGCCGGTGTCTTCACCTGCATCACATACATGGTGTGTACCATCAGGCCATCGGCGCGAACGTAGCCGTCCTTGGTGAATACATCGTTGATCTTGGCTTTCTTGAGCTGCGCCATGACTTTGTCCGAGTCGGTCGACCCCACCGCCTTGACGGCGTTCAAATACTGCAGCGTCGCGGAATAGTAGCCGGCGTGATCCATGGTCGGCATCCGCTTTACCTTGGCGAAGAAGCGTTTGCCGAAGGCGCGAGTTTGTTCGTTCAGGTCCCAGTACCAGCCGGTAGTCAGGTACAGTCCCTGCGCCGTCTGCAGAGTCAGGGCATGAATGTCGGTCAAAAAGGCCAACAAGGCGGCGGGCTTCATGGTCTTGGTGATGCCGAATTCGTTGGCGGCCTTGAGCGAGTTCGAGAAATCCGTGCCGGCATTCGCCAGCCCGAGGACTTGGGCGCCGGAGGCCTGCGCCTGAAGCAGGAACGAGGAATAGTCGGTCGTGCCGAGCGGTGCGCGCACCGCGCCCAAGACCTTGCCGCCGTTCGCGAGCACCACGTGAGTGGCCGCTTCTTGCAGCTGGGTTCCAAAGGCATAGTCCGCGGTCACGAAGAACCAGGTCTTGCCGCCTTGCTTGACGATGGCGCTCGCCGTGCCGTTGCCGAGGGCCGTCGTGTCGTAGGCGTAGTGCACGGTGTAGGGCGTGCAGTCGACGCCGGTGAGCGAGGCGCCGCCCGCGCCGATGGCGATGAAGGGTATCTTTTTCGCGGCCGCCACCTTGGACATGGCGATGCTCACGCCGGTGTTCGATCCGCCGAGCACCATGGTCAGACCGTTCTGATCGGCCCATTCGCGAAACTTCGAGGCGCCGATGTCCGGCTTGTTCTGATGATCGACGCTGAGCACCGTGATTTTCTTGCCGAGCACGGTGCCGCCGAAATCGCTGATAGCCATGTTGATGGCTTCGATGCCGGCCTGGCCCAGCACGTCCGCATAGACGCCCGACATGTCGTCGATATCGCCAATGACCACTTGATCCGCCGCGGCGCTCGCTTGCGCAGCGCCGTACAGGCCAAGCAGTGCGCCAAGCACCACGATTGTTGATTTGCGCGTCATCTCGTTATCCTTTTTTAAGTTTAATCAAACGCCTAAAAATTCCTGCAGCAATGCCGCTTGCGAGGCCAGCTCGGCCTGTCCGAACTGTTTGACGATCTGGCCGCGCTCCATCACGTAAAACCGGTCCGCCAACGGCGCCGCGAACCGGAAATTCTGTTCGACCAACACCACCGTCATACCCTTGGCCCTCAAGGTGCGGATCACCTCGCCGAGTTTACGCACGATGACCGGCGCCAGCCCCTCCGAGATCTCGTCCAGCAGCAACAAGCGCGCGCCAGTCCGCAGGATTCGCGCCACCGCCAGCATCTGCTGTTCCCCGCCCGACAGCCTGGTGCCCGGGCTATTGGCGCGCTCGAGCAGATTGGGAAAAATATCGTAAATCTCCTCGAGCTGCATCCCCTGGGCGCCCTTGGGCCGCGGCGGCAACAGCAAATTCTCGACCGTCGAGAGCGCCGCGAAAATACCGCGCTCCTCGGGACAGTACCCTACGCCCATTCGCGCGATCTGGTGAGGCGCACATTCAACCGATTCGATCCCCTCGATCATTACAGAGCCTTTGCGCGACCCGACCAATCCCATGATTGCGCGCAGGGTGGTCGTGCGGCCCGCGCCATTGCGGCCCAGCAGCGTGACGATCTCGCCCTCCTGGACCGAAAATTCAACGCCGTGCAGGATTTGCGACTCGCCATACCATGCCTGAAGATCGGCGACCTTGAGCACCTCGCGGCTCATGGCGGGGGTCCTGACAGCTCCTCGCTCGAGGTCCCCATATAGGCCTCCATCACAGCGGGGTTTTTGGAGACTTCCGAATAAGGACCGGCGGCAATGACGCGGCCCCGCTGCAGCACTGAAATGGTATTGGCGATGGAGGCGACGACACTCATGTTGTGCTCGACCATCAGCACCGTGCGGTTGGCCGAGACTTGCTTGATCAACCGGGTGACGTGCGACACGTCCTCATGCCCCATGCCTTGCGTGGGTTCGTCCAGGAGCATCAGGTCCGGCTCCAGCGCCAACGTCGTGGCGAGCTCCAAGGCGCGCTTGCGGCCATAGGGCAGATCTGCGGCCAAGGTGCGGGCGTAATTCGCCAAGTGCACCTCCGCCAGCAGCTCCAGCGCGCGTCGGTCAAGATTGGCGAGACTGCGCTCGGAGCGCCAGAAATAGAACGAGGTACCTAAACTGCGCTGCAGCGCCACCCGCACATTCTCCAGAACGGTGAGATGCGGAAAAACTGCACAGATTTGAAAGGAGCGCACGACGCCCCGGCGCGCAATGTCGGCGGGCTGTTCGCGGGTGATGTTTTTGCCGCGGTAGAAGATGGTGCCCGAAGTCGGCTGCAGGAACTTGGTCAGCAAATTGAAGAAGGTGGTCTTGCCTGCGCCGTTCGGACCGATCAGGGCATGGATCTCGCCGCGTTTGACGCGGATCGAGACACCATCGACCGCGACGAACCCGTTGAAGTCCTTGACCAGACTGTGCGTCTCAAGGATTGCGCCCTCTTCTAACGCCATTGCGCCCCGCCCCTGCAATTCATGGCGCTAGGCTACTTGACTGCGCCGCTAATGCAATCTCTTCGATGAGGCGGCAATAGTGCGCAAATTCCGGTGTTCGAAGGCCCGCGATCTTGCCTCGGTCATCGAAGCGGCGTAGCTCAATGGCGTCGTGGTGAAAGGGTTCGAGGCAAAACGCGGCGATCTCGCTCGCCGACATCGGTCCGCCCTGCAGGGCCAGTGTTTGCACCGAGGCCGGGCTCAATTGGCTCAAGAAGCTCGGATCCGTCGCACAGAGATAGCGTTTCGCGGCGACGTGCAGGCGTACCGGCTCCGACACCGCAGGCCCAAATCGTTGCGCGAGCCAATTGCCGCCGCTCACTTCGTGCCGCGCATCGGTTTGCCACTGCGCGAAGTCCGGCGGCGCCGAATCGATCAAGTGTCCGATGTCATGCAGCAAGGCGGCAACCACCAACGAATTCGCGGCGTTCGATTCCTGCGCAAAACACGCGGCCTGCAGGCTGTGTTCCAAGGTGGTGACGATCTCCCCGAAGTACGCCCGCGCACCGCGGCTCGAATAAATCGCCCATAACTGTGCGGTCAACGTCATGGGCGCGCTTATGGGAAGATCACGGGCTCGGTACATAAAATTATGTTTATCAATAAGTTATAACAACTATGTAATATCTAAGTTGAATCGTACTCGCGACCCGCCTGCGACTGTATCGCACGCTCGCAGCACTTGACCACGCAGGCACGACAGGCGGCGCAGAAACCGTCATCATTCAATCTGCACAACATAAGGAATCGCAGCAAATAATGCCCAGTAAAATTCCCGACGGCGAGACACGCGGGTGGATCGTGCCGATCGGCGGCGCCGAAAACAAAGAAAACGATCGCCAGATCCTCGAGCGCTTCGTGCGCGTTTCCGGCGGTGCGAAGGCCAATATCGTCGTCATTCCCACCGCGAGCCGCATGCACGAGACCGGGCCCCGCTACGAGCAACTGTTCAGGGAACTGGGCGCCGCGGATGTCGCCGTGATGGACTTCGACACTCGGCGGGATTGCCAGGAACCCGGGCGTTTGCGCCGCCTCGAGCAGGCGAGCGGTATTTTCTTCACCGGCGGCAATCAGCTTCGCCTGACGACATTGCTGGGCGGTACGCCGGTCGCGAAACTGATCCGCGTGCGCAATGCCCATGGCGTCACCGTGGGCGGCACGAGCGCGGGTGCGAGCATCTTGAGCGAACACATGATTGCCTTCGGCGATGAGGGCTCCGCGGTCATCTCCGGCAGCGTGCGGCTCGCGCCGGGTTTAGGATTGACCAACCGATTCATCATCGATCAGCATTTCCGCCAGCGCGATCGCTTGGGCCGGCTCATCACCGCACTGGCCTACAATCCCTTCGCCATCGGCATCGGCCTCGATGAGGACACCGCCGCATTCATCGGCCCCGACGAGACCGTTGAAGTCCAAGGCAGCGGCGGCGTCACCATTGTCGATGCCTCCGAAGTCAGCTTTTCTTCCATCGGAGAAGTCAGCGAGGGGCAGCCGGTTTGCGTGCTCGGCCTGCGGCTGCATATTTTGGTGGCGGGAGCGACATTCAACCTGCACACGCGGGTGGCGTCGGCCGGTGGACTCGGGGCCGCTAAAGAATAGTTGACCATAAAGAATAACTGACCAAAGGGCAGCGAAGCACTCATGCGAATCCTTGATCGTTCTGTCTATGTCGGTCCCTCGCTGTATGCGCGCTTTCCGGTCATTCGCCTGGAACTCGATTTGGAGGCTTTGGAGGCCTGGCCCACCAGTCGCCTGGGCGCAGAATTCATCGACGCGCTCGCGGGCGCGTTGCCGGGCCTCGCGCAGCATGGCTGCTCCTATCGAGAGCCCGGCGGTTTTTTTCGGCGCATGCGGGAGGATGAGGGTACGTGGCTCGGACATGTGCTGGAACATGTGGCCATCGAACTGCAGAACATCGCCGGCGAGGAGGTCACCTTCGGCAAGACGCGCAGCGCAGGCCCCCCTGGGGTCTATACGGTGATTTACGAATACGCGCAGCGCGACGAAGGTATCGCGGCCGGCGATCTCGGATTGCGGTTGCTCTGTTCGCTGCTGCCCGTAGGCGTACGCCCCGAGGGGTCCGTGCCCGCCGCTTGGGACTGGCAGGAAGCGCGCGATGAATTCATTCGCTTCGCACAACGCCGCGCCCTGGGGCCCTCGACTTCCTCGTTGGTTCGCGCCGCCGAACATCGCGGCATTCCTTGGCTGCGTCTCAATGACCAGTCATTGGTGCAGCTAGGCCATGGGAAGTTTCAGCAGCGCATCCAAGCCACGGTGACCAGCAGCACCTCGCACATTGCGGTGGAATTGGCGAGCGACAAGGAAGAGACCAACAAGATCCTGGCGACCTTAGGGTTGCCGGTGCCCAAACAGGAGCTGGTGCAAAGCGAAGCGCAAGCCATCCGCGCCGCCAAGCGCATCGGATTCCCGGTCGTGACCAAGCCTTACAACGGCAATCACGGCCGGGGCATCTCGATCCGGCTCACCACCGATCAAGAAGTCGCGCACGGCTACGCCGTGGCGCGCGAACATGCGCGCTCGGTCATCGTCGAGACCTTTTTGGAGGGCGACGATCATCGGTTGTTGGTGGTGAACGGCAATCTCGTCGCCGCCACCCGGCGAACGCCCGGCCATGTGGTCGGTGACGGCGAGCATACGGTCGAGCAACTCATCGAAATCGTCAATCAAGATCCGCGCCGCGGCGTGGGCCACGAAAAAGTATTGACCCGGCTCGAGCTCGACGCACAGGCGCAAAAAATGCTTGAACACGCGAATATGCGCGCGGATTCGGTGCCCGCCGCGGGACAGGCGGTCCTGTTGCGTTCCACCGCCAATTTATCCACGGGCGGCACGGCGACGGACGTGACGGATGTCATCCATCCCGACAACCGCGAGATGGCCGAACGCGCCGTGCGGGCGATCGGGCTCGACGTCGGCGGCGTGGATTTTCTCTCCAAGGATATTACCGAGAGCTATCGAAGCATCGGCGGCGGCATCTGCGAGGTCAACGCCGCGCCTGGATTTCGCATGCACGTCGCGCCGAGCGAGGGCACAGCCCGCGATGTGGCCGCTCCGGTCATCGACATGCTGTTTCCCGCCGGCACCTCCGTGCGCGTACCCATCGCCGCAGTGACCGGGACCAATGGCAAGACCACGACGGCGCGCATGCTGGCGCACATCACCAAGATGGCCGGATACACGCCGGGGCTTACGACCACGGATGGCGTGTACATCGATGGTCAACGCACCGTGCAGGGCGACATGACGGGACCCGTGTCGGCTCGCATGGTGCTGGCGGATCCCCAGATCGATATTGCGGTGCTGGAAACCGCGCGCGGCGGTTTGCTGCGCGCCGGCATGGGCGTCACCGAAGTGAATGTCGGCGCGGTGCTCAACGTCCAGGCCGATCATTTGGGCCTGAAGGGCATCGATACGCTCGAGCAACTGAGCGAGTTGAAGCGCATCGTGGTCGAGGTCGCGACCGACTGCGCGGTACTCAACGCCGACGATCCGCTGGTGCTCAAGATGGCCGGCCACACGGAAGCCAAGACCATTTGCTACGTGACCATGAATCCGCACCACGCATTGGTACGCGAGCATATTCGCGCCGGCGGCCGCGCCTGCGCCCTCGAGGCAGGGGTCAACGGCCAAATGATGACGCTGTACGATCGCGGCAGCCACATCCCGCTGCTCTGGACGCATTTGATTCCCGCGACACTGGAGGGCCGTGCGACACACAATGTTCAGAACGCGATGTTCGCGGCTGCCATGTCATTTTCATTGGGCATCAAGCTGGATGCCATACGCCAGGGCCTGCGTACTTTCGATTCCACTTTCTTCCAGGCGCCGGGCCGCATGAATGTGTTCAACTAGCACCCCTTCAAGGTGCTGTTCGACTACGGCCACAACGCGCACGCGGTCGGGATGATGGCCGATTTGGCCTCGCGGCTGGACGTGACTGGGCGCCGCATCGCGGTACTGGCCGGACCTGGCGATCGGCGCGATGAGGATCTTGTCGCGATTGCCAAGGCCGTTGCCGGCCGCTTCGATCACTACATTTGCCGGCGCGACGACAACCTGCGAAATCGCGCCACGGACGAAGTACCGCGCATTCAAGCGCAGGCCCTGCGCAACGCCGGCGTCGCCGAGAATGCGATCTCGATCATACCGGACGAGCAGGACGCCATCGACGCCGCGCTGCGCATGGGCGAATCGGGCGATCTGCTGCTTATTTTCGCCGACGCCCTGGTGCGCTCGTGGAAGCAGATCACGAAGTTCAAGCCGATCAGCACCGCCTCGGCGCCGGCCGCGCCGAGCGGGCCGCGGCCGATCACTGAACCTGTCGTTGCGGATAAAATCGAAGCCGCGGCTGCGCCTCCGGAATTCAACATGGAGGGCCTCATCCGCGATGAGCGTGGTGTGCGCTTGGCACCGGAGAGCGACGACTGAACGTTCCTTGCGAATTGCCGTTTGAGGATTCCAGACGCTTAACGGGCAGTAACCTATTCTTTGCATCGACCGGTGCCGTGCTCGATGTCGTGCGCGCTTCCCTCGATGAGGCTGAGCTCAGCGCCTGGCGCGCGCGGGTCGAAAGCGTCGGCGCAGAATTAGGTTGGGCTGAGCGGCGCTGCGTCGTGCGCCGCCACGCCGGCGGTGTACTGTTGGCCATTACCGCACCCGCCGATCAATTATTGCTGGCGACCGAAGTCAATGAATGGGCGCTGTGCGCGGCGCTGGCGCAACGCGACCCACAACGCTGGGCGGGCCTGCAAGGTGCGCTCGTGGCAGCCGCCATCGATGTCGCCAACCCGGGCGCTGAACTCGCGCCCGCGCTTTTGCCGGTCATTGAGGAGAGCGCCGCGCTGGCCCGGTTCAAGAAGCTCTCCGCCTTGGAGGCGGCGCCTAAATTGCGCGCGTTGATCAAAGCCGCGCACGACCGCTCGCTGCCGCACTTAGCCGACGATACCGAATTGACGCTGGGTTCCGGACGCGGCAGCCGAAGCTTTGCCCTCGATCGATTGCCTTCGCCGAGCGAGGTTGCTTGGGACGCGCTATCCGATATCCCGACGGCGCTGGTCACCGGCAGCAATGGCAAGACCACCACGGTTCGCCTGGTTGCCGCCTGCGCGCGCGCCCATGGCTGGCAGCCCGGCTACAATTGTACCGACGGCGTATTCATCGGCGACGAGACGCTGGCAACCGGGGATTATTCCGGGCCCGCCGGCGCGCGCTTGGTTCTGCGCGACAGACGCACCGAAGCAGCCATTTTGGAAGTCGCGCGCGGCGGCATTTTGCGGCGCGGCCTTGCCGTCTCTCGCGCCGACGCGGCGGTAGTCACCAATATCAGTTCCGATCATTTCGGCGAGTACGGCATCGACGATCTGGCGGGATTGGCGGACGTCAAGCTCAGCGTTGCCGCGGTGCTGGCCGCACACGGCCGCCTGGTCCTCAATGCCGATGACCCCTTGCTGCGGATGAAGGCGCGCGAACTCGCGCTGCGCTATGGCCTGGATTCAAGCCCCGCCTGGTTTGCCCGCGATTGGGATCAATCTTACCTGCGCAAGTACCGTGCGCAGGGTGCCGCGACCTGCGGTGTGCGCGATGGGCGGCTTTGGTTGCACGACGCAGATCTTGAGCAGGATCTTGGCCTCGTGACGGCGATGCCCCTCTCGATCGGCGGCATCGCTGCCTACAATGTCGCCAATCTCGCCGCGGCTGCGCTGCTCGCGGTTTCGCTGGGAATCCCGGCCGGCACGATTGCCGCGGTGTTCGCGCGCTTCGGTGAAAAAATCGCGGATAATCCCGGCCGCATGATGCGCTTCGAATTCAAGGGAGCGCACGTCTTGATCGACTATGCGCACAACCCCGACGGATTGCGCGGATTTTTGTCGGTCGCCACGCAATTGCGCCGCAGCGGCCGCTTAGGATTGCTGCTCGGCCACGCCGGCAACCGCCAGGATTCCGATATCGCCGAGTTGGCCCGGGTGGCGGCCGAGTTCAGTCCTGACTTGATCGTGGTCAAAGAAGACGAAGCGCACCTGCGCGGCCGGGCGGCGGGCGAGATTCCCCGCATTATCCGCGATGAATTGCTGCGTCTGGGGTTCCCGCAGTCCGCGCTGCCGGTGCGCGACAACGAACTTGATGCCGCGCGCTATGCTTTGGAATGGGCGCGTCCGGGCGATGTACTCGCCCTGCCCCTGCACTCGCCAAACGCCCGCGCCGAGGTGGTGTCGATCCTACAGCGCTAGTTTGAATGCAGCGAGCGGCCGACGCGACTGCCGGATTTCGGACTCGTGTGCACGGCTTTATGCGTGGTGCCCGGCGCGCCCGAGCGATTGCCTTTTTTCGAGTGATGCTTATCGCTCAATGACGAATGGGGCTGGGGCCCTCGCGGCACAAACGAAGAGCTGGGCGTACGCGCATGACTCACCGAGGCAAACGCCAGCAGCGCGGCTGTCGCCGTGAGACAAATAATCAGCTTCATTTTCGCTCCTTGGCTTGCTCGCTCCGAGTGTGCCTAAACATGACCCAAAAAGCCGACCATTGGGGCACGCGCCCGCGCAATTTTTGCAATGTGAGATGCAAGTCTCACCCGTGTAAACTATGGCGCACCAATCAAGGGGGCTCACGCATGAATCGAAGGGCAGCACTGCTGGCGGCGTCTATGATTCTCACGGCAACGATTCCGGCGCTGGCGGCACCCACCAGGGGCGAAACCGAGGCGAAACCGGCCGACCCGGTCAAGGTCTTGGTCGGGCGGCTGGACCTGGAAAAATATAAGGCGACCATCAAGGGATTGACCAAATTTGGCGATCGACGCCAAGGAACGGATCGCAATCGCGCCGCCGTGGATTGGATCGAAACGCAGCTCAAGAGTTACGGTTGCGCGAATATCTCGCGGATCAAATACCAATACTCGCCCTCCGAAACCCGCCGGCCCAGTGGGCCGCCGGTCGCACCCGACGCCGCGTCAGGCGGCGGACGCTATCGCGGGCTGCGCGGCCCGACGGGCGTCAATACCGATCCGCAATTGCAGCCTGACGAGAAACTGCGCGCCCTGAATTCACAGCCCACCGAGCCTGGCGAGCGCGAAGAAGTTTATTGCACGAAGGTCGGCTCGACGCATCCCGAGGAGATGTACATCGTCGGCGGTCACATGGACGGTCACGGATGGGGTGAGGCCGCGAATGATGACGGCTCCGGAACTGCGCTGGTGATGGAGTTGGCGCGCGTATTTTCCTCCCGCGACGTCAAGACCGAGCGTTCGATTCGCTTTGCATTGTGGAACAACGAGGAAACCGGGCTTAATGGGGCCCGCGCCTACGTCGATCAGCGCGCCGCCCTTCAGGGAAAAGAGGAACCCGCGGGTTCAGGGCGATACCCCGAACCGAAATGGTTGGGGATGATTCAGCATGACATGATGCTTTTCGATCACGGCATGCCGCGCGCCGACGGTACGGTGTCCAAGCAGCAGCGGCCGGAAGCGGATGTGAACATCGAGTTTCAATCGCGATCCAAAGCGGCCGAAGACGCGCAGAAATTGGCCTGGGTGCTGTATGCCGCAAACGAAGCCTATGCGACCGATTATCCGGCGGCCGTGGGACCGCACATGACCAATACCGACAGCACACCCTTCATGGATCTCGTCCCGGCAATCAGCCTGCGCGAAAATGAGCGCGGACGTGAAATCGGCGCGGGATGGGATCCGCAATGGCATCAACCCACCGATGTCTATGCGACCTACTCCGATGCAGACTTTCGCCTGGGACTGAATGCGGCGCAGACCACCTTGGGCGCAATCGGCAGGTTGACGGGGGCTGCGCTGACGCACTGAGGGAGGGCTCGAGGACATGAACGCAGACGCGGCGCTGGCATTCGTGCGGCAGCACGGTATCGTCCTCGTGTCCGCCAAGGGCCCGGCTGCGCGCCTCACGGAAGCGATCGCCGGCGAACCCATCAAGGGAAGCTGGTGGGCACACGCAAAGAGTCATCAAATCTTTGCGGTGCTGCAGAAGCTGGAAGACTCTCCCGAAATCCTCGTCTGCCGATTCATCGCAGGGCGTGTGACCTTCGTGCATCGTCGGCTCTGGCCAGCAATCGTCAGGTTGGCGAATCGTTTCCATCCCGAGCAACTCGCCCGGATACGCCAGGAGCACACGGCGTCAGGCAAACACGTGAGTCATCTGACGGCGTATCCCGAGTGGGTGCCCGCCGAGATCCTGGAAGAAGCCAAGCATCTGACCACGGCGGAAGCCGAGGCGCTTTTAACTCGATGGCTTGGCCGCTTTGCACAGCCCGCTGTACAAGGATCCGGCGCTGCCGCTGACGCGGATCATTCCGGTCGCCCGGTCGATGCTAAAGCTGAACGGCACGCCGGTTCCTAGATCCACTCGAAAGGTGATTTTGCTGTCGGTGATGGCGGCCGTGGACATGGTATTTGCGATGTAAACCAGTTGATTCGTCTGGTCGAACCTAAGCTCCCACACCCGGCGAGCATGGCTCGGTCCGGACTCTTCGACCGCGCATGACATGACGACTTCATCGGCGCTTGCGTGCGAAGCGGCGATGAAATACGCAACTGCCATGGCGGCGAAAGCTGCACGCATAACCTGTCCGTGTTCCGAATCCTCATGCCATCGTATCAAATCTGGAAGCTGCAGCGCCGTATGGCGCGCGATATACTGGCGCCGGCCTCGATTTGCCGGCAGCCCACCACCGCGAGGACTCAAGCGTGAAGGATTTTTTTGCGATCGCTGCCGTTGCCTTGCTGGCGCTTGGAGTGTCGATCGCGGCACGCGCCGAGGAACCGGCTGTGCCGGCCGCCTCCAATGTGCCGGGTGCGCAGACGCCGAGCATTCATTCGGACCGACGCATCACTTTTTCGCTCAAAGCGCCGGACGCTACCAGCCTGCAGGTTGCCGGTGGCGACGGCTTGGGTACGGGCCCGTTTCCCATGACGAAAGGCACGGACGGCACGTGGAGCGTGACCACGCCCCCGAGCGTTCCCGGATTTCACTACTACTGGTTCGTGCTGAACGGCGTCGCGGTCAATGACCCGGCCAGCGAGACCTATTTCGGCTACGGCAAGGAAACCAGCGGCATCGAGGTACCCGAAAGCGGCGCCGACTTTTATGCCATCAAGAACGTGCCTCACGGCGAGGTGCGGGCCAAATGGTACCTGTCGAAAACCACCGGCGAGTGGCGCCGCGCGTTTGTGTATACGCCGCCCGGATACGAGGAACATACGGCTACCCGCTACCCCGTCCTCATTTTGCAACATGGCTCAGGAGAGAACGAGACGGGCTGGACGCGCCAGGGTCGAGCCCAATTCATTCTCGACAACCTCATTGCCGCCGGTAAGGCCCGGCCGATGATCGTCGTGATGGATTGCGGCTACGCGTTGCGGCCGGGAGCATCGGCGCCGATCGGCGGATCGAGTGACTGGCTCAAGAACCTGCGCGCCGCATTTACATCGTTCGAAGACGTTGTCATCCACGATGTGATACCGATGATCGATGCCTCGTACCGGACGATTCCTGACCGGCAGCATCGGGCGATGGCGGGATTATCAATGGGCGGAATGCAGACTTTGTTCATCGCGCTCCAACATCTGGAGCTCTTTGCCTACATCGGCTCCTTTAGCGGTCCCATCATTCCCAACCTCAATGCCGGCGATCTGACCGGCACTCGCAGTCCGGAGGCATTCGATGCCAAGACCGCCTACGGCGGAGCGTTCTCGAATCCCTCGGCATTCAATAAACGCGTCAAGCTGCTATGGCTGGGCGTGGGAACGGCTGAGCCGGATCAGTTCCGCAGCGGGATTGGCGGCGCAGTCCTGGCCTTGCGCCAGGCCGGCGTGCGCTTGCAATACTTCGAGTCAAGCGGCACGGCGCATGAGTGGCAAACCTGGCGGCGCGACCTCTACGACTTCGCACCGCGTCTATTTCGTTGAGGCGAGACGCCTTAAGCGAAACTGATCAGTAATGCTCGTCAGCGCCGCCGCCGGCGCAGCGGCACACCTTGTACAACCGCTCCGGCAAGCTTTGGGTTTGATGCATCTCAAAGTCCAGCAAGACCGCCTTTGGATCGGCAGCTTCACGATCCACCAACTCATCACCGGAAGGGTGCCGGCCTTCAGAGGGACCGTACTGAACGAAGCGGCAAGTCGGAAGATGCGCCGTGGTCTGGCGAATGTAGGTGCTTATGCGGACGCGATAAACAGGCATGGAGACAGCTTAGCACCGCCAAAAGGTGCAAATTGACCGAAGTGAACAAAATGCATCTAAGAGCGCTTAGGCGTTCGCAAATCTGCCTTTGTTGCGCGCGCCACACCGGCTATGATCGGACGAGATGCGCCGCCTCCAGTAATCCACCGGGGAATCGACAATGAAAAAGAAAAATCCGCCGCATCGCGAAGCGCGATCCTTAGGGTTGGGCACGCCGATCACGCGGCGCGATTTCGTCGGCGCGACACTGATCGGCTCCGGCGCTCTCTTGTTGGGCACGCCGGCGCCGGCGTTCGCTCAAGGCCTCGGCGCATCCTGGAACGGCTACGCCGGCGTCGGCGACTATAGCCGCTCAAACGGCAACATCGCCTCCGTCGTCAATGCGGCGCACGGTATTCGCGACGGCATTTACGAAGCACGCATCGATTCGGCGCCGCAGATCGACCAGATCTACGACCTGATCATCGTCGGCGGCGGCTTCGCCGGCCTCATCGCCGCGTACGAATTTCACAAGGCGCGTCCCAATTCGCGCTGCCTGGTGCTCGACAATCATCCGATATTCGGCGGCGAGGCCAAACAGAACCAGATGCTGGTCGACGGGGTGATGCTCACCGGTCCGCAGGGTTCCAACGATGCGGTCATTCCCCGTCCGGACAACAACTACGCGCACGTCGCCGGGCTCTGGGACGAAATCGGCATGCCGCGCGCCTACGATTTCGTTGCTCCGAGCGGAGCGGCGGCGTCCTTGAAATTCGCACGCGATCATTATGATCCGATGTACTGGAACGAGGATGCAAGCACTTTGGGTTACTACTTCGACAAGCCGTTCGCGTCGCAACGCGCGTGGGTGGTCGACCCCTGGTCCGATGATTTGCGCCGGGCGCCGATTTCAGCGGAGGCGCGCCGCAGTTGGCTGCAATGGAAGAAGCACACGCCCATCCTGACGCGTGGAGATGAAGCCGCCACAAATCGTTGGCTCGACTCGATGTCCTATGGTGAATTGATAGTCCGTGAGCTTAAGTTGTCCAAGGACGTGTTTCGGCTTTCCGATCCGCTCGTCGCGACAGGTGACTACGGCGTGAGTTCGGACGTCGTATCCGCCTACGGTGCGAAATTGCTGGGCCTTCCCGGGACCGGCGAGAACATCATTGCCGATGACGTGTTTTCCTTTCCCGGGGGCAATGCCGCCATCCTTAGGCACATCGTCAAAGCGATGCTGCCGGACGCCATCTCGGGTACGCGATCTTTCGCTGACGTGCTGTACGCGCCGATCGATTTCACGGCACTCGATCGGCCGCAGGCTACGCGCATTCGACTTGGCGCCACGGTCGTGGCGGTCCGGCACGACGGCAAACCCGAAACGACGAGCGGCGTGAACGTGACCTACCTCCTCGGCGATCAACTCGTGCGCGTGCGCGGCAAGAGCGCAATCGTGGCCGCCGGCGGTTGGGTTGCGCGCCGAATCGTGCGCGATCTGCCGCCGTCCTATTCCGCAGCGTATGCGCGCTTTCACCACGGACCGATCCTGGTCGCCAACGTGGCGGTGCGCAACTGGAAGGCTTTCGCGAAGCTGGGCATTTCGGCTGCGCACTGGTTCGACGGATTCGGATTCTTTGTCAACGTTCGTCAGCCCATGAAGATCGACGGTATCCCGGTGCCGCTCGATCCCGCAAAGCCCGCGATGCTCACCTTCTATGTCGGATTTCCCCAATCCGGTATGCCCATCGATGCCCAAACCAGCGCCGCCCGCGCCCGGCTGTTCGCGACCAGCTACGCGGATTTCGAACTGCAGATTCGCAAGCAACTGCAGCAGATGCTGGGCGATTACGGCTTCGATGCCCGGCGCGACATCGCGGGCATCGTCCTCAATCGCTGGGGCCATGCCTATATTGCGCCCCAGCCGGGGTTCTATTTCGGGACCCCCGCCGATCCAGCGCCGCTCGAGGTGATTCGCGAACGCCATGGGCGAATCGCATTTGGCCACAGCGAGCTGTCGGGGAGGCAGAGTTGGGGTCGCGCCGCGCAGGAATCGCGGCGCGCACTAAAGCAGATTCTCGACGTACTAGCGTAGTATCGCGCGCAAAGCCCGTCAGCGATTCTTGAGCGTCAGGAAGCCCGCCGCCATGAACTTGGCAATGCGTTTCTTCACGGCAGGAAAATCATCCGAGTGGCACACGCCGCCCGAGAGACGGTCGATGCGTCCGGTGCGCGCGAGCGTGTTCATCAGGGCGCCGGTTACGAAGTGATAGCCCCAGAAGATATCCTCCTCCGGATAATCAGGCAGTGCCCGCTTCAAGATGCCGACGAGCCTCAAAACCACCGGATCGAAGTGCACGTCCATGAGTTCCGCCCCTTCCGGCGTATTGCTGACGCGGGCGCAGAAGGCGGCATAATTCATCCACGCCTCGCCCCCCTCATAGTAAAGGTCCAGGTCGGTGTCCAAAAAAGCGTGCAGCGCGCCTTCGACGGTCGGCTGATCTTTGGCCTCGATTTCGTACTGTTCGAGGGCAGCGATGCGGCGGTCGCTGGTGACACTTGCCCGACGCGCAAAAACCGCGTCAAACAAGTTGCGCTTGTCCTCGAAATAATAATGCAGCAGCGTGGTGTGGATCCCGACCCGATGCGCGACATCGCGCAGCGTTACGCCATAGAGTCCGTGTTTTGAGAACAGATACTCCGCTGCATCGAGGATTTGTTCCAAGCTTTCGGCGCGTTGCTGCGCCTTGCTGCGCCGTTGGCGCTTCGGAGCTTGCGGTACCAAGCTAACCCTTTTTGTCGACAGCGAAGGTCTCAACGTTGCTTCAGTCCACGGTCAGTTTCCCATTTGCATAGTCTGCGCGCAATTGGTTCTTGTCGATCTTGCCCGTCGCCGCCAGCGGCATGGCATCAATTTGCACGATCTCGTCGGGAAGCCACCAGCCGGCGACTTTGCCGCTGAGAAACTCGAGCAATGCGCGCGTGTCGAGCGATACGCCCTGTCGAAACTCCACGATCAGAACGGGGCGCTCACCCCACTTTGGATCCGCGCGGGCAATGACCGCAGCGAGACCGACCGCGGGGTGAGTTCCGATGATATCTTCGATTTCCGCGGGGTTTATCCACTCGCCTCCGGATTTGATCAGATCCTTCGAGCGCCCGCAGATTGACACATTGCCGGCCTCGTCGACGCTCGCCAGATCGCCGGTATCAAGATAGCCCTCGCCGTCCAAGGCACTGGCCTCAGCCTTGAAGTAGCGCTCGAGCACGCTGGCGCCCTTGACCTTCAGATGGCCGACTGCGTTGCGTTGCCGAGGCAGGGCGACGCCGCTCGCGTCGGTGAGCTTGAGGTCCAGGCCCACGACAGGCCGGCCCGAAGCGCGGATCTCCGTTGCCGGCGAGTCCGGCGCGGCGATCGTTCCCACCGGCGAAAGCTCGGTCATGCCCCAGCTGGTCTGCACTCTCGCACCGAACCGCGTCTCCATCCTGCGAATCAGCGCATCCGGACAGTTTGAACCGCCGATCAGCACACGCTTCAAGGCAGGAAGTTCGCCATCGATCGCGTCCAAATGATCGAGGACGCCCAGCCAAAGCGTCTGGATACCGGCGGCAAGGGTGACTGCCTCATCGCGCATGAGCGTGGCGAGGCTCGCTCCATCGGTGTGGCGACCGGGCAAAACCAGTTTGGCGCCGACGGCGGGCGCGGCAAAGGGCAGTCCCCAGCCGTTCGCATGGAACATGGGCACGGCAATCAGCAGAACATCGCTGCCGGTGAGCGCGATGGCGTCTGCCTGCAGCGCGCGCAGCGTGTGCAAGTAGTTCGAGCGGTGGGTATACAGCACGCCCTTGGGCGCTCCGCTGGTACCCGAGGTGTAGCAAAGGCCGGCCGGCGTTTCTTCCTCGAAGTTGCCCCACGCACTCGCGGCGCCGTGAGTTCCGAGCAGGACCTCGTGGCGCCAGAGCCGCGCCCGGTGATTGTGCAGCAGATCGCCGAGCGGCCCCTTGCCGTCCATCAGGATGATGTGTTCGAGCCTGGGGCACAGCGGCGCCAGCTCAGCAAGAAGGGGTGCGAGACTGGAGCCCACAGCCAGGGCGCGGTCCTCCGCTTCGTTGATCATAAAGGCGAGGCGCGCAACGGTGAGACGGGGATTCAGCGTGTGGCAGACGATACCACTGCCCATGAGCGCGTAATACATTTCCAGATGGTGTTGCGTGTTCCAGCCGAGCGTGCCCACGCGGTCGCCGCAGCGCAGATCAAGTGCCGCGAGCGCGCCTGAGAGGAAGTTGCTTCGCTTCCTTAGCTCTGCGTATCGCGTGCGCCGCACCGTGTGCCCGCCTTCGGCGGTGACAATCTCGCGATCGCCCGACCATTTGGCGGCGTGATCGAGAAACTTGTCGACGGTGAGGGCATAAGCTTGCATGCGGCCGGGTGTTCGCCTCAGAAACTCGTCAGGAAGCGCAGCCCGAATTGGCGCGGCGGCCCTGCAAAACGCAGACCGGAGTTCAGCGCCCCGACGTAGTGTTGATCGGTGATATTGGTCCCATACAGCGTTGTGAGAAAACGCTCGTGCGCCCATGCCAGTTGCGCGCCAAAGATATCACGTCCCGCAAGATGGTCTCCCAAGGACGCATTTTCGAACAGCGTCGCCCACTGCGGAGCGACGTACCCGTAGTTCAAGCGCGGCGTCAGCGAGTCCTTCGCGGTCAATCCCATTCGGTACTGGGCACCGATGTTGAAACTGAAGTTGGGTGCATAGGTCTGCGAGTGCCCGGTCAAGTCAACGCACGAAGCGCTCGAGGGACCGGCCTGCGGGTCGCAAGGCGTCATCGTGGCGATTCTCGGATCGGTGGCAAAAAACCGCCCGAGCGAGCTGTGCATGATGGTGGTGCCGGCGTCCAAGGAAAATTGTCCGAACACCGCTTGTGTTTGCGCCTCGAAACCGTACAGATGGGTCGGATTCGGATTGTTCAGCTCGAAGCCAAAGGTCGGGAATTGGGGATAGCCGACGATCACCTGGAAGTTCTTGTAGACATCGTAAAACCCGTCGATCTGCGTGCGCAGATGTCCGTCAAAGCTGCTCAGCTTCCAACCCAGTTCGTAATCCAACAACTTCTCTGCACCGAACGCTGCCGGCGTGCCGAGCCCCACCGGAACGTTCAGACCGCCCGGCCGAAATCCCGACGAGGCGAAAGCGTAAAGAAAATTGTTCTGGTTGACGGTCCAGTTCAAGGAGACCTTGCCCGAGGTGTTCACATACTTTGCCGTCTGCTGGTCGCTGAGGGGCAAACCATACTGCAACACATCGACGTGATTGGTGGTCTTCGCGTCCGTGTAGCGCCCGCCGATTTGCAGCTGAAAGCCTTCCGCCAATTGGAAACTCAGCTGGCCGAATGCGGCCACCGCCTGCTCTGGATTGGTGCCCTGCAGCTTGTACTCCGTCGACAGGCTCCCAGGCGGCGTACCGATCAGGAACTGAAATGGAGGCCGGAAATTGTACTTGTCGTAATCGGCATAGACGCCGAAGATCCAAGTGAGAAATCCCTTGTCGGGCGAAATGACATTGAACTCCTCGGACCAGAGCGTTTCGTCGACCGTATCCGAGAAGAAGCTGTTGCCGACATTCGTGCCGTCCAAGTCGGCTTGATAGGATGTGTTGCCTTTTTGGTAGCCCGTGACCGATCGCAGCGTGATGCCGTCCGGCAGCACGTAGTCGACCTTCAACACCGATCGGCCAAAGCGATCCAGCGCCAGCTGCGGGGAATTCACGCCGATGTTGAATAGATCCTCGGTGGCGTAATACGGATCAGCCGGATAGGCGCCCAAATTCAGATAGTTGTAATCCGTCTTGAACAGGACGCTGAGCGCGTCGCTGGGCTTCCAGAGCAGACCGACGCGTACGCTGCCGATGCGCATATTGCCGGGGTTGCCCGTGTAGGCGCCGCCGTTGGGGCCGGTCACATTGTAGAAGCTGTCGCGGCTTTCCCCGTTGAAGGCCACGCGCGCCGCCAACGTGTCGCTGATGGGAATGTTAACCGCACCCTGCAACCCGAAGTCGGTGTAATTGCCAACCTGACCTTGCACGTAGCCCTCGTAGCCGCCGCCGATTTTGGGATCATTCGTGGTGACGAACACCGCACCTCCGGTTGCGTTTTGACCGCCGAAGGTGCCTTGCGGGCCACGCAATATTTCGACGTTCGCCACGTCGTAGTACGGTTCCTCCTGAAAATATCCCGGAAACGTGGCGATACCGTCGCGGTAGGTGACGACCCCGACTGTCGTCTGCGAGTTGTGCTCGGCTTTGCCGACGCCGCGGATGTTGAAATCAATTCCTTGACCGAAGTTGTCGATCGTCGCGCCCGGCGTGGCGAACTGCAGCTGATCGATTCCGGTGACGCCCATGTTGGCGAGGTCGGTGCCGCTCAACACCGTTGCTGAGATCGGCGTGTTTTGCAGATCCGTGTGCCTGCGCTCCGCGGTGACGACTACCTCGGCGATCGTATCGCTGGAGCTTGCGCCCGGTGCGGACGTCACCTGCCCGACAGCAGTACCGCACCAACAAAACGTGACTGCGGAAACGCTCAACCACCATTCTTGGATCTTCATGGCTCCCCCTTGCGTTGCAGGTGCGCTCTTGCGGCGCGTGTGGGGATACTTACATTAACTACTTACACAGTCAATATTCACTCTTGTGATAGCGAATATATAACTTCGAGCTCTGCGTGCTGACAAAGCGCTGGTTTTTTAGGGGAACGACAAAGCAGTACCGACCGATTCGGCACTGCTTTGTGAAATGACGCGCGGCGGCGCCGCGCTTTGCCTAACTGCTAGTGGGCCAATGCAAAATTCGTCGACACGACCCAGCCTTCGTTGCCGAGCTCGTCGGTGACCTTCCACCACACGCCCATCTTGTCGCCGGTCGGATAGAGCATCATGCCGGGATCCAGGTCGCGCACCACCTCGGACTTCAAGTTCGATGCCGCGTACATCTTGCCGGGTTTCGACATTTTGACCGCTTGCTGGACATTGTCGGCTTTGGCATCGGGAGCGGCATTCTTGAGTTCCGCCACCATTTTGATATAGGCGTCGAGATAAGCCATGGTGACCACTTGGCCAATTTCCGTATTGGCGTAGCCGCTGGCGCCGCCCGCGGCGAAACCGCCGAAGAACGCCCCACCGCCGCCGCCCATCCATCCTAAGTCGGTTTTCTTGGCATGACCCTGTTCGAGTGCGACCTGTTCCGTCGAGCGCACGTCGGTCAGCGTCAAAACCACATCGGCCGTCTTGCTCTTCAAGCTCACACCACCGACCAGCGCGCCGACCCCGTGCGGTAACAGGCCGCCGAGGATACCGCCGATGTTGGTGCCGCCGGAATTCTTGTTTTGATTCGCGATGTCAGGCACGAGTACGTAGTCGGCCGCCTTCATCTGGCCCTTACCGATGTTCGATCCGGCGCGCTCCTCGCCACTGGCAGACAATTGGCGTTCGGCTTGAGCCGCCGCCAGACCCTTGCCGCGGTCGACCAAAGTGAAGCATTTGGACTGCGACACGAAGACCTTGATCAGTGCGGCGGGCGATTCCAAGTTCAGCTGCGTCCACCACTGATTTTGGGGCTCCGTTACGGCCAGCGTCCCGATCTTTTTATCGCATGTGGGAATTTGCGGCGGCGGTGCTTCGGCCCTGGCCGCACTCGCGCCGAGCGTGAAACCTCCGACGAAAACCATGAGTGCAATGCAATATCGAATGATCCCAGGAGATTTTTTCATTGTATTTAACATCCCTTGAAGCCAAGCTATAGGGTTGGTCTAGATTGTAAAAAATACCATGGCACGGCGAATTGACATAGATATTTGCGTATTGATGCGCCCCAACGGTCCGCACCGGCCTTGGTTGTAAGAAAGACGAGCGCCGGCGCGAATCGTCAGGCCTGTCTCTCAGTTGTGGAGCGGGATGCGATAAATGTTTCGATGAGTTTGTCCCCGCTCGATCGCATAAACGGATGGATCCGAACTCATCGACAAGCTTTGTTCGGAGTGCGGTATCAACATCGCGTCGGGGACCGACAGCAGCGACTCCGCCGGCAGACCGTTTGCGCCGATGGGCAATGCGGCCGTACGTCCATGCCGTTGAGAATCATCGCCGATGCCTACTTCAACATACAACGTCTTGCCGTCTCGCGACCACTGCGAGGGCCACCAGCCCTTGCGTATCAAGCTGGGTTTCCCGCCGTCCACCGGAGCTAAATATGCGGCGGCGACGCCGCCCTCGACCGGTAAATCAACGCTCACCCATTTGCCGTCCGGTGCCACGGCATGGAATTCCACGATAGGATTCTCCAGGACGCGGACGTTTGAGCTGCCGTCCGGCTTCATCCGATGCAAGAAGTTGGCATGCTCGCCGAGGCTTCGGAAGAAGACGTCACCTGCCGCATCGAACGCCACTTCATCGCCGCCATGGATCAATAGACTGGGCGCCGCATGCCGATCCAGCGGCGCGATCCAGATTTGTGATGCCCCATCGCGCAGCGTCGTGAATACCACCTGCTGTTCGTCGGCCGAAATGTTGTATCCGTTGATGGCCAGTCCGGCGAGCAACGATTGTCTGCGGCCGGAAGCGACGTCCACGCGCCATAACTCCGAAGGCTCAGTTGGGTTCCGCGCCGCCAAGAAATAAACCCGATGGCCATCCGCGGAGATCCAGGGCGAGAAGGTAAGGCTCTCGGTGGTCAACTCGCGCTCGCCGCCGTCGGCGTGTAGCCAAATCGTGCTCTGCTCCCGGCCGAGCGAGGTCAGCAAAGAACGCCCGTCGGCCGAGCAAACGACAGTGTCCTCATCGGTGGGTCCGAAGGTGATCTGCTCCGGTTGTCCGTCCGGATAGCGCTGGCGCCAGAGGTGCGAGTGGCCGCCAATCTGCACCGAAAAATACATCCAATCGCCACGCGGCGACCAGGCCGCGAACAGGCATGCACCGGCGGGGCCGACCGGACTGCCCGGCGAGCTGCCGTCGAATGGCACGAGGCGACAACGTTGAAAATTGGCGCTGCGGTCCATTTCTACCATCAGCACAGATTTACGATCTGGGGACAAATAAGAGAAGTGCGCCATGCCACGCTCGTGACTGGGTAGATAAATCTCGCGATGTTGGGATCGATCGAGCAGCGAGGTCACAATACCCAGATGCATGCCGGTCTTGAATTCGGAATACAAGACTTCATGCGCGCCGATGAAGGATAGACCGGACGCATTCGGCAACATCTTCACGGCCTCCCCACCGTTGATGGGAACGATCCAGGTGTCCCAAGCGCCTCCCGGAACTTTTTCGACCGCCGAGTAGGCGACATGCGTGCCGTCCGGCGTGAAGGTCGGTGCGAAAATCAGTCCAGACGTATGAGTCAACTGGATGGGCTCGCCGTCGGGCAGCAACTTGAGCCATATCTGACCCGCACTCAAGAATGGATCTCCACCGGTCATGAAAGCCAGCAAGTGCCCATCCGGGGACAACGCAGGTGCCGTCGCGGAATCGGCCATGTCGGTCAGCGATTCGTACTCCGCGGACGAAGTCACGGGACCAGCATGGGTAACGAAAAGAAATCTTGCGGCAGCTATGCCTAAGACAGCCATGCCGCCCAGCCCGAGCATGATCCCCAGCCATCCTCGCCGCTTTTGGCCGGCAGGCATGATCGCCGTAGGAACCGACGCCGCCGTTTCCGCGAACCGGGGCACTGGCTGCCGCACCACAGACTCGCCGCTTGGCACTTCATAACTGGAATTGGGAATCACGGTCACAGGCGATACAAACTTGAAGCCGCGACCCGGCACCGTCAGGATGAAGCGGCGCTCCCCCGCTGCCTCGCCCAGCACCTTGCGCAGGGTAAAAATGCATTGGTTCAGGTTGTTCTCTTCGACCATGGCCCGGGGCCAGACCGCTTTCATCAACTCTGACTTGTCCACTAATTCGCCCGAGCGCTCGACGAGGTATCGCAATGTTTCGAACGCCCGGGAAGGCAGCGCGATCGGCTCGCCCGTTGGTGAAGATAGCACCTGCAGAACGGTATCAAGGCGAAAGCCTTCGAACTCGTAGCTAGGTGTGCTGGTTTGATCCATTGCCATCCGCTGGTATTCGCTGCGGCCGGCGCGGCCGTACGAATTTTGATTGCAATATACCCTACGCGCGCAATCCCCGCGTTCATGACAATTAATGCGATTTAAAGCCTTTTCATAGCGCTCCTTAGGAAACTCCTTCAGGTTGACGCGACCGGCGGGTTGCGGCTCGAAAACACTACAACTTAACTTAAGGAGCTAGAACATGAAGCAGTTTGGCATCAAGGCCTTTGGGCTGGCCATGACATTGAGTCTTCTCGGATTAACGGCCGGTCAGGCATTCGCCGGATGCAGCGACGGCGTCGCACCGGCCAAAGAGCACCCCTCGGGGCCCCTCGTCCCCGCGGTTTACCATCCCGGGTTTTCGCCCGCGGCTTTCATGACTGTGTCGGACGACTGGTCTGAAAGCAGCGCAATAGTGGGACTCTGGGAATTCGAGGTGCACTTGAACGGCGCGCAAAACGGCCTGCCGGACAAAGCATTGTTCGACTGGGGACTTGCCACCTGGCACGACGACGGAACGGAGATCCAATTTTCCGCCGGCCGACCTCCAAGTGCGGGAGATGTCTGCATGGGCGTGTGGCGGCAGGTTGGGAAGCATCAGTTCAAGCTGCATCACATTGCCTTGGGTCTGACGCCGCCGGTCGCGAACGGCACTTTCGTCGGGCCTGCAATCATCCGCGCGACCGTGACCGTGGATGGCGATGCCGACAGCTATACGGGCCCGTATTCGGTCACGATCTACCCCGGTTCGCCGGACAATGGAACCGAGTTCAATGAGACTGGATCACCTCTGATGACTTTCACCGGAACGGTTACCGCCAAGCGGGTGACTGCGCATTGAACTTCGCGCCCTCCGTACTCCCAGGGGGTACGGAGGGATTTTTTGCCTGGTCGCGTACCTCGCGGGATAAGCTTGCTCCCGCGACTGCGATAGCGGTTCTGCATGTTCAGCCATGCCAATGGAGAGGTCGTGACGACGCCCGCGAAGACCGTTTGCACGCCGATGATGAATGCCGTTTGGCGACCGGCATCGCCGATCGAAGTTCTGGATTGGCTTTCGCCGCTTCCAGTGCCTTGGTGGATAGCCGGAGGTTGGGCCTTGGATTTGTTCCTGGAGCAAGTGACACGGCCACACGGGGATATCGATGTCGGGATTTTTCGTCGGGACGCGCCCGGCGTCTGCGCTACGCTGTCCGAATGGGAGTTCTTCGAGGCGCGGGCCGGCGCGCTCACGCGGCTCAATCCCGGCGCGGCACCGCGCGCGGCAGTCAATTCATTGTGGTGCAGGTGTCGAGGCGAGTCTGAGTGGGCGTTGGAGTTGATGCTGGACGAAGGCGACGATGACCACTGGACATTTCGACGTGATCAGAAAATCGGGCGAGCGCTTCCAATCGCTATTCGTCGAAGTCCTGAGGGTGTTCCATACCTCGCCCCCGAGATTCAACTCCTGTACAAGTCAAAAACAGTGCGCCCCCAAGATCGAATCGACTTCGACAGGGTAATTGATCGCCTGGACCAAGATGCACGAGCTTGGCTTCGAAGTTCGATTGAGCGACTGGATCCGAGCCACGCGTGGCTTGCCAAGCTGTAGGGCTCGGCAAACCCGGACTGGTTCTCAGTTGCGCGAGACGACTCTTCGCCTCAGATCGCAGTGCGAAGCGACGATGGTTTTGCTCGACGGCCGAACAGAACCACCAGGGCACCCAAAAACAGCGTAAGGCCGCTGGCCGCCGAAGTCGGATCGATCTCGGGAGCACGCGTGATTGAGGTGATCTCGTATTGCACGCCGCTGTTGCCGTTGGCGAAGATGTCGCTCACCGGCCCGTTTGTATAGGTCTCGAACTCCCCGAAACTGCCGCTGAGGTTCGCAAGATCCGGCAGGCCGTTGCTCAGGAATGCATTTGTCCCTGGGCTGGAGGCCAAAGTGATCCAGGACTCCGTACCAAAGAGACCCGAGCCATTCATTTCGAACCCATTGAGACTGAGACTGGGTTCAAACCCCGGACCGCCCCCCGGGTTCCCGCCGAGACCGGTCGTAGAGCCGCCGCTGATCGAGGAGCTGCCGGACCCGGTATTGATTGCGCCCGTGCTGTAGCTTGTTGAGAATCCGACGACCTGCACGCTGCTGGAAAATAAATCGACCCCTGCTCCGACCCCTGGGTTCGTCGCCGACCATCCTTGAGGAGAAGGAGAACCAATGGTGCCGGAGAGAGTACCGTTGCCGGACATCAAGGGATCATACGTAAAGGTAAAGCTCCCGGTCACCAGGGTACCGTCCGGTATCAGCGTCGCCGTCGCAGGATTCGGGTAAGTAGCATCGACGACCCGACCGGAAAAATCGAATGTGACGGACTGTGCGTTCGCCGCCACCGAGCCCAATAGCAAAGCGAGCGCCACTGCGCTCCGGGTGATTGTCTTCATCGATTGCCTCCCTTCTAAACATGGCGCCGAGCAGAGCATTGAGTCATACCAGCGACTATTGCATCCCATATTGGCGCGAGCGGTAGGCACGACCCGCACATAGATAACACGAAACTTTTGGCGCAACAATGTTGGTGCGATGCGACTTAACGCCGCGGCCAAATTGTGCGATGCCATTCAACGAGCAGATCGCGAATTGTTAAATCAAGATCACACATCTCGTGAGTCCCGCAATAACACATTGTCTTTCGCCGATGTGCGGCAACACAACAGCGCGTGGATCAACTAACACATCCGTTCAAGCCGCATCATGTAGGACGGAAAAGTTGCACTGAAATCGTTACTCGCGAGGCGTCGCCGCCAATTGCTTCGCAATCAATTACTTGCCGCGTACGCACAGAACCTGCCGGAGGCCGCGCTGCGGGCTGGCCGTCCCGGATCGGCGACGTCCGCCCCAACCCTACAGGCCATTGGGACGAAAACCGGCCGGGCAACTAGCCGTTTGACAGACGGCGCGCAAATTCTGCATCGCCATACTAGGGCCATCGATGAGTACTGGAGAGTGTCATGCGCAGCCGCAAATCAATGCGTCGAGAAGGGGGGTACATCGTGACCGCCGCCTTAGGGCTGCTGGTCGGCTGCGCGCACCATCCACCGCCGCGCGAATTCACCGCTGATGCGCCCTTTAGCCGCAACTTCTCAGGCTCCGGAGACGCGGTTTGCTGGAGCGTCAAACGGGCCATGCTCAGCCAGGGCTACATGCTGGATCGGCCCAATGATGCGGGCGTCATGACGGGCTCACGCGATGAGCAGCCAGGGCCCAAAGTGAATATTACGACCCGTCTGCAAACCACCTGCGCCGACAATCGCAACGGCACCAGCATCGTCTTCGTGACGGCCGTGCGTGAAGAGAACAAGTTGCAGAAGATGAAACAGTCGACCAGTGTGGGCGTCGGACCTGCGACACTCACCATGCCGGCAGGCTCGGCAAAGGTTCTCGGAACGGTGAGCCGCGAGACCATCAAGGACCCAAATTTCTACGGTCAGTTCTTTACGCTGGTGCAAGGTTACGTCGGCCAGGAGAAGGTCGCGCAGGCCGCGGCGGCTACCAAGTCGCCGGAAGACGTTGTTCCAACCCCTTCGCGAGCGGCCTCGAGTCAGCCCTCGAGCCCGAATCCATAGAGCGCGCCGGTTGTATCTGCCGCCAGCCCTGCGGCCGGCGAGCTGCGACACGCCCTCACATCCAGATTTCCAGATTTCTTGTTAGGTGATGAAAGGAGGTTCTATGAAGCGCACTACGCTTATCGCAATTGCAGTCGGCTCCATTCTCGGAACCGCGCTACCTGCTGCCTATGCGCAGACGAAAACAGGTGGCGACAACCCGCCACAGCAAACTCAGTCGACACCTCAGTCAACGCCGCCGGCGGTAGGCACGGCAGGCCCCACCCCGCCGCAGACAACCGCGCCGGCCGTGGGTCAGTCAGGCCCGGCACCGCAGAACGGCGCCCCCGCAGTGGGTCAGGCAGGTCCCAATCCGAACGCCGATCAGAATAAGGTCGAGCGTGACCGGGCGGACGCGCGTAACGATCGAAAGGATATCAGGCAGGACCGCACCGATGTTCGCGCGGACGAGCGCGATCTGCATCAGGACTTTCGTCAACAGCGTGATGGTGTGAACGATCAGGATGCCATCAAACAAGGCCGCACCGATATCCGCAGCGATCGTAAGGATCTGGCGCAGGACAGGACGGACCGCGCGACCGATCACCGTGACATTGACCAGGCCAAACAGGGTATTCGCCAGGACGCGCGAGAGGATAAGAGCAGCATCGCTCAAAACCGGGCTGATATTCGCACCGACCGCACCGATATAACGAAGGACCGGGCAAACGTTGCTGCCAATGAAAACAGCATCTCGCAAAACCGGGCTGACATTCATACCGATCGAGCCGATATCGCAAGCGACCGGGCGAATATTGCCGCCAACCAGAGCAGCATCAGCCAGAACCGGGCCGACATCCGTACCGACCGCGCGGATATTTCCCAGGACAAGGCGAACCTGCGTACCGAACAGGGCGAGCTGCGTCACGACTATGCCGAGCAGCGCGCCGGCGTAAATGAAAAGAGCGCCATCACTCAGGCGCGCGCCGACATCCATACGGACCGGCAGGATATCGCCCAGGATCGTCACGACATCCGTACGGACGGTAGCAACATCCGCACCGACCGAGGCAACATCCAGACAGATCGTAAGGACATTGCCCAGGACCGCGGCGCGATTCACACCGATGCGCGCAATATCGGCACGGACAATCGCAACATCCAGACCGACCGGAAAGATATTGCCCAGGACCGCAGCGCGATCCACACCGACGCGGGCAACATCCATACCGATCGACAGGATTTGCGGGCGGATCGTCATGACCTGCGGCAGGACGGCCAGGCCGGCCATGTGGGTAACTCCGTTAACCCGCAGCCGGCTATGGGCAAGGATAGCAAGCCCTTACAGGCGCATAACTCCCAGCTGACACCGAACGCGCTGGCCAACAATGCGGCCAACAACAACAAAAATGCGCAAAAGGAACAGCTGACGCACAAGTCCTGGACTCACTGGATCTGGTGATCCTAAGGCTTGATGCCTGAGTCAGGGGCAATGGCCCGCGCGGGAGGTGAACATCCCGTGCGGGCTTTTTTTACAGCGCTATTTCCAGTACGTCCTGCAGCACCCGGTGGGCTGCAACCATGAATCCCCGGGCCTCCTGCACCTGGGCACTCGGGATCTGCGCCAGGTAGTCGGCGCATTTCGCAACGCGAGCTGCCACGTTAAAGTGTTTCTCGCTTGCATCGTCCGCGAGTATTTGAACGAGCTTATCAAGCTCTTTGCGGACTACCGTCACGGTGTCGGCTTGGGTTGCAGGCGCCGTACGCAATTTAGCGTGTTGACTGCGCAGCTTCTCGGATGCTGCGGTTAGCGCTAGCTCGGCTTTAATTCTGATTACCTGACTCATCTTGGTCATACAGGAAATTTAGCAACACGTCCGTGGGAACTTAGTGATCAAAGTCGCACCTTGGCCTTGAGACCTCACTTGTTTGGCCGAGGGGTGAACTTCCCAAGCTTTGGCGGGATGCGCAAGAAGTCATGCTAAGTACAGGAACTATTGGAAGATTTCTGTGTGTATCGCTTGCGCACATACTTTCGGGTCCTCGTGCACGGCATGACGTCGCCCGGACAACGCCGACCCCCGACGCGGATATCGACTCCATCGCCGCCGTCGGCGCCAACCCGCTCAGTTGCAATCCCGACACCAGACAGCTCTAACGGTGTGCGCCTTAGGGTCGAGACCTCGCAGGGCGCGGGCGGGGAAGTCACGGCAACGTATGCAGTATCCGAGCTCGACTGATTGGAACAACGTGATGAACGGCGTCAGTGCGTCACTCACTCAAGCGCCCGTTACGTTTTGTAATTCTTACCGAAGCGCAGCGCGCCGCACGTTCACTGGTTAGTCGCTCGCGCGTTGACAACAATAAAATGGCGGTGCCATTCTTGCCACCCTCATGCCGGCCGTTCCGCCATCGACCGCTCATGGGCGCGAAGTCAAGGAACATTCGCTACTTCGCAAGGACTAGGACAGACCTTCAGCAATAAACAACTTTTTCGGGGAGACCACCATGAAGCGCATTTTGGTCATCTTGTTCACTTCTCTGCTGGTAACAGTGTCGGCTGTTGCCGAAAACTCAGACCCTGCCGCATCCGCGCCATCGCAATTCAATGAAGCCACCGTGGCTGAGCTCCAGTCAGCAATGGCCGCCGGCAGCCTTAGTTCGGAAAGACTTACCAGCTACTACCTCACTCGCATCCTCGCGCTCGATCAAAACGGTCCCGGTGTCAATGCCGTGATCGAACTGAACCCGAACGCACTCGCCATTGCAAGACAAATGGATGATCTGCGCAGGCGCGGGATCGTCCTCGGGCCCATGCACGGAATCCCAGTGCTGATCAAGGACAACATCGATACGGGCGACAGGCAGCAGACCAGCGCAGGATCTTTCGCACTCGTCGGCACGCCTGCGCAAATGGATTCGACCGTGGCGAAAAATCTGCGCGCGGGAGGAGCCGTCATCTTGGGCAAAACCAATTTGTCAGAGTGGGCAAACTTTCGTTCCTTCGAATCCATCAGCGGCTGGTCCGGACGGGGTGGGCAGACCAACAATCCCTACGGCATTGATCGTAATCCCTGCGGCTCCAGTTCCGGGTCCGGAGCGGGCGTATCGGCAAATTTTGCTGCGGTGACATTCGGCAGCGAAACCGACGGCAGCATCGTGTGCCCGTCCAACGCCAATGGCGTAGTCGGCATCAAGCCCACGGTTGGGCTCACCAGCCGCGCGGGGGTCGTGCCGATTTCGCATACGCAAGACACCGTCGGCCCCATCGCGAGAACCGTTGCCGACGCGGCGACCGCGCTCGGCGTCATCCAAAGCCGCACGTTTGACGGCCGCGACGCGGCGACGGGGGGAGTGCCGTTGGGCTGGAAGGGCCGCAGCCGGCCGACCAACATCCCGACTGACTACACTCAATTTTTGAATGCGAACGGCCTGCGAGGCGCACGCCTCGGATTGACGCGCGCAGGGCTGGGCGGATTCGACCCCGATGTTCCGACGCCGCAGGTGGTGCTGGATGCATTCGAGGCAGCGGTCGACGCACTCACCGCCGCCGGCGCGACTGTCGTCGATCTCGACGCCGCGGGATTCACCTTCCCCTCGGCGGATGGCGAGTCCTTGGTGCTGGACTTCGACTTTCGCAACGATGTCCAGGCCTACTTCGCGACTCGAGTCGGCGTGCCCGTTGCGGGAGGCACCCTGCAAACTGCCATCGATTTCAATAATGCGCACGCGGCCGAGGAAATGCCCTTCTTCAATCAGGATGTCTTTGACGAGGCAGAATCACTGGCTCCGGGGCCCGACGACCCGCAACCCGTCTTCAGCGGGATGACCTACAACCAAGCGCTTGAAATTGACCGTCTCGCCGGCGTGAATGGTATCGATGCCGCCATCAGCCAATTCCATCTCGACGCGGTGGTCACAGCGACCGACAATCCCGCCTGGGCTACAGATTTGCTCTACGGCGATCATTTTATTTATGGCACTTCCGGCCTCGCAGCTGCCCCGGGCTATCCCATAGTGCAAGTGCCCGCCGGCGTTGCCTTCGGGGTGCCGCTCGGCATCAGCTTCTTTGGAACTGCGTTCAGCGAGCCTACATTGATTAAATTGGCGTCCGGATTCGAGGCAGTGACGCAAGTCCGCGCCAAGAATCTGCCGACATTCGCGCTGACGATTCCTTCGAATAACATCCAAGGCACGACGCTGCGAAAGCCACATCATAAATCCGTGCGGATGCCGCCAGGCCCCAATGCGGGCAAGAAAATGCCGCGGCACACTTAGATTTTACGATCGCGCGGCGTAAAGGTAATGGGGGTCGGCCTGAACGGGGAAACGCATCACCGCCAGGCCGCCCCTTTTTATCGGGACCTTACTGGTAACCGGGAATCCCACGAATTGGGTATATTAACGGAGCTGGTCAAGGAGGGATGTTGGATGAACGCACTAACCGTTTCCGTTGCACACCAGTTTCGTTACTACCTAATGCGCTGGGTCGCGATCGGTGTCGCGTTGGAATTAGTCAATGTGCTGATAATTCCTCCGACCTCTCAGGATCCTTGGTATGTGCCGTGCCTGGTAGCCATTGGATTGGTTTTTGGAGCGATTGGCGCCTCCGTTTTTCTGTGGCTGCAGCGTGCACGCAATGCTCGCAATAGTCGCGTACAGCGGGTGGCTAACGCAGTCGCTGCCGCCACAGTCGCATCTGCTGCGCTGATCCTTCCGCTGTACATTTGGTCATAAGGCCGGTGGCGTGAATTGATTCGCGGGAAGATCAGGTCGGCCGCAGAGACGGACCTGGCGGCGGCTCTGACGGACCGCCGAGTGTTGGTAGGTACTGGCGCATCTTTTGGCGGGCGTGAAACATGCGTGCCTTGACGGTTCCGAGCGGCGCGCCGGTTATTTCCGCGATTTCCGTCAATGAGTGCCCCATATGACTGGCGAGCTCTAGCGCCAAGCGTTGCTCGTCGGGAAGGCAGTTGAGGCCGTGGGTCACCCAGTCTTGATCTTCAGTCTGCTGCATGGGATCGACGGATTGGTCCGCGCATCCTTCGAAGCTTCGAGAACCGGAGTGCTCCCTTTGCCGACGCATCGACTTCAGCGCAGTACGGTAGGCTATGCCGAATATCCAGGTCGACACCTGCGAAGCATAGCGAAAATCGCTGGCGTTCCGCCAAACCACCATGAACGTGTCGTTGATGATCTCCTATATTTTCGTGGCGTTGCGTAAATCTCGACAGGAAACGGGCGAGCCGCCGCTGATAACCGAGATATAGCTCCTGCAAGGCGCGGCTGTTGCCGGCGGCGATGGAGATTAACAGCTCGCCATCGGACCCTGCAGAGAAGTCTTTAGCGGAAACGCTCATCGTCCGCGTACCATCATTCCGACACTTCCGACATTAGTCATAGTGAGCGTGGACCAGTGTAAATATTGCAACATTGCAGACGCACCGCCTTGGACAACTCGCATCGGCTCGTACACACCTAGCTGGATCGTTGAGGGGCGGATTACGCCTTGAAGGCATTTTGGGGCTAAGATCGCCTCGCACCGCCGTTACAGAGACAACCCGTTTCCATGGGGCCTACTCCCATGTTTACTCGCGCCGCAGATCGCAACACCATCGGTTCAGGCAAGCACCAGTCGCATAGAGACATTGCCACGCGTGGCGCTCGAGTATGGACACACGGCGTGCGACTTCTCGACCAGCAAATCGGCCTCGTCTCGGGGAAGCCCTGGGAGAAAAATCCTGAGCTCGACCTCAATCCCGAATCCCCGCGGTGTCGGTCCCACACCGACGCTGGCTTCGACCTCGGTGACTGTCGGCAGCGCAATGCCCTCGCGCTCCGCCACGAGCCGCATCATTCCCAGAAAAGACGCTGCGTAGCTGGCTGCGAACAACTGCTCCGGATTGGTGCCGGGTCCGTTTGTACCGCCCAGCTCGCGCTGCCCGGTCACTTTGAGATCCAGAGCGCCGTCGGGAGACACCGTCCGTATATCGCGGCCGACCGTTGCCTTCACCTGAGCACGGTAGAGGACCTTCTCGATCAGCGGCATTTAGGAGCCTCCTTTTCCACCGGACTGAGATCCTTGGGGGGTCTCGGATCGCAGAGCCTAGGCGCATTTGCGCTGACGGTCGTTCGCTTGATGTTCGGTTTTTGTTCTGAAAGTGTTCTTCAGGCGGGTGGGGACCCGCAGGTGCTGGAATGAAAGTGTTTCTCTACTTCCGGCTCGATATAGTGAACCAGTGTCTCTGGAGGCGTTCCGACGTTGGGCAAGAGGAGCGCGTCCTGCTGGCGCCGAAGGCATTTGCGATCCTCGCGTATCTGGTCGAGCACACGGGGCGGCTGGTCACGCACGATGATCTGCTCGAAGCGGTGTGGCCCGACACGGTTGTCGAGCCCCAGGCGGTGAGGAAGCACATTCTCGAGGTACGCAGCGCACTCGGGGACCGCCCGAAGCACCCTCTTTTCATCGAGACGATACCGAAGCGAGGATACCGGTTTATCGCTCCGGTCTCTGAGCCCATCGCCACGAGCCACCTCGTATCCGACCGGTCGTTGCAAGGCGCACTGGTAGGGCGCTGCGGCGCGCTTGAGGTGCTGCGCGAAGCGTGGCAATGCGCGTTAAACGGCACGCGACGGATCGTCTTCATCACCGGCGAGCCGGGAATTGGCAAGACCGCCCTGGCCGAACAATTCCGCCGCGAGCTCGCGGTTAGCGGACAGTCCCTTCGCATCGCGCAAGGGCAATGCACTGAGGGTTATGGAAGCAAGGAAGCCTATGGTCCGATGCTCGATGCACTGGGACGACTGTGCCGCGGCCCGCAGGCTGAACCGATCGTTAAAATCCTTTCGGCGGAGGCCCCGACGTGGCTGGCGCAGCTGCCGGCGCTTCTCACGCGCGAGCACCGCGAGATGCTGCAGCGGGAGATTCTCGGTGCTACTCGCGAACGCATGCTGCGGGAGATCGCCGACGCGTTGGACTCGGTCACCGCAGAGACTGCACTGTTGCTTTTGTTCGAAGACCTGCACTGGGTCGATGATTCCACGGTGGATCTGATCTCGGCCCTGGCGCGACGCCAAACCTCAGCAAAGCTGATGCTGCTCGCCACTTGCCGAACTTTGCGCGCGGACCCTTCCGGCAATTCCTTGAAGGCGCTCATGGGGGATCTGTTGGGTCGCCGCTTGTGTCTCACGATTGACTTGGCCCCCTTGAGCGAAACGGAGGTGGAGGAATATTTGGCGGTCCAGTCACCGGCAGGGCGCCCGCCGCCAGGCCTCTCCGCACTCGTGCACCGGCACTCGGAAGGCAATCCCCTCTTCATCGTGGCCGCCTTGGAGCACATGGCGAAGCGAAACCTCCTCACCCGTGAGGGCGGCCAATGGCAGCTGCAGAGGCCGCTGGCCCAAATCGAATTCGATGTGCCGGACGATTTGCGCCACATGATCGAAGCACAGCTCGAACGACTTTCTGCCGAGGAGCAGAGCGCATTGGATTTAGCGAGTATCGCAGGGACGGCATTCTCCGCGAGCATGATCGGCTCCGCAACGGACACTGATTCGCGTAATTTGGGTGATCTCTACGAGGAACTGTCTCGCCGGCATCACATCGTGAGATGGGCAGCCACAGAATCTCTAAATCCAATGC
>DASXMG010000080.1:0-30633 GCA_036495805.1 Steroidobacteraceae bacterium | reverse complement strand
GGGCGTCAGGCGCCCTTGATCATGAGCCGAGAGCGGTGTAACGATGCGCGAAAACGACCAAATGGTCAAGATCGCAGCTGCGGGAGGGTTCTTAAGTAACGGCTGTAGATAAGTTATTTCGGCTTCCGAAAACACGTCGCGCCCCGTCAGAGCTTTATATTCTGTGCGTAGCGTAAAGGGCGTTCCACCGACATCGATGATGAGATAGTACAATCGCGCAGGATCGTCCGGAGAAAAGCTGCGCCTGCCTACCGCAGAATACAACTTACCCGGTTCGACGCTTGATCGTAAACAGGTTGTAAAGCGCGCAGAACGAGATCGGGCACCTTTTGTGCGCATGCTGAAAGAGCCGACCCGACGCATCCGATTCTTGACGCAGGACGAGGCCCGACGACTCCTCGATGAGGAGCGAAAACTGCGCTGGGTGCATCCGGACCAGGCCAAGGCGCGTCGCGCGATTGCCGTTCCCTTAAATGGGGAGGCGCTCGCGATTCGTGCAGAGGCGACGCGAAGGACACCCACGCACGTGTTTAGCTTTCGGGGTAAGCCCATTGTGCAAGTGAGCAGCAGAGCCTGGTATGGAGCGCTGAGGCGGGCGGAGATCAAATATTTCCGTTGGCATGATCTCAGGCATACCTGGGCGAGCTGGCACGTACAGAACGGCACGCCCCTCTTCGTCTTGCAGGAATTGGGGGGTTGGGAATCGGTCGAGATGGTGCGCCGTTATGCGCATCTGGCGGCCGATCACTTAGCCCCTGTGCCGATCGATTGAGTGCTTTGAGCGTGACGGCAGCAAAATCTACGGCACGTTTACGGCACAGTGAAAAAATTGTGCTCTTGGAAGCGCCTGTAACCGATTGATTTGATTGGTAGCGGGGGTAGGATTTGAACCTACGACCTTCGGGTTATGAGCCCGACGAGCTGCCAGACTGCTCCACCCCGCACCGGAAAGAGCCGCCCATTGTACCCAGCCAGACAGCTAAAGCAAGCTGGTCAACCCAACCTCGCAATCATTTCTTATCGATTTCCATCATCTTGCGAAACGCGGGCCGATCGACAACCCGGGACGCGTAAGCATTCATGACCGGCGTGTCCTTGAGCATTTTCGCCATCAACATGAAGTGCACGCCGCCGCCCAGCAAGATATCGAGCGCGGAGAAGTCGTTGCCCAAAAAATATTTGCGAGATGCCAGATGCTTGTTCAGCTCTTCTTCCACCTCATCCGCCGGTGCCCAGCCCATGGCGCCAAACACATGCTTGATATCAAAGCGACGCGAGATGAGCGCTGGTTCCATCACTCCCGGCCTATAGGCCAGCCAAGACAAGTACTCACCGCGCTTCGGTTCCCCGGCGGCGGGCCCCAGCTTTTTCTTGCGGTATTTGTCCGTCAGATAGAGCGCGATGGCGCTGCCCTCGAACACAAAATCGTCGCCGTCCGCCAACGCGGGAACCTTGCCATGCGGGTGTGGATTCGCCGGATCGCGTGAGCCCGTGCCGTCCGGCCGGCGAAAGTCCACCAGTTTGGTCTGGTAGGGCACTTCGAGTTCCTCAAGAAGCCAGACGATGCTTCCGGAGCGAGTCCGCGGCGAGTGATAGAGCGTGATCATGATCCCCCTCCTCTGTCGATCATCACTGGGTCAGCCCGCTTGGCGCGAGACGCGAGGCGGCGTGAGGTTACTGCAGGGCCTGTTGACAGATCTGCAGCAGTGTTCCGGGTATAACCCCTAGCGCAAACACCAGCAGTGCGTTCACGCTGAGCACGGTTCGCATCAGCAAGGATCCCTCAATGCTCGAAGTCTCGGTGGGCTCGTCGAAGTACATGACCTTGACGATGCGCAAATAGTAGAACGCGCCCACCACCGAAAATAGAACCGCGACGACCGCAAGCCATACCATATGCACATTGAGAACGGCCTGGATGACGCCCAGTTTTGCCGGGAAGCCGATGAACGGCGGCAAACCGGCCAAGCTGAACATCAGGATCGCCATCATGCCGGCCAACCAGGGGCTGCGCGCGTTGAGACCCTTGAAGTCCGTGATCTTGTCCGCTTCGAAACCCTGCTTCGACAGCAGCAAGATCATGCCGAACGCCCCGGCGGCGACGATGATGTAGCTAATCATGTAGAACATCGCGGCCTGGTAGCCTTGTGCCGTGCCCGCGAGAATTCCCAGCAGCACGTAGCCCACGTGCGATATCGTCGAATACGCCAGCATGCGCTTCAAGTTCGTCTGCGCAATGGCAACGATATTGCCGATGGTCATCGACAACACCGACAACACCACCAGCATCTGGCTCCAATCCGCCTGCGATGCCCCCAGCGCCTCCGGCAGCAAGCGCATTGCCAGGGCGAATGCGGCGAGCTTCGAGGCGGTGCCGATGAACACCGTTACGCAGGTGGGAGAACCTTCGTACACATCGGGAATCCACATGTGAAACGGCACCGCGCCAAATTTGAAGCCGACGCCGACGATCACAAAGGCAATGCCGAACAGGAGACCAATGTTGCCGCCGATGCCGGCATTGCGCGCCGCAGTGGCGATCTCAGCGAGTTCCAAGCTGCCCGTGACGCCGTAGACGATGGACATGCCGTACAGCAGGGTTCCGGACGCCATGGAACCCAGCACGAAGTATTTGATGGCCGACTCCGCGGCAATGCCCGAATCGCGGTCAAAGGCCACCATGGCGTACAGGCACAACGACATCAGCTCCAACCCCAAGTACAAGGTAATTAGGCTCGCCGCGGAGATGAGCACCATGCCGCCCACCGTCGCAAAGAGCCCCAGCACAAAGTACTCGCCCTTGAGGATCGACCGGCGCTGCAGGTAATCGGTGGAGTATACGAACACGGCCGCCACGACCAGGATCATGGCGATCTTCAGCACCTGCGCCATGCGATCCAATTCGAACAAACCGCCGAGCGCGACGACCTTGGCCGTCAGCGGCTGCGCCGACACCAGAACCGCGGTGACGATCAAACTGATGATCGCCAGCCAGCCGGTCCAGCGACGCTGCTTCTCATTCAGCATCAAGTCCAGCATGAGAATGGCGCAGGCCGCCAGCGACAGGAATATCTCAGGCCAGGCATAGATCAGGCCGGAATTGAAGGAACTCGGGTTAAATGCGCCTGCGATCATACGTACCTTAAAGAGCAACCTTGGAGACGAGCAGCTGCTCGGCCAAATGCTGTGTCGTCGCCCGCATCACATCGAGCAGCGGCGCCGGCCACAGTCCAACCAGCAGCACGCCAAGGGCGAGCAGCCCCAACACCAGGAACTCGCGGCCGTTGATATCTTTCAGCGCCGCCACCTTGTCGTTGGCGATTTCCCCGAAAATCACGCGCTTCACCAGCCACAGCGTGTAGGCCGCACCCAGAACCAGCGTGGTGCCTGCCAGAAACGCGTACCAGACATTGGCCTTGAACGATGCGAGGATGACCAGAAACTCGCCCACGAACCCCGAGGTTCCGGGCAGACCCGAATTGGCCAGAGCGAACAGCACCATGAAGGCGGCGAACTTCGGCATGGTGTTGACCACCCCGCCGTAAGCCGATATCTCGCGGCTATGAACTCGGTCGTACATCACGCCGACGCAGAGGAACATCGCACCCGAGACCAGGCCATGCGAGAGCATTTGTACCACGGCGCCATCCAATCCGAGCTCGATTCCACTGGTCTTGCCGGTGTGCGCGACAATCTGAAATCCGATGAACATCCCCAAGGTGACGAAGCCCATGTGCGCAATCGACGAATAGGCAATCAGCTTCTTCATGTCGCGCTGCGCGAGAGCCACGAATCCGATGTAGACCACGGCGATCAGTGACAGCGTAATAATCAGCCAATCCAATTCCCGGCTGGCATCGGGGGCGATCGGCAGCGAGAAGCGCAGAAAGCCATAGCCGCCCATTTTCAACATGATGGCCGCCAGCACCACCGAACCGCCGGTTGGCGCCTCGACGTGCGCGTCCGGCAACCAGGTATGCACCGGAAACATGGGCACCTTCACCGCGAACGCCGCAAAGAATGCCAGAAAAATGAAAGTCTGTTCCCGCAAGGTGAGCGGCATGTGCTGAAAGACCGCCAGTTCATAGCTGCCCGACTTCAAGTACAGGTAAATGAGCGCGACCAGCATCAGCAGCGATCCGATGAAGGTGTAGAGGAAAAACTTGATGGTGGCATAGACGCGGCGCGGGCCGCCCCACACGCCGATGATGATGAACATCGGCAGCAGCATCGCTTCCCAAAATACGTAGAACAGCACGCCGTCGAGCGCCGCGAACACGCCGATCATCAGGCCTTCCAAGATCAAGAAGGCCGCCATGTACTGCGCCACGCGCTTCTCGACGTTTTGCCAGCTGGCAATCACGATCAGCATGGTGGTGAAGGTGGTCAGCAGGATCAGCGGCATCGAAATACCATCGACACCGATATAGAACTGCGCATGGATGGTCGTGATCCACGGCGAGCGCTCCACGAACTGCATCTCGGCCGTCCCGGTCTTGAACCCGCTCCACAGCGGAATGCTCAAGAGCAGCGCCAATGCGCTCACCGCCAGCGAGACCCACTTGGCCAGCGTCGCGCGGTGACCTACGCCCAGCACCACGAATCCGCCCACGATCGGCAGCCAGATCAGCCACGACAGAAGGTGGCTCATCATCGCCAGATCAGCCACAGCAGCAGCGCGGCCAACCCTAAGATCATCGCGAAGGCATAGTGATACAGGTAACCGGACTGCGCATAACGCATCACGGATCCCAGCCAGCCCACGGTGCGCGCACTGCCATTGACCAACCCATCATCGATCACCAGCTGGTCGCCGACGTGCCAGAGCCCGCCGCCCAGCAAGCGCGCTCCCGGCATGATGATGTGCTCGTTGAACCAGTCGAAGCCGAATTTATCGATCAGTAGCGTGTACAGCCACTTGAACCTGGCCTGCGCGGCATCCGCAAGCGCCGGTCGCCATAAAAAGAAAACGTACGCAGTCAACACGCCTAAGCCGGCGAGCCACACGGGCGGTGCCAGGAAGGCCGACAGCACGAAAGAGGCCGGGCCGTGGAATTCTTCACCGACGTGCTCGAGCACATCGTTGGCTGGCGCCACGAAAATCGAACCCTCGAAGAAGTTGCCGAACAGCATCCGCCCCACCGTCAACCAGCCGATGATCGCCGAAGGAATTGCGAGCAGGATCAGCGGCACGGTCACCACCCAGGGACTCTCGTGCAGGTGTTCCTGCGTGTGGTGGTCCATGCGCTCCTTGCCGAGGAAGGTCATGATGAACATGCGGAAGGTATACAGCGCCGTGATGAACACGCCCGTGACCACGCAGAAGTAGGCGTAGCCCGAGCCCAAGCGATGCGAGGCACCGACCGCTTCGATCAGCGAATCCTTCGAGAAAAACCCGGCCGAACCGGGAAAGCCAATCAGCGCCAGGCAGCCGATGAGACAGGTCCAATAAGTGATCGGCATGTATTTGCGCAAGCCGCCCATCTTGCGCATGTCCTGCTCATGGTGCATGGCGATGATGACCGAGCCTGCCGCGAGGAACAGCAATGCCTTGAAGAAGGCATGCGTCATGAGATGGAAAATACCGGCGCTATAGGCTGAGACGCCGAGCGCCACCGTCATGTAGCCCAGCTGCGAGAGCGTCGAGTATGCCACCACGCGCTTGATGTCATTGCTGACGATACCGATGAGGCCCATGAAGAACGCGGTCGTCGCGCCGATGATGAGCACAAAGGACAACGCGGTCTCCGACAATTCGAACAGCGGCGACATTCGCGCCACCATGAAGATCCCGGCGGTCACCATGGTGGCCGCGTGGATCAGCGCCGAGATCGGCGTCGGGCCTTCCATCGAATCCGGCAGCCAGATGTGCAGCGGCACCTGCGCGGACTTGCCCATCGCGCCCACAAACAGGCAGATGCAGGTAAAGGTGATCGCCGACCAGCTGACCGTGCTCGTGATATGAATCTGCGCGGCGGCGATTTGACCGGCGTGCGCGAACACCGTGCCGTAATCCAAGGATCCCGTGTAGCGCAGCACCGCGGCGATGCCGAGAACGAAGCCAAAGTCGCCGACCCGGTTGACCAGGAAGGCCTTCAGGCTGGCAAAGATGGCGGTGGGTCGTTTGTACCAAAAGCCGATCAGCAGGTAGGACACCACGCCGACCGCTTCCCAGCCGAAGAACAATTGCAGGAAATTATTCGCCATCACCAGCATCAGCATCGAAAAGGTGAACAGCGAGATGTAGCTGAAGAAGCGTTGATAGCCGTCGTCATCGGCCATGTAGCCGATGGTGTAGATATGCACCATCAACGAGACGAAGCTCACCACCGCCATCATCATGGCCGAGAGATGATCGATCAAAAATCCGACATTCAGCTGCAACCCATCGCTCAACAACCAGGTGTAGACCGTGCCGTTGAACGGCGGCAGGTCTTCGAAGACCTGCTGGTACAGCACATAGAAGGACAGCGCGCAGGAAATGGCCACGCCCAGAATGGTGACGCTTTGCGCGCCGACCCGGCCGACGGTCTTGCCGAACAGGCCCGCGATGATGCAGGCAATCAGCGGCGCTAATACGATCGTGAGATAGATTGACTGCATTCTTCTTAGCCCTGAAGCGTGTCGAGATCCTCGACCTCGATGCTGCTGCGTTCACGGAACAGCACCACCAAAATCGCGAGACCGATCGCCGCTTCGGCGGCGGCGACCGTCAAGATGAAAAATACGAAAATCTGCCCGGCAATGTCGCCGCGGAAGCGTGAAAATGCGACGAAATTAAAATTCACCGCGAGCAGCATGAGTTCGATGCACATCAGCAGGACGATGATGTTCTTGCGATTCAAGAACACGCCGGCCACCGCGATGGCAAATAAGATGCCCGACAGCGCGAGCACGTAGGTGAGGGAAATCATTGCTTCTTCTCGGAGGCCATTTTAACGACTCGCAGCCGATCCTTGGCCCGCACCGCGACTTGCTTCGCGATGTCCTGCGGCTTGCCGCCCTTGCGTTGCCGCAAGGTAAGGATGATGGCCGCGATGCTCGCCACCAGCAGAATTACCGCCGCGACCTGGGCGGGATAGGCGTAACGGGTAAATAACTGCACGCCGAGATCGCGCGTATTCGAATAATCGGCCGCGATCGCCGGCGCAGTCTTCAGCGCCGCACCGCCCAGATGCTTGACGACGATGACGTTGATCATCGCAAACACCACGAATCCCGCCACCGCCACCGTCAGCGGCCAGTAACCGACGAAGTCCTTGCGCAGCCGCTCCAGATTGATATCCAGCATCATGACCACGAACAGGAACAGCACCATCACGGCGCCCACATAAACCAGAACCAAGACTATCCCCAAGAACTCCGCATCGAGCATCACCCAGATGACGGCGCTGTTGAAAAAGCATAAGACCAGGAGCAGCGCTGAATAAACCGGGTTTCGCGACAGAATGACGCCCAAGGCCGCGCACACCAGCACGCCGGCGAAAATAAAGAACAGTATCGTCGGAAACATCAACGATACCGCGCGTCGGCGGCGCGATCTGCCGCAATCATGGCTTCGTAGCGCTCGCCGATGCCGAGCAGCTTGTCCTTGCTCATGATGTTCTCGCCGCGCTTTTCCATGTGGTACTCGTGGATGCGAGTCTCGACGATGGCATCCACCGGACACGCCTCTTCGCAAAAGCCGCAGTAGATGCACTTGAACAAATCAATGTCATAGCGGGTGGTGCGCCGCGTGCCGTCGCTCGCCACATCCGATTCGATCGTGATCGCCAGCGCCGGACACACCGCCTCGCACAGCTTGCAGGCAATGCAGCGTTCTTCGCCGTTCGGATAGCGACGCAAGGCGTGCAAGCCGCGAAACCGGTTGCTCTGCGGTGCTTTCTCTTCCGGATAGTTCAGGGTGATCTTGGTCGCAAACATGCTTTTCAGCGTCACCCAGAGGCCCTGCAGAAGCTCCCAGAGCAAGAATGTTTTGATGAAGCTGCGGATGCCTTGCATTAGGGGTACCCCTTCCACGGACCGACCTGGGCGTAAACCATGACACCCTCAACCAATAGCCAAATCAGCGTCACCGGGATCAGCGCCTTCCAGCCCAAGCGCATGATCTGATCGTAACGATAACGAGGAAAGGTCGCGCGGAGCCATAGGAACGAGAACATGAAGAACGCAACCTTCGGCGCGAGCCACCAAAATCCGGGCCGAGCCAACCAGGAATCACTAGCGACCCAGCCGTCAAATGGCGACAACCACCCGCCGAAGAAAAAGATCGTGGTCAGCGTCGAAATCAAAATCATATTGACGTATTCGGCGATGAAGAACAGCGCGAACGCCATGCCGGAATAGTCGACGTGGAAGCCGGCGACGATTTCCGATTCGCCCTCGGCCACGTCGAACGGCGCGCGATTGGTCTCCGCGACGCCGGAAATGAAATACACGATGAACAACGGAAACAGCCAGGTCCAGTTCCAACCGAAAATCCCCTGCTGGCGATGGATGATCTCGCCGATGTTGAGGCTGCCCGCGGCCATGAGCACGCCCACCATGGCGAAACCCATGGCGATTTCGTAGGCGACGATCTGCGCGGCGGAGCGCATCGCACCCAAGAAGGCGTATTTGGAATTCGCCGCCCAACCCGCCAAAATGATGCCATACACCCCCATCGAGGTGAGCGCCAATAGGTACAGGAGGCCGGCATCGATATTCGCGAAGGCATGCTCGGGACGCAACGGGATTACCGCCCACAGTCCGAGTGCTGGAACGAGGGCGAGGAACGGCGCCACGCGAAACAAAAATCCGTTCGCATCCGCCGGAATCATGATTTCCTTGAACACCAGCTTGATCACATCCGCGAACGGCTGACCCAAGCCCGGAATCCAGAACAGGTTGACGCGATTCGGGCCGCGCCGGTACTGCATCCAGCCGATCACCTTGCGCTCCGCCAGCGTGTAGACGGCCATGACCAAGATGATCGAAATCATGACGATCAACGTCTGTACCGCCAGCAGCAACGGGGTCGTCCAGTACGGCGTGATGTAGCCCGAGATCCAATCGCGTAGCGGCGTCCAATCCCACATGGCTAGATCACGGCGCGGGTCAGCCGCCCGTCCTTGGTTTTCTGCAAGGGCTCGGAGCCGCGCACCAGCACATCGCTTTGGTACGGGGGAATCTCCACCCAACTCCCTTTGGGAGTCTGACCATTGGGCATGGCGCCGCCCGCCGTCGCTCGCGCGGCCTCAACGCGCACGCCGCACAGCGCTTTCAAGGCGTCGCGAATCTCATCCGAACTGTTGTAATCGATGCCGTGCAGGCGCAACAGGTTGGCGAGCACGCGCAACACCTTCCAGCCGGGTCGGCTCTCGCCCAGCAGCTTCGCGGCGCCCGCCCAACTCTGCCAGCGCCCTTCCGCGTTCACGTACGTGCCCGAGGTTTCGGCAAACGTGCCGATGGGCAGCACGACGTGCACGACGCCGCGCAAGGATTCCGGCAAATGCGAGGTGACGGCAATGACCAAATCCGCGGACGCCAGGGCCGAGGAATCCACGGCCAAATCGTTGCTGGGGTCGATGCCGCCGAGCAGCACATAGGCCTTGAGCGGTGAATCCAACATTTGTCGCGCTGATAGTCCCGCTGAGCCGATCGGCGCGCCTCCCGGTTCCCGATGCGGCACCGCGCCCGCGAGATAAGCGCCGGCGGCGTTGGCGCCCTCGGTGAGGCAACCGACGCTGGCCCCGCACAACTCGGCCAGCACCGCGCTCAAAGCCTTTAACTGCGAGTAGGCGGGATGACGCTTCGCCAAGGTGCCCAAGATCACCGCGCGCCGCGATCCATGCGACAGGGCGGCCACCACGGACTTGTGCGCATCTGTCACCCGCGCGTCGCCGACACCCGCCGGTACCGGCTTGTTCGCTGCGCCGGCCGCGGCATGCACCAGGGCGTTCAGCTCGGCGAGCATCTCGGTCTCGGCCACGTAGCCGGCGACCGGGAACATGTAGTCGAAGCGGCGCGGATTCAAGAACGCAACCTGCGCGCCGCCCTTGATCGCCGCTTTACGAATGCGATGCGCAAGCATCGGCATTTCATGACGCAGATCCGAACCGACGATCAAAACGCCTTCGAGCTGTTCGACCTCGGCAATCTTCAGCCCCAGATGGGGATAAGGCGCCTCATTCTCCTGCGCGCGGAAATCCAGTTGCCGCAGGCGATGATCGATATTGTTGCAGCCAAGGCCGCGCGCAATTTGCGCGAGCAAGAACAGCTCCTCCGTGGTGGCCATGGGCGATGCCAGGTATCCGGCGGCGCTCTGGCCCACGGCGGCGATGCGCTGCAAGCCTTCCGCGGCGGCGTTCAGCGCCACTTCCCAATCCACGGCCTGCAAGTTGCCATCGATGCGCAGCATGGGCTGGGACACGCGATCAGCGGAATACATGCCTTCGAAGCCGAAGCGATCGCGATCGGCGATCCAGGTTTCATTGAGATCCTCATTCTCGCGCGGCACCATGCGCATCAGCTTGCCGCGCAGCACATGCGCGTACAGGTTGGTACCGAAGGCATCGTGCGGGCTCACCAGCGCCGCTTGGTTCATTTCCCAGGCGCGGGCGTGATAGCGGAACGGCTTGTTGTTGAGCGCACCGACTGGGCACAGATCGATGATGTTCGCCGACAACTCATGATCGACGCTGTGCTCGATGTAGGTGCCGATTTCCATGTGTTCCCCGCGCCCGGTCGCGCCCATCTGCGGATAGCCTTGAATTTCCGCGCCGAAGCGCACGCAGCGCGTGCAATGAATGCAGCGCGTCATGTCGGTGGAGACCAATGGTCCTAGGTTCTTATCCTTGACGACGCGCTTGCCTTCGTTGAAACGGGAAATGTCTCGTCCGAAGCCCAACGCCAGATCCTGCAGCTCGCACTCACCGCCCTGATCGCAGATCGGGCAATCGAGCGGGTGGTTGATGAGCAGAAATTCCATGGTGGCGCGTTGCGCCGCGACCGCCTTGGGCGATTTGGTGAAGACCTTCATGCCTTCGGTGACGGGGGTCGCGCAGGCCGGCAACGGTTTCGGCGCCTTCTCCACCTCGACCAAACACATGCGACAGTTCGCCGCCACCGTCAATTTATCGTGGTAGCAAAAGCGCGGGATATAAATGTCCGCCGGATCCGTGACTTGCATGATCATCTGGCCCTTGCGGGCCTTCAGCGCGACGCCGTTGACTTCGATATTGACCGTGTCGTCTGCCATGCGCTTAAGCCGCGACGGCCGGCCGGCCGTCCAAGTGAGTGGCGCCCTCCATGATGGAGCGACCCTTGTGCTCGATCATGTATTGAAATTCGGGCCGGAAATGCTTCAAGAAACTCTGCACCGGCCAAGCGGCGGCATCGCCGAGCGCACAGATCGTGTGACCTTCGATACGATTGGCCACATCGAGCAGCAAGCCTAAGTCTTCGCTTCGCCCCTCGCCGTCGATGATGCGTTTCAGCATGCGATCCAGCCAGCCGGTGCCCTCGCGGCACGGCGTGCACTGTCCGCAGGACTCGGACATATAGAAGCGCGCCAGGCGCTCGAGCGCCCGCACCATGCAGGTGGTTTCGTCCATGACGATGACCGCGCCGGTGCCGAAAGAGGAACCGGCCTTCTTCAGCGAGTCATAGTCCATGTTGACGCCCCACATCACTTCCGCGGGCAGGACCATGCAGGAGGACCCGCCAGGAATGACGGCCTTGAGCTTGCGGCCCTTCCACACACCGCCCACCAGCTCCATCAAGTCCTTGAAGGGAATGCCCATGGGCAGTTCGAAGTTGCCGGGCCGCTCCACATGGCCTGAGACCGAGAAAATCACGGTGCCGCCGGAATTCACCGGGCCCAATCCAGAAAACCAGGCCGCGCCCCTGCGCATGATGGTGGGCACGGATGCGAAGCTTTGCGTGTTGTTGATGGTGGTCGGCTTGCCGAACAACCCAAAATTGGCCGGGAATGGCGGCTTGAAACGCGGCTTGCCCGGCTTGCCTTCGAGCGATTCGAGCAGCGCGGTCTCTTCGCCGCAGATGTACGCGCCGGCGCCGATGAAGGTGTGCAGGTCGAAATCGACGCCGGAGCCCAAAATGTTCTTTCCCAAAAGTCCGGCGGCATAGGCTTCCGCCAAGGCCGCCTCGAACCGGGGGATCGGTTCGGCCAAAAATTCGCCGCGAATGTAGTTGAAGCCCACGGTGGCTGTCATCGCATAACCGCCGATGGCCATGCCTTCGATGATCGAGTGCGGATTGAAGCGCAGGATCTCTCGATCATGGGCGGTGCCGGGCTCGGATTCGTCCGAGTTGCAGACCACGTACTTTTGCACCGGAGAGCTGCGCGGCATGAAGCTCCACTTCACGCCGGTGGGGAAAGCCGCGCCGCCGCGGCCCCGCAGGCCCGAGGCCTTCACGTCATCGATGATCTTTTCGCGCGGCGTCTGCTCGCGCAGGATTTTCTCCCAAGCCTCATAGCCGCCGAATTTGCGATAGCCCTCGAGCGTCCACGAGCGCTCATATTTCAGCGCTTCGAATAACACCAGGTTCTGTTCGTAGGGCATCAGCGGCTCTCTCTAAGTCAGCTCGTCCAGGATTTTGTCGATGCTCTGCGGCGTGAGATTCTCATGATAGACATGGTCGACCATCATCATCGGCGCCCCGCAGCACGCGGCGAGGCATTCCTCTTCGCGCTTCAGATAGATGCGTCCGTCCGGCGTGCTGTCGCCGGTCTTGATGCCGAGCTTCTTCTCGATGTGATCGACGACCTCTTGCGAGCCGCGCAGCATGCAGGAAATGTTGGTGCAGACCGAGATGTGATGGCGGCCCACCGGCTTGGTCTCGAACATGGAATAAAAGGAAGCGACCTCATACACCAGGATGTTCGGCAGATCCAAGTACTCGGCGACCGCATCCATGAGATCCGTGGTGAGATAGCCCTGGTTCTCGTGCTGCACGGCATGCAGCGCCGAAATAACGGCGGAACGTTTGCGATCGGGCGGAAACTTGGCCACCCAATGATCGATCTCTTCGCGCACGTGCTCGGACAATTTCGAGCTCATCGGTCGACCTCGCCGAATACGATGTCCTGGGTGCCGATCACGGCAACTACATCCGCCAGCATGTGGCCGCGCACCATTTCATCTAGCGACGCGAGATGCGCGAAGCCGGGCGGCCTGACTTTAAGCCGATAGGGCTTGTTCGCGCCGTCCGAAACCAAATACACGCCGAGCTCGCCCTTGGGAGCCTCGACCGCGGCATACACCTCGCCCGCCGGCACGCAATAGCCCTCAGTCATCAATTTGAAGTGGTGGATCAAGGATTCCATGTCGCCCTTCATTTCCTCGCGGCGGGGCGGCCGGACCTTGCGATCATCGATCATCACCGGCCCGGGGTTGGCCTTCAGCCACGCCACGCATTGCTCGATGATGCAATTCGACTGGCGCAATTCCTCGACCCGGACCAGGTAGCGATCGTAGCAATCGCCGTTGCGCCCGACGGGGATGTCGAAATCCAGTTGATCGTAGACATCGTAGGGCTGTTTCTTGCGCAGGTCCCACTCGACGCCCGAGCCGCGCAGCATGGGCCCGGAGAATCCGAGCTGCATGGCGCGCTCCGGGCTCACCACGCCGATGTTGACGGTGCGCTGTTTCCAAATGCGATTATCCGTCAACAACGTTTCATACTGATCCACGTTGGCGGGAAAACGCTCGGTGAAGTCGGCGATGAAATCGAGGAGTCCACCGGAGCGCCGGCTGTTGAGGCGATCGACCTCTTTTTTGCTGCGCCACTGCGAATAGGGATATTGCGGCATCGACTCCGGCAGGTCGCGATACACCCCGCCCGGGCGATAATAGGTGGCATGCATGCGCGTGCCGGACACCGCCTCGTAGCAATCCATCAGGTCTTCGCGCTCGCGGAAGCAATACAAGAAGACCGTCATGGCACCGATGTCGAGGGCATGCGCGCCCAGCCACATCAGGTGATTCAAGATGCGCGTTATTTCATCGAACATCACGCGGATGTACTGCGCGCGCAGCGGCGGCTCGAGGCCCAACAATTTCTCGATCGCCATGACGTAGGCGTGCTCGTTGCACATCATGGAAACGTAATCCAGCCGGTCCATGTAACCGATCGACTGGTTGAAAGGCTTGCTCTCCGCCAACTTCTCGGTCGCGCGATGCAACAGGCCCACGTGCGGGTCGGCCTTTTGAATCACTTCGCCGTCCAGTTCCAGCACCAGGCGCAGCACCCCGTGCGCCGCAGGGTGTTGAGGTCCGAAATTCATGGTGTAGTTACGGATCTCAGCCATCGGATTTGGCAATGCTCGTGGTGTGGACCGGCGCGTTGGTGAGCGCCGGATCGTAACGGTTGTCGTGGCGAATCACTTTAGGCACGAGCACGCGCGGATCGATGGTCACCGGCTGATAGACCACGCGGCCCTTTTCCGGGTCGTAGCGCACTTCGACATTGCCCGACAGCGGGAAATCCTTGCGAAACGGATGGCCGATGAAGCCGTAGTCGGTCAGCAAGCGGCGCAGGTCCGGATGACCCTTGAACAGGATGCCGTACAGGTCGAAGGCTTCGCGCTCAAACCAATTCGCGCCTGCCCAAATGTCCGTCACGGAATCGACCATGGGAGCATCGTCGTCGGGGCAAAACACCCGCAATCGCAGCCGTTGATTCAAGGAGATCGAGAGCAAGTGATAGACCGCCGCAAATCGGCGTCCTGGCGGCAGCTCATGTTGGCGCTGCTCGCCTTGGCGCAGCGCACCGCGCGCCACGCCGCGGCTAAAGCCGGAAGAGGTCGCGGTCTCGGTATTCCATTCATCGCGGCCATGCGACAGGTAATCCACGCCGCAGACGTCCATGCACATTTCAAACTTGAGTTCCGGCGCCTCGCGCAACACTTGCGCGACCGCCAATAGCTCATTCGCCGGCACCTCGTAGGTCAGCTCGCCGGTATGGTTGGCAACGGCCGTGAGCTTGCCCGGCAAGGCGGCCGTGATCGCTTGGGCCAGAGCTTCGAGGCGGGTCGGTGTTGCAACCGCCGCCGTGCTGCCTGGGTCCGCGCTCATCGGATAATCGCCTTGTTGCGGCGAATCTTGTTCTGCAGCTGGATGATGCCGTACAGCAATGCTTCGGCGGTCGGCGGGCATCCCGGTACGTAGACATCGACGGGTACGATGCGATCGCAGCCACGCACGACTGCATAGGAATAATGATAGTAACCGCCGCCGTTGGCGCAGGATCCCATGGAGATCACCCAACGCGGCTCGGTCATCTGGTCGTACACCTTGCGCAGCGCCGGCGCCATTTTGTTCACCAAGGTGCCGGCCACGATCATGACGTCGGACTGCCGCGGGCTGGGCCTGAAAATGATGCCGAAGCGATCCTGATCGTAGCGCGCCGCGCCGGCGTGCATCATTTCCACCGCACAGCAGGCCAAACCGAAGGTCATGGGCCAGAGCGAACCGGTGCGGGCCCAATTGATGAGCTTATCGACACTGGTCACCTCGAAGCCGCGCGCGGTGTTGTCGGCTTCTAATCCCATTCCAGGGCCCCTTTCTTATAGTCATAGGCGAGGGCCACCACCAGCACCAACGCGAAAATCAGCATGGCCACGAGGCCGAATGTGCCGGTGATCTTGAGCGAGACCGCCCAGGGAAAGAAAAACGCGATCTCCAGGTCGAAAACGATGAAGATGATGGCCACCAAGTAGTAGCGAACGTCGAAACGCATACGCGAGTCTTCGAAGGCCTCGAAGCCGCATTCATACGGCGAGAGTTTTTCGGAATCCGGGCGTCGCGGCCCCAAGATCCAGCCGACGGCAAACAGCGCCAGGCCGAGGACCGTGGCCAAACCTAGAAAGATTAAAATTGGTAAGTACTGTCGCAACATATCAACGCCGTAAACTTGCACGGATTGACCATAATTGTATCAGGCGCGACTATGTTGCGTCGCGCGGAACAATCCTTGTTCCGAAGTAAAACGGTGGTGCCGACGGCCGGACTCGAACCGGCACAGGTTGCCCCACTAGCCCCTCAAACTAGCGCGTCTACCAATTTCGCCACGTCGGCTAAGACAGAAACCATTTACTTCGGCGGTGGCTGCGGCGTCGGCTCCGGTGCAGTCGCAGGCTGCGGCGGCGGCGTGGGCGTGAGTGCCGGCGGCGGCGCTTTCGTCGGCGCAGCGGCCGCCTCTTGCGCGGCACGTTCCAATACCGATTTGGGCTGCGCGGGCGCGTGCGAGCCGAGATACGCCAACGTCAAGCTGGTGACAAAGAACAGGCCCGCAAACACCGCGGTCAGCTTCGAAAACAATGTGCTCGTGCCGCGCGCGCCGAACACCGTGCCCGATGCGCCCGAACCGAATCCGGCGCCCGCTTCGGCGCCCTTGCCTCGCTGCAGCAGCACCAGCGCGATAATCATCAGTGCAAGAAGTACGTGCACGCCCAAGATCAAACCACGCAACATAAAAAATCTCTTTTAGTGGCGAACGGCCGCAGCCGCGCAAATCTGCCGAAACTCATCAGCGCTCAACGAAGCGCCGCCTATCAATCCACCATCGACGTCGGGCATGGCGAAAAGTTCTGCCGCGTTGCCGGCCTTGACACTGCCGCCGTACAGAATGCGCAGATGGCCCGCCATCTTAGCATCATGCGCAGCGATCCGGCCCCGCAGGAAGGCATGTACGACTTGCGCCTGCTCCGGCGATGCCGTGCGCCCCGTACCGATCGCCCACACCGGCTCATAAGCGAGCACGGCTTGAGCGAAGGCACCCGCGCCGTGCATTGCAATCACCGCGTCGACCTGGCGACTCACCACCGCTTCAGTCTGCTTGGCCTCGCGTTCTTCCAGGGTTTCCCCGACGCACAGCACCGGCGTCAGGCCCCCTGCCAAGGCGGCCGCGAACTTTCGCGCCACCAACGTATCGTCTTCGTGATACCAGCGCCGCCGCTCGGAATGACCGATGATGACGTAGCGGCATCCCACGTCCTTGAGCATGGCCGCGCCGACTTGACCGGTAAAAGCGCCGCCGGATTCGGCACACACATCCTGCGCACCGACCATGATGCGTCCCTCTTCCAGAACCCGCACCGCATCAGCCAAATAGACATAAGGCGGAAACACCACGACGTCGATCGGCCAGTCCGGCTTGATATAGCCCTCGAGCTCATTGAGCAAGGCTCGATTGAGGGCCTGAGACCCGTGCATTTTCCAATTGCCCGCGACCATCGGACGACGCATAGCCAACCTTCGGGCATTCGCCCTGCGGGAAAGGCGGCGAAGATTAGCCGCGCAGCCGCGTAACTGCAAGCCCCCGTTAGGGATTAATGCGGGAAGCGGCCTCGACGGCCGTGGCAATATCCTGGGCGCCCTTCTTCACGAGGGCTGCATCCGAGCCCTCGACCATCACCCGGATGACTGGTTCCGTACCGGAAGCGCGCAGCACGATCCGGCCGCGGCCATTGAGCCGCCGCTCCACCTCCTCGACCACCCGAACGACGTCCGGTTCGGCCTGAGGATCGAAGCGCTTCAGGACCCGCACGTTGAGCAAGACTTGAGGATACTTTTTCATCGCCGCGGCCAGTTCCGCCAATCCCGACCCGGTCTGCTTCATGATGGCCAGCACCTGCAAGGCGCTGATCAGGCCATCCCCGGTGGTGGTTTTGTCCAGGCACAGAATGTGGCCGGACGTCTCTCCCCCTAAGGTGCCGCGCGTCTGATTGAGCATGGTCAGGACATTGCGATCGCCCACTTGTGCACGCCGAAACTCAATGCTGCGCGACTCGAGCGCGTGCTCAAGGCCCAAGTTGCTCATGACGGTGCCGACCACCGGCCCTTTCAATTCGCCGGCAAGGTGACGTGCCGTGGCCAGGATGAACAACAGTTGGTCGCCGTCCACGCACCGTCCCAGCTCATCCACCATCACCACCCGATCGCCGTCGCCGTCGAGCGCCAGTCCAACTTGCGCGCGCACCCCCGGGACCGTGAGCTGCAGCAGCTCCGGTGCGGTCGAGCCGCAGCTGTCATTGATGTTGCGGCCGTTGGGCGAACAGCCGATCGGCACGATTTCCGCGCCCAGATCCGCAAGGACACGCGGCGCCACCTTGTAGCCGGCGCCGTTGGCGCAGTCGATCACAATCTTGAAGCCCTCGAGGTTCATGCCCGCGGGGATCGTGGATGCGCAGAATTCCTGATACTGCGTACGGCTGCGGTCAATGCGAATCGCCCGCCCCAAATGCTGTGATTCCTGCGTGATCACCGGTTGATCCAAGAGGGATTCAATTTCCTGCTCGACGCGGTCCGACAGCTTGCTGCCGGTGGCATCGAAGAATTTGATGCCATTGTCCACGTAGGGATTGTGTGACGCGCTGATGACGACGCCAAAACTGCAGCCTAAACGCTGCGTCATGTACGCGATGCCCGGCGTCGGCAAGGGACCGATCAACATCACATCCACACCGGCCGCGACAAATCCTGCCTCCAGCGCCGATTCGAACATATAGCCCGAGACGCGGGTGTCCTTGCCGATCAGCACACGGCCGCCGCTGGGGCTGAGCACACGCGCCGCGGAACTCGCGAGGCGCAGGGCGAAATCGACCGTCATCGGCGCCGTGCCGACTCGGCCACGGACACCGTCGGTACCGAAATAGTGGCTCACGTCGCTGCTCCCCGCAGCACCGCGCTGACGCTTCGTACCGCGTCAACCGTGGGGCTGACGTCATGGGTACGGATGATGCGCGCGCCATTGGCGACCGCCAGGGCCGCCAGGCCCAAGCCGCCGTACAGCCGCTCATTCACGCTTTTACCCAGGATTTTGCCGATGACGCTCTTGCGCGACACGCCGACCAGCAGCGGCGCGCCGAGCGCCTGGAAACGCGGCAGTTCTCTCAATAGCGTCAAGTTGTGCTCCAAGTTTTTGCCGAATCCAAATCCAGGATCGAGCGCAATCGCATCGCTCGCGACACCGGCCTCGATGCACGCGCCCCGTTCGTGCGCCAAGAACTCCATCACCTCGGCTACCACATCATTATAGTGCGGACTGTCTTGCATCGTACGCGGCTCACCCTTCATATGCATGAGACACAGGCCCGCTTGCGATTCGGCCGCGACGGCGCGCGCGCGCGGCTCGCGCAGGGCATAGACGTCGTTGATGATGCAGGCGCCGGCAGCCACGGCCGCCCTCATCACGTTGGGCTTGGACGTGTCGATGGAAATGGCGACATTGCAGCTCGCAGCGATGCCTTCGATGACCGGCACGACCCGCGCGATCTCCACCGGCTCCTCCACCGCCAGGGCACCAGGACGGGTCGACTGCCCTCCCACATCGATGATGGCCGCCCCTTCCGCAACGATTTGCCGCGCCCGCTCCAACGCCGCATCGAGCCCCGCATAGCGCCCGCCGTCGGAAAAGGAATCCGGGGTCACGTTGAGTATCCCCATGACCACCGCGCGCGTCAGATCAATCGTTCTATGTCGACAACGCCATTGCATGGTCTAGGTTGGACTCCCACAAGGTTGTAATTGTTCGCGAACGGTGGGGTTCTGGGGGCCGGCTCGGGAAGGCATTTCCCGGAGCGTGAAAAACAGGATGTTTTTCCCGCAGCCTCCAGGGATGGATGTACGGCGGTCCGGGAAATGCCTTCCCGAGCCGGTCCTCATCATCTATCGCTCGCGATCAAACCGCCTTAATGCTGTCCAGCCGGGTTGACCAATGGCGCCGTCGGCTTCTCCGCGGACGGGCCTCGCGGCGTCGGTGTCGGCGTATCGTCCCAGTCGCGGGGCGGGCGAGGTGCGCGGCCTTCCATGATGTCCTTGATCATTTCTTCATCGATGGTTTCGTACTTGATCAAGGCTTCCGACATGGTCTGCAACTTATCCATGTTGGTCTGAAGAATCTTGTACGCACGCTGATAGTTGCTGTCGATCACACGGCGGACCTCTTCGTCGATCACGTGCGCCGTGACGTCGGAGACTTGCTTGTGTTGCGTGACGCTGCGCCCCAGGAACACTTCACCGGATTCCTCGCTGTAGGTTTGCGGACCTAAGCGATCCGACAGTCCCCAGCGCGTGACCATATTGCGCGCGAGCTCAGTGGCGCGTTCGATGTCATTCGAGGCACCCGTCGTGACGGCATCCGCGCCGAACACCAATTCTTCGGCAATGCGGCCGCCGAACAGCGTGGCGATGCGGCTCTCGAGCTGGCGCTTACTGGTGCTGTAGCGATCGGCCTCCGGCAGGAACATGGTCACGCCCAAGGCGCGGCCGCGCGGAATGATCGTCACCTTGTACACCGGATCGTGCTCGGGAACGCTCAAGCCCACGATGGCATGGCCGGATTCGTGATACGCCGTGTTGCGCTTCTCTTCCTCGGTCATGACCATGGAGCGGCGCTCCGCACCCATCATGATTTTGTCTTTGGCGCGCTCGAACTCTTCCATGGTCACCGAACGCTTGTTGCCGCGCGCTGCGAACAGCGCCGCTTCATTGACCAGGTTCGCCAGGTCCGCGCCGGAGAAACCGGGCGTGCCGCGCGCAATGACCGAGGGCTTGACGTTGTCGCCGAGCGGCACTTTGCGCATGTGTACTTTGAGAATTTGCTCGCGGCCGCGCACATCGGGCAGCGGCACCACCACTTGACGATCGAAGCGGCCGGGGCGCAACAGCGCCGGATCCAGCACGTCAGGCCGGTTGGTCGCGGCAATGACAATGATGCCCTCATTGCCTTCGAAGCCGTCCATCTCGACCAGCAATTGATTCAAGGTCTGCTCGCGTTCGTCGTGACCGCCGCCCAAGCCCGCACCCCGGTGCCGGCCGACGGCGTCAATCTCATCGATGAAGATGATGCACGGCGCGTGCTTCTTGGCTTGCTCGAACATGTCGCGCACGCGGGATGCGCCCACGCCGACGAACATTTCCACGAAATCCGAGCCCGAGATGGTGAAAAAAGGCACTTTGGCCTCGCCGGCAATGGCCCGCGCAAGCAGGGTCTTGCCGGTGCCCGGCGAGCCGACCATCAGGACGCCTTTCGGGATCTTGCCGCCAAGTTTCTGGAACTTGCCGGGATCTTTCAAGAAATCGACGATTTCGACGACTTCCTGCTTGGCTTCCTCGACCCCCGCCACATCGGCGAAGGTGATATTGACCTGATCCTCCCCTAAAAGCCGGGCCCGACTCTTGCCAAAGGACATGGCCCCCCGGCCGCCGGAGGCGCCCTGCATCTGGCGCATGAAGTAGGCCCAAAAGCCAATGAGAATCAATATCGGAAAGGCCGATATGAGCAATTGCAGGAATACCGACTGCTGCTTGGGCGGTTCGCCACGGAACTTCACATGCTGCTGCTGCAGCAAGTCGATCAAGGCGCCGTTGTTGGTCTCGGGATTGAATGTGACGAAAGACTCGCCGGAACGGCGTTTGCCTTCGATAATCTCGCCCTTCAAGGTGGCGGATTCGACCGTGCCGCTCTTCACTTCGGTGAGAAACTGCGAGTAATCGACTTGGGCTGGCTGGCCGGTGCGCATGCCGAATTGGCTGAAAATCGCGAGCAGAATGACCGCCAACGCGACCCATAGGAGAATTTGTTTCGTCAAATCGTTCAAGTTTCACCTGCAACCGTCATCAGATAAGACCAGCAAATCTGACGGGCGTTCCTCAACTTACACCATCCTAAACTGCCGCGCCAACAGATAGATCTCGGGACTGCGAGTTCGTGACGCCTTCGGCTTTTTCGTCACTACACGGCCATAACGCGTGCGGGCATCCCTGATGATCCGTTCGAAGCCGGCGCCTTGAAATAATTTCACAAGCAAATCGCCTCCTGGCGCCAAGACACGATCTGCGAACTCCATGGCGAGCTCTGCCAAGTACATCGAGCGCGGTTGGTCCACTGCATCGATACCTGCCATGTTGGGGGCCATATCCGACAAAACAAGGTCGATTTTATCGGCCCCAACCCGCTGTAAAACCTGCGCCAGGACCGCCTCGTCCCTGAAGTCTCCCTGTACGAATTCGACGCCTGGTATCGCGTCCATCGGCAGGATGTCCGTCGCTACGATGCGGCTCTTGCCGCCGACGATGCGCGCCGCGTACTGGCTCCAGCCGCCCGGGGCAGAGCCCAAATCGACCATGCGAATTCCCGGCCGCAGCAGCCGCTCGGATTCCTGAATCTGCGCGAGCTTGAAGACCGCGCGCGAGCGCCAACCTTCTTTCTGCGCGCGCTTCACGAACTCATCGTTGGCATGTTCGGCCAGCCAGCGGGAACTGCTTTTAGTGCGCTTCGGCATTTTACTTTGGAACTATAATCGCGTGATGACACTGTCCGAGAAACAAAAGAAACATTTGCGTCGTCTGGGACACCCGCTGCACCCCCTCGTCATGCTGGGCAACGCCGGCCTGACCTCGGGCGTGGTGAAGGAACTGGATCGCGCCCTCGCCGATCACGAATTGGTCAAGGTATCCGCCCGGGTCGGCGAGCGCAGCGCGCGGGACGCTGCACTCGATGACTTGGCCAAACAGACCTCCAGCGAAATCGTCCAGCGGATCGGCAACGTGGGGCTCTTCTACCGCCGCAGCCCGCAGATACCCAAGATCCTCCTGCCCGACTGATATTCGCGCCTGACGGAGCTTCAGCGCGCCGCGTGCGTTGCCGTGGCCAGATATTGGTCCGCCGCTTTGGCCAGCGCCGGCTTCTGCGCCGCCAGGTGATGCGCGGTTTCCATGCCGCGCGCCAGATTGTCGAATGCACCTTGAGGGATATTCGCGTGCACCCACGCTTCGAGTTGGTCCAGCGGCAACGCATCCCAATACACGGCCGGCGTTTGCTCCGCGACCGCCAGCGCCCGATTGTCGCCCGAAACCGACTTCATCAACCGATCCTGATTGTTGATATAGGTGTCCCAGGAAAGCCGCGGGTGCTCACGCGCCAAGGTGAGAATCATCCGTAGCGCGAGCGTGTTCGCCTGCGGCGGCAGCTCATCGGACAACGCGATTCGCACCACTTGATGCGCGAGGTCCGGATCCTGCACTCGCGCGAGCGCCACGTAGCAGCGCCGCAGGAACGTCTCGTCTTTGGCAGACTTGCCCAGTGCATGCAGCTGCGCGAACGTCGCGGCGTCCGCGTTTTGACCGACGATCGTGAGCAAGGTGGTCTGCGCGTCCGCACTCACAGTCCGCGGATCGTGGACGAATGCGGCGAAGCGTCGGCGCGCTTCATCGACCGTGGCTTGATCGCCCCACTGGCTCAGGTCCCGCAACAGCGTGTCGCGCAAGTCGCCGACGTCCGGCGTTTCCTGCGGCACGGCGTCCCATCCCAGCCCCTCCGCCACCGGTTTGATCAGTGCACGCGCATACGCCGCGAAAGCTTGATGTCCGGGTGCTCCGCGCTCGGCGTATTCAATGCTCCCGAGCGCCCGGGCGATCTGCTGCCAGGCGCGCGTATCGCGGTCCGCGCCCATGGACGACGCCAGCGCCAAAAAGTTCTGCAATGGCGCTTCGCCGCTTCCCACCAACGCCCATTGATCATCGAGCAAGGCGATGCGATCGCCGTCAACCGCGTTCGGGAATAGCCGCGTGTTCACGGCCAGCGTGTCCGCATCGTATTGCGCGCGGTAGTAGCCGACCGCATCGGCATTGACCGATAACGCTTCGTCGCAGCGGCCTGCCGCGGCCTTCTGCTCCTGGGTATCGAGCAGAACGTTGCGCGGTGCGGCGCTGCCGACACGAATCCGCAGCGGCACCTGCCAATGATCGGCATTCGCATTGCTGCCGTTCAGCAGGAACCGCTTCTGGCTCAAAGTCAGGCTGCGATTCCCGGACGAGTCGCAGGCCGCGGTCACGCTGACCAAAGGAAATCCCGGTTTCTCGATCCACTGCGCCGCGACTGCGGGAACGTTCTTGCCGCTGGCTTGCTTGAGAGCGCTCCAGAGATCCGCCGCGGCCGCGTTTGAATACGCACGGCTCTTTATGTAGCTGCGAATCCCCGCACGAAATACGTCCTCGCCGATGTACGCCTCCAGCATGCGCAGCAGCGCTTCGCCTTTGCTGTAGGTGATGTCCGAATCGAAGGAATTGGCCGCTTGCAGCTCGTCGCTCACGTGCTGCTCGATGGGATGCGAAGTCGCCCGCGCATCTGCCGCCATCGCAGACTCCTTGGAATTGTCCTCTTCCTCCCACCAGTGCCACGCGGGATAGCGCGCCGCCGTCTCCTTGGCGGCAAGCCACGAGGCGAAGCTCTCGTTCAGCCAGGTGTCATCCCACCATCCCATGGTGACCAGGTCGCCAAACCATTGATGCGCCATTTCGTGCGCTTGAATGCTGAAAACCGTTTGCCGGTTGCGCATGGTGCTCGAGGGGCCAACCAGCAACGCTTGATCGTTGTAAGTGATCGCCCCCCAATTCTCCATGGCGCCGGAAAAGCCGCCCGGCACGGCAATGGAATCGAGCTTGGGCAAAGGATACGGATAGGCAAAGTAGGTGTCGTAGTCGGCCAGGATATCTTGGGCGCTGGCGAGCGCCACCGCACCGTCTTGTTCGCGACCCGCGACCGCCCAGATGCCAAATCGCGTGGCGCCGCGTGCCGCGGACACTTCACGCATGTCCCCGGCGGTGAATTCCACCAGGTAGGACGGCATCTTCGGCGAGCGTTGAAAGCTCACCGTTGCCAATTCGCCGTGGACCGTACGGCTCGCGATCGGCATGTTGCCCACCGTGGCCCAGGACTTAGGGGCCGTGACGGTCAGGTGAAAATAGGCACGAAATGCCGGTTCATCCCAACAGGGGAACATGCGGCGCGCATCCGTGGCTTCCATTTGTGTCGACAGCAAAACGGCCTCACCGCCGCCCGGCTTCGTGTACTTCTGGGCAAACAGGCCCTGCGCCTGAGTTTCGATTTTCCCGTTGTAGGTGAAACTCAAGGTGTGCAGGCCGGTTGCCGGCTTCGCCAACGTGACGGTGGTGAGCTGCTGCTCATTGCTGGAGGTCACGCTCTTCACCGGTTTGCCGTCCAACCGCACATGACTCAAGGTCTCATTGAGAGAATTGAATCGCACGGTCGCCGTGGCCGCGCGGAATTGCAGTTGCACCGACTCGGTGCCGGTCAGCGTCAGGGCATCGACATCGGGCACGATGGCGACCTCGTAACTGATGGGCACGACGTTCTTGGGCAGCCGGCCCGGCGCCGAGTCGAACGAGAAGGGGGCTCCGCACCACGCCGGGGAAGCCAACGCGCAGCACAGTGCCGCGAAACAAAACGGGGCGCGATTAGGCATTGCGATATTCACCCTTGTAAACGATGACCAGGACGCACAGGCAGGCCAGCAGGTAAAGCAGCGCCGACATGCCGTGCCACGCGCCGAATCTTAAGCCCAGAGCACTTCCATGCACCTGCGCCAGACTCATCCAGCGCTTTAGGATCCACTCATTGCCGGCCAACAGCGCAACGGCCATGAACCCCAAGCCGAATCGGCGGCGCTCCGGCAGGAGCAGCGCCAGGGCCGCGACCGCCATCCCCAAGTAAGTCTCGATGGCAAACAGCCGGCCGGCCATGATTCCCGCCAGGTGCCGATCGCTTTGCACATGGAACAGCGTTGCGGCAACCCAGATCGTCGACCACAGGCTGCCGGCCCACAGCACCAGCAAGACGCGAAACACGCCGCGCAGAAACGTCACGGTTCCTTACACGTAGCGGACGGAAACGATTTCGTAGGAACGCGTTCCGCCCGGCGTGCTGACATCGACCACGTCGCCCTCGGATTTTCCGATGAGCGCGCGCGCAATAGGCGAAGACACCGACAGCAGCCCTTGCTTGATGTTGGCCTCATCATCGCCGACCAGTTGATACACCACTTTGTTGCCGCCGTCCTGGTCTTCCAGCTCGAGCGTTGCGCCGAAAACCACGCGGCCGTTGGCAGTAAGCTTGGTGACGTCGATCACCTCGGCATTGCTGAGGCGATTCTCGATCTGGTTGATGCGGCCTTCTATGAAGCTTTGCTGCTCCCGCGCCGCATGATATTCGGCGTTCTCGCTCAGGTCGCCGTGCGCGCGCGCCTCGGCGATGGCCTTGATGACGTTCGGCCGCGCCTCGCTCTTGAGTTGCTTCAGTTCCGCGCGCAGCCGCTCGGCCCCGCGCAGCGTCATGGGGGTTCGGGTCACGCCATTTCCTTGTGCAAATCCTGCAATCGATTCACTTCGATGTCGCCTAAGTGATCCAGCGCGTCGCACGTCGCGCGCGCGCCGGCTACAGTGGTGTAATAGGTTACTCGCCTCGCAACCGCCTCGCGACGGATGGAGCGCGACTCGCGCACCGCCTGCTTGCCCTCGGTGGTATTGACGATCAACGCCACCTCGTCGTTTTTTATCATATCGACCACGTGCGGGCGACCCTCACGGACCTTGTTGACCCGCCGGCAGGTTATGCCGGCTTCTTCGAGAACTTTCGAGGTGCCCCCCGTGGCGGCGATCTCGAAGCCGCGGGCGATCAGCATTTGCGCCAGGACCACGGCGCCCGGCTTGTCGCGGTCGCGCACGCTGATGAAACACAGTCCGCGGGTCGGCAGAACCACCCCCGAAGCCGCCTGCGCCTTGGCATAGGCTTCGCCAAAGGTATTGCCCGTCCCCATCACCTCGCCGGTCGATTTCATTTCCGGTCCCAGTATGGGATCGGCTTCCGGGAACTTGATGAAGGGGAACACCGACTCCTTGACCGAAAAATAGGGCGGGATGCGTTCCGCGGTGCGTCCTTGCGCGGCCAGGCTCTTGCCCGTCATGACCCGCGCCGCCACCTTGGCGAGCGGAATGCCGGTGGCTTTGGACACGAACGGCACGCTGCGCGATGCGCGCGGATTAACCTCGAGGATGTAAATCACGCCGCTTTGAATCGCGAACTGGATGTTCATCAAGCCGATGACATTGAGCGCCTTGGCCAGCTTTCGCGTCTGCGCCCGCAACTCGTCTTGAATCTCCGCCGACAGTCCGTTCGGCGGCAGCGAGCAACCCGAGTCACCCGAGTGCACACCCGCCTGCTCGATGTGTTCCATGATGCCGCCGATGAGCACGTCGCTGCCGTCGCTCACCGCATCCACGTCCACTTCGATAGCCAGATCCAGGAAGCGGTCGAGCAGCACTGGGCTGTCGTTCGAAACCTTCACGGCATCGGTCATGTATTGGCGCAGATCATCCTCATTGAACACCACTTCCATGGCCCGGCCGCCGAGCACGTAGCTTGGCCGCACCACCAGCGGGAAGCCCACATCGCGCGCCATGACGATCGCTTGTTCCTCGGTGCGCGCAGTGGCATTCGCAGGTTGCTTGAGTTTCAAGCTGCTGACCAGCTTCTGGAAACGTTCGCGATCCTCGGCCACATCGATGCTGTCGGGCGTGGTCCCGACGATGGGTGCGCCCGCGGCCGCGAGCGCGCGCGACAATTTCAGCGGCGTCTGCCCGCCGAACTGCACGATGACGCCTTCCGGCTTTTCCTTCTCGATGATTTCCATCACGTCTTCAAAGGTCAGCGGCTCGAAGTACAGCCGATCCGAGGTGTCGTAATCCGTGGATACCGTCTCCGGATTGCAATTCACCATGATTGTCTCGAAGCCGTCCTCGCGCAGCGCCATTGCAGCGTGCACACAGCAATAATCGAATTCGATGCCCTGGCCGATGCGATTCGGGCCGCCGCCCAAGATCATGATCTTGCGCCGATCCGTGGCAGCCGCTTCGCATTCCTCTTCATAAGTGGAATACAGATAGGCCGTCGAGGTGCTGAATTCGGCCGCGCAGGTATCGACGCGCTTATAGACCGGATGCAGCCCCAACCGGCGGCGTTCGCGTCGGATATCGGTTTCGTCGCGCCCCACGAGCTTCGCGATGCGTGAATCGGAGAAGCCCTTGCGCTTCAAGGCACGCAGGCGCGCAAGATTCAAGGATTCGAAGCCGTCCTTGCCGAGTACGGCTTCCTCGCGCAGCAGATCCTCGATTTGCGACAGAAACCAAGGATCGATCTTGGTGGCATCGAACACTTGGCTCAAGGTCCAGCCGGCGCGAAACGCATCCGCAACGTACAGAATTCGATTCGGCCCCGGCCAGCGCAACTCGTAGGACAGCTTCTCGGCCGCCTCTTCGGTCAGCGGCAATGCCAACTGCTCGTTGAAGCCGTCGTAGCCGGTCTCCAGGCTGCGCAGCGCCTTCTGCATGGATTCCTGAAAATTCCGTCCGATCGCCATGGCCTCGCCCACCGATTTCATCTGGGTGGTGAGACGTGTATTGGCGCCGGGAAATTTCTCGAAGGTAAAGCGCGGAATTTTCGTGACCACATAATCGATGGTCGGCTCGAACGACGCCGGTGTCGCGCCGCCGGTGATCTCGTTCTTCAGCTCGCTCAAGGTATAGCCCACGGCGAGCTTGGCGGCGATTTTGGCGATCGGAAATCCGGTCGCCTTGGAGGCGAGCGCGGATGAGCGCGAGACACGCGGGTTCATCTCGATCACCAGCACCCGCCCATCGTCCGGATTGATGGCGAACTGCACATTGGAGCCGCCCGTGTCGACGCCGATCTTGCGCAGCACGGCAATCGAGGCATCCCGCAGTCTTTGGTATTCGCGGTCGGTGAGCGATTGCGCGGGCGCCACGGTGATCGAATCGCCGGTGTGCACCCCCATGGGGTCGATGTTCTCGATGGAGCAGACGATGATGCAGTTGTCATCGTGATCGCGCACGACTTCCATCTCGAACTCTTTCCACCCGAGTACCGATTCTTCGAGCAGCACCTCGTTGGTGGGGGAGGCATCGAGTCCGCGCGCCACGATGGATTCGAATTCCTCGCGGTTGTAGGCGATTCCGCCGCCCGAGCCGCCCAGGGTAAACGACGGCCGGATCACGGTGGGAAACCCGATCTCCGATTGCACCGCGAGCGCCTCTTCCATGCTATGCGCGATGCGCGCCCGCGCCGTTTCCAAGCCGATGTCGGCCATCGCGCGGCGGAACAATTCCCGATCCTCGGCCATGTCGATGGCGCGCTGCGAGGCACCGATCATCTCGACATTGAATTTCTCCAAGATCCCTTCGCGCACCAGATCCAAGGCGGTGTTCAGGGCCGTCTGGCCGCCCATGGTCGGCAGCAATGCGGTGGGCCGCTCCTTCTCGATGATGCGGGCGATGGTGCGCCAATTGATCGGCTCAATATAAATGGCGTCCGCCATTTCCGGGTCGGTCATGATGGTGGCCGGATTGGAGTTCACCAGGATGACGCGATAACCCTCTTCTTTCAGGGCCTTACACGCTTGAGCTCCGGAATAGTCGAACTCGCAGGCCTGCCCGATGATGATGGGCCCTGCACCGATGATGAGGACGCTGTCGAGGTCGGTACGCTTCGGCACTAGCCTTCCGCCGCTTTCGGTTTGAAGGGCGTGCGCCCGCGGGAATTCGCCTGCACGCGCTTCACCATCAAGTACATAAAATGCTCGAACAAGAGGCGCAGGTCATGCGGCCCAGGGCTCGCCTCCGGATGCCCCTGGAAGCTGAAAGCCGGCCGATCGGTCCGGGTGACCCCCTGCAAGGAGCCGTCGAACAGCGATCGATGCGTCGGGCGCAAGGTCGCGGGCAGCGTCGCTTCATCGACGGCGAAGCCATGGTTCTGGCTGGAAATCAGCATCCGGCCTGAATCGATCTCGAGCACGGGATGATTCGCGCCGTGGTGGCCGAACTTCATCTTGATGGTCTTCGCGCCGCTGGCGAGCCCGAGCAATTGGTGCCCGAGGCAAATGCCGAACACGGGGATGTCGGTCTCCAAGAACTTGGCGATGGCCTGGATGGCATAGTCGCAGGGCTCCGGGTCCCCGGGGCCGTTGGATAAGAAAATACCATCAGGATTCATCGCAAGCACTTGATCTGCCGTAGTTTGTGCGGGCACAACGGTCATGCGACAGCCGTGTTCAGCCAGAATCCTTAAGATGCTGCGCTTCATGCCGTAGTCGTAGGCGACGACATGCAGGCGGCTCTGCGGGCGCGGCGGCTTGGCGGCCGTCTTCCAGATCAACCCATCATTCCACTGGTAGATTTTCTTGGTCGAGACCGCCTTGGCCAGGTCCATGCCCTTCAAGCCTGGAAACTTCTTGGCGGCGCGCACGGCTGCGTTTTGATCGATGTTCTCGCCCGTCATGATGCAGCCCGATTGCGCGCCCTTGTCGCGCAGCAGCCGGGTGAGCTTGCGGGTGTCGATATCGGCGATCGCGACCACTTTGCAGCGAAGCAGAAAGCTCTGCAAGGACTCGGTGGCGCGCCAGTTCGAATGCAGCAGCGGCAGGTCGCGAATTACGAGGCCCGCGGCATAAACCGCGCCGGACTCGAGATCTTCCGGGGTCGTGCCGGTGTTGCCGATATGCGGATAGGTCAGGGTGACGATTTGTCGGCAGTACGAAGGATCGGTGAGAATCTCCTGGTACCCGGTCATCGCCGTATTGAAAACTACTTCTCCTGTCGTGTTGCCTTTTGCGCCTACTGAGACGCCTCGGAACACGGTGCCATCTTCGAGAGCTAGCACTGCAGGGGTCGACACTCCGGTTCCTCGCTTTGCGCTACGGCGCGTTGACGCAGATGCGCAAAGCGGGAGGCGCTCTTGAGAACGTCCTCCCGCTTT
>DASXMG010000079.1:0-83614 GCA_036495805.1 Steroidobacteraceae bacterium | reverse complement strand
GTGCCTGCTGCGCTTTCGCCCCATCCTCATGACCACGGTGGCCGCCATATTCGGCGCGCTGCCCTTGATGTTCGGCACCGGAACCGGATCCGAACTGCGCCATCCCTTGGGCGTCAGTATCGTGGGAGGTCTGATGGTCAGCCAGGTGCTGACGCTGTTCACCACGCCCGTGATCTATCTGGCATTCGATCGCATTGCCGCGCGCTGGCGCGGCAATGCGCAGACTACTGAGCCGGATGCGCCCTTGGCGGAGGGCCCTGCATGAACATTTCCGCGCCCTTCATTAAACGGCCGGTGGCGACGACCTTGTTGACGCTCGGGGTGGCGCTGTGCGGCGTTGCTGCATTCACACTTTTGCCGGTCGCTCCCCTGCCGCGAATCGATGTACCTGCCATATTCGTATCCGCGAGCCTTCCCGGCGCCAGCCCGGAAGTCATGGCGGCCACCGTGGCCACTCCCTTGGAGCGCCACCTGGGCGCCATTTCGGATGTGGATGACATGACCTCGACCAGCGGCGTGGGCACCACGAACATTCAGCTCACCTTCGGCATCGACCGGGATGTCGACGGCGCAGCACGCGACGTGCAGGCGGCGATTTCCGCCGCGCACGCCGACCTGCCGACATCGCTCACCAGCAATCCGAGCTATCGCAAGATCAATACCTCGGCGTTTCCCGTGATGTCCATTGCCATGACATCCGATGTGCTCACCCAGGGGCAGATTTACGACGCGGCCGACGCCGTGATCTCGCAGCGCCTGTCGCAGCTTCCCGGCGTCGGCGGCGTCAGCGTCAACGGCAGCGCGCTTCCCGCCGTGCGCATCGAGATCAATCCACTGTCGCTGTCCAAGTACGGCATCGGCCTGCAGGACGTGCGCGCGGCGATTTCCAACTCGAACGCCAACGCGCCGAAGGGCGCGATCGAATCGGACGAGCTGCACTATCAGATTTACACCAATGACAATGCGCGCGACGCGGGGCCGTATCGCGACCTGATCATCGCCAATCGCAGCGGCTCGCCGGTGCGCCTGCGCGACGTGGCGACCGTGTTGGACATGCAGGACGGCGCCACCGAAAACATACGCACCTACGGGCTGTACAACGGCAGGCCCGCGGTGTTCGTGACGGTATACCTGCAGCCCGGCGCCAACATCGTGGAGACGATCGACGCGGTCAAAGCCGAGCTTCCGGTCCTGAAGAATTCAATCGATTCGAAAATCGATCTGGTGGTGAATTTCGACCGCTCGATCACCATCCGCGCCTCGCTGCGCCAGGTTGAACAGACTCTGCTGTTGTCCGTGGCCTTCGTGATCTTGGTGGTCTACATTTTCTTGAACAGCTATCGCGCCGCCCTGATTCCCGCGTTGGTCGTGCCGGTATCGTTGATCGGCACGTTCGGCGCCATGTATCTGCTCAATTACACGCTTGATAATTTTTCGCTGATGGCGCTCACCATCGCCACCGGCTTCGTCGTCGACGATGCCATCGTGGTCATGGAGAACACGACACGGCACATCGAGGCCGGCATGCCGCGCATGCGCGCGGCGTTGCTGGGCGCGAAAGAGGTCGGATTCACCGTGCTCTCCATGAGCTTGTCGCTGGTGGCGGTATTCATTCCGTTCATCCTGATCGGCGGCATCCTCGGGCGCATACTCGTCGAATTCTCCATGACCCTGTCGGTGGCGATTTTGATCTCGCTGGTGATTTCGCTCACCACCACGCCGATGATGTGTTCACTGCTGTTGCGTTCCGAACGCAACAAAGTGCCCTCGCGGTTCGCGCGCGCCTTCGAACGCGGCTTCGATCATATGCGCGACAATTACGCGCGCACGCTCGACTGGGCCTTGCGCCACCGGCGCACGATGGTAGGCATCATCATTGCCACAATAGCGCTGAATTTTTTCCTGTATTTCGAAATCCCGAAGGGCTTGTTTCCGCAGCAGGACACCGGGCAATTGCGCGGCGGCATCCGCGGCGATGCGGCCAGCTCCTTTAAGCTGATGAAAGGCAAACTCCAGGAAGTCGCGGCCATCATCCAGGCAGACCCGGCGGTCGACACGGTCACCGGCTCGGTTGGCTCGGGCGGATTCGGCCCCTCCAGCGGCCCAAGCGCCAACGTCACCGTTGCGCTCAAGCCGCTCAAGGAGCGGCGCATTTCAGCGGACCACGTCATCGCGCGCCTGCGCCCGCAGCTCGCGCGGGTTGCCGGCGTAAACACCTTTCTGCAGGCCATACAAGATTTCTTCGGCGGCGGCGGCCGCAGCTCCAACTCGCAATATCAGTTCACCTTGCTGGGCGATGATTTGACTGAGTTGCGCGTCTGGTCGCAAAAACTCCGGGTTGCGATGCAGGACATGCCGGAGATCACCGATGTGGATACCGATCTGCAGCCGGGCGGCCTGGAGAGCGACTTGATCGTGGACCGCGACAGTGCCTCGCGCCTGGGATTGTCGGAGATCCAAATCGACAATGCGCTCGGCGACGCTTTCGCCCAGGCCCAGGTATCGACCATCTACAATCCCTTCAGCCCGCAGCAATATCACGTGGTGATGGAAGTGGCGCCCGAGTTTTGGCAAAACCCCGAGATTCTCAAGAGCCTGTATGTCAGCACAGCCGGCGGAGCACCGACCGGTACGCAGCTGACGCAGGCTGTCGCGGGAACGACCGTGCTGAAACCGGCGAGTGCCGCATCCAGCACATCCGTCGCGCAAGACGTGGCGCGAAATCTGGCCGCCAACTCCCTGGCAAACGCCGGGCGCGGCAATACTTCCACAGGCTCTGCCGTCAGCCTGTCGCAGGAGACCATGGTTCCCTTTTCCGCATTCAGCCATTTCGTCACCGGCACGACCCAGGTGTCGGTCAATCACACCGGCACATCGGTCTCCACCTCGATCTCCTACAACTTGCCTGAGGGCGTCTCGCTCGGTACGGCGACCAAGGCCATCACCAAGAAAATGGCGGACATCCATGTGCCCGTGAGCATTCGCGGCGGCGAATACGGCACGGCACGGCTGTTCCAGCAAGGTATCGGCAATCTGCCGCTGCTGCTGTTGGCGGCGATCGCGGCGATTTACGTGGTGCTCGGGATGCTGTATGAAAATTACGGTCAGCCGCTGACCATTCTCTCGACCCTCCCCTCCGCCGGACTGGGGGCCCTGCTCGCGCTGCTCGCCACCGGCACGGAATTCAGCCTGATTGCATTTCTGGGCATTCTGCTGTTGATCGGCATCGTCAAAAAGAACGCCATCATGATGGTGGACTTCGCGCTCGATGCCGAGCGCACTCTGGGGATGGATCCGCTCAGGGCGATCGAACACGCCTGCCGGCTGCGCTTCAGGCCCATCATGATGACCACCTGTGCCGCCATCGCCGGCGCGTTGCCGCTGGCCATCGCCACCGGCGACGGCACCGAAATGCGGCGGCCGTTAGGAATTGCCATCGTCGGCGGCCTGATCGTCAGTCAGCTGCTCACGGTGTACACCACGCCGGTCATCTATCTCTACCTGCGCCGCTACTGGAAACACCTCAAGGACGGGAAGTACTCGCCGCCGCATCGGCTCGAGGGCAGCCAGGGCTCAGGCGATCGGGACACCGGTCCCATTGGGGTCCCGACATGATCAAGCCGCTCGCGCGCAGCCTTGCCGTGTTGTTCGGCGCGTCGCTCGCCGCCGCCTGCGCGGTCGGCCCCGACTATCATCGCCCGCCTGTCGATGCGTCCGCGAATTACAAGGAGGCCGGCGACTGGAAGCCGAGTGAACCTAACGATGTGCTCTCGCGCGGGCCCTGGTGGAAGATCTTCAATGACAACGTCCTGGATGATCTCGAATCGCAAATCGACATTTCCAATCAAAACGTCAGGGCCGCCGCGGCGGCATTCGAGCAGTCGCGGGCGCTGGTCGCGCAGGCCCAAGCCGGATTTTGGCCCACCATCGCGGCAACTTTCGGGTTTCAGCGCCAAGGCGTGCCGCTGGGCGCGAGCAATGTGACGGGCGTACCGACCACGGGCGTCACGAGCTTGACGCGCACGCAAAATAGCTATGCCGCCGGCGTATCGGCGAATTGGGATATCGACATCTGGGGAAAAATTCGCCGCAACACTGAAAGCAATGTGGCTTCCGCCCAGGCCAGTTCCGCGGCGCTGGCGGCGGCGAGGCTTTCCGCCCAGGCTGAACTGGCCACCGATTATTTCGAGCTGCGTGCACAGGATCAATTGCAAAAACTGCTCGACGACACCGTGCAGGCGGAGACCCTGTCGCTGCACATCACCGAGAGCCGCTACAAATTCGGCGTCGCCGCGCGCGCCGATGTCGTCACCGCCGAGACCCAATTGCTGGGCAGCCAGGCGCAACAAGTGAACGCGAAGATCCAGCGCGCCATTCTCGAACATGCCCTGGCCGTGCTGATCGGCAAGCAGCCGGCTGAGTTTTCCGTCCTCCCCACCGCCATGCGTAGCGACGTGCCCACGGTCCCCGCCGGCGTCCCGTCCACCTTGCTGGAGCGCCGGCCCGACGTGGCGGAAGCGGAACGCAAGATGGCGGCTGCCAACGCACAGATCGGCGTTGCCAAAGCCGGCTATTTTCCGGACCTGACCTTGACCGGCCAGGATCAGTATTCAAGCCCTTCTTTCAGCCGCCTGATTCGAAACTCCAACCGGATCTGGGCCGTGGGACCGTCGCTGGCGCAAACCGTTTTCGACGGCGGCCTGGTGCGCGCGCAAGTGCGCGGCGCACGCGCCGGCTACGAGGGAACCCTCGATACCTACCGGCAAACCGTGCTGGCAAGCTTTCAGCAAGTCGAGGATGAAATCGTCACGCTGCGCGTGCTCGAGCAAGAAGGCACGATCGAGGATGAAACCGTCAAAAAGGCGCGCGAGGCCGAGACCCTGACGCTCAATCAGTACAAGGCCGGCACCGTCCCCTACAGCAGCGTCATCACCGCTCAGACCACCCGATTGAGCGCCGAAGAAACGGCGTTGCAAGTGCTGTCGTCGCGGCTGCAAGCGAGCGTCGCCTTGATCGAAGCGTTGGGCGGCGGCTGGGACGCTTCTCAGGCCACCGCAAAATAACGGCGACATCGCGTCCTCTATTGCGCCGGCGGAAGCTCCAAATCCTCGAGCGCCGCCGGCACATGCCGGCGCAGCAGCGCAACCTGCGCGTCCCATTGCTCTTTCGGCGGCAATTCCTCCGTGTAATGAATCTCACCCGCGGCGAACGTGGCCACCGGCAATCCGTCTTTGAACAACAGACGATTGCCGGCGAGCGACGCCAGCCTCGGCCCGGGCGTCAGTATCCCGATCAAATTGAGCGGGTCGGCTGCCGAAAGCGAAACATAGGCGTCGTTAAGCGGCTTGCGGCGCACGTCGCGCAACAGTCCGATGGCTTCGGGCGTCGCAAATTGCTCGCCGGAAAATCCCGCGACAAAACGGCCGCCGCGAATTTCTCCGCGAGCCTCGAGTCTGCGGCAGCAGCTTAAGATTTCGCGCCACGGCGGCAGCCACTGCGCTTCACGCGTCAGCAATTTCCAGAAAATCACGCCCCAGCGGCGCAGCAGCGTGCGCACCAGGTGTTCGACCGCCTCATCCTTGCGTTCCGCGGATTGCGTACTCACGCGGCGCACCAGCGCCCAACGTCCCGCGTCTGCCATCCCGAACAGCGCCAGGCGCCGCTTATGCCGCGCCGAGTATGCGTTTGGGCGGCCGCCACGCCGGCCGCTCGGCATCAGAAGCACCCGCAGGCCCGCAAAGCTGTCGGAGTTCACCAAGCCCACCGCCACCAATTCAGCCAACGATTCTTCTGTTTCAGTCGGCAGCATCCGCACGCTCTCCGCGATCTCGTCGAAGAACGACGCGCCGTGCTCGCGGATGAAGTCCGCCACGGCTTGCGCCTTCGAGGTCAGCAGCGCCGGATCCGACCGATCGGCAAATAGGGACCAGAGCGGTACATGGCGCCGTGCCAGCAAAACGATGGGCGTGGAACGCACCGGCGAGCCGCCGCGTGCGCCCGCCTCGTCGCTACGCGCGCTGCCGCGAGCGGCCAGGCGGGTCCAGACGAAACGTCCCGCGCGGCAATGTTCATCCAACCACTGGGGCTCGTACTCGGTGATGCGCGACGGGATCACTTCGGTTTCCCAGGCGCCCGCGGGCGACTCGAAACCCTCCAGCTGCGCCAGAATCGCGGCCAGCGCATCCGGGCCCTGCATCCGCGCGCCCGGTACAACGCGCTGCCATTCGCATAAGAAGCGCAGAAAATCCCGCGCGCTGACCGGCTCGATCTCCGCGCGCAGCCGCTTCACGGTGTAGCGATGAATTCGCGCCAGCAGCCGCCGCTCGCACCACTCTTCACGCGCGGCGTCAGCGGTGAAATGGCCGCGCATCGCGAAGCCTTCCGCCTCCAGTGCGATCAGCGCGCCGCTGATCTGCGCCTCGGTGAGCCGAAGCGGCTCCGCAATCTGCTGAGCCGTGATGGGACCCAAGCCTTCGAGGCGGCCGCGCACGATGTCGACCAACGTGTCATCCGTCGACTCGAACAGCGAGCGCCGTTCGGCCGCCACCCACAAAGTGCGGCCCGGCAGTGCGACCCGCGCCACCCGGTTCTGCAATGCGAGATCTTGCATCAATGCCGGCCAGGACGGGTTTGACCGGCTCTCTTCCTCGGTCATGAAAGTGAGCCACAGCAACGCGTCGTGCAGCTCATCCGGCGTTCCGGCATCGGGCCAGGCCTCGGAGCGCACACGCGCGATCGCTTCCGGGTCCAGTTTGCCGATATCGGCCGCCTCGGTGGGATCCAACCAGCGGCGGCTCATGACCGCCTGAGTGCGGCGCTCCTCGAGCGGCGCATCGTCCAGGTAGGCATACGGGCGCGCGGTCAGCGCTTCGAGCGCCAGGGGCGAGGGCTCGGTCAGGTCTTTCGCGACGACGCGAATGTCGCCGCTCTCCAATCTGCGCAGCAAGGTCTCGAACTCATCGATGTCCATCGCGTCTTCGAGACAGTCGCGGATGGTCTGGCGCACCAGCGGATGATCGGGAACTTCGATCTCGCCGGGCAAATTCTCGGCGCAGGCGACTTGATCCGGGAACACGGAGGCGAGCAGGTCTTCGGCATTCATGCGCGCGATCTGCGGCGGAATTTTCTTGCCGCCGCGGAAACGCGGCAGCGCCAGGGCGATGCCCGCATCCCAACGCCAGCGCACTTCGAACATCGGCGCCGCGCACAGGGCTTGTATCAACACCTGGCGCACCGAATTGGAGTTCAGGTAACGCGCCGCCTCGGCGAGCTCAAAGCTGTGCGCATGCGTCAGCGACAGGACAATGTGGTCCTCGGTTGCCGCCGCCTGCAGCTCGAAATTAAAGGTGCGGCAAAAGCGCTTGCGCAGCGACAGACCCCAGGCGCGATTGACGCGGCTGCCGAACGGCGAATGAATGATGAACTGCATGCCGCCGGACTCATCGAAGAAGCGCTCGAACACGACCGTATCCAGCGTCGGCAAGGTGCTGAGCGCCGCCTTGCCCGCGCTGAGATACTGAACAATCTGAAACGCGGATGCCTCATCCAGTCCCACGGTTTCCATCAGCCACTCGAGCGCCGCGGGCGGTTCCTTGCCAAGCCGTTGCTCGATTTCCTTGCGCAGATCCGACACCGAGGTGGACAGTTCCATGCTGCGTCCAGGCGCTTCACCCAGCCAAAACGGAATCGAGGGCGGTAACCCATGCGCATCCTCAACGCGCACCGTGCCGCGCTCCACGTGCAGGATCCGATAGGAAGTGTTGCCGAGCTGGAAGATATCGCCCTGCAGGCTTTCGACCGCGAAGTCCTCGTTGACCGAACCCACAATGATGGATTCAGGCTCCAGCATCACCCGGTAGTCAGCGTTGTCGGGGATGGCGCCGCCTGAGGTGATGGCGGTGAGGCGCGCGCCCTTGCGAGGACGCAACATCTTGTTGATCGAATCGTGATGCAGCAGCGCCGCGCGGCGGCCGCGGCGTGTGCTGAACCCTTCCGCGAGCATTTTCACGCACTCGTCGAATTCCTCGCGCTTGAGATTCCGGTACGGATAGGCGCCGCGCATCAGCGAGAACAGTTCCTCTTCCGGCCACTCGCGTGCCGCAACCTCGGCGGTGATCTGCTGCGCCAACACATCGAGCGCATTTTCGGGAATCTTGAGATGGTCCAACTCGCCCCGGCGCACCGCGTGCAGCAGCGCTGCACACTCGACCAGTTCGTCGCGCGACAGCGGAAACAGGCGGCCTTTGGAGATGCCGCCGACCTGATGGCCGGCGCGTCCGACGCGTTGCAAAAAGGCATTGATGGAGCGGGTTGAGCCGATTTGACAGACCAAGTCCACATCGCCGATGTCGATGCCCAGTTCCAAGGATGCCGTGGCGACCAGAACCTTCAGTTCACCTTGTTTGAGACGTTGCTCGGCGTTGAAGCGCCGTTCTTTGGAGAGGCTACCGTGATGCGCGGCGACGTTTTCCCCGCCGACACGTTCCGATAAATGCCGCGCCAGCCGTTCAACCATTCTGCGGGTGTTGACGAACACCAGGGTGGTGCGATGCTCCGAGACCAGTGCCGCCAGGCGATCGTAAACTTGCGCCCAAACCTCGCCCGACATGACCGCTTCGAGCGGCGCCGGTGGAATTTCCAAAGCCAGATCGCGTTTCCGCACATGGCCGCTATCGACAATGGTGCAAGGTACGGGATGCGCGCCGGTCAGGAACTTGGCCACTTCTTCAATCGGCTTTTGCGTTGCCGATAAGCCCACGCGCGTCAGCGGGCGGCCGGTCAAGGCCTGCAATCGCTCCAGCGACAGCGCCAGGTGCGCGCCGCGCTTGTTGCCGGCAATCGCGTGAATCTCATCGACGATGAGCGTGCGGCAGGTGCTCAGCATGCCGCGTCCGGACTCCGACCCCAACAAGATGTAGAGCGATTCCGGCGTCGTGACCACGATGTGCGGCGCGCGCCGCCGCATGCCGGCGCGCTCCGATTGAGTCGTATCGCCGGTACGCACCACCGCGCGTATTTCCACGTCCGGCAGACCGAGCGCCATCAGCTCTTCGCGGATGCCATTGAGCGGAGCCTCGAGGTTGCGCTGAATGTCATTGGACAGCGCTTTCAGCGGCGACACATACAGCACGCGCGTCTCGTCCGGCAAAGGCCCTGCAAGCCCCTCCTTCACGAGCTGATCGATGGCCGACAGAAACGCCGCGAATGTCTTGCCGGATCCCGTCGGCGCGGCCACCAAGACATGTTCGCCCGCGGCGAGCGCAGGCCAGGCACGTATTTGCGCATCCGTGGGCGCATCGAAGGTCCGCGAGAACCACGCGGCCACGGCGGGATGGAAAGTGTCGAGGACGCTCATGGGCAACTCGATCGGAAATCAGGGATACTGGATATAATATCAGGCGTTCATTCGACGCGCCATTCCTCTGCGGGCGAACCGTCTGCGTCAATCGTGTCGATGCCGGGGGGTATACTGGCCCGCGCACTGAGGCGCGTCCTTTCAACAAGACTTCCGGCGAGGAGCCGAGCATGAGCGTAGCGATTCATCCCGCGGTAGACAGCGGTGTCAAAAAGGCAAGTTCCTCCTTCAGCGGCGGAACGCTGAAGTGCAAGTGCGAACAAGCGCCGGTCACCGTCAGCATCAAGGGCGACGTGGCGTTCAATCATGTCTGCGGCTGCACCAAGTGCTGGAAGCCCAAGGGCGCCATGTTCTCACTGGTGGCCGTGGTCCCTCGCGACAAGCTGTCCGTGGCTGCGAACACCCAAAAATTAAAGGTGGTCGACGCAGCGGCGCCGATTCAACGCCACGCCTGCAGCGCCTGCGGCGTGCACATGTACGGCCGCATCGAAAACAAGGCTCACCCGATCCACGGCTTTGATTTCATTCACCCCGAGCTATTCGATGCCAATGGCTGGGCCGCACCGGAATTTGCCGCCTTCGTATCCTCGGCGATCGAGTCGGGAACCAAGCCGGAGCAGATGGGTGCCGTTCGCGCGCGCTTAAGGGAACTGAAACTCGAACCCTACGACTGCTTGTCGCCGGCACTGATGGATCTCATCGCGACGCATACCGCAAAGGCCAAAGGCGTTGTTAACACCTAGCCTAGCCTTAAGGATTGGTGGCGCAGTTCGAGCGGCCCGATAAGGCGCAATCCTGCAGACGCGCCATGGCGCCCAATGTGTGCGTCAGCAGTAAACCCGCGATGATCAAGATCACGATCATGGCCAGTCCGATGAGCGCCGCACGGCGAGTGGTCGGCGCCCGATCGGGGTCCGGTTCTGGGGGCTGCCAAGAGTCTGGGTTTCTCACAATGTATCTTTTATACCACTAATAGGCTTCAGTCTTCCTATCGGTCAAATCAAGCACGTGGCGCCGTTTGTCAACCAAATGTCGCGCAAAGCGTGGTACTTGCGCCACGGTTTCCGTAGGCTCACCATACGCAACTGGCGGGAGTGCGTCCACAAGTCTTAAGGATAGCGGGACTCGATGTTTCTGACGCTAGGAGTCGCCCCTAATTTAGGCGAGACGTGGCAGCCGCAGCGGATTGCGCAAAAACCATCGATCAAATTAGGTGTATGACCCCATGACAAAACAGACCGTGACCTCACGCCGAGCCATTTATCTCGTCCTCGCCGTGTCCGGAGCCTTCGGCGGCGCGCACGCGATAGCGGCGGACGCCTCGAACGCGCCCGTGTTGGAAGAGATCATCGTAACCGCGGAAAAGCGCTCGCAAAACCTGCAAGACGTGCCGATTTCCGTCGTCGCGATCAACGCACAGCAAGTGCAGGACGCGGGCATCACCAACATTAGAAACCTCGCGATCCTGACTCCGGGGCTCACGGTCACCTCCGAAGGCAATGAGGCTATCACCACGGCGCGCATTCGCGGCATCGGCACGGTCGGCGACAACCCGGGCCTGGAATCCTCGGTGGGCGTGAACATCGACGGCGTCTATCGGCCGCGCAACGGCGTCGCCTTTGGCGATCTCGGTGAGATCGAGCAAATCGAAGTTCTCTATGGACCTCAGGGCGAATTGTTCGGCAAGAACAACGACGCCGGCGTCATCAACGTCACCACCAAGCGACCGTCCAGCACCTTTGGTGCCATGGCCGAAGTGACCGGCGGCAACTTCGATGATATGGAGTACCGCGCCTCCGTCACGGGACCGTTGGCGGATAACATCGCGGGCCGGCTCTATGCCGGCTTCCAGCAAAACAAGGGCTTTCTGCAAGTGGATAACGGTGTCGGGCCCAGCACGCAAAACAACACCAACGACCGCCACGCTTACAATGTGCGCGGCCAGCTGCTGTTCACGCCGCGCGACGATGTGGATTTCTTGATCATTGCCGACTATGCGAAACGCAATGAATCCTGCTGCAGCGCCGTCGTGGAATATCCGGGCCCTTTCCAGGGTTTGGTCAACGCGTTCGCTTCGACGCCGCTTTTGGGCGGCAAAACCGGTGCACTCGGCGACTCTCCCTTGATCGGCCAGCCCGGCGTCGTGCGGCTGCCGAACAGCTATGTCGCGTATGACAATCAAGTCATCACGCAAAATGTGCGCGACATGGGCGTATCGGGAGAACTCAACTGGAATCTCGGCTTTGGAAAATTGACATCAATCACCGCCTGGCGCGACAACAGCGTCGCGGGCGGCAACGATGTCGATTACACCGGCATCGATCTTTTGTCCTATCCGGACAACGGCAATGCGAACTCGACCGATTTCAAACAATTCAGCGAAGAGTTGCGCTTGGCCGGCAAGGCGGGCCCATTAGATTGGTTGGTGGGTGCATTTTTCAATAACGAAATCCTGACCACGCGAACGCTCGCCGACATTGGAGATCAATTCGAGCCTTACATTAGTGCGGTTGCATCCGAAGCAAGCGTTGGAGCCTTCAATCCGCTGCTGGTATCGACGATAACGGGCAATACGCCGGGCGCCACGTTCTTCGGCACCGGCTATGACGACAGCTATCAACAGTCGGCGCGAAGTTTCGCACTGTTCACCAACGAAACCTACAACATTACTCAGGGATTGGATCTGACGGTGGGCCTGCGAGGCACTGAAGAGAAGAAAACCGCAAAAGCAAGCTTCAATAGCATCGGTGGCGGACCGGGTTGCCAGGCGCTGATCAACAACGTCGGTAAAGTTCTAACGCAACCTCAGCCCGCGCCGCTGTTCCTGATCGGATACGGCTGCTTCAGCGGCCTCGATCCGGCGTTTTCGGACACAGGATTCGACCAGTCGAACACCGAAAACAACTTGTCGGGCACGATCAAGATGTCGTATCGCTTCAACGAAGAAGCCATGGTCTATGTCTCGGCGGCGAATGGCTACAAGGCCGGCGGCTACAACCTTTCACGCGTAACGGCACCGCAGACCGCGCCGGGTGTGGGTACGCTGCTGGATCAGCTTGGACTGACCCCCAATTACGATACGCATTTCCCGCGCGAGACAGTGGAATCAGCCGAAGTCGGCATCAAGACCACCCTGTTCGACAAGACCCTGCGCTTGAATGCGGCGGCGTTCTATCAGAGATACACCGATTTCCAGCTGAACACCTTCACGGGAATTCAGTTCGTGGTCACCTCGCTCGATCGCGTCGTGTCGAAAGGTGTCGACGTCGATTTCGCCTGGGCAACTCCCATCTCGGGGCTGACGATTGCGGGCGGCGTGACGCAGGATTTGACCAATATCACCAACTTCGGCACCGCACTCCCCGACTTCTGCGGCGGCCCGGGAAATGGCTGCACGGCGCGCGACAACAATCGCCTGTCCTTCGCGCCGCTCTGGTCCGGGGCCCTGTCCGCTTCGTACCTGCTGCCGGTGTCAGGGACATTGGGAATTCGCACCAGCGTCGAAGAGAAGTACAACTCCTCCTACAACACGGGATCGGATCTCGATCCCAGAAAGATTCAGGAAGGATTTGGCCTGCTCGACGCGCGCATCGGCTTTGGCGCATTGGACGAGTCCTGGGCAATCGAAGCCTGGGGCGCCAACCTGGCCGACAAGTACTATTACGCCGTGGCGTTCGATTCACCATTTCAGTTCAACACGATTACCTCTTATCTCGGCGCGCCGCGCACCTTCGGCCTCACGGCGCGTGTGAAGTTTAAGTAGTTTTAGTTTCGAGATCGGATCGAGTACAGCGGCGGGCCTGAACAACCCGCCGTTTTTTTAAATGTCCATCTGGGGGATGCCATGAGCAACAGTCGCCGTGATTTTCTCAAATCGTCCGCATTGACCTTGGCCGCTGCGACCGTGACCTCAGTGGCGGCGCGCGAATCGCAAGCGCAACAGGCTCCCTCGCGGCCGCTGAACGGCACTTCCGGCGGCTCCCTATTCGTCGAGACCGATACGGTTTACGGCAAGGTGCAGGGCATCCAGACCGCCGGCGTCAAGGAATTCAAGGGCGTCCCGTATGGCGCTTCAACCGCGGGACGCAACCGCTTCATGCCGCCGAAAAAGCCCGCGAGTTGGAAAGGCGTGCGCGAATGTTTGGCGCACGGCCCCATCAGTCCGCAGGCGCCGGCGGACCTGCGCTCCGACTACGCCATGATGATTCATTGGGATTATCAGCCCGGCGGCATGGGAGAGGATTGCCTGTCCTTGAACATCTGGACGCCGGGGCTTAAAGACGGCGCCAAGCGGCCTGTGCTGGTTTCGTTTCACGGCGGCGGGTTTACCACTGGTTCGGGAAATGCGATCGGCTACGACGGCGCGCAGCTCGCACGATTCGGCGATGTGGTGGTGGTGACCGTCAATCATCGCCTGGCAACTTTCGGCTATACGCACCTCGCGGACCTGGGCGCGCCGCCCGAATTCGCGTTCGCCGGCGTCGCCGGGATCATGGACCTGACCGCCTCGCTCGAATGGGTACGGGACAACATCGAGAATTTCGGCGGCAATCCTCACAGCGTGATGATATTCGGCCAGTCGGGCGGCGGCGCAAAGACGAGCACCATGCTGGCCACGCCGGCCGCCAAGGGCCTGTTTCATCGCGCCGCGGTGCAAAGCGGTTCGCTGTTGAAATTCGTGCCCAAGGATCGCGCCACGCAAAACGCCGAGGCGCTGCTCAAGCAGCTGGGCATTCCGAAATCGCGCATCGCCGATCTACAAAAAATATCGTGGCAGCAATTGCTCGAAGCACAAGTGGCCGCCGGCGCCGGCGCGCCGGGCTTGGGGAACGGGCCTGTTCTCGACGGCAAGTACCTGACGCATGATGCATTCGATCCGGCGGCACCAGGCGAATCGGCCGAGATTCCGCTCATCGTCTCGACCACGCTGGAAGATGCGGCATTGAGCCTGACCAACTTCAATTTGAGCGAAGCGGATCTCAAGGCGCTCATCGACAAGCGCTACAAGGAGCGCGGCGCCGAGATTCTCGCGATGTACCGCAAATACTATCCAGAGAAGTCGCCGTATCTGATCCAGGCAATGATGCTCACCGATGCAGGCTTCCGGCGCTCGGCCATCCGCCAAGCCGAATTGAAGGCCGCGCAGGGCAAGGGCGCCATCTACATGTATCAATGGGAATGGCCCACGCCGGCGTTTGGCGGCCGCTACGGCGCCGTACATGGACTCGACGTGTCCGGCTCGTTCCGCGAAGCGCGCGAAGGCAACGACGCGGCGCGCGTGGCCGACCAGCTCTCCTCCAGCTGGGTCGCGTTCGCCAAGACCGGCGATCCCAATAATGCGCGCATCCCTCCTTGGCCGACTTTTGATGCCAAGACACGCGCAACCATGATCTTCGGCACGCCGACTCAACTGGAAAATGATCCGCGCAGCGAGATTCGCAGTTTCTGGGAGCGCATGCCGTCGCCGGGCGGCCCACTGGGCTGAAATCTGAAGCGTTTGGCCGCGATGTACGGCACACTAGCCGACCACAGCGGCTTTCCGGGGGAATACAAGAGATGTCTGTGAGTCCGCAATCACTCGAAGGCGGCGCGCCCGCCGGGCCGGCCGACGGCGTCATCGCCAAGGCCGCCAGCGGTGCGAAATATGCCCTGTTCCTGCTGTTCGCCATCAACCTGCTGAATTTTTTCGATCGCCAATTGCTGGGTGCGCTCGGCGAGCCGGTGCGCCTCGAATTTCATTTGAGTGATACGGCGCTCGGGTTCCTGGGCACCATCTTCACCATCATTTACGCCTTCGTTGGCCTGCCCTTGGGTGCGCTCAGCGATCGATGGTACCGGAACCGCCTCATCGCCTTGGGCACCGCCTTCTGGAGCGTGCTGACGGCCGCCACGGGCTTCGCGCAGAACTACGCACAAATCTTCGTCGCTCGTCTCGGCGTCGGCGTGGGCGAAGCGGTCTGCGCGCCGGCCGGCCAATCCCTCATCGGTGACTTGTTCCCGCCCAACCAGCGCGCCAAAGCCATGGGGGTATTCATGCTCGGCCTGCCGGCCGGCATTTTTCTGGCGTACATCAGCGCCGGCGCCATTGCCACCAAGTTCGGCTGGCGCGCGGCCTTCTGGTTTGCGTGCATCCCGGGAATCATTTTGGCATTGATGGCGCTGCGCATACCCGAGCCGGTGCGCGGTGCATTGGACCCGGGGCGCGTGGTGACGACCGCCAAGGATGCCGCCAAATCGCCCTTCTTGACGGTGCTGGGGTTGCCGACGATGTGGTGGATCATCATGTCGGGCATTTTTCATAACTTCAACATGTACGCCATCAACTCATTCAACACGCCCTTCTTGCAGCGCTTCCATCAAATGAGCCTGCTCCATGCCAGCTACGTTTCCTCGATATCCGTGGGCGCCGTGGGCGCGATCGGTCTCCTGGTCGGCGGTTGGCTTGCCGACAAAATGAGTGCGAAACGGCGTAACGGTCGCCTGGTGCTTTCGTCCGCTGCCATGGCCATCGCCGCCCCGTGCATTTTCATGGCAATCAATCAGCCCAAAGGCGCAATTACCACTTACATCATTTTCATGACCATGGGCACGATCACCATGTTCGTGTACTACGCGACCGTGTATGCGGCAATACAGGACGTGATCGAGCCGCGGCTGCGCGGCACGGCGGTCGCCCTCTACTTCTGTTTCATGTACATCCTGGGCGCGAGCATGGGGCCGGTGGGAACCGGCCGCTTGAGCGACTTCTTTGCGCACAAGGCAATGATCGATGCCGGCGCCAGCACCATGACCGAAGCCTTCAAGGCCGTCGGCCTGCACCAGGCGATGTACATCATCCCGGTGCTCGCGGTGGCCGCGGCACTGGTGCTGTTTGCGGCATCGCGCACCATGGAAAAGGATGTGCGCAAGCAGCAGATGGCGCACCCGACGTAGGGCAAGATTAAGACCTAGGCGCTCGGCCTTAAGGTCTCGCTGAAGCTCGCGAGATGGTAGTCGGCATCGCCCAAGCTGAGATCGATCATGGTCAACCGCTTGAAATAGTGGCTGACGATCAGTTCGTCCACCACGCCCATGCCGCCATGCATCTGTACGGCATGCTGACCGACCAACCGGCCGGCTTGTCCGATATAGGCCTTCGCCGCGGAGACCGCGCGATGCCGGGCGGCGGCATCGTCCGAGTCGGCGTGAACGGCGGCGATAATGGCCATGGAGCGCGCCTGCTCCGCGGCGATCAGCATGTCGGCCATTTTGTGCTTCAACGCTTGAAACGTTCCGATCGCGACGCCGAATTGCTTTCGCGTCTTGAGGTAATTCAAGGTCGCTTGATTCAACGCGTTGATGATGCCGACGGCCTCGGCGCACAGTGCGGACACCGCCCGATCCACCGCCCGCTCGATGAGGGGCAGCGCGCGGCCCGGCTCGCCGATCAGCGCTTCGCCGCCGACCGCGACATTGTCCAACAGCAGATCGGCGGCGCGCGCGCCGGATTGTGTCGGATACGGGGCGATGGTGAGTCCCTTCGCATCGCGCGGCACCAAAAACAGCGATATGCCGTCGCGATCGCCGCTTTTGCCGCCGCTGCGCGCGGAAACGAGGAAATAGTCGGCGGACGCGCCGTCCAGCACCACGGTCTTACGGCCCGAGAGCCGCCAGTTGCCGCCGCCCGGCTGCGCCGTCGTGGCAACGTAGGATAAATCGTATCGCCCGGCCGCTTCGTAGGCCGCCAGCGAGAGCTGCAATTTACCCGCCGCAATTTGCGGCACGAGTTTTTGCTTCAGCGCGCCCGAGGCGGCGTCGCACAGCAAGCTCCCGCAAATCACGACCGTGCTCAGGTACGGTTCGAGCAGCAATCCCTGGCCGAACTGCTCCATCACCACCATGATGTCGACGCCGTTGCCGCCAAGGCCGCCGAGATCCTCGGGAAAAGGCAGCGCCAGCAAGCCGAGTTCCGCATACTGGCTCCAGGCTTGGGCGGAATAGCCCAAGGCGGAGGCGGAGAAGGCGCGCCGCTTGTCGAAATCGTAGTCGCGGGAAATGAAGCGCTGCAGGGTATCCTGTAGCGCGAGTTGCTCTTCGCTATAGTTGAATTCCATGGGTGCTCTTTTACAGGCCGAGAATCATCTGCGAGATGATGTTTTTCTGTATTTCGGTCGATCCGGCGTAGATGGTCGTTTTGCGCTGATTGAAATATTGCCCGGAGATCGGCGGCGCGTATGAGCGATAGTGCGCGCCAAGCAGCGGATTACCGACCCAATCCATGTCGAGTGCCTCGCGCACGTACGGCAGCGCGTCGTGCCCCAGCGCGTGCATTTTGAGCTCCGCGAGCTGCTGGATGATTTCCGAGCCCTTGATCTTGAGCACCGAGACTTCCGGACCGAGCGCGCGCTGTTCCTTGGCGGTCGCCGACAGCACCCGCAGATTGGTGATCTCGAGCGCCATCAGCTCCATCTCGACCTGGGCGATGCGATCGCGGAAGCGCGAGTCCTCGATGAGCGGGCGGCCGTTCGACATCTGCTCCGTGGCAATCTCCTTGAGCTTCTTGAGCGCGCGCTTGCATATGCCGACGCCGGCATTGCCGCTGCGCTCGTGCGTGAGCAAGAATTTCGCGTACGTCCAACCCTTGTTCTCCTCGCCTATCAAGTTCTGCACCGGGACTTTCACGTTGTCGAAGAAAATGTCGTTAATCTCATGCTCGCCGTCGAGCATGATGATCGGCCGGACCGTGATGCCCGGCGATTTCATGTCGATCAGCAGGAACGAAATGCCCTGTTGTGGACGGCCTTCGCTGCTGGTTCGCACCAGGCAAAAAATCCAATCCGCGTACTGGCCCAGGGTGTTCCAGGTTTTCTGGCCATTGACGATGTAATGATCACCCTGGCGCACGGCACTGGTGCGCAGCGAGGCCAGGTCGGAACCCGAACCTGGCTCGGAATACCCTTGGCACCACCAATCCTCGCCCGACAAAATCCGCGGTAGGAAGTATTCCTGCTGCGCGGCGTTGCCGAAAGTTTGCATCACCGGCGCGAGCATTTTCAAAGAGAAGGGGTTTTGCCCCGGCGCGCACGCATCGGCGCGCTCTTCCTCGAAAATATGCTGTTGCACGATGTCCCAACCCGTGCCGCCGAAGGACTTCGGCCAATTCGGGGCGCCCCAGCCCTTGCGAAATAGTATCTTCTGCCAGCGCACCATGTCGTCCTTCGAGATGCGCCTTCCCAGCTGCAGCTTGGTGCGGATGTCCGTGGGCAGCTCGGCATCGAAAAATGCGCGCACTTCGGCGCGAAATTTTTGTTCTTCCGAATTGTATTTGAGATCCATATCGCTTCCTCTTGCGGGCGCTTCAATCCACCGTGACGACGATTTTACCGCGCGCCGAGCGCGACCCTAGGCGGGCAATCGCTTCGCCGCCGCGCGCCAGCGGAAACCGCTCGGTCACGGCGGGCTTGATTTTACCATCCAGATACAGCGCCATGAGCGCGGCAACATTGGCCGCGTGCTGCGCGGGATTGCGATGCGTGAACTCGCCCCAGAACACGCCGACGATCTCGCAACCCTTGAGCAAGGCTAGATTGAGCGGCAACTTGGGGATGCCCGCCGTAAAGCCCACCACCAGATGCCGGCCCTGCCAGGCGATAGCGCGCAGTGCGGCCTCGCTATAATCGCCGCCGATCGCATCGTAGATGACATGGGCGCCCTGCGCGCCGCACACTGCCTTGAAGTTATCGGTCAGCGCACGCGCCGCATTCTTGTCGAGCGGGCCTTGGGCATACTGCACGGTCTCGTCGGCGCCGTGCTCGCGCGCCAGCGCCAGCTTTTCCGCGCTCGAGGCTGCCGCGATGACGCGGGCACCCATCGCCTTGCCGAGTTCGACGGCCGCGAGGCCGACACCGCCGCCGGCGCCGAGCACGAGCAGGGTCTCGCCGGCGCGGAGGCGTGCGCGATCCTGCAAGGCGTGCTGCGAAGTGCCGTAGGTCAGGAGCAGCGCCGCGGCCTGGTCGAATGGCATCGCCTCAGGAATCTTCCAGCAATTACCGGCCTGCGCGACGGCCATCTCCGCCATGGCGCTGCGCACCGGGCTGACCAGAACTCGATCGCCCGTCTTCAGATTCGTCACGCCCTCGCCCAGTGCCTCCACCACGCCGGCAAGTTCGCCGCCCGGCGAAAATGGCCGCGGCGGCTTGATCTGATAGAGATCCTGGATGATCAACAAATCCGGAAAATTGACGCCCACGGCGTGAACGCGGATACGGACTTCGCCGCGTCCGGGGATGGGATCCGGAACGTCTTCCAACGTGAGGCTATCAGGACCGCCGGGTTGGCGGCTGAGCAATGCTTTCATGGGGGTGTCGCCAAGGTGGAGGTTGATTTTGCATTTTCGCGTTCTTGCAGCTCGCGCCACATGATCTTGCCGGAACCCGACTTCGGCAACGCTTCGACGAACTCGATCAGGCGCGGCACCTTGTAGGCGGCCATGTGCTCTCGACACCAGTCGATGATGGCCTGCGCTTCGACACGGTCGCGCCATTCAGGCCTGGGCACGATTACCGCCTTGACCGTCTCGCCGCGATGCGTGTCCTTGGCGCCGATGATGCAGGCCTCCTGGACCGCCGGGTGCTGGTACATGAGCGATTCGACTTCGGTTGGCCACACTTTGTAGCCTGACGCGTTGATCATGCGCTTCAGCCGGTCGACGATGAAGAAATAGCCGTCCTCGTCCATTCTGCCGAGATCGCCGCTGCGAAAAAACCGCTTGCCGTCGAGTTCGATAAAAACCTGCGCCGTGTCCTCGGGCTTGTTCCAGTACCCTAAAAATACCTGCGGCCCGTGCATGATGATTTCGCCGACCTCTCCCGGCGGCAATTCACGCAACGTCGCCGGATCGATGACGCGCGAATCGGTATCGAAGATCGGGATGCCCAGGCACTGCTGCTTCGCATGATCCGCGGGATTGATGTGCGTCGCGCCGATGGTCTCGGTCAATCCATAGCCTTCGACATAGGTGATGCCGACGTTTGCAAGACGCTGCGCGACCGCCGCCGGCATCGCCGCCCCGCCGCCGCTCAAGCGCCGGATCGACGACAAATCGTACTTGTCGATATTGGGGTTCAGGAAAAAATCCTGAATCATGGTGGGAATGGCGGTCCAGCTCGTCACCTTGTAGCGCTCCACGCATTGCGCGGCGACCTCGCGGTCCCAGCGGGGCAGGAGCACCATGGTGTTGCCGGTGAATAGCGGGCCATTCAAGCCGCCCTGCATGCCCGTGACGTGAAACATCGGCGCGACGGCCAACAGCGTCAGCTCGGGCTGCATCGCAAACCACTGCATGCCGCCCACCGCGGTGTGCATCACGGACCGATGCGTGTGCATGCAGCCCTTGGGCTGTCCGGTCGTACCCGACGTATAGGGCATTACGCACAGATCGTCCGGCGCAGCGGTCAAAGGCCCCGGCTTAAGGTCGGCGCCAAGCACGTCTTTCCACAGCGCCAAGCCGGGCGCCTGATAGTCGACGCGCGGCGCGGTGATGAAGTCCGGCACAGCCAAGCTCGTCGGCTCTTTCAAATAGTCGGAATAGGCCGCCACAATCACCTGCTTGAGATCATGGCTGGTGAGCAGCGGCTCGACGCGCGGGTACAGCTCCTGCGATACCAGCATCGTGTTCGCGCCGGCGTCTTGGGCATAGCGCAGGATTTCCCGCGTCAAATTCATCGGGTTCAACGGCACGACCACGGCGTTGGCGCGCAAAATGCCGTAATAGCCGATCATGAACTGCGGGCTGTTCTGCATGAGCAGCAGCACCCGGTCGCCCTTGCGAACGCCGCAGCGCTGTTCCAGGTATCCCGCGAGGCGCTCCGCTTCGTCGTGAAACTCCGCGAAGCTCACCTTCGTGTCGTAGTACACCAGGAACGGCTTGCTGGGAAAACGGCGCGCCGATACTTCGGCGTTGTAGAACAAATTCGTGGCGGGGGCGATGAGATTGTGCATCGCCTGGCTCGGCCAAAATTTGAAATGCGCGTCGGGCATGCTGGAGCCCTCTTAAGCCTTGAGCCGATAGCGCGACAGTTCCAGCTTGCCGACCTGCTCGCGATGCACTTCGTCCGGGCCGTCCGCGAGGCGCAGAGTCCGGGCCCCGGCCCAAAGCGCCGCGAGCGGAAAATCATCGCTGACGCCGCCGCCGCCGTGCATTTGAATGGCCCAGTCGAGCACTTTCAGCGTCATGGTGGGCGCAGCAACCTTGATCATGGCGATTTCCGCTTTCGCAGCGCGATTGCCGACCGTGTCCATCATGTAGGCTGCATTCAGAACGAGCCAGCGGGTCTGATCGATCATGATGCGCGCTTCGGCAATTCGCTCGAGCGTCACGCCCTGCTCCGATAATTTCTTGCCGAAGGCGACTCGAGACTGCGCGCGCTTGCACATGAGTTCCAAGGCGCGTTCCGCGACGCCGATGGTGCGCATGCAGTGGTGAATCCGGCCCGGCCCCAAGCGCCCTTGCGCGATCTCGAAGCCGCGCCCTTCCCCCAGCAACAGGTTCTCGACCGGCACGCGCACATTCTCGAAATCGACCTCAGCGTGGCCGTGCGGCGCGTGGTCGTAGCCGAACACCGTCAAGGTACGCAGCACCTTGACTCCGGGGGTCTTCATCGGCACCAGGATCATGGATTGTTGGCTGTGCCGTCCGGCCTCCGGGTTGGTCTTGCCCATGAAAATCAAAATTTCGCAGCGTGGATCGCCGGCGCCCGAAGTCCACCACTTGCGGCCGTTGATCACGTAGCTGTCGCCGTTGCGCACGATGGAGGACTCGATATTGGTGGCATCGCTCGATGCAACGCTCGGCTCGGTCATGGCGAAGGCCGAACGGATCTTGCCGTCGAGCAAGGGCGCGAGCCAGCGCTGCTGCTGCGCCTGGGTGGCATAACGTGCCAGTACTTCCATGTTGCCGGTGTCCGGCGCGGAGCAATTGAACGCCTCGGGCGCGATATGCGAGCGCCCCATGATTTCGCACAGCGGCGCGTACTCGAGATTGGTCAGGCCGGCACCGTGTTCGGAATGCGGCAGAAACAAGTTCCAAAGGTCCGCGGCCTTGGCCTTCTTTTTCAGATCCTCAACGACCTTGGTCACCTGCCAGGGATTGCCCGCGCGCCGATTCTTCTCCAGTTCCTGGTGGTACAAGGGCTCGGCTGGATAGACATGGTTTTCCATGAATTGGGTGATGCGCTCCTGCAGATCGCGAACCTTCTCACTGTGCGAAAAATCCATGGCGGTCCTTTGAATTAGTTCATACGTCGAATGATTGCCGTACGCGCTTCCAGCCCAGGTCGGCCAACGGCCGGGCGCGTCGGCCCGCCTCCAGTGCCGTGGCGCTCGAAGCGTTCCCCTGCAGGGCACGCGCCAATACTCCCTGCAAAATTCCGGCCAGGCGGAACATGCAGAAGGCCTGGTAGTAAGCCCAATCTTTCGCCGGCACCGGCGCAATGCCGCGCAGGCGGCAGTACTGCGCCACGGATTCAGCCTCGGTGGGCAGCGAGTGGCTCCTGGGATCCACGCCGCCAAGACCGCGAAATTCCGCGACCGGCAAGTGAAAGCGCAAGCAGTAGTAAGCGAAGTCGACCAGCGGATGGCCGAGTGTCGAGAGTTCCCAGTCCAGCACCGCCAATATGCGCGGCTCGGTGGGATGGAATATGGTGTTATCGAGACGGAAGTCGCCGTGCACGATGGAGGTCTGTTCATCGTCCGGAATGTGCTGCGGCAGCCACTCCATCAGCCGTTCCATCGATTCAAGTTTCTCGGTCTGCGAGGCCCGATATTGCTGCGTCCAGCGCGCGACCTGCCGCTCGACGTAGCGGCCCGGTTTGCCGTAATCGCCCAGGCCCACCGCGGCGTAGTCGATGGAGTGCAGGGCGGCCAGCACGCGCACCATTTCGCTGTAAACGGCGCGGCGTCCCGTCGCCGCCACCTCGGGCAGCAATGCGTCCCAAAAGATGCGGCCCTCGACATAGTCCATGACATAAAACACGCTGCCGATCACCTCCGGGTCTTCGCACAGCGCGTGGACAAGCGCGACCGGCACGGCGCTATCCTTAAGTGCCGCGAGCACGCGAAATTCGCGGTCGACGGCATGCGCCGAGGGCAGAAGCTTGCCGGGCGGCTTGCGCCGCAGCACATAGCGATGCGTAGGCGACTGCACCAAAAAAGTGGGATTGGATTGCCCGCCGGCAAATTGCTGTACCTCGATCGGTCCCGAATATCCGGCGATATGCGTCTGCATCCACGCATTGAGCCGCTGCGTATCGAAGCTGTGTTGCGCCGGGCTTTGCCGCAGACCCGCCGCGGGGGTGTTCATCGTCATGTGGCGGAGGCGCCGCCGTCCACGGCAATGTATTGCCCCGTGACGTGCCGCGAGGCGTCCGAGGCCAGATAAACCGCCGCGCCCTGCAGGTCGGTGTCGCCGCCGATACGGCCCAAGGGTGTGCGCGCGATCACATCCGCCAGCATCGTATCGAGCACACCGCTCGCCATTTTCGAGGGAAAGAATCCCGGGCATATGGCATTGACGCGAATGTTGTACTGGCCCCATTCGCCCGCGAGCGCGCGCGTCAGATGCAGCGCCGCCGCCTTCGAGGAGTAGTAGGCCACCGCCTTCATTTGCATTCCCGCGCGCAGTGCCGCGGTCGAGGCGATGACGATGATGTTGCCCGAGCGTTGCGGGATGAAGCAGCGGTTGGCAACGGCTTGGCTCAACGCGAACACGCTCGAGGCATTCAAGGTCATCACCTTGTTCCACGCCTCGAGAGGATGCTGCTCCGCTTTCGCGCCCCAGCTCGCGCCGGCGTTGTTGACCAGAATGTTGATCCCGCCGTAGTGCTGGACCACTGCATCGACCAGCGCCGGGATCTGATCTTGCTTGGATAGATCGTTGGTCACGGTGAGCGCATCGATACCGTGTTCTTTCAGATCGGCCTTGGCCTCCTCGAGCTCGCCCGCCTTGCGCGCGCTGATGGCGATCTTCGCGCCCATCTCGCCCAGGCCCCTGGCGATCTGCAGGCCGAGCCCGCGCGAGCCGCCGGTGATCAGCGCCACGCGGCCCTTGAGCTCAAACAGATCCCGCAGCGCCATCAGGCCACCTCGAACAGACCCGCCGCTCCCTGACCGCCGCCGATGCACATGGTGACGACCACCAACTTGGCGCCACGGCGCTTGCCTTCGATCAGCGCATGGCCCGTGAGGCGCGCGCCGCTGACCCCGTACGGATGACCCACCGCGATCGCCCCGCCGTTGACGTTCAAGCGCTCGTCCGGGATCCCGAGCTTGTCGCGGCAATAAATAACCTGGACGGCAAAGGCTTCGTTCAGTTCCCACAGGTCGATGTCGCTGACCTTGAGCCCCGCCCGCTTGAGCAGGCGCGGCACCGCAAAAACCGGGCCGATGCCCATTTCATCGGGCTCGCATCCGGCGACCGCGAAACCGCGAAAAACGCCTAAGGGCTTGAGACCGCGCTTTTCCGCAAGTTTTAAGTCCATGACGACGCAAGCGCTGCTGCCGTCGGAAAACTGGCTGGCGTTGCCTGCGGTGATCACCCCGCCCGGCATGGCGGAGCGAATCTTCGACACGCCTTCCAGGGTTGTGTCCGGGCGGATGCCTTCGTCGCTCGATATGGTCACCTCGCGCGTGCCGATGGCACCGGTATTCTTGTCCACCACCCCCATGGTGGTGGTCATGGGCGCGATTTCATCTTTGAACTTGCCGGCAGCCTGGCCGGCGGCCGCACGCAGCTGACTGCGAACGCCGTATTCGTCCTGCGCTTCCTTGGAAATGTTGTAGCGCTTGGCTACTGTCTCCGCGGTCTGCAGCATGCTCCAGAACAGGGTCGGCTTATGCTCATCGATCCACGGGTCGCGCCGCATGTGCGCATTCGCTTCATTCTGCACGCAGGAAATGCTCTCGAGGCCGCCGGCGACGATCACCTCGGCGCCTTCCGTCATGACGCGTTGCGCGGCCAGGGCAATGGACTGCAATCCTGAACTGCAGAATCGATTGATGCTCAAGCCCGCGGTGGTGATCGGCAGGCCGGCGCGCAGCGCGATCTGGCGCGCGATGTTGCCGCCGGTCGTACCCTCGCCGAAGGTCGATCCCATGATCACATCCTCGACCTCGGCCGGGTCGATGCCGGCGCGCGCGACGGCATGCTGCACTGAATGCGCGCCCAGCGTGGCGCCGTAGGTCATGTTGAATGCGCCCTTCCAGCTCTTGCCGAGCCCGGTGCGCGCGGTGGATACGATGGCAGCTTCTGTCACTTGTCTGATCCTTTATAGGCGCTGAATGTCTTACCTTCCTGGGCGAGGCGCGCGAGCAGCGGCGCCGGCGTCCAGGATGCCTTGTCCGCGCGCGCATTCTCGGCGATGGCTTTTAGCGCGCGCGCCACTTCACTCAATCCCACTTGATCGGCATAGAACATCGGTCCGCCGCGCCACGGCGGAAAACCATAGCCATTGAGATACACGATATCGATGTCGGAACTGCGCTGCGCAATTCCATCCTCGACGATGCGCGCGCCTTCGTTGATCAAGGCGTAGATGCAACGCTCGACGATTTCCTCGTTCGACACTTTGCGCGGGGTGATGCCTTTCTGTTGCCGATACTTCTCGATGATGGCGGTCACGGCCGGATCGACAATGGCATTGCGCGAGCCGGCCTCGTAGCGGTAGAACCCCGCGCCCGTTTTCTGCCCGAACCTGCCGGCCTCGCACAGCTCGTCGGCGACGTTGGACAGATCCCGATCGGGACTTTCGGCCCGACGCCGCTTGCGCGCGGCCCAACCGATATCCAGGCCCGCCAGATCGCTCATGCGGAACGGCCCCATCGCCATGCCAAAATCTTCCAAGGCCTTGTCGACCTGGTTGGGCAAGGAACCCGCCATGATGAGATCGTGCGCGGCGGCGCCGTAGCGAGCTACCATGCGATTGCCGATGAACCCATCGCAGACACCGGAAATTACGGCGACCTTGCCGATCTTCTTTGCCAGCTGCATCGCGGTGGCCAGCACATCTTTCGCCGTCTTGGCGCCGCGGACGATTTCCAGCAGGCGCATGACGTTGGCCGGGCTGAAGAAATGCAAGCCGATGACATCTTGAGGGCGCTTGGTGAAGTTCGCGATCTGATCCAGGTTCAACGCGGAGGTATTGGAGGCCAGGATGGCGCCTTGCTGCACGACTTGGTCGAGCTTTTCAAACACCTCCTTCTTGACGTCCATGCTTTCGAACACCGCTTCGATGACCAGATCGACGTCCTTCAGTTGCGCATAGTCGAGGGTCGGGGTGATCAGCGCCATGCGTTGCTCGAGCGCCGCCTCGGTCAGCGCGCCCTTCTTCAGTGCGCCGCCATAGTTGCGACGCATCGTCGCGAGCCCTTTATCCAGCGCTTCCTGCTTCATTTCCAAAAGCACCACCGGAATTCCCGCGTTGATCAGGCTCATGCCGATACCGCCGCCCATCGTGCCCGCGCCGATGATGCCGACTTTGCGGATGGGACGGGTCGGCGTGTCGTTCGGCACGTCGAGAATGTGCGAGGCCGCGCGCTCCGCCTGGAACACATGACGCAGCGCCGCGGACTCCGGCGATAACATCAGGGTGGCGAACAATTCGCGTTCCCGCTTGATGCCTGCATCGAAGGGCCGGTCGAACGCCGCAGAGACGGCTTCCACGCAAGCCACGGGTGCCGGGTAGTGGCCAGCCACCGCCTTGGCGGTATTGCGCGCGAATTGAAAAAAGGCCTCGTGATTCGGCATATTGACCTTCAAGTCACGCACTCGCCTCACGCCCAACTTCTCGGTCACCACCTTGCGCGCAAAGCGAAAAGCCGCATCCAGTAAATCGCCGTCGGCAAATGCGTCGAACAGCGGCGTGCCGCGAAGCTTTTCGGAAGGAACGGTCGCACCCGAAACAATCATGTTGAGCGCGGCTTCGGCACCGATCACGCGCGGCAGGCGTTGGGTTCCGCCGGCGCCCGGCAACAAACCCAGTTTTACTTCCGGCAACGCGATTTTCGCTCCGGCGGCCGCCACCCGATAGTGACAGCCGAGCGCCAGCTCGAGGCCGCCGCCCATGCACACGCCGCCGATCGCGGCGATGACCGGCTTGGCGCTTGCTTCGACCGTGCTGATGACCGTCATGAGGTGCGGCTGCGTGGCAGCTCGAGGCGTACCAAATTCGCGGATGTCCGCGCCGCCGGAAAATCCCGCGCCGGCGCCGATCAATACGATGGCATCGATCTTAGGATCGGCATTGGCGCGCTCCATGCCTTCCACGATCGCCCGACGCAACTCCAGACCCAGGCTATTGACCGGCGGATTGTCGAATTTCAGGACCGCAACGCCGTCCTTGACCTCAAAGCCAGCCGAATTCGTACTCATTCTTTATTCCACTCTGCAGAACTAGGTTCCGTCGTTTTGGCCGCCTAATGTAACAGCGCGACGAGTGTTTTGAGAAGCAAAGGCGAGCTCGGCGAGAGCAATCCTTGAGCTCGCCGGCAGCTTCAGAAGCGGGGGGGGGCGGGCGCCTTAAGCGCCCGACCGCCTTAAGTCACGCTTAAACGAGCGCGTGTTTGTAAAGGGCGACCAATTCGCCCCAGGCTTTTTCAGCGCCGGCCTCATTGTAGAGCGGCTTGCCGTCGTCTCCGTTCGGCATGTCCTTGACGCACCAGCCGTGGTTGCAGCCCGCGTAAACCTCTTGGTTCTCCGGCAGGTTCGCCGCCTTGTAGGCTTCGGCAAGCTTGGTTTTCGCGTCCGGTTGGCGCTGATCATCGTTGGCGGCGATCGCGAAATAAAACTGCGCCTTCATCTGCGGCACTTTCAGGTGGGGACTGTCGGGCTTGTCGGTCACCAAGCCGCCGCCGTGAAATGAAGCTCCGGCACCCACTCGGGCGGGACTTGCGGCGGCGGCCTGCATGGTCATTGGGCCTCCCATGCAATAGCCGAACACGCCTATTTTCGCTTTCTTCTTGACCATCGATTGCGCGTCCAAGAATTTCACATAGGTGGCCGCGTCGGCCATCACCGCAGTATCGGTCATAGCCGCGCGCACTTTGCCGATCTTGGCGCGATCCTCGGGGTTCTTGAAGTCGAGATTCATCGGCAGGCCCGGCGCTTTGGTCGTGCGGTAATAAGGATTCGGCACGAGCACGGTGTAGCCATTCGCGGCCAAGCGCTTCGCCATGTCGCGCATCGTTGGCCGCAATCCGAAAATGTCGACGAACAATATGACCCCCGGCCACGCACCCTTACCCTGCGGATGAATCAGCGCGGCATCGCAGGTGCCGTCCGCCGTTTTGATTTCGACGTCGGTGTCCACCATATCGGCGCCGGCGGCGGCGGAAGCACCGGCCGCGGCGGTGACGCCCGCAGCCAGCGAAAGCGCGGTGAATTCTCGGCGAGAAATTTTGTTCGAGTCGTCGGTCATGTGGATACCCTCGAGAGCGAATGATTGTTGTGAAGGGGGCTGAAGTATAGGCCCAACCCATTGCGCTTGAAACGTGCGGTAATCGCCGCGCAGCGGTCACGGATCAGATTTGCCGGCCACGGGCCTATTGACCACCGATCGCTCGCACGATCAGCGCATCCACCGCCATCATGGTCGACAGCAGGGCATCGCTGCATGCGGGCATCGACAGCGGATTGTTGACCACCTGCCCACTCACATCGCAAGGATTTCGCGCCGAACCGAAATCCGGAATATTCGCTTCCAAAATGCGCATCAACGGGGCCGCTGCATTGGTTGCCTGCGGCGGAACATACGGCGATACTGACTCTCATGAACACACTTCAAGGCAAAACCGCCATCGTCACCGGCGCCGCCAGCGGCATCGGACGCGCGAGCGCAATGTTGTTCGGCGCGGAAGGAGCGGCGGTGGTCGCACTGGATCGCGCTGCAGAAGTTGAAGCGACCGCGACGGCGATCCGCGCCGCGGGTGGACGTGCGATCGCGTTGGTCAAGGACTCCTCGGCCGAGGCCGATGTGGCCGGCGCGGTGGCTACGGCGCTGAAGGAATTCGGCAGCCTCGATGCCTGCTACGCGAATGCCGGGGTCAGCGGCGGCCTGGTGCCTTTTTTCGAGGAAACGGTGGATCACTGGACGGAAGTACTGAAGATCAATCTGATCGGCACGTTTCTGCTGGCAAAATACGCCGCGAAGGAGATGGTCAAGCAGAAGCGCGGCTCGATTATTTGCACCGCATCCGTCGCCGGCCTGCGCTCCGGCGCCGGCGGTGTTCCGTACAGCGCGAGCAAGGCCGGCGTGATCAGCCTGGTGCAAACGGTTGCCTATCAGTTGACGGGAACCGGCGTGCGTATCAATGCCATCTGCCCGGGGCTGATCGAAACCGGCATGACGCGGCCGATGTTCGAACGCGCGCGCGAGCGCGGCACGGAGCGCAAAATCGGACAACTCAATCCCCTGCAGCGCTACGGCGTGCCGGCGGAAATTGCTCAGACTGCATTGTTCCTCGCCTCCGACGCGGCTTCCTATGTCAACGGTCAAGCCATCGCAGTGGATGGCGGCTTGTCCAGCTCGCACCCCGTCGTCAGCACGCGCCATCAAAGCTAAAAAAATGCCGCACCCAAGGGCGCGGCATTTTTAAAAATCCTGGATTGTCGAAAACTACTGCTTTTTCTTGCCGCTCGGCGCCGGTGTCGCCGCAGCGGTCTTGTTGGCCGCCGCCGCTTTGGCTTTCTCCGCAGCGGCCGCCTCATCGGCGCGGGCACCGGAAAGAATTCCCTCCAGCGCATAGTTGCCTTCATGGCAGGCGTACTCGAAAATCCGCCCCTTCGACGGCGTAAATTCGTACTCGCCGCTCCAGGGACGATCCCACACGGTGGGATCCTCGGCCTTGAATTGATAAAGGATGCGTTTCGGTCCAATACGGGTGAAGCGTTCCGTCACCTTTAGTTCCTTCCAAGCGCCGCGCAATGCGGTGGCCTCCGGGAAATTGGTGGTTTCGACCACCAGCGTCGGACCCTCGTACCAGCCGATCGAATCGCCCATCCACGGCCGCTCGCCATCGGTGCGATGCTTGCCGCCGATGTGAATCATGCGCACGTCATGGACCATCTCAACCACGATGGCGACCGTGTCCTTGCTCTGTGCGATTTCATAATTATTGTTGTAAAGCAGCGGCAGCATGACCGGGCCCGCGCTGTAGCCGAACGAAGTCAGGCAGCGTTCCGCCAGCGTTTGATTCTCGGGATTCTCGCCATAGTGCGCGCGCATGTACATGTTGGGGACGGTGACGCCGGCCTTGTAGGGCGGCAAACGTCCATCTTCGGGATCGGTAATGAACGAGGTTCGCGGCTCGCCGTTCACCCGCATGATGGTGTTGCCCGGATCGATCCACGCGGCGTTATAGCCGCAGCCGGCGCCACTGAAGCCTTTGCCGCACTCGTGCGGCAAATCGGTGGTCTTCACCTTGGGATCGCGGGGCGCGGCGTCGGCCGCATACATTTTCGCATCGTCGCCCTCGATCTTTTTGACCTCTTCCGGGCTCATGATCTTGCGGTTGCCGAATTCTTTCGGCCGCTCGAGCTGAGTCAGCGTCGCATTGGTCCAAGTACCTTCCAGATCGGGCTGGCCATACGCATTGAGCGGAGCCTTATAGGCAGCATTTGCCGGCGCGGCGCTCGCCGCAGCCGCCGCCAACGTCGAGATTGCCGCGCCCAGAATCAAAGCAGTGATTCTCTTGCTCATTTCAGGGGCTCCTTACGCAACTCGCCATACATTAGTTCTTCAACGAACTCGACACATTTGAATTGCTGCAGCCGCGCATCTTCTCCAAGCCGCCGGTACATGAGCATGCTCATTTTCCAGGGCCTGGTGAAAGTCGCGGGATCGGTGATCTCGGCTTCGTAGCGAATGGTGTTCTCGTTCATCAGAGTCCAGCGCTCGACCACCTTCATATCACCGGAATGAAAGTTCCCTGCGCGGTCGAACCAAGTGCTGTCGTTTTGTCCCGTGACGGTGATCACCAAGGTATCGCCGTCCCATTTCCCGACCGACTGTCCCATCCAGCTGTCGATCGGCGCCGGACCGGGGTCATTGAAGAGAATGTCGCGCACCGCGCCGTCATACTCATATGAAATCAGCAGCGTCTTTGCCGACTGCACGATCTGAAACGGCAAGGGCATGTAGTTGGCGCGCGGCACACCCGGCAGGTCGCATTTCACTTCCGGATCCCGCTCCAGGTAGTGCTTTTGATTCTCCTGCCTCTGGGTCAGGGCCTCGGGCGTGTACGGAATGTTTCCGCCCACGACCACACCCAAGCCGGCCGGTACGGAACCCACCGCGCCCAAGGCCACCACCGCCTTGGCAGGCACGGGAACCACCGGCCCCGGACGCAGTTCCAGTGCGGCGCTCGCGAGATGCGGCTCAATGTTCCAGTTGGCCGTGTTCATCACGGACCAAACCCCGCTGAAGTTGGGGTGTCCGCCGACACGCTCGATCGCGCCGCCGGCGGGTGTTTTGTGCGCGGCAGCCGTCGGCGCCGCGTAGCCCTGGGTCAATGCCGCCACCGATCCGGTTAATGTCACCAGAGCCCAAACCTTCGTCTTCTTATTCAGAACGCCCCATCGTTTCGCAACACCGCTCAATCGTTCACGGCCGGTCTATTTTTCGTTTGGATCCGCGCCGTCTTTCGGCGCACCCGTGCCGCTCGATCCCATGAAAACCTTACGGCCGTCGGTGAATGTGACGTCGCGCCCGTTGGCCTTGCAGGCCGGACGGCAGCGAGCGTCTTTGGCGCGGTACCCGCGCACGATGATTTGCTCGCCCGCTTTCAACGAATCGCGCGTCAGGCCCTCGCGCAGCAGCGTATTCGGCGTGCCGGCCTCGACCATCCATTCCTGCGGCGTGCCGTCGGTCACCACGATCATGTGCACCCAGGTATGCGGATTGATCCATTCGACCTTGGTCACTTTGCCTTGAAGCATGATGGGCTGATTGCCGTCGAACTCGGCCTGGAATGCGTGATGCGCGAGTGCCGGTGCGCCGATGGCGACCGCGGTGATCATGGCGGCTGCGAATTGCGCAGCTCTACCGGTGCGTACTTTCATTCGTATCTCCAGATATCTAATTCTTGCTTTCGACACCGCTCCTTGCTGGACGGCGCGCAAAGGGCCCGTATAATCACTGCTTATAATCGCTTTAGATAGCTGTCATTGCAATACAATTTCCCTTGCGCCCTTGATTATTCTGGTTTTCACAAAGGGTAAGCATGGCTGATATATAACAAGCGGGGAATCGATGCTCGAGGAACTCGTCACCAAATTGGCCGACACGCCTTGGAGCATCGCATTGCACGAATCGCTGTATATGTACGCGATTACCGAGTCCACCCACGTTATCTCGATCATGTTGTTCGTCGGCACCATCGCCATGGTGGACTTTCGGCTGTTAGGGTTTTCCTATACTAAGGTGCCCGTCTCACAGATGCTGTCGAAAATCCTGCCCTGGACGATCGCCGGGTTTGCGCTGTTGGTGATCACGGGTTCGATGCTGTTTCTCGCCATTCCTATTCGCACCTATCACAGCATTTGGTTCCGGCTGAAGTGCCTCATGATTCTCATTGCTGCGATCAATATCGCGGTTTTCACCTTCAAGGTGGAGCGCGACAAGGCAGCTTGGGACTTAGGGCCGGTGCCCAGAAAATCCAAGATTTGCGCGGTCATTTCCTTGAGCGCCTGGGCTTGCGTCATCGTTTTTGGCCGCCTCATCGCCTACAACTGGTTCGACTGCGACAGCATCACCTCGCCTACCATGGCCGAGCTCACCGGCTGCCCCCTGGATCCCGGCTAAGCCATGACCCTGTACCACACCGCGCAAAACATCGAAGCCTCGGCGCTCGGCCAGACCATTCGCGAATCAACCTGGCTGTTCCCGGCAATTGAGTCGACTCACCTGCTGGCTTTGGCGTTGCTCGGCGGCTCCATCCTGATCATGTCCCTGTCGATATTGGGGTGGGGATTGAAAACACCGGTAGCCGAGATCTATAAGAGCGCGCACCGCTATTTGAACGCAGCGGTCATTGCGCTGCTCGTCACCGGCGTGCTGCTGGGGATTTCCGAGCCCGTGAAGCTTTACGGACGCCAGGCCTTCTGGGTAAAAATGATTTCGTTGGGCGCGGCGCTGCTCGTCACCTATTTTCTGTTCAATCCGCTCGTCAGGCGCGGCGCCTTGGGGTGGGCCTTGCGCGGCGTCACGGTATTGACCATTGCGGCATGGCTGATGGTCGCCATGGCAGGCCGCTGGATCGGATTTTCATAATTGGATTTTGAGCTGGGGAGATTTAATCCATGAGCAACAATCGGATCGGGATCAGTGCCGGCGTTACCTTGGCCTGCGCTTTGGGATTGGGCGCGCTCGGGTCGGCTCAAGAAACGGCGCAACCGCCGAGCGGCGAGTCGGTGTTCAATGCACGCTGCAAAGCCTGTCATGAACCGGCCGTGGAGCGCGCGCCCACCCGCGCGGAGTTGGCCTTTCGCGCCCCCGCGGACATCGTGACGGCGCTGACCAAGGGCGTGATGGCCCCCATGGCCAAAGGCTTGTCGCGGCCGGAGATCGAGGCGGTCGCCCTTTTCCTGGCACCCGGGCAGCAATTGGGATCCGCAGGCACCGATCAAATGTGCGCCGGCAACCCGCCGATCAAGGCGACCGCCTCCGATTGGTCCTCGCTCGGACCGGATGAGAACTCCAGCCGATTTCAACCAAAACCCGGGATTCGCGCCGCTGATGTGGCGAATCTCAAAGTGAAATGGGCCTTTTCCATGCCCGGCGGCGGCCAGCCGGTTGTCGTCGGCGACTGGCTCTTCATCACCAACCGCGGCGGCAAATTTTACGCATTGGACGCGAAGAGCGGATGCGTGCACTGGGCCGTCGAGGACGCTGCGTCGCGCACCACGCCGATGGTGATTCGATCCGCGATCTCACCCAGCGGCTGGGCGACCTTCATCGGCGTCGGCAAACGCGTGGTGCGGGCGTTTGACGCGCAGACCGGCAAGGAGATCTGGCACAGCGAATCGCTGGATAATCACATCGCCTCGAACATCACCGGCACGCCGGTGATCTCGGGCGATCAAATATTCGTGCCGCTCTCCTCAGGAGAAGAAGTCTTCGCAATGCAGCCGAATTATTCGTGCTGCACCTTCCGCGGCAGCCTGGCGGCGCTGGATCTCAAGACCGGCCAAAAGCAGTGGCAGACCTACATGATCACCGAGCCGCTGCAACCAACACGCAAGAATGCCAACGGCATACAGATGCAAGGTCCCGCGGGCGCGCCGGTCTGGGCCTCGCCCACCGTCGATGCGAAGCGCGGCTTGGTCTATGTGGTGACCGGCGACAGCTACACCGATGCGACCACGGACGGCGACGATGCCATCGTCGCGGTGGACATGAAGACCGGCAAGGTGCGATGGAGAAATCAGGTCACCACCAACGATAACTTCATCGTCGGTTGCAGCGGCCCAGTCAAAGTCGCCAATTGCCCTTCACCCACCGGGCCGGATTTCGATTTCGGCGCGACGCCGATTCTGTTCAAGCACGGCCGCAAGCAAATCCTGGTCGCCGGACAAAAGTCCGGCGTCGTCTACGGCGTCGATCCGGACACGGGACGCACGCTGTGGAAGACGGCGGTCGGCGCGGGATCGCCGCTGGGCGGGATTGAATGGGGAATTGGCGCGGACTCCAAATACGTGTTCGTTCCGAACTCGGACATCGGCGAGATCTTCAATGAAATTGCCCGTGCCGCCGGCGCACCCTCGCCCGCCCCCGAAAACGCGGGCAAGCCGGGCTTGTTCGCGCTGGATCCGTTCACCGGCAAGGTCGTCTGGAATACACCGGCACCGACGGCGCCCTGTCACTACGCGGGAGACCGGTCAAAAGACTATACGAAGGGGGCGTGCGTGCGCGCCCAATCCGCGGCTCCTGCCGTCATGCCGGGCGTCGTCTTTTCAGGAACACTGGATGGCTGGTTGCGTGGCTATGATGCGGCGAGCGGAAAGATAATATGGGAATTCAGCACCACGGCGCAAACCTACAGCACGGTCAACGGCAATCCGGCCCAGCCCGGCGGCGGCATAGACGGCATGGGACCGACCATTGCGGGCGGCATGGTGTACACCATGTCCGGATTCAATGGCGCGGCGCGAACCGGCAGCAATGGGGTCAATGTTCTGCTGGCGTTTTCGGTCGACGGCAAATAATGACCTAGCGGCGCCGGGCGTTACTCGAGGCAGACCACCAGCTTGGCGGAGTGCGTGCGCCAGTTGATGGGAATGACGAACGAGCGCGCGAAGGGCGTCTTAACCTTTTCCAAATCGTGCGCGATGATGACCGGCACGGAGATGTTGAAGTTCTTGCCGAAGTCGCGGCGCGCATTCCCGGAAATCGTATTGGCGACTTCGCCGACCAGATCCTTGATGTTTTCGTCGCTGGTGTCGGTTTCCTGCATGCGCATCAGCAACACCGTCAGCATGCCGCGCTGCGCCGTGAAATACACGATGCCCTTGCGCGCGCCGGTGATGCCGATTACGCCGGTGTATTCATAGGCGCCGGGCTTGCCGTCGGTCACCAGATAGGGCGAGCCGACAGTGGCCGACTGCTGCGCCGAGGTCTCGAAATAATTGGTCGTTCCCTCGATGAATGTGCGGATTTCTGCTTCTTTGAACATCTCAAGCCTCCGACAGCAGCTCTTCCAACGCATCGTTGAGCTGCCGATCGGTGAATGGCTTGCAAAGAAACCCGTTTGCCCCTTTCTCAATCGCTTCCACCGCGGTCGCCTTATCGGCAAGCGCGGACACCACCAAAATCAGCACGTTGGAATTGATGGCGACCAATTCCTCCACGCATTCGATGCCGTCCATCTCAGGCATGGTCAGATCCATCGTCACGACGTCAGGCTGGGTGCGCCGGAACATCTCCACGGCGGCGCGGCCGTTGCTCGCGGCGCCGACCACTTCCAGGCGCGCAATTTGCTGCGAACGCTCGATACGCCGCCGGATGATATTGGAATCATCGACGATCATCAGCTTCAATGTAGCCTTGGGAACAACCGCACTGTCCATTACGCCGCTTCCGTTTTCCCCGTGCGTTTGACCGGGGGCAGGCTCAAGGTGAGGCGTGTGAATTTACCGGGTACCGTGGCCACCGAGACCTTGCCGCCGATCTGCTGCATGAGTCCGGCCATCAGATTCATGCCGATGCCGCGGCCGGCATCCTTGGTCGCATTCTCGACCGTGGAAAACCCCGGCTGAAACAGCAGGGAGAAAACTTGCTTGGCATCCAAGGCGGCCGCCTTCTCGGGCGTCACAAAACCCTTCTTCAGTGCGGCCTGCTTGATCTTTTCGGTCGATAGTCCCTGGCCATCATCTTCGGCGATGAGCTTGTAGCCCGCATCGCCAAGCTCCTGGAATATGAGCTTGAGCTGCCCCTGGGTCGGCTTGCCGGTGCTCAAACGATCCGTCGTGGTCTCGATGCCGTGCACGATGGAATTTCGCACCGCCTGTACCGCGATGTCCTTGACGATGCGGCGATATTCATCCGGCACGGTGTCGAATCCCATGCACTGCAGTGCCGCTTCCTTGTGATTCTCGCCTGCCACGCGCAGCGTAAGCTGCTGCAGCATGCCCGTGACACTGGCGTCGTGTTTGGCGGCCACTTCCGCGCCCGCGCTCTCGATGACGGCGGTTTCCGTGTGCGACGCCGGCTCGTTGCTGCCGGTTGCGGCGACATGCAGGCGTGCCAGTCGCGACACGAGGTCCCCCACCGACTGCAGATGGGTCAACAGGTCATCCAGTTTGATGACCAGCGGAAGAAAGTCGTTTCCGGACAGATCCGATTTCTCCCGCAAACCCTTCAGGTCATCCTCGAAGGAATGCGCGCGGCTCTCAATGGAGGACAGCCCCAGGGCCGCGGCCTCGCCCTTGACTGAATGCACCTGCCTGAAAAGGGTATCGAGCTTCTTGCGGAAGGCGCTTTCCTCACGCGCCGGCTCGCGCAGCACCGCGTTGATCATCTTCATGGCGGCATTCGAGTCATTCAAGAACGAGGCGAGTTGCGTCGGGTCGACGTGCAATATGCCCAGCAAGGTATCGACCTGCGCTTGCGCCTGGTTTTGCGAGGACTGCAATTCCCGTGCGAGATCCACGCGCGCGCTGACATCCGACACCGCCACCAGCACGTGCTTGATCTTGCCGTCCACGCGAACGCGATGGAATTCGAACTGCAGATAGCGTGTGGCCACCTTGCCCGTTCCGCTGTCGAAGGTGACTTCGACCTCGCCGAGCGGATTGATGGTTTTGACCAGATTCTCCTTGGTGCGCTCCGACCACAGGACCGCCACGAACTTCAAGGCAGTGCTCAAAGTCTTTTCGGAAACGATATCCTTCAGCAGGCTCTCAAACGGCAGCCCCGCGAAATCATGGCGCTGGAACAGCGATTCGAGCGCACTCGAATAGGACGCGCCGATCACCAGATGCTCATCAAGCAAGAACAAACCGTCCTTCACGGTGCGCAAGATGTCCGTGGTTTGCTGGCGCGCCTCGCGCAGCGAGGCCTCCTGGCGCTGGCGCGCAAGCAGCAGCGTTGCGACCAGCACGCCGAGCACGATGGCGATGAGAAGGCCGGTCAGCATGACCAGCCGCAGCTCGGTAGCGGAGCGCGCGTTGCCGGTCTGCAGATCCGTGACGATCGCGGCCAGCTCGGCATCGAGCTGGGGAATCGCGCGTCTGCCGACGCGCAGCGCCGTGGTGACGTCCCGCTCCAATTGCTTGCCGCTTTCGTTGAGGACGGTGCCGGTGCTTTCGTTATCCTGGTACGGAACGCCGGTGAACTTCAGCAGCGGTTGCATCGCTTCCAGCTGTGCGCTCCATAAATCACGCAGCGGCGTGCCGTGCTTGCCGGAGATCGGCTCGCCCTTGGCGGCGGTGTCGCCCGAGAGCGCGAACCAGCTCGCCGGGCGTGGCGCGTTCATCTCACGCAGGCCCGCATCGAGTTTCGCGCTGGCGTCGCGCAACTGATCCAGCGATTCTTGAATGTAGCCGCGATTTGTCAGGCGGTCATGCATCGACTCGAGCGCAGCGCGGATAAGCGCAGGGTTGCGCTGTTGCTGTCCGGCGAACTTCAGCGCGACGCTGGTCTCCGCCAGCTCGCTGGCCAGCTCCAAACCCGGTATCAACACGATTGCCACAAAGCTGAAAGCGAGGACGATGACCAATACCATCAGACCGCCTGGAGAAAGGCGCGGCACCAAGGCTTTGGCAATGCGAGAGTTCATGAATCAAGCGCTCCGCTGTTATTTACTGGGTTTCCGGGTCATCAATTCCGCCCGCAACGCATCGAGGGCATCGAGAAATTCCGCCGCCGACGCATAGCGATCCTTCGGGTCCTTGGCCAATAGCCGATCGACAATCGGCTGGTAGGCCGAAAATTGTTCCGGCAGCCGCGGTATCGGCGCTGTGCGGTGCGCCGCCAAGATGTCCGCCAGCGTCTTCCCTGCAAAAGGCAGGGAACCCGTAAGCATTTCGAAAAACACGACTCCGAGGCTGTAGAGGTCGCCGCGTGCATCCGGATCCCGGTCCTCGATCTGTTCCGGGCACACATAGTATGGTGTCCCCGTGCAGTCACCCGATCCGGTCAAGTCGCTCGGCATGAATTGAGTGCGGGCTGAGCCGAAGTCTATGAGGACCAATCGATTCTCGTTGGTGAGCATCAGATTGGAAGGCTTCAGGTCTCGATGCACGACGCGCGCCGCGTGAACGATTTGCAGCGCCTCGCCGATCTGATGCGCGTAATTGACGGCGTCCGCTTCGCTGACAGGATGTTTCAAGCGCTCGCGCAAGCTGCCGCAGGGAAAGTACTCCAAGGCCAAATATAAATAATCTGCCGTCGTGCCGAAATCGAGCACATTCGCGACGGAACGGTGATTCAGCTTGGACAGAATTTCGCATTCCTTGCTGAAGCGCTCGCGATCCGCCTCGGAAACCACGTGCTGGCCCTTGATCGCCTCGATCTTCAGCGCGACCGGCTGCGGGAATTCGTCGTTGCGCGCGAGGTAGACGCTGGCCGCGCTCGATTGCGCGATTTTCTTCATCATGGTGTAACCGGCCACTTCCGGCTGCCGCCAGCGATCTGCTGCAGCACCCGTCGCGCCCCCCGGTGCCGGCGGGGGTTCGATCAGCGGCTGCAAAGCGCTGCACAGCTCGCCCACGATGACCGAGTGGATCGGCCAGTAGTCGCTCGCGCCCAGTTTCATTGCGCGAGCGGCGCTGCGTTCGTTGCCGCCGCGGGCGAACACGAATATGGGCAGCTGCGGTGCCTGCTCATGCAGGCGCTTGAGGGAGGCGAGCGAAGCGGCAGCGGCTTCCGGCGGGCTGAATTCGATGATGAACATTACAGCCACATACGCGCGCAGACGTTCGCTTGAAATGGCATCGAAGCCTGCGCGCGTGACGGTATCCGCATCGATCTTCGGCATCGCGCGACGCACCAGGCCCGCCAGCCTCAATCTCAATTCCAATTCATCGTGCACGATCAGACAAAGAACAGTGCCTCGAATGCGTTCGCCGGCCGCTGGCGGAACCAGCGCTGTGGTTGTAATCGTTGTCGATGTGGTGGTTGCGGTTTGGCTGTTCATCGCATCTCCTATTTGGGAACGCGATAGACAATGCGCACCTGCGTGCCGACGCTGATCGCCTTGCCGCCCTGAATCACCGGCTGGTAGCGCAAATGGCCCACCGCCTTGCTCGCCGAGGCTTCGAACGTTCGCGGCGGCGATGCGCTCAAGACCTTGATGTTGGAGACGCTCCCGTCGGCGCCGACGCTGTACGCAAGCTCCACCCATCCTTCGATGTTGCTCTGCAGGGCCCGGGTCGGATATTGAACGTCGAGCTTGTTGAGGCGCGTCAAGGATTGCTCCGGCATTTGCAGTACATAGCCGCCCGCCTTGCGCTGACGAATTTTCTCGTTCAGCGCATCCAGATCCGGGGATGCGCCCAGACTGCTTGCCTTTTGCACCAAGGCTTCGGCCTTATCCGCGTCGCCGGCATCGAGTGATGCACGGGCGCGATCCGTGATTTGCGACTGTACGGCTGCGCTGACCTGCGCCAGTCCGCTGTTTTTGGGATCAGCTGCGCGCAGTTGCGCTACGTAGAAAAGCGCACTGTCGTTATCGGGATCGGTCAACTTGCCCTGCGCCAAACGCGACTGGGCCAATTCCAGGAACTGCGGCTGCTCCGGTTTTTGTGCTGCGACGGCGTTGCGCGCCAGATTGATATCGCGCTGCAGGCTGTTGATGGCGGCCTGCGGCGCGCCCATGCCATGCATCTCGGTCAGAACCCGCTCGGCGTCGCCGAGATTATGCTGCTGTATCGCAGTGCGCGCCATTTGCGTCAAGCGCTTCAGCACTTCCTGGGTCTGGCCCTGCAGCGCCGGGCCTGCCGCGCCCGCTTGCTTGGCCTGATCCAGGTAATACACCGCGCTGTCGTTGTGCGGATCGATCACATGATCCTGCTGCATGCGGGTGTCGACCAGTTTGAGCAGGCGCGAAACCTCAAAGTCATCGCGCCGCCGATGGACCTCGTCGCGCAATTGCGCGAGTTTTGCCGCCGGGAGCGCTTTGGTTCGCGCCGCTTCGTCGATGAGCTGCGTCGCGCGATCGAAGTTTTGCGCATTGAGCGCCGCCAGAATCTGCGCCGGGCCGAGTTCGGCCCGGAGGCTCGCTATTTTCTCATCGAGCGCGATCAGACGTTTGTCATTCGCATCGATGCTTCGCGCGGTTTCCAGGAATTGCAATGCGACGTCGAATTTACGATCGTCGAGCGCCGACTGTACGCGCGCAATCAATATCTCGGATAGGCGCTGCAGTCCCTGCCGCGCTTCGCCGTTGTCGGGCTTGATGACCAGCACTTCCCGATACAAAGACAACGCGCTGCCGGCCAAGGGATCGATGAAATGACGGTCGAGCATGGCCTGCTGCGCCTTTTCAATCAGGGCGTCGACCTTCTCATCCGCTTCCGCAAGCGGTTTCACGGCGGCAGCGGGAGCCGCGGCGCCCTGGCTCGGCGTGCCGGCGACGGCCGCGGGCTTGACCGGGGTCGATGTGTTGCGAGAAAGAAAATACGCGCCCACTGCCGCAATCAGCACAGCGCCGATCACCGCCGGCACAAGCCACGGTTTTTTTGGAGCGGCGAGGTCAGTGGCGGGCGGCGGCGCCGAGCCATCGCCAAGCAAGGCCACGCGCGAATTCACTTCTTCTTGAGCATTGTCGAGCGCGCCGGACAACTCGGGGGCAACGACCGGTAAGCCGACGTGCGCGACGACTTGTCGATGTTGAATGGGAATGGTCCACGCCTCGGCGCTGCCGGCAGCATCAAGTGCAATCACGGCGAAGCGCGAGGAATGTAAATTCAGGCGCGACAGCACTGCCGCTGGCTCGGGGTGATTGCGCGCATCCCACAGCACGATCGCCGCCTGCCCCGAGGGCGTGGAGTTGACCAGCTCATCGATCGAATCGATCTGCTTCAGCACAAAGGCGGCGGCAAGATCAGCACCAACCTGCGGCCACAAGGAGTCATCCTCGGTGATCAAAAGCACCGAGAGTTTTGCCTTCTTTACCGGCTGAAGCACGGGCCGTTCCGCCGCTTCCGGCGTCACAAGCTCTTGTATTTTCTGACTTTTCGGCATCGTTATAGTCCCATATCGCGATCGCCAATCAACCAGTCATGCTGCGCTGCGATCACATTCGTGCACCACGAACGTTTTGTCTTTTGCTTAACACAATAAGGTTCCGGCAAATCAGGGGTTTCCGACATGCCTTGGGTCACATTTGGATGTAGGGGCATCATCGGAATGCCCCTCAGGGTTGGGGCAAACATTAAAGATGAGAACTGCTTCGCACTGCAAAGCGCGGGCCCGGGTGCGAATTCACGTCCAGGGCGGTCTACGGTGCGGGACTGTCGCCAAATAGAGGCGCTGAGGCCTCGTGGAATTGAACTTAAGGGGAGCGGCCTCCCCTTGAGTCCGTCAACGGTAGATAGGGAGCGGAATTACTGCTTCGTGCCGGTGAACGTACCCTCGCCCAATTGTCCCAGCGACACTTTGCCGCTCATCGTTTTGCCGTCGGTCTTGCCCGAATACTTCACCGCGAGGCTGCCGGCCGGGCCGTCGACCTTATACTCAATGGTCACGTCATCGCCTTTTACCGTGCCCGTCACTTGCGCCTCGCCCAACTGCCCTTTGTAGCTGCCGGACAGCGCATCGCCCTTTTGCACCAGAACAAAGGTCGGCGAGCCGCTGCCGGCGCCCGTCTCGACCGCCATGATCCAGGTACCCGTGACATCGGCAGCGGCGGCCATCTGCGCGATCGCGAATGCGCCGACCGCCAGCAACGCTGCCAACCCCGTTTTAGATTTCGTCATGCCCATCCCCTGTTTTGACCACACGTATCACGCGCTCCCCTCTTTCGAGGCGCGACTATGATACGTGAGGCCCTAGATTTCTACAGAGAATTCAGGAACGCGACCAGCTGGAGCTTTTGTTGCTGCGTCAAATTCATCGCGAAGCGCTCGTTGTAAAAATTCACCGCCTGCAGCAAGGTCGCGGCGGCGCCATTGTGAAAGTAGGGTGCCCTTGCCGCCAAGCCGCGCAAAATTGGGCCCTTGATGCGATTCACATCGCTGCACAGCCCGCTGATCATGCCCTTGCCCAGGTCGGTCGTGTAGAACGAAACAGCTTGTCCGGCGCTGAAGGGGGTCTTGCAGCCGCTGACCAGGAAAATCGGCAAATCCGGTTCATCGAGTTCTGCGATGGCCCGCTGGATATTCGGATCGGTCTCGAATCCGGCACGCGGTGTGTGCCCAGTGCCGATGTCCAAAGGCAGGGGCAAGGAATGATCGCCGACGTTCGGCGTGTCGTGGCACGAAGTACAGGTGCCTTTGAATGACACCGGATTGCCCAATGCCGCATTGTCATTGAGGCCGCGCACCGCGCTGATGGTCAGAGGCACGGTATTGAAGAGCACTTCCCCCGCGGCGATGTCGCTGCGTGCCTCGCGGCGATTGAACCCTCCGCGCCCATAGTCCTCAGGACTACCGCCGCTCTCCCACGCCGCGAACAACGTCATGCTGGTGTCGTCGAAGGCAACGCCGAAGGGGTCCGCGCCCAGTACATCATTGACGCCGGGATAGTAAGTCTCCTTGACGATTTCCCGCGCGCCGCCCAGCGCATCGTGATCGCGAAGATCGCCGGCGTCGCGGTCGTAAATCTGCGCCGTGGACAATCCCATCTCGAAATTAACGATGTCCATCACTTGCTGGGTGGTGGGGGCCGACTTTGCCTGGGCATGGCCCGTGGTCGCATCGATGGCCTGCTGCATCAGATCCTGCTGCAGGTTGGCATTGAAAGTGCTGATGCTTCCGAGAGCGGAGGATGCCGGGGATTCGCGTCCGTCGAACATAACGGCGCTCAAGAAGCGCAGGTTGGTGCTGGGTAGCGGCCGGCGATAGGTCGAGAGGGTCAGCACCCCGCTGGTCGGGTCGGCGACCAAGGCGCAGCCATACGGGTCGTGCACGACGGTCACCGTGAACTGGGCATTGGCGGGCACCGGCAGCGGGATGCGGATCAGGCCGTGCGACAGCAGCAAGCTATGCGCAGCCGCATCCGAGTTCTTGCCGTTCGGGCAATTTGCCCCGTCGAACGCGGCGAACAACGGATCGCGGCCCTGCGTTTGCGCAAATCGCTCGCGAATTTGCGGCGGCGAAATGCTCATCGCTTGATCCGCGACGTGACAGGTGGAGCAGGAACGGCCGTTGCTGCCGAGACTTTGAAAGAACGCTCCTTTCGTATTGGTGCGGCCGTTGATATTGATGGTTTGCAGCGCGCCGGTTGGGTCATTGGCGATCGACGAGTCATCAAGCTCATGTCCACCGCCATCATGCGCGCCGGCCCCGGTCGCGACGAAGGCCGCGCACAACAGCGCAGCGGTGTTTCCCCACAGAGATTTATACATACCTGCTCCCTACGCCGTCGGCGTTGTTGCCAGCTAAATCGTAAACGGCGCCGGGATGTGGACATGAGGCGCGGCAAAGCCACGGCAAAGCGTGGTTTTCTGCCGCATTCTGTTAACTTTACATGACAGAGTACTTGACGTTGCACGGCTACATCGTTAGTGTCGCCATGTGGGCAACACCGTACGCCTCGACTCGCATTCCGCGGCAACGCTTCGCTACATCCGCGCCTCGATGGAAGGGGCGGTGTTGCTGGCCGTTCCGGGCTCCGCCGGCCTTGTCTTGGGAACGATCGCGCTACTGGCGGCCCTTCTATGTCTGGCGCCGGATTTGCACAAATATTGGCTGGCGATTTGGCTGAGCGCCGCCCTGCTGGGTGCCGTGCTGGGCAGCATACTGATCGTGCGCGAATCCTCGCTGCGCGACTTGCGCCTGCTCGGCACGCCGCTGCTTAAATTTGCGCTTTGCCTGTCGCCGTCGTTGGGCGCGGGCCTGGTGATGACGGCGGTACACTGGTTCGGCGGAAATCAGCACGCGATCCCGGGCACTTGGCTGTTTCTTTATGGATGCGCCTTGCTGACCGCGAGCGCGGCGACCACGAGAGTCATCGCGGCGCTCGGCGGCCTGTTCGTGCTGTTTGGACTCGCGGCGCTGCTGCTGCCGGACGAGCTGCAGCTACTGATGCTGGGCGCCGGTTTCGGCGGACTGCATATTATTTTCGGATTCCTCATCGGCGGGAGGGGACGTGGCGGCCAAGTCTAATGCTCGCGCGGTGCAGCAAGTTGCGCAGAAACGCTCGAAGCTTAGCGCAGTGCCCACGCCGGCCGCCGATCCCGACGCGACCTTCGACCGGCTGGTGTACGAGCGTGTTCGGCTCGGAATCATGAGCGCGCTGGCAGTGCGCGAAGAGCTGACCTTCAACGAGCTCAAGTCCTTGTTTGATGTGAGCGACGGCAATCTGAGCGCTCACGCGCGCAAATTGGAAGAGGCCAAGTATGTGAGCTGCACCAAATCGTTCGAACAACGCCGCCCGCGCACCCTCTATCGGCTGACGGCGCTCGGCAGGAATGCCTTGAATCGATACCTTGATCATGTCGAGGCAGTGATCAAGGCAACCCGCGCGTGAATTTTTTTCGTCCTGCAACTTTGTGATACAAAGCCACTCATGCACATAGCAATCATCATGGACGGCAACGGGCGCTGGGCATCGCAACGCGGCCTGCCACGAACTGCCGGCCATCGCGCCGGCGCCAAGGCTGTCGACAAGGTGGTCGAGGCGGCCGCCCGGCGTGGTATCGCCACTCTTAGCCTGTACGCGTTTTCGGCCGACAATTGGCGCCGGCCGCAAAGCGAGGTCGGCGCCTTGTTCGGGCTGCTGCGCCGCTACCTGCTGACTCAGACGCCCCGCTGCCTGGAGCAATCGATCCGCATCAACGTGATCGGCCGGCGCGACCGGCTCGGGCCGGAAGTCCTGCGCACCATCGAGCACAGCGAGCGCGTGACCGCGCATTGCAAGGGAATGCGCCTGCGCATTGCGGTGGATTATTCCTCGCGGCATTCGCTGCTCGAGAGCTGCCGCCGCATGGCGGCCGAGCGCGGTACAGAGCGCGGTGCCGAGCGCGACGGATTTGTGCAGCATCTTGCCGACGTCGACCACGCCGGCGCCGCGCCGGACGTGGATCTTCTCATCCGCACCGGCGGTGAAAAGCGCTTGAGCGACTTCTTATTGTGGGAATGCGCCTATGCCGAGCTGCACTTCGTCGAGTGCTTTTGGCCGGACTTCGACGCTGCGGCCTTCGCCCAGGCCCTCGATGAGTATGCAAAGCGTGAGCGGCGATTCGGACAAATTGGCGCCTCCGGCCAGAGCAATGTGCGCACGGCGAGCGGTGCCTGACGGCTCGTAAATACGGTATTCTCGCTTCAATTGCGAGAGAACCCATGAAAGGACCCCGGCATTCGCTGTTTTGGCTGACCCTCGCGGCCGCCGCGACATTGGTTTCGCTCGAGGCTGAAGCGGACAATTTCGTCAGGGTTCGCTATGACAAGCCGACTGATCGATTGGTCGTCACGCTGGTCTATACCGGCACCAATCCCAACCACGGCTTCTCCTTGAAGTGGGGGCCGTGCCAAGCCAGCGAGGGCGACCTGCCGGGCGCAACGGCAGAGGTCTTGGACGATCAATTTGGCGATGTGGCGGAACGAGAATTCACCAAAACTGTCCGCTTCAGCTTGGCTGGCATGCCTTGCCCGCGCCCCGCGAGCGTCACCTTAAGGACCGCGCCGCGCTTCATCTACACCTTGACGGTTCCGAAATAGACGGGCCTCTTAGCGGCCTATGCGTGTGCTGCTCGTTGAGGACGACGCGATGATTGCGCAGGGCCTGCAGACGGCGCTGCGCCAAAGCGGATTCGCCGTCGATTGGATGCGCGACGGCAGGAGTGCCGCCGGCGCGTTGCAGGGCGCTGTTTTCGACGTGGTGCTGCTCGACCTCGGCCTGCCGCATCGAGACGGCATCGATGTGTTGCGCGAGCTGCGCAAGCGCGGCGATGCTACGCCGGTGATCATTCTCACCGCGCGCGACGAGATCCAGCATCGCATCGCGGGCCTCGATGCCGGCGCGGACGATTACATCGTCAAGCCGTTCGACCTCGACGAAGTCACCGCGCGCATGCGCTCAGTGCTGCGACGCGCGGCAGGCCGCGGCGATCCGAGCATCCAGCACGGCGAGCTGCGGCTTGATCCCGTGGCGCACACCGTCGAGCGCAGCGGTGATCCGATCAACCTGTCCGCACATGAATTCGCGGTGCTGGAGGCACTTTTGCAGCGGCCCGGCGCCGTGCTGTCGCGCGCGCAGCTCGAGGATCGGCTGTATGGCTGGGACGAGCAGATCGGCAGCAACGCGATCGAGGTCTACATTCACGGCCTGCGCCGCAAGCTGGGAAGCGACGCGATTCGCACGCTGCGCGGCGTGGGTTATTTCATCCCCAAAGCATGAAGTCGATTCGCGCGCGTCTGCTGGTCGCATTGATCATCCTGGTGGCCTTGATATCGCTGCTCGCGGCGGGCGTGACGTATCGGCGCGTGTTGAATGAGACCTCGACGCTGTTCGATTACCAGCTGCGGCAGATGGCACTGTCGTTGCGCAGTCAAATCTCGTTGGCGCCGCGGATCGAAGTGCCCCCCGATCAGGGCGATGCGGACTTCGTCGTGCAGATTTGGGATATTTTCGGCGCGCGCACCTACGTATCGCGGCCGGGACTGCCGATGATCAACCAAACCGTTTTAGGCTACGCGGATCTTGATCTGCGTGGCCAACCCTGGCGAGCCTACGGCTTGCAGACGGCGGATGGGGTGATTCAAATCGCGCAGCCCGTTCAGGTACGCGAAGCCCTGGCGCGCGCCGCGGCGCTGCGCGTGGTGATTCCTCTCATTCTATTGCTGCCGATCATGATCGCCGCGGTTGCCTGGATCGTCAGGCGCGGCCTTAAGCCGCTCGGCTTCGTCGCCGCCGAGGTGCAGCGTCGCGATGCGCGCACCTTGGCGCCGTTGGGCGCCGATAATTTGCCGCGGGAAGTGGAGCCGCTGGTCAGCGAGCTCAATCGTCTCCTGGAAAGGCTGCAGCGAGCTTTCTCGGCGCAACGCGCGTTCATTTCCGACGCGGCGCACGAACTGCGCTCGCCGCTGACGGCGCTGCGGCTGCAGCTGCAATTGCTCGATCGCGCGCCGGATGAGGGCGAGCGACTGGAAGCGCGGGCGCGCCTCGGTGCGGCGGTGGAACGCGCCATCCACCTGGTCGAGCAATTGCTGGCGCTGGCACGCAGTGAACCGCAGGAAGCAGCCATGGACTTCGAAAAAGTGGATCTGGCGGCGGCAGCGGCCGAGGCCATCAGAGACACTCACGACTTGGCACTTGCCCGCAGCATCGACTTGGGGTTGGAAGCGACGCCGGGACTCTACGTTCAGGGCAATCGCGAAGCTCTGCGAACGCTGGCGCGCAACCTCATTGACAATGCCGTGCGCTACACACCTCCCGGCGGAACTGTTCAGGTCCGTTGCCGATCCGCGGCGCAGGAGGCCGTTCTCGAAGTCAGCGACACCGGGCCGGGGATCCCAGCGGCTGATCGAGAACGCGTGTTTGATCGCTTTTATCGACGCGCCGCAACACAGGAGGGCGGCACCGGCTTGGGGCTGGCCATCGTCAAGGCCATTGCAGAGCGTCACGGGGCGCGGGTAGAGCTGGCCGAGGTGCCCCGCGGCGGCTTGCGCGCGGCAGTTAAATTCCCGCGCGCCTCTTAAGACTGCCTTAAGGCAGCCATGTGATCCTGCCAACCAAGCGCTAGGTCGCTTCAGATTCACATTGGAGAAACTCACATGCAACTTCGCAATTCCACCCTGGCATGGTCAGCCGTCGGTCTGCTCGCCATAGGCGCTGCAACCGGCCTGTCGGCCCATGGCGTCATGCATGAGGCCGCGGCCCCAACCGCGACCTCGGCAAGCACCGCTTCAAATCAACCCGCATCCCCGCAACCCATTCCGATGATGACCGCGCCGAACTATCGCGCGATCGTGTCGCGCAATCAGGCTGCCGTGGTTGCCATCACCACCGAAGGCCCGATACCCACCGCGGGACCGCAGGAATTCAACTCCGGTCCGAACGGCGATGACAATCCGTTCGCACAATTTTTTCGCGGCTTCCAAATGCCGCGCCCGCGCGGCGTGCAGCATGCCCAAGGCTCCGGGTTCCTGATATCCAGCGACGGACTCGTGCTCACCAACGCACACGTCGTTGACGGCGCCAAGGAAGTCACGGTGAAACTCTCCGACCACCGTGAATACAAGGCCAAGGTTCTGGGTGCGGACAAGAGCAGCGACATCGCCGTGCTCAAGATCGATGCCCACAATCTGCCGACCGTGACGATGGGCGATTCGGACAAATTGGGTGTCGGCGACTATGTGCTCGCCATCGGCGAACCGTTCGGCCTCGAAGAGACGGCCACCGCCGGCATCGTCAGCGCCAAGCGGCGCTCATTGCCGGGTGACGGATACGTGCCCTTCATCCAAACGGATGCGGCAGTCAATCCCGGCAATTCCGGCGGTCCGCTGTTTGACGCCAGTGGTGCTGTGGTCGGCATCAATGCCCAGATTTACAGCAACTCCGGCGGCTTCCAGGGTGTTTCATTCGCCATTCCGATCAACCTGGCGGTCCAGGTCAAGGACCAGATCGTCAAGACCGGCAAGGTGGCGCATTCGCGGCTCGGCGTCGAGGTGCAAACTCTGAATCAATCGTTGGCCGACTCTTTCAAAATGAGTTCCCCGAACGGCGCACTCGTGGCCAAAGTGGTTCCCGATAGCGCGGCGTCCGAGGCCGGCATCAAGACGGGCGATGTGATCCTGAAGTTCAACGGCTCACCGATCATCGACGCGGGTTCGCTGTCGCAGCTCGTCGGCATGGCCACGCCGGGCCAGAAGGCATCCATCGAGATTTCGCGCAACGGCAAAACACTCGACCTGACGGCGACCATCGGCAATGCCGCGGCCTTGACTGCGGACAATGATTCGAGCGGTCAATCGTCCCAGGAGAAACTGGGCTTGGCGCTGCGTCCCTTGAACTCTGAGGAGCGTCAAGAAGCCGGCGTTCCCGGCGGTCTTGTGGTCGAGGACGCGCAGGGCCGCGCAGCCGAAGCGGGCATCCAACCCGGCGATGTGGTGTTGTCAGTCGACGGCACTGCGGTCCAGTCCGTCGCCCAACTGCGCAAGATGGTTAAAGACCACGACAAGCAGATTGCGTTGCTCATTCAGCGGGGAGACGCCCGCCTGTTCATTCCTGTAACCTTGGGCTGACTCAGGCCAGCTGAGAGCTGACAAAAACAAAGGGTCGCCGGTACACCGTTTGCGGGTACCGGCGATTCATTTTGCGGGGAGAGTGCGCAAATGGATGACGCGTCGGTCTGGGACGGGAATTGGGCCTGGAGCCTGCCCTTGATCGTCATCACCGTCATCTTCCACGTCATTGGGCTGGTGTTCATCAACGAACGGGTGATCCGCGCTAAGCGGTACCTGGCCAGGCAGCGAAGTTTTCTCGTCGGACTTTCAATTATCCTCGGCACGGCCACCCTGGTAGCCATCATTCTGCATGCCGTGGAAGCCGCGATCTGGGCCGGGCTGTACCAGGCGTTGGGCGCGCTGCCCGACAGCAAGTCCTCCCTGCTCTACTCCTTGAGCGCCATGACCACCTACGGCCACGAACACTTCGATCTGGCCAATCACTGGCAGCTCATGGGCGCACTCGAGGCCTTGAACGGCATGATCCTTTTCGGGCTGACCACGGCATTTCTCTACGGGATGATCCGCGAGTTGTTGGCGCAACGCGACGGCAAGGCATTCGCTTAGGCGGCCTCCGCGTAAGGGCCTTGTTTTTTGCGTGCGCGGCTCTAATGATTAGGGATGGCAACCGGCTGGGCGAAAGAAGGTGCAGTGCAAGAGCAGATTGACGCGACCGTCAAGGATGCGATTGACCTGGCCAAAAGCCGTCTGCCGCAGGGTCTGAGCTTGACGCATTGCGCCGAGTGCGGCACGGAGATTCCGCAACTTCGCCGCGACGCGGTTCCCGGGGTGCGGCTCTGCCTGCCCTGTCAGGAGGCGCACGACAAGGACGCCGTGCGGTCTGCCGGATACAACCGCCGCGGCAGCAAAGACAGCCAGCTACGCTGATTTTTTCAGCAGGTTAAGATCCAGCAGGCTTTCGGCGGTGGAAATAATCGCCTCTTCCCTGGAGCGCGGCACCCATCCCAACAGTCGCCTGGCCTTTTCACCGCTGCCGTTTTTCAGCTTACCGAGTTCGGGCAATATTTGTTTGATCGCCGGGTCGCGCAACGCGGCAATGCGCACCAGCCAGTTGGGCAGTTGCCGGGTCGGCACTTTATTGCCCGCCTCGCCCATCCGATTCTTCAGCACCTTGGCAATGTCCTGGATCAACATGAAGTCGCCGGAGACCGCCAAAAATCGCTCGCCCTTGGCAGCGGCATGAGTCATCGCGCGGATGTGCAATTCGGCCACGTCGCGTACGTCCACCACACCGAAGCGGAGCTGCGGGCTGCCGGGTATCGCGCCGGACATCAGGCGCTGTATTAAAAGAACCGAGGTCGAAAAGTCAGGTCCCAATACCGGCCCGAACACGGCCACCGGATTGACCACCGCAAGCTCCAGCGCGCGCCCTTCCCGCGCAATAAAATCCCAGGCCGCACGTTCGGCCAGGGTTTTCGATTTCACATAGGCGGTAACGTCGTTGCCCGTGATGTCGGACCAATTCGTTTCGTCGAACGGTGCATCTTGCGGCCGCTGCCCGTAGCCGATCGCCGCAAACGACGACGTCAACACCACGCGCTTCACCCCTGCATCGCGCGAAGCCCGCAGCACGCGCAGCGCGCCTTCGCGCGCCGGCACGATCAATTCGTCCTCGTGCTTGGGTACATAGGCCGGAAAAGGCGACGCCACGTGCAAAACGCAGTCGCAACCCGCGGCGGCGGCGGCCCAACCGTCATCGTTCTGCAGATCGGCGGCAAAAAAACTCACGCGATCATTCGCTTGGGCGCCGCCCTGCTTCAGCATCGCACGCACATCCGGCGCGCGCTTAAGATCACGGACCGTGGCACGGACCCGATGGCCGGCGTTCAAGAGCTGCACGATCGCATGGCTGCCGATGAAGCCGGAGCCGCCGGTGACTAGAACCTACATGGCATCCCCTGTTCTCGTAGGATTTCCCGCGAACTATAAACCTTCAGATCAATTTCAGGTCAACCGGTGTGCTTTGCGCAAAGATACTCGAACTTTGCTGCGGCGAAAGGCCCCACAAGCCGCGAAACAAGCCGCCGAGCATGGCGCGATAGTCGTTCAGCACCGGATAATCGCGATCTTGGAACAGCGTATTTCGCATCACCCGCCGTTGCTCACCGGCGACGGTGCCGCCGCTGATGGATCCGCCGAGAATCCAATACACGGTGCCGTGACCGTGGTCGGTGCCGCGATTGCCATTCTCGCGAAAGGTTCGGCCGAATTCAGACAGGACCACGACCACTGTATTGCTCCATTCGGATCCGAGGGATGAGGCGAACACTTGCAGGCCTCGACCCAAGCTGCCCAAGTTGGAAGCCAGTGTGCCCTGCGCCGCGCCCTCGCCCACATGCGTATCCCATCCGCCGACATCGATGAATCCGATGCGATATTTGTCGCGCATCAAGCGGCCCATGCGCTCGGCTTCGAGCTCAAATCCCTTGGTGTTGATCGCATTGCGGTTGGCCGCGCTCATTTCTTCGGCCATCTCCTGTGCCACCTCGTGGCGCAGCTCCAGGCCATTGCTCACCGCCGCCTCGAGGTGGTGACCGGCATACATGTCGCTCAAGATGCGCGCCTGCCGTTCGTCGAAAGGCGGTTTCCCTAGAGACTTGAGCGACATGTTGGGTACTGTCGCGGCGCCCCCGAAGGCCAGCGGCATGGCGTCGGTGAAAGCAATCGACGCGTTGGGGTATGCGGGCCCCGTCAATTCTTCCGAGAGGCGGCCGAGAAATCCCGAACGAAAGTTGCGCGGCCCGGCCAAGGGTTGGCCCAACTCGATGCTGTCTTGTGTCTCGAAGTGGCTGCGCGACAAATCCTCAGTTCCCGCAAACGGCACGAATGCCGCCTGGCGCTGCAGATACATGGCACCGATTGATTCGCGCACCGCCGGCGCAAGCGCCCAATCGGCATCGAGCGCCAGCGCGCTGGTGTTGGATGCCGGATCGGGTTTGGCGATGGCAATATTCGGGCGCGCTTCATAATAAAAGCTGCTCGAATAGGGAACCAGGAAATTGCTCGAATCGTAGCCGCCGCGCAGGAACACCAATAGAAATCGCGGGCCGCCGGCCGGCGCGGCAAACAAACGCCCCGAAATCCCGGCGCCGAGCAGCGCCGCGCTGCCGAGCTTGAGCACGCGGCGACGACTCATGCGCGGCTCATTCATAGCTGAATTCCGGCGACGACAGTAGAAACGTATTCCACTCCTGCTGCGAGTTCGCACGATTGAGCGCATCTTTGGTGCGCGTTGCAAGAAACGGTTCGACCGCTTCGAAATACAGGCGATTCGACAACTGCGGAAATCCCGCCGCGCTCGCGGCGGCGCCATCCTCAGGGTTGAACAGCCCCGCATTGCCCGCGCCTATCGCGCGCGCAATCTCGAATCGACGGCTCATTTGACCCGAGCTGGCCCAAGCGAGTTCCGTCAAGGGATAGCCATCGGGCGTTTGCCGGCCAAAGGGAGCCTCGCCGAGTCCATTCAGCCAATTGAGCATCGGACGCGTGTTGCTGATCGCCCGGCCGTCATAGGCGAAGCGGATTGCGGACACCACGTAGCGCGTCGGGTCCTTGAATTTGCTTCCTAAGGCCGCGTCGAACTCGCGCGACATGAATAAGGAGTGCAGAACGGCGCCGATGTCGCCATCCGTGCGCATGAATGTCCGGGCCATGCGCTCGACCAGTCCCGCGGGCGGATTATCGGCGACGAAGTAAACCGCCAGTTCGCGCGACACGAATCGGGCGCACGCGGGTTGCGAGACGATCAGCCTGACCGCGTCCTCGACCTCGCCGAATCCTTTGCCCGCAATCTCGTGCCCAAGAAGCGTCTTGGCGCCGAAGTCGTGGCGCGCCGGATTGAATTCGAAGGCCCCGCTGCGAACGTACATTCGCTGCAACTCCGGCTTCAGCTTAGGTCGCTCGCCGACATTGATTCCCACCCCGGTGAGCACGCGTGCAAGCTCCTGAACGTCCTGCTGCGAATATCCTCCACTCACGCCGAGCGTATGCAGCTCCAACAACTCGCGCGCATAGTTTTCGTTGATATGGCCCACCGCGTTTTGATTGTTGTCCAAATACTGCAGCATGGCCGGATGTTCCAAGCTGGCCATCACCAGGTCCTTGAAACGCCCGAAGACATGCGGCCGAATCGCACGCTCCTCGAAGTCCCCGACCAGCCAGCGCACATTGGCTTTGTACTGGAAAACGCTGAAGTGATTGAGCCAGAACCAGACCACCTGTTCCTGGAGTTGCGCCGGCGAATACACGGCGCGCAGCAGATCGCGGCGAATAGCTTCATAGGCGAGCTTGTTCCCGCGGTCATTGAGCGCCTTGCGCGCCTGTTCCTTGTCCGGCCCATCCGGCATGGCGTTGATGGTCTTGTATTGGCCATTGACATCCGCAAGCCACTTCTCAGGGTCCGCATGGGAAACTTCGAGTGCGGATATCTCCGCGGCTATCGGAGCGGGCAAGGCGGCCTCTCCGGGATGCAATTGCCGCTCGAGAAACCTTTCACGGCCCAATTGACGATAGTTGTCGACGCTGGCGGAATCGAGACCAAACGATACCCGCTCCAGCCACAAGGTATCCTCGCGGCGCATGGCCGGTAGGGAAGTTGCGGGGACGCGCGGTAGATCGGCGCGCGTGACGCACCCGGCCGATAGCAATCCGCAGGCAATGCAGAGGCACGTCATGCTGGAGCGCTCGGCGCTCATGGCTTCCCTCCAAGAAGTCTCCTCCAAGCTTAACGGACGCCGGCCGCCGACGTTGACAGCGCGATCGGACAACGCTTACATGGACGGCTATCGCACGCGAAGGGGCGGACTCGCGGAATCGAGCGGCGCGCCGATCGGGCCCGTGACTCCGGTCTACGGCTGCAATGGGGTTGCTTGCGGGCGTAGCTAGTCTTTTCGCCTACCGAATGACGCGCCCTGCCGGATAACGCGCTTGGTTTCTCGGCTTCCGTGGCTCGTCTAGCGTGACGCGCGCGTTTTTGGCGCCTTGTGGGCCGTTTTCACTACTGCTTTTCGAGCCTTACCCTTTGCGGCCGGCCGCCGCTTGGCGCTTACTTTCTTTATCGATAGCCGCTCTCCCGGATTGAGCGACTCGACCAGTTTGACGAATTTGGCGACCAGCAGCTTGATGTCCTTTTCTCGTCTTCCCATGGCCATGCGATTCTCCTGTTGGCAGAGTTCATTATGGTCCCGAATCGAATCGCGGCACCATCCTAAGCGCGCCTGCCGTCCGTAGGTGGAGTCTGACCACGGACATTGACAACGGGGGATGTCGAGCTTGTGATCTGACGCCCAAGATGTCGGCTCCATCGAAAGCGAGAATGGCGTGGCGAGCATCACCAGGCGAGAAGTGATCACGGGCGGAGCGGCGTTCGCGGCCGTCGCCGCAGAGCCTCTGTTGGCGCGGCCGGGCGACTCGCCCCGAGAAAAAAAAGCGGGACTCGTTCCTGTGAGTCTTTCGGTGAATGGCAAGACCCATCAACTCCATGTTGACAGCCGCGTGACTGTTCTCGATGCATTGCGCGAGCACCTGCATTTAACGGGCTCGAAAAAAGGCTGCGACCAGGGGCAGTGCGGAGCTTGCACCGTCCACATCGACGGCCGGCGCGTCTTGTCCTGTCTCACGCTCGCCGTCGCAGTGCAAGGCAAGAAAATTGATACCATAGAAGGGATCGCGGTGCACGGCGAGCTGCATCCCATGCAACAAGCCTTCATTGATCAGGACGGTTTCCAATGCGGTTATTGCACGCCTGGACAGATCATGTCGGCCATTGCCTGCGTGCGCGAAGGACATGCCAAGACCGACGCCGATATCCGGGAATACATGAGCGGCAATCTCTGTCGCTGCGCCGCCTATCCGAAGATCGTGGCGGCAATCAAACAGGCACGTGAAGAAATGGGCGGTGCTTGATGCGGCCCTTCACATTCGAAAGCGCGGCCGATCTGCAACAAGCCTCCCGGTTAGGTCGCGGCACCGGCCAGGGACAAACCGACGCGGTCGTGCAATTCCTGGCGGGCGGTACCACGCTCATCGACTTGATGAAGTTGGATGTCTTGAGGCCGCAGCGCGTAATTGACTTGGAGCCGCTGCGAACCCCTACGCGGGAGATCGAATTTGGGCCGAGCGGCGTGCATCTGAGTGCCTTCGCGAAAATGGCCCGCGTAGCGGACCACCCGAGAATACAGTCTGAATACCCTGCCCTCGCGCAAAGCCTGGCGCTGGCCGCAAGCCCGCAGATTCGCAACATGGCCACGCTCGGCGGCAACGTTCTCCAAAAGACTCGCTGCCCGTACTATCGCGATCCTAGTTGGAGTGCATGCAATAAACGTGATCCGGGCTCCGGTTGCGCCGCGATCCCGGGATTCAACAGAAATCACGCGGTGTTGGGAGTCGATCAGAGCTGCATTGCGCAGTACCCAGGAGATTTCGGCGTGGCTCTCATCGCCTTGGATGCGCAGTTGGACGTGAGCGGACCGCGTGGATCGCGGCGAATGCCCTTCGCATCGCTGCACCGTGCTGCGCAAGGGCACCCTCACATCGAAGTTACGCTCGACCCCGGCGAGATTGTCACCGCATTTCACGTACCGAACGGACCGAGGGCGCGTCGCTCGCTCTATCTGAAAGTGCGCGATCGAGCCTCCTATGAGTTCGCCGTCGCCTCGGCCGCAGTTGCCCTCGAAATGCAAGCCGACAAAGTGGTGAGCGCACGCATCGGGCTCGGTGGGATGGCGTATCGCCCGTGGCGATCGGAAGAGGCGGAAGCTGTTCTGGCCGGCAAGCCGCTCAACGAGGCTAATGCTCAAGCAGCGGCCGAAGCCGCGCTCAGCGCTGCGCAATGCCACGGCCAAAATAATTACAAGCCGGAGTTGGCGCGGCGGACAATCGTACGAGCATTGCTGCAGGCCAAGACACTGCCGAATTCGAGCGCGGAGTCTGAGCATGCAGGCTAAGGAAGCGCTGTTCGGCAGGCCGACTTCGCGCATCGATGGGGTCGATAAAGTCACGGGCGCTGCCCGCTACGCATCCGACGAAGCAGTCGCCAATCCTGCGTTCGCCTATTTTGTCACCAGCAGTATTGCTCGGGGGAGGATCGGTGCATTCAGGCTCGAGCGCGCCAAGGCGGTACCCGGCGTGCTCGATATTCTCACGCATGAAAACGTGGGCGATCAAACCAAAACCGCCGTCGGACCGGACGGCGGACCCACTACCACGAGCCTCGAAAACGATCGTATATGGCACGGTGGGCAGATTATCGCCATCGTGCTGGCGGAGACTTACGAGGCGGCGCGCGAGGCCGCGCACAAAGTCGAAGTCGATTATGTGCCGGAGCCTCCGAGCGCAACATTCGACTCGCCGGGTGCCGATACGGAACCCCACAAGGCGCACAGGGGCCCAGATCCGAAAAAGGGAGATGCCGCGGCGGCCTTCGCGGCGGCGGAGATAAAAATCGAGGCGCGATACGCGACGCCGACGCAACATCACAATGCCATCGAATTGTTCACGGCGACCTGTGCCTGGGATGGCCCAAAGTTGACTATCTACGAACCTTCGCAGTTCATATGGGGCACCAAGAATGGGGTTGCCAGGCAGCTCAACGTCGATCCCGAAAAGGTGCGAGCCATAGCTCGCTACATCGGTGGCGCGTTCGGCTCGAAAGGCCCCAATCCTCGCACGGCGTGGGTTGCTCTGGCCGCAAAACGGCTCAACCGCCCGGTCAAGCTCGTGCCTACCCGCGATCAGGGATTTACCATCGCGACATATCGAGCGGAAACTCGCCAGCACGTCAAGCTCGGTGCGACGGCCGAGGGTAAGCTCACGGCTCTCGTGCACGAGGGCTGGGAGGTGACTTCAAGGCCGTCAGGCTACAGCGTGGCGGGCGTGGAAAGCACCGCCCGAATGTACGCCTGTCCGAACATCGCAACCGCCGTCAATGTGGTGCATGCCGATCGCAATACGCCCGGATACATGCGCGCACCTCCAGAGACCCCATACATGTTCGCCCTGGAATGCGCCATGGATGAACTTGCGTATGAATTGAAGATGGATCCGATCGAACTGCGCAGACTCAACGACACGCAAACCGATCCTGTCGATGGATTGCCATTTTCTTCGAGATCCCTTATGCAATGCTTCGATCAGGCTGCGGCGCAATTCGGCTGGCGCAATCGCAATTCCCTTCCCGGTTCGATGCGCGATGGCGATTGGCAGGTCGGCTTCGGCTGCGCCACTGCGTGTTATCCAAGCAACGTGGGACCGGCCGCGGCCCGAGTGTCCGTGAGCGTCGACGGCAAGGCGATTGTCGGCATCGCGGGGCACGAAATCGGCACCGGCGCATACACGGTGGTTGCCATCACCGCCGCCCGATCGCTGGGATTAAAAATATCGGACGTCACGGTGCATATGGGCGACAGTGAATTGCCGCCCTTGATGATTGCGGGAGGTTCGAACAATGCTGCCTCTGCGGCCAACGTGGTCGCCAAGGCCTGCGAGGACCTGCGGCAGCGCATCGCCAAGACAGCGGTGCTCGCCGCCGACAGCCTCTTTCGCGGTGCCGACCCGGGTACGCTTTATCTCGCAGACGGCCGGCTGAACAGCCCTGCCGGTCAAAGCGAACCGTTCGGCGCGGCGGTAGCGCGAGCCGGGCATCGGCTCGAGGTCTACGCTGAGAACGTGCCTCAGGGACTACCCGCGGATGCGGTGGCGTCCATGAGCAAGGGTAAAGCTACGATGTTAGGGGGTGCAGGCCGCAAGGATGTCGTCGCGTTTGCCTTTGGCGCTCACTTTGTCGAGGTTCGGGTCCATAGTCGAACCCGCGAAATCAGAGTACCGCGCGTCGTCTCGGCGTTTGCCGCGGGAACCATCGTCAATCCGAAAACCGCGCATAGTCAATTCATGAGCGGCGCGATCTGGGGCTTATCGTCGGCCCTGTTCGAGGAGACCGTGTTGGACATCGCCACGGCGCGCTACGTGAACAGCAATTTTGCCGATTACCTGATCCCGGTAAACGCCGACGTACCTTCGGTCGAGATCATCATGGTGGCGGAGAATGACCAGCGCGTAAACCCGCTGGGCATCAAGGGCATCGGCGAGATCGGGATTGTCGGTATGAATGCGGCGGTTGCCAATGCTGTATTCCACGCCACGGGAAAGCGCATCCGCGATCTGCCCATCCGGGCTGAAAAGCTACTGTAGGCAAGCGCGGCCTTACTTTGCCTGTCTTATGTGGTATCGTCTTGTGAGGTACCAATGTATCTTGGTACCATGTTATTTTGCGCGAGGAAAAGCGATGATCGAAATAGAGCGCGTGCAAACGGGAATCAGGATCGAAAAACGGCTTTTGAAAGTGTTGAAGGGCTTGGCGGAACTCAAAGATCTTTCCGTCGGCGATCTGCTGGAGGGCATCGTGCTGCACGCCTTTGAGGGAAAGACGGCATTTTCCAAGGAAACTCTGGCGCAGATCGCTGAGTTGAAAAAGATCTATCGCCTGACGCTGCGCGCCGGCGACAGCCATCGACTCAAGGAAAGATCGTGAGCGGTTCGGCGGTGCTGCACACCCGAGAGCAGTTTTCGCTGGTCGCGAAGGCGCGCTTTGAAATTGCCTGGCCGCTCTTGGGCGCGGATGGCGAAAGGAGTTGGGCTCCCGATTGGGAGCCGGATTTTCTCTGGCCGAAAAAGGCTTTCGACCGAGAAGGCATGGTTTTTAGAATCAGGCACGGAGAGAAGCACGCGGTCTGGGTGAATACGGCATTCGATCGGGTGGCGAGGCGGATTCAATACGTCTACGTGATTCCGGACGTGGTGGTCACGGTGATCACGCTCAAGCTCATGCCCGACGGGGACGCGACGACCATCGACGTGGTCTACGAGCGTACGGCACTGGCCGATGCGGCAAATGATGTCGTGAAGCATATGGCCGCGAGCGACCGCGTAGCGGGCGCGGAATGGAGTCAGCAAATTAATCGTTACCTGGGTCGATAGCACTTGGAATACTCGCTCGGGCTGCGTGAAAGTTTTACAAACGTTAGTTTGGGATTGCTTGCGGTGGAACCAATTTTGGTTCTTCAGTGATTGTCCTATTGACGAGGTGGAAAACGAAGTTCAGCGTCGTCGTATTCCGGCGACAACAAGCAATAATTCAGCTATTCCGCGTCCGCGGAAGAGAAGGATCTTTTATGGTGAGCAAAGTGAATCTTCGGCGGCGACAACTGCTCATGGGCGGCGTCGCAGCGGGCATCGCGGGCACAGCGGCAGCAACGGTGCACGATGGAGAGTTGGGGGCACCCCCGCAAACCATTCGCGGTGCCGTGCCGTGGAAAGAAGGTACCGCAGATGCTCCGCCCGGCGCGACCGGTACCGGATATGTGTACTTCACCCCCGCCGAAGCGGCGTTCATTGAAGCAGCGGTCGCGCGGTTGATCCCCAATGATCCGGTGGGACCCGGCGCCGTGGAAGCGAACGTGCCTTTCTTTTTGGATCGCCAACTCGCGGGACCTTTCGGCAGAGGCGACCATTTCTACCTCGGCGGCCCTTGGCCGAAAGGTACGCCCGAACAAGGCTACCAAAGCCGCTTCAGTCCTGCGCAACTCTATCGCGCCGCGATTTCTGCGATCGATCAATACGTCACGGCAAACTTGGGCGCCGCGACCTTTGCAAAGCTCGCCGCCGATGATCAAGACAAATTGTTGAAGGGATTGGAGAGCGGCGACGTCAAGCTCGACGGCGGAGTCGATGCCAAGTCGTTCTTCACCATGTTTCTGCAGAATACCAAAGAGGGCTATTTCTCAGACCCCATATATGGCGGCAACAAGGATATGGGCGCATGGAAAATGATTGGCTTCCCCGGGGCCCACTATAACTACAAGGATTGGGTGACTCGGCACGGCGAGCCTGTGCCCTTTCCCACGGTCGGATTCAAGGGCCGTCCCGGTTGGACGGAGACCTAAAATGGCCACCACGCTCAAACCCGTCGATGCGGTATTGGTGGGCTTCGGCTGGACCGGCGCCATCATGGGGCAACAGCTTTGCGATGCGGGTTTGAATGTCGTCGCGCTCGAACGCGGTCCGTGGCGCGATACACCCACCGATTTTGCGACGGGATTTGCGCAGGATGAATTGCGCTACATGTGGCGCCACCATTTGTTTCAGAACGTATCGGATGACACGCTCACCATCCGCAACAGTGTCAATCAAGAAGCGCTGCCCATGCGCCGCCTGGGTTCCTTTCTCCTCGGCACCGGTGTCGGCAGCGGCGGCGTCCATTGGAACGGCCAGATCTGGCGCTTCCTGCCCACGGATTTTCAGACCAAGAGCCACAACGAGAAACGCTACGGCAAGAGGGCCGTCTCAGCGTACGACATGACCGTCCAGGACTGGGGCGTTACCTACGATGAGCTTGAACCGCACTACGACCAATTCGATAAACTGTGCGGCACGAGCGGCAAGGCGGGAAACCTGCAGGGCAAGATCCAGCCCGGCGGCAACCCCTTCGAGGGACCTCGGGGAAACGAATACCCGACGCCCCCCATGCCTCAAACCTACGGGCCCACGTTATTCGGCAAAGCGGCGGCTGAGCTGGGGCGCCATCCCTTCCCGCACCCGACGGGAAACATGTCTCAGGCGTACACCAATCCGCTGGGCGCGCAGATGGGAGCCTGCACCTATTGTGGATTTTGCGAAAAGTTCGGCTGCGGCAATTATTCGAAGGCCAGCCCGCAGACCACCGTGCTCCCCTATCTGTTGCAGAAGTCGAATTTCACGCTCAAAACCGAATGCGAAGTGCTGCGGGTCGAGCTCACGGCCGACAAAAAGCGCGCAACCGGCGTCACCTACGTGAACAGCGCCGGCGAGGAATTTTTTCAGCCGGCTGAGATGGTGATCCTTTCGGCGTACGTGCTGCAAAACGTCCGCTTGTTGCTGCTGTCCGGCATCGGCAAGCCCTACGATCCGAAGACCGGCGAAGGCGTCGTGGGCAAGAACTACGCCTATCAGACCATGTCCTCGGTGAATGTCTTCTTCGATGACAAGCTCATGAACCCCTTCATCGGGGCAGGTGCGCTCGCCACCGTCATCGACGACTTCAACGGTGACAATTTCGATCACGGAGGCCTGGGATTCATCGGCGGCGCCTACATCGCCGGCATGGTCACCGGCGGGCGTCCGATCGAAATGATCTACACGCCGCAGAACACGCCGGCGTGGGGGCTCGAATGGAAGCATGCGGCAGCAAAAAATTACTTGCGATCCTTCTCCTTGAGCATCCACGGCTCATGCATGAGTGCCCGGGGCAATTACCTGGATTTGGACCCGACGTACCGCGACATCCATGGTCGCCCCATGCTGCGCATGACATTCGATTTCACGCAGAATGATCACAAGATGTCGGATTATTTGACCGACCGCGCCGCCGAGGTGGCCAAGGCCATGAATCCGCGCGAAATAAAACTAAATCGACGCAGCGGTTCTTGGAGCGTCACGCCCTACCAAACCACGCACAATACCGGCGGCGCGATCATGGGGGACAGCCCCAAAAACAGCGTGGTCAACAAATTTCTGCAGTCCTTGGACGTGCCCAATGTCTTTTCGATGGGCGCCGGGGCATTCCCGCAAAACGCCGGTTACAACCCGACCGGCACCCTGGCAGCGCTCGCCTACATGTCGGCCGACGCCATCAAGTCGCAGTACCTCAAAGCGCCCGGTCCCCTGGTGCGAGGGTAGCGCCATGCGTCGTTCAAGCATGCTGCGATGGACACTCCTCAGCGGTTCCACACTCGCGATCATCTGCGCGGCCGGAGTTGCGGTGAGCCAGATGCTGCCCTTGCCGGCGCATCCCAGTACCGCCGTCACTCCGCGGGGACTGCTTTCCCAAAACATCGATGATTCGACGCCGAACGCGGCGCAGTTGCGTCGCGGCCAGTATCTGACGGCGGCCGGCGACTGCCTCTCCTGCCATGTGCGCGCGGGAGGTGAACCGTTCGCGGGCGGCCTGGGACTGAACACACCCTTCGGTGTCATCTACACGGCCAACATCACGCCTGACCGAGATACCGGCATCGGTGCCTGGAGCAGCGATCAGTTCTATCGGGCCATGCACGACGGCAAAGGCGCTCAAGGGCAAGACCTCTATCCCGCCTTTCCCTATCCTTGGTTCAGGCGGGTGAGCCGCGAGGATGACGATGCGATCTTTGCGTATCTCATGACTCTGCCCGCGGTCCGTTACACCCCGCCGAAAAATGACTTGTCGTTCCCGCTCAATTTCCGCTCGATGGTCGGCGCGTGGAACATGCTGTTCCTCGACAGCCAGAATTTCCAGTCCGATCCCGGGCAGTCGGCCGAGTGGAATCGCGGCGCCTATCTCGTCAACGGCCTCGGCCACTGCGGCGGATGCCACACGCCCAAAAATTCTTTCGGCGCCGACAAGTCCGCGCAGGAACTGCATGGAGGAAAACTCGATAATTGGGTGGCACCCGATCTCACCGGCAACATGCGCATCGGCCTTGGGGGCTGGAGCGTCGATGACATCGCCGAGTTCTTGGGATCGGGCCGCAACGCACATGCGGCCGCGGGCGGCGCCATGACAGATGTCATCAGTTATTCCACCTCATTCATCAGCGATGCGGATCGGCGCGCGATTGCCGTGTATCTCAAGAGTCAGCCCGCGAGTCCGAGCGTCGCCTCTTCCGCACCCGAGGCCGGCGCAATGCGGCGCGGCGCGGCAATTTATTCCGACGCGTGTGCATCCTGCCATCTGGATAACGGCGTCGGCCAATCCAGGTTGTTTCCACCACTCGGCAAGGACGCCATGCTGCAGCAACCTGATCCAACCGGGCTCGCTCATTTGATTCTGGGCGGCACCCAGGTTGGGGTCAGTTCATCGCGCCCCTCGCCGTTGGGCATGCCGAGCTTCGCCTGGAAACTCACCGATCAGGAGGTCGCGGATGTCTCCACGTTTATTCGCAACAGTTGGGGCAATCAAGCCGCGCCGGTGTCCGCGGCGGACGTGAGCGCACTGCGCAAAAAGCTGAACCTGCAAACCGTACATCTGACGGACAACTCCGGCGATCAAGCAAGTCCTTGAGGGAAATACCATGAAACAGCTAATGCGCTTGGCTCTGATTCCGCTGTTGATCATCGCGGCGGGCGTTGCCCATGCCGGCAGCTACTCGGACACCATCGCCATATTCAAGAATGCCGGTGCCAGCGGCACCTTTTTTGCCAACAGCTATGCATACGCAGTGTTTCCGACAATCGGGTCGGGCGCGCTGGGCGTGGGCGGCGCGTACGGCAAGGGGCGTGTGTACGTGCACGGCGTGCATACGGGAGATGCGACCCTCGGTCAGGTCAGCGTCGGCTTTCAGGCCGGCGGTAAGGCCTACAGCCAAATCATCTTTTTCGAGGATAAACGCGCGCTCGACATATTTGAGTCCGGAAACTTCGAATTCGGCGCCGATGCCAGCGTCGTCGCAATTACAGCGGGCGCCAACGCGGGTGCCGCGACCAATGGGGCGAGCTCCGGGGTAAGCGTCGGTCAAAACGACGCGACCACCCGGGGCAACTATCAGAATGGCATGGCCGTCTTCACGGTCGCCAAAGGCGGCCTGATGTGGTCCGCATCGATCGCCGGTCAAAAATTCTCCTATTCGCCGCGCGGCACACCCTGACCAAGGCGCGCCAGGCAAGGGCATCAAAATGAGAAAAATCCTGCTGCAGGTATTTGCAGGCGTGTGTTTCTGCGCAAATGCATTGGGACAATCCGCGCCTGAGATTGCCTTCGACTCCACGCCGGATTTTTTCAAGCTTCCTGAAAATACCTATTTCGGCGAGGTATCGGGCATCGCCGTGAATTCGAAGAAGCATGTGTTTGTGCTGTCGCGGGGCAACACCAGCGGGCCTGCCTATGGAGCAGCCGCCGCGCAACTGCTCGAATTCGATTCTGCCGGAAAATTCGTGCGCGAAATCGGCAAGAATTTATACGCTTGGTCGTTTGCGCATGCCGTCCGCATCGATCGATACGACAACATTTGGGTGGCGGACAAAGGCTCGGATGTGGTGGTGCGATTCGATCCGCAGGGCCGGGTGACCCGGGTATTCGGGCGCAAGGCCGAGGCCTCGGACGACAGCGCGCACCCGCTCGAGCATCCCAAGCCGCCGCTGCCGCCGGTTGACGGGTTATTCCGGCAGGTCACGGACATGGCATGGGATTCGAGCGACAACCTTTACATCAGCGACGGCTACATCAATTCACGGGTGGCCAAATACGATAAGGATGGCAATTGGATTGGAACGTGGGGCGAGCCGGGTTCCGGACCAGGTCAGTTCAATACCCTGCATTCCATTGCGATCGATTCGCATAATCGCATTTACATTGCGGACCGCGGCAACCAGCGCATCCAGATTTTCGATACCTCGGGCAAGCTGCTCAACACGATCAAGATCGACATGCCCGCGCCGCCGAATAGCCCCGTTGCGATCGGCGCCCGACCCACCGAAGCAAGCCCTGGCAACATGCACCCAGGCTCACCGTGGGCGCTGTGCATCACGCCGGGCCCCGTGCAGTATCTGTACGTGTCGGATGCTTATCCCGGCCGCATCTATAAACTTTCCCTCGACGGCAAGATTTTGGGTTGGCTCGGCGGCAGCGGCAAGACTCTGAAAAAGTTCGGTTGGATCCATGAGATGGCATGCCCCTCGGAGAATGAGCTCTACGTCGCGGAGCTCCTCAATTGGCGCGCACAAAAACTTACGCTGCATCCTTAAGCGCTTCGCGAATCACTAACTCAAGTTAAGCTCATCGCGACAGGCAATGTGCGGTCGGATGCCGCCTACGGCATCCGCTAACGGTCGCGGACAAAAATACGCCTGCACGCCGATGCGGTACGGCCGCGTTATCAATCACGATGCTCCGACGGAAAGTCAGCTCGCTGCAGGGCTGAACTTCTCGAACCACCCTCATCTACCAGGAGAACCGAACATGATGGAAAGCAACCGAACCGACTACGTCTCGCGCGATACGTACGGAATGTACAAGGGCAGCACCGGACACGGTCCGGGACCGGCGCTGATGGGCGCGGACACATTGTTGGGCAACGATGTCTACAATGCCGCGAACGAAAAACTGGGTTCGATCAAGGAATTCATGATCGACATGGCAAGCGGCAGAATCAGCTATGCGGTCCTTTCGTACGGAGGTTTTCTCGGCATGGGAGATCGGCTGTTTGCGGTGCCCTGGCGCGCATTGAAGCTGGACACCGTCAACCATCGCTTCACCCTCGATGCCAGCAAGGAAAAGCTGAAGAACGCACCCGGGTTTGACAAGGATCACTGGCCGAGCATGGCCGACAGGTCATGGGCTACCGACGTGCATACGTTCTACGGTGTTCCTTCCTCGTTTAGCTGAGCACCCGTCGTTTAGCCAAGAAGGGGGCCGGCGGCACGTTCGCCGGCCCTTTGCCTACCTTTTCGCAAGAATGCGTATAATTAGCCCGCCCGGAAGAAGGCTTTCATTCGAGCGAGGCTGCCGAGATGGAATTTGTAGGGCAGATGGCGGACGGTCGATCGATCCGCTATGTCGATAAGAAACGCTACCTGTGGCTCTTATCGCTGACGGGGGGATTCAACCCGCCGATTGCCATTGGCCTTTATTTCGCCACGGGCCATAACCCGCTCACCATGCTGTTTCCCTTGCTCTACAACTTTGTCGCCATTCCCTTGGTCGATCGCCTCATGGGGGAAGACCGACACAACCCGCCCGAAGAAGTTGTGCGGCACATGGCTCGCGACAATTACTATCGCATGCTTTTGTATGTCGGCATCGTCTTGCTGTTTGCAAGTTTCCTCATGGCCGCTTGGTTTCTCGGCACCTACCGCGTGCCGTGGTGGGCCTACACGGTATTAGCTCTCGGCACCGGCTTTCAAAGCAGTGGGGCGATTTTGCTCGGCCATGAATTGGGGCACAAAAATAATCGCGCCGATCGCATTGCCGCGCAAGTTGCCAATGGCCTGGTGGGCTACGGGCATTTTTGCATCGAGCACAATGTGGGTCACCACGTGCACGTGGCGACGCCGGAAGACTGCGCCAGCGCGCGCATGGGTGAAAGCATATACAAATTTGTGCGCCGTGAAATTCCGGGCGCATTCAAGCGCGGCTGGCACCATGAAGGAGAACGGTTGGCCAAGCTGGGATACGGGCCATTCAGCTGGCGCAATCCGATTTTGCTGTCGTGGATGCTGACGCTGGCGGTCGGCGGCGTCCTGATCGCAATGTTCGGTTGGATCGTTCTGCCATTTTTGATCGTTCACCACGTGTACGCCTGGTATGGATTGACACAGGCCAATTACGTCGAGCACTACGGTCTGCTGCGGCAGAAAATGCCGAATGGACGTTACGAAGCCTGCAAGCCGCGTCATTCTTGGAATACCAATCACATTTTCTCCAATCTGCTGACTTTCCATCTGCAGCGCCATTCGGATCATCATGCCAACGCCCTGCGCCCCTATCAAACCCTGCGCGACTTCGAGGATCTACCGCGCTTGCCGAGCGGCTATCCCGGTTCTTTTGCGCTGGCGGCATTTCCACGGCAATGGTTCAAGGTTATGGATCCCAAGCTCATGCGCTGGGCCGAGGGGGATATCACCAGGCTCAACGTTGACCCCGATCGGAAGGATCGCCTGTACGCGAAATATGCTCTGAGCCTGCGTTGAGCTCCATACACCCGGCGTGCGATTCGGTCGCTGCGCAGTGCGCAAAGGCGGCGCCCCCGGGGCCGCATCCGAATCTGGTGCTGACCACCACGATCCTGGCATCGGCCCTGGCCTTCGTCGACGGCTCCGTGGTGAATGTTGCCCTGCCCACCCTCGCGAAGAACTTCAACGCTGACGCCGGCGCGCTGCAGTGGGTCATCAATTCTTATCTTCTGCCTTTGAGCGCTCTTCTGCTGCTCGGCGGAGCCGCCGGGGACCACTTCGGCCGCCGCCGATTGCTCATTTTGGGCACATCGGTGTTCGCGTTGGCCTCGCTTGGCTGCGCCTTGGCACCCAACCTGCCGGCACTATTCGAGAGCCGGCTGATTCAAGGCATCGGCGCGGCAGTGCTGTTGCCAAACAGCCTCGCCATCCTGGGCCAGACGTTTTCCGGCGAATCCAAAGGGCGGGCAATCGGGATTTGGGCAGCGACCGGCGCAGCAATGGCCGCAATCGGGCCGGTGATTGGCGGCTGGCTGATCGATTTGGGCAGCTGGCGGGCGATTTTCCTGTTAAACCTGCCGCTGGCATCCGGCGCCATCATTCTGGCTTGGCGCTTTGTGCCCCACGACCGGCATACCGAAGCCTATCCGCTGGATGCAACCGGTGGGGTTCTGGCCACGATCGGATTGGCGGCATTGACCTGGGCGCTGACCATCGGCGCCAGTCCGCGTGGCTGGACACCCGCTGCCATGGCCGCGGCGGCGGTTGCCGTGCCATTGCTGCTCATTTTTCTGCGCTTTGAAACCATGCGCGGTGGGCGGGCCATGATGCCGATGCATCTATTTGCCTCCAAGGGCTTCGTGGGGCTGACGATTTTCACGCTCCTTCTTTATGCGGCGATGGGAGGGCTGTTGGTACTCCTCCCCTATGTCCTGATCAAGGCGGCCGGCTACTCGGCCACTGCCGCGGGTGCGGCTCTCTTGCCCATGCCGCTGATTCTCGCTCTGACCTCTCCGTCGGCCGGAGCCCTCGCAGCTCGGATCGGGGCGCGAACGCCGCTGGCGATCGGTCCGCTCGTGGTCGCGACGGGATTCCTATTGGCACTGCGCATCGATTCGAACGCGGACTATTGGACCAGGGTGCTGCCGATGATTGTGATCATTGCGCTGGGCATGAGCGCGGCGGTCGCGCCGTTGACCACCGCGGTGCTGACCTCGGTGGATCAAGTACATACCGGCTCAGCATCCGGGCTCAACAGCGCCGTCGCACGGACCGGCGGATTGGTTGCCACGGCGTTGCTCGGGTCCGTACTGGCGGCCGAAGGCGAACGACTACTGGTCGCATTCCATGTGTCGATGGGCGTGGGCGCATTGGTATGCGCGGCCGCCTCGCTCAGCGCCTTGACGCTTCTTGGCGGCAACAGATCAACGCCGTCGAAATGATTTTCGACATTGCGCAAATTTACAGTCTTACAAATTTAGAGATTTTTGCCTACAGACAGCAATTCTCCATCTGCCACAGGATGCGCGCTGGTTCGAATCATTCCACGCTAGAAAGGACTCCGAATATGGAACAGCATGTCACCGTCGCGCGCGGATCGGATATTTGGTGGCCGGCAAAACTCGGCCAACCTGTTACCTGCGGCTCGCAATACGGCAGGCGCTATGCCTTTTTCCGCGAGCTGCGCAGACTCATCGTCGAGTCGTACGGCAAGCTCGCCGTCTACCATACCGGCGATCTGCAAATTAGCGGCATCTGTCCCAACAGCAGCCGAGCGATGTCATTGACGTTTTATAGCCAGGAGGGACTGGTCGACATCGATGAGCTGAGACAAATCAGTTGATGGGGGTTGCCGCGAGCGCCGCGGCAAGCGCCCTCTGAGTGAAGGGCTTTGACAGCCTGCCGATCGACGCGCTGACCCCCTGAGGCAATTCCGCATATCCGGTCGCCAAGATGATCGGCAGTGCCGGTCGTCGCGCCCTTAAGCTCTCGATCAGCTGGACGCCGGTCATGACCGGCATCGCTTGGTCGGTTAGAACGATGTCGATCGCCGGCGTTGACTCAACTTCTTCGATCGCTCTTGCGCCTGAGCCCACCGCAATGACTCGATGCCCCAGATCCTCGAGCATTGCCGCGATATTGGCCAATACCAGGCTGTCATCGTCCACGGCGAGGATACAAAGCTGTCGCCGGGTAAGAAGGCCTTCGCTGGCCGCGGTGATATCGCGCTCGCCGGCGTTCTCAGGCTGCGTCGTAATCGGAAACCAAAGCTCCATGGTGGTGCCCCGCCCCTGTGCGCTCTGGACGATGAGCTTGCCGCCGGACTGTCCGATGAGCCCATCGACCATCGAGAGACCGAGACCGGTGCCCTTGCCGATCCCTTTGGTGGTAAAGAACGGCTCGGTCGCGCGCGCGAGCGTGGCCTCATCCATTCCATGACCCGTATCCGCGACGGCCAGACAGGCATAAGGTCCCGGTGGAAGCCCCGTCGGGTGCACGCCGGCGATGGACTGCTCTGACACAGAGATCGTAATCGTGCCCCCGTCGGGCATGGCGTCACGGCTGTTGATGGCCAGGTTCAGGAGCGCCGTTTCGAGTTGATTGGCGTCGGTGCGCACTCGCACCGCTTCATGCGGGTAACGAGTCTCAATATTGATCGTGGGTCCGAGCGAGCGTTCCAAAAGCTCCATCATGTTATTGACCAGGTAGGCAAGATCAACCGCCTCTTGCTTTAATTCTTGGCGGCGAGCAAACGCCAACATGCGCTGCGTCAGCGATGAACCGCGTTTGGCTCCCTGCATGGCATTGTCCAAGAGGCCGAGCAAACGCGGATCGTTCGGCATGCGTTTACGCAATATTTCGAGGCTGCCCAGGATCGCCATCAGCAAGTTGTTAAAGTCATGCGCGGCGCCGCCGGTGAACTGTCCGACCGCCTCCATTTTTTGCGCCTGACGCAGCCTGGCCTCGGCGGCCCGGCGCTCGGTGATGTCCCGCGTAATTTTCGCGTAGCCCACCAGATGCCCGTCGGTGCGGATGGCATCGATGATGACGTTGGCCCAGAATCGGCTGCCATCCTTGCGCAGACGCCAACCCTCGGTTTCCAGCCGACCTTCCCGAGCCGCGGTGCGTAGTCCCGTCGCCGGAACTCCCGCGGCGCGGTCTTGCTCGGAATAAAAGCACTCGAAGTTCTTGCCGATGATTTCGGCCGCTTCATAACCCTTGATGCGTTGCGCACCCGAATTCCAACTCACGATCTGCCCGGTGGGATCCAGCATGTACAAGGCATAATCCGTGACGCTGTCGACCAGCAATTCGAAACTGCGCTCGCTTTCCTGCAAGCGCTGCAGCGCTGCTTCGAGCTCACGGGTACGCGCTTTCACTTTGTCTTCCAATTCGCAATTGAGCTGACGCTGTGCATCCCGTGCCGTGTTTCGCTCCGTCACGTCCCGCGTGATGGCGAATTGCCCGGTGGTGCCGTCGCTCAATACAATCGGTGACGCATGCGTCTCCATGTTTCGCCGCAGGCCTTGCAAGCCGACGATGTCGAATTCCCACACCCGGTTTTCCCCAGCACAGACGCGCTGATGGTTGGCAAGCCACTTGCTCTGATGTTCCGGGGCGACAAGATCCAATGCGAATGCTGCCTTGACGGCCTGCCAGGAGTCGGCGCCGATCATCTCGAGGCCCGCGGGATTCATTTCCAGCAGTTGCCCGTCGCCCGCAACCACCTTGATGCAGTCCGGGCTGGTTTTGGTCACCGCTTGAATCAGCTCGACGCTTGCGTATAAGTCGCTTCTAGCCGGCGATTTCTTAGAAAATCTTTTGATGCCGAGCATGGCCTGCCATCCCACAATCCTGGAGCATTCAATCTACACTGTTCGTCGCTGAATGGCTGCCGTTGCGGCGACCAGCAGCCGTAGGAAACTCCCTACACGCGGTGCGACGCGCCGGGAATTGAGTCCCCATCCATGCTGGCCGCGCAGAAGCCTCAATAAAGTGTAACCGGCCGGCGTTCCTCGGCTTGCCGCTTTAACAAATGCTACATGCTTGAGTGATAAACATACGCTCCCCCCAGCTAGGCGATGAGGCAGCGTCTTGGTCAGAGCGGAGCATTTCCTACACCGTGTAAGACGCGGGCGCGTATGTGCAGGTTTCGCAGCGCTGGCCGCTGCCGCAATGCTGTGGATGGCAACGGGGAATAGCGCCCACTCCGCCCCGGTCGCCGATGGGCGCAGCGGCTTGCCCCTCGGCACAGAACTGGACGAGGATGCGCCGAATAACCCGCGCGAAATCTTTCATTCAGAGGCGACGCGCGGCCGCAAGTCCTATATGTCCAATTTGGGCAACCTGGCTTTCAACTCGCCGTACACGCTCGGCGAGGCTGCTCGCAAGGCGCACATCAGCTGCGCCAGCTGTCACGTCAACGGCGCAGCCAATCCAAGACTCTTCGTCCCGGGACTCTCGACCCGGCCGGGGACCTTCGATACCACGAACGCATTGTTCAATCCGAAGACCGACAATGGCGTGCTGGATGCAGTGAGCATACCGAGCTTGCGAGGAGCGCGGTTCTTAGGCCCGTACGGTCATGACGGACGCATCGCCTCCTTGCGCGATTTCGTGCGCAACGTCGTCGTCAATGAATTCGCAGGGGCGGAACCGTCGCCGCAAGTGCTCGACGCACTCGTGGCCTACATCGAAGACATCGATTTTCTGCCGAATCCGAATCTCGACAAGACGGCGCGCCTGAATGCCGGCGCTACCCCGGCGCAGAGGCGCGGCGAAACGCTGTTCAGCAAGCCATTTCCGCGTGAACCGAACATGAGCTGCGCTTCCTGCCACATGCCGTCCGCAGCCTTTGTCGATCATCGCCAGCACGACGTCGGCTCAGGCGGCTGGTATAAAACTCCGACTCTGTTGAATGCGGACTTCAACGCGCCCTACTTCCACGACGGCCGATTCGACAATTTTGGCCAGGTCATCGACTACTTCAATCGCGTCTATGAGCTTGGACTCAGCGAACAGGATCGCACCGATCTTGCCGCATATCTTGCCGCGCTTGGGGATGGCACGCGTCCCGAGTATCGTCTCAGCGGAAGCAACGTACTCGCGGATATCAACGGATTCGTGAGTGTTCTCGACCTGGCAATTGCGCGCAAGGACACCGAGGTGGTCACGTTGGCCGTGCGCAGCGGGCACGACCTTTTGCAGGACCTTGCCGACCACTATCCTGATTTAACCGGCCACGGACTCCCGGGCAGTGTTCACGCCAACGGGGTTCACGAACTCGCGCTGGCACGCGCGACCGTTGCAGCACTCATGCAAAATTTACAAAATATCCAAGCCGACTTCGACAAGGGCTTGATGAGCGAGGCAGCGGCCGAGTACCTGAACTATCGCAAACTTTCATTTGCTTCCGCGCCTCTGGCGCTGCAGGCGGCCGAACCGTGGTCGCTGTTCAATAAAGATAATCGCGCTCGCGTAACAGCCGTCGTCGGGAACGCAAACTGACATCTTAGATTCACGCGTTTGAGACAGTCGCTCGCTACCTTCGGTCCCCAGCTTTTGGTTTAACTTAAGTGGGAGGCTTTTTTATGCGAATGAATGTTCGAAATCACATTGTGTGGGGAGCGAGCGCGGCATTGTCTTTCTCGCTGCTCGCGACGACGGTCGGATTTGCGGACAACAAGTCACAGGACAATGATGCCGCCGATGCGGTAAAGACAGAATCGCCCATAAAGCACGTCATCATCTTGATCGGCGAAAATCGCGGTACCGATCACACCTTCGGCGTCTACAACCCCAGGGGCAAGCACCAGACCATTTCGAATATCCTGTCCAAGGGCATTGTCAACAAGGATGGCACCCCCGGCCCGAATTTCGCGTTGGCGCAACAATTTTCAGTCGCACCTCAGCCGGCGTACTACATCGGCGCCCCCAAGACGGCCAAGACGCTCTATGTCAGCAATCAGATGCCGCAACCGAACACCAATGGAGCGCCCTCGGCTCAAGGGACGGCCGGCGCTCCCTTTACCCCGGCATTCCTGGCGGCGGCCGCGGGGCTGGATCCGAGTCCGGACTTCACCGCCAATACCGATACGATTTTGACCACCGGATTCACCGGTCTGGCCAATAACAGCGTGGATTCGCGCATCCCCAACGCCGGTGTTCTGCCCAATGGACCGTTCGTTCTGCAGGGCCCGAACATCAGCGACGATGATTACACAGGCGATATGACCCACCGGTTCTACCAGGCATGGCAGCAGTCTGACTGCAGCGTGGCAAATGCCAGCAAAGCCAATCCCACGGGATGTCTCAACGATCTGTTTCCCTTCGTCATGGCGACCTACGATCTCAGTGACAACACAGTCCCGGCGGTGCAGCACAACTTTAGCGAAGGCAACGAGATGGGTTTTTACGATGCGGAGCAAGAACAGGCTTCGACATTGAAGACCCTCGCCGACCGGTTCAGCCTGAGTGACAACTTCCATCAGTCAGTCCAGGGCGGCACCGGCGCCAATCACTTCATGATTGGCACGGGCGATGCGGCTTTCTGGAGCGATGGCAACGGCAATCCGATCACGCCGCCGGCCAGTCAGATCGCCAATCCCAATCCGGTCGCAGGCACGACCAACAAGTACACGGCGGACAACAATTTCTCGAACTGTGCGGATTTCACGCAACCGGGCGTCGCGCCGATCGTCGGCTACCTCGAGGCTTTGCCCTACCGCCCTTCGCCCAACTGCGCCACGGCCCACTACTACATGCTCGATAATACGAACCCGGGCTTCTATCCCAACGGGTTCCGTGCGCCCTCCCCGGCCGCGCAGAACATGATTCCGCCGTCCCCGGTCCGTACCATCGGCGATGCGCTCAATGACAAGAAGATCTCCTGGGCGTACTTCGGTGGCTCCTACAACGATGCGGTCGCGCTGTCGAATGACGCGGTGACGGCGGGAACCGCCGCCACGCTCAACTCCTCGACGGCATTGGGCGAAGCGGCGCTGGCCGACCCTGCCCATTCGCTGGGTGTCGCCTATTGTCAGATCTGCAACCCGTTCCAATATGCCACCTCAATCATGGGCGACCCGGCGCAGCGCAAGGCGCATATCCAGGACACGGTCGATCTGCTCGCCGACATCAAGGCGGACACACTGCCCTCGGTTTCCTTCGGCAAGCCGGATGGATTGCTCGATGGGCACCCTTCGTCATCGAAGATCGATCTGTTTGAAGCCTATGTGCAGCAAGTGCTCGACGCACTCGAGGCGCATCCCAAGCTCAAAGCAGAAACCGTGGTGTTCGTTACCTGGGATGAGGCCGGCGGCTACTGGGACTCGGGCTTCATTCAACCGATCGACTTCTTCGGCGACGGGCCGCGGATACCCTTGCTCACCCTGTCGGAATATTCCACGGGCGGCACGGTTAACCACACCTACGCCGATCATGTCTCGCTGCTGAAATTCATCGAGCGCAACTGGAAGCTGAAACCGTTGACCGATCGCAGCCGCGATAATCTGCCCAATCCGAAAATGCGCGATGATCAGCCGTACGTGCCGAAAAATATGCCGGCGCTATCTGATCTATTCGACCTGTTCGACTTTGATCATCAGGTTAAACAGCCTTATTTCGAATAAGAGCCGATCGCGTAAGACTTGAAACCGGTGCCGGTCCGACGAAGTCGGATCGGCACCTCCTTTTCCAAGGAACGAAATGCGGCGCAAGGCCTTGCGGCAGGTGTCAGTCGCTCTCCAATTGGCGCTCGCCGGCAGTACCGGCGCGTTGGCGCAATCAGCGGCACAATCTTTCTCCGCCGATATTGTTGCACTGGATAGCAGCGGCGCGCCGCGGGGCGCGACAGCCAAGCTGCATGCGGCGAATCACAAGAGCCGCATCGAGGTGCCCGACGCATCGGATGGCTTTTTCATCAGCGACGTCGACATCGGCACCGCTCTCTTCGTCCGATCCGCGCAGCGGATCTATTTGGATGCACGACAGTCCACGCCGCTGACGCAGATATTCGTCTGGGTCGATCCGCGGGATCCCTGCCGCCAATGGCAGGCGGCGGCGGTAATCGCCGGCATGGCAGGCACCGACGCGTGGCACTGCGAACCAATCGAACGCGCAACCGTCAGTCAACACGAAGTCATCGAATACCGCGTGTCGATGCCGGATCGACAACCGAGTTACGGCTGGGTCGACAGCACGCTTGGCTTTCCGGTGAAATGGCGGGCGCCGGACGGAAAGATGTTTGTCGTCGAGAACATTCTGCTGCAAGCGCAGCCGGCAAGCCTGTTCAGCATCCCGCCGGGCTACCGCAAACTCGACCCCCAGGCTCTCCTCGAGCGCATCAAACACAGCGACGTCTGGGTGGATTCGGCGAAATAAGCCCGCAAATAGGACCCGAATCCTCTGTGCGCGCGCTGCCCATTGCGGACACGCTGCGCTTTTGCAAAACAATCGAAGAACCAACAAAATGGCCCATGAAAATCGTCACCTACAACGTCAACAGCATCAACGCGCGCCTGACCAGCCTGTTGCGCTGGCTCGCGGAGACCGCGCCCGATGTGGTTTGCCTTCAAGAGCTCAAAGCGCCGCAGGAGAATTTTCCCGAGGCGGCCATTCGCGACGCCGGATACGGCGTCATTTGGCACGGTCAGAAGAGCTGGAATGGCGTCGCGATCCTGGCCAAGAACTCCGAACCTGAGGAAATCAGGCGCGTTCTTCCCGGCGATCCTGACGATGCGCATAGTCGATACATCGAGGCCAACGTCGCGGGCGTCCTGATTGGTTGCCTTTACCTGCCGAACGGCAATCCGGCTCCCGGCCCTAAATTCGAATATAAATTGCGTTGGCTCAATCGACTTCTTGCCCATGCCGCCGAGCTGCTGCTATCCGGAGCGCCGGTGGTGCTCGCAGGCGACTACAATGTGATACCGACTGAAGCCGACGTCTATAAGCCGGAACGTTGGGTGGATGATGCTCTATTCCGGATTGAGGTTCGCGAGGCATTCGCGCACCTGCTCAAGCACGGCTGGGTGGATTCGCTACGCACGATGCATCCGGGCAAGCAGATCTACACCTTTTGGGACTACTTTCGCAACGCCTACGGACGGGATGCCGGGCTGCGAATCGATCATTTGCTTCTGAGCCCGTCGATCGCGAGCCGACTGGTCGATGCCGGGGTGTGCCGCGAGGTACGCGGCTGGGAAAAAGCCAGCGATCACGCGCCGACGTGGGTGGAGCTCAAAGACACTTAGGCACACTCGACCTGCGCCTTCCGATAAAAATGTAGGACTTCGCCTACCGAAGCCGACGCTTGGATGGTTTATTCTTGGCCGTCGCATGCGCATTGCGCTGACGAACTTACCACGGAGGTCGCAATGCCGTCCGCAACCGAGCCTCATGCCGGGACCGCCAACACCAATGATCACGGCGGGGTAAAGGATGACGATACGGACGCGCCGGCTTCCGCACCGGCAAAGGCTCGCAGCAAAAAGCCGTTGATTATTCTCGGTGTCCTCGCCGTGATCGCGGCGATCGTCGCGTTTTTCTTCTGGTTCGCGCAGCGCAATCAAGTGTCCACCGACGATGCGTACACGGATGGCAACGTGATCACGATGGCGCCCAAGATTTCCGGCTACGTGGTCGATCTCTTCATCGACGACAACAGCCGTGTCCACAGGGGTGACCTGTTGCTGCGGATCGAGCCGCAGGATTTTCGCACGGCCCGCGCCGCCGCACTGAGTCAGCTGGCGCTGGCGGAGGCGCAGCTTAAATCCGCGGACACCGCCCTGCACATTGCACGCGTGCAATACCCGGCGCAATTGGTCTCCGCGGAAGCGCAGCAACAGGCAGCGGCGGCGGTGCTCGCCCAAGCGCAGGCTTCCTACGCGCGCCAGCACGAGGTCGACCGGCGCGCAACGACGCAGGAAAACATCGATAGCGCCACGAGCCAACAGCTGAGCAGTCACGCCAATCTGAAAAGCGCGCAAGCACAGGTGGCCGTCGCCCAACTCGTTCCCGAACAAATTCAGCAGGCCATGAATGCGGTGGCGGAGAGAATGGCGCAGGTCCAACAAGCAGAAGCTCAATTGGAGCAGGCCGACCTCAATCTGGGCTACACCGAAATCCGTGCTCCGTCGGATGGCTTTATCACGCTGCGCAGCGTACAGCGCGGCACCTATTTGACGGCGGGACAGACCATGTTTTTGATCGTGACTCCGGATGTTTGGATCACTGCGAATTTCAAGGAATCGCAGATTGGACGCATGCGGCCCGGCGACGCCGTCGATCTTGAGGTGGATGCCTACTCGGGCTTCAAGCTGCACGGTCACGTGCAGAGCATTCAATACGGCAGCGGTTCCCGCTTCTCGGCCTTTCCCGCGGAGAACGCCACCGGTAATTTCGTCAAAATCGTGCAGCGCGTTCCCGTGAAGATTGCGATCGACCGCGGCCTCGATCCGAATCGGCCATTGCCGCTCGGACTGTCGGTCGCTCCCGTGGTGCACTTCCCGTGACGGATTCCGCGCAGGCAAACAGCGCGAACGGCTGGCGTCCCACCCATAATCCATGGCTGATCGCCGTGGTGGTCACCTCGGCCGCGTTCATGGAAATTCTGGACACCACCATCGTCAACGTCGCCTTGCCGCACATCGCCGGAAGTCTTTCGGTGAGTTACGACCAGGCCACCTGGGCGCTGACTTCATACCTGGTGTCCAACAGCATCGTGCTGCCGATCTCGGCATTTTTCGGGCGGCTGCTGGGCCGAAAGCGTTATTTTGTCATTTGCATTTTTGCCTTCACCGTCTGCTCGTTTCTATGCGGTATCGCCACGAACATGGGTGCCCTGATCGTGTTTCGCATCTTGCATGGTTTTTTTGGCGGCGGGCTGCAGCCGAATCAGCAGTCCATCGTTCTCGATACCTTTCCACCCGCCCAACGCGGCCGGGCATTCTCCTTGACGGCGATCGCGACCGTGGTCGCTCCCGTGCTCGGTCCCACCGTCGGCGGCTGGATTACAGACAGTTATAGCTGGCGCTGGGTGTTCTTCATCAATGTGCCGATCGGCATCCTCGCGACCTTCGCGGTCATGAGCCTGGTGGAAGACCCGCCATGGGCAAAAAAGGGCCGGAAGGTGTCGATCGATTACATCGGCATCGGATTGATCGCCCTCACCTTTGCCGCATTTCAAATCATGCTGGACCGCGGCGAGGATGCGGACTGGTTCGGATCCGCGTTTATCCGCGCATTCGCCGCGCTTGCCGCCGTCAGTGCCGCCGGCGCCTGCGGATGGTTGCTATACACGCGCAACCCGGTGGTGGATCTGCGGGTATTGAAGGACCGCAACTTCGCGTTGGGTTGCGTGGCCATCGCGTTCTTCGCAATCGTGCTGTACGGCAGCGCGGTGCTCATCCCGCAGCTGGCGCAGCAGCACTTGGGCTATACCGCGCTGCTCGCGGGCTTGGTGTTGAGTCCCGGCGCGCTCGCAGTCATTTTCCTGATTCCACTGATCGGTCTCATGATGCCGCGGGTTCAGACCCGCTATATCATTACCGCCGGTTTTCTGGTGCTGGGATTCGCGCTGCTGTATTCGCGCAATATCGCGCCGGATATCGATTTCTTTCACTTGATGATGCTGCGAATTGCGCAAGCGGCGGGAATCGGATTCCTGTTCGTGCCGACCAGTGTGCTCACTTACTACACGATTCCTGCGCGCCTGCAGGCCGACGCCACCGCACTCTTCACGATGTTTCGCAATGTGGCAGGCTCGATCGGCATCTCGGTTTCCACGGCGGCCATCACGGCGAGAACGCAGGTGCACACGGCTTATTTGTCGGCGAATTTGAGCCACGCCGATCCCAGTTTCCGCGAAACCTTGTCGCGCGTCTCCGCAGCGATCAAGAACCTCGGCACGGTCGCCGGCGATACCACCCAGGTCGCCATGGGCCAGCTGGAACGGACCTTGGTCGCCCAAGCGGGATTACTGGCCTATATGGACGTGTTCCTGTATTGCGCGATCCTCGCATTTCTATTTGTGCCGTTCACGTTCTTGTTTTCACCGGTGAAGGCCACCCGTAAGGTCGGCGCGGAATGATGCGCCCAGCCCAATTGGCATTTGCGCTGCTGATTGCGAGCCTCAGCGCCTGCAAGGTCGGCCCCAACTTCGTCCGGCCCAATGAGCCCACGCCGACGGCGTACGCAGAGTCCGCGCCGGTGGTGAACCCCAATGCGCCGCCGGACACGGCGTGGTGGGGTCAATTCCACGATGAGCAGCTTGATCGGCTCGAAGATCAAGCCGCCTCCGGAAATTTGGGCCTCAAGGTTGCTTACTTGCGCATTCTCGAGGCGCGCATTCAAGTACAGGCCGCCCGCGCTCAGGGACTGCCCAGCTTGAACGGCACCGCAAGCTACACCCGCGAGCAATTCGGTCTCGCAGGCATTGCCAAGGCAAAGGGCCTGGACTCCGCTTCGACGCCCCCTGCCGTTCAGGATCTGGTTTCATCGCTCGAGAAACCCACAAACCTCTATCAGCTGGGATTTGATGCCTCCTGGGAACTCGATTTATTCGGCAAGGTTCGCCGCTCGGTGGAGGCCGCAGACGCACAAAGCCGGCAGGCCGTTGAATCAAAGAACGATCTGCTGGTATCGCTCGAGGCGGAAATCGCGCAGGCGTACTTTCAGTTGCGTGCGGCCCAAGAATTGCGGCAGATGACGAGCACCCTGATTGCCGATCAGCGAGCTGTCGTGGAACTCACCAGCAGCCGGCAGTTGCATGGCCTCGGCAGCGAGGCCGACGTACAAACAGCGCGTGCCCAGCTGGCCAGCCTGGAGGCGCAGCTGCCCCTATATGAGCAGAGCATTGCCAGTTCGAAGCATGCATTGGCGGTCTTGTGCGGCCAAATGCCGGAGGCTTTCGACGCCGCGCTGGGAACCGCAAACGAATTACCGGCTCTGCCGCAGCTGGTGGCGGTCGGAATTCCCTCGACCCTCGCGCGGCGGCGGCCGGATATCCGCGCTTCCGAGGAGGCTCTGCATGCCGCCACGGCGGAGGTGGGGGTGTCGGTCGCCTCTATGTTCCCGCGATTGTCGCTCACGGGCAGTGTGGGATTGCGCAACACCGACACGCGCTATCTCTTCGATTGGGCCAGCAAGTTCTATTCGGCCGGGCCCGGCATTTCAGTCCCCATCTTCAACGGCGGCGCGTTGCTTGCGAGCGTGCGCTTGTCGCGCACGGAAGCTGCGGCGGCGGCATTGAGTTATCGCAGCACCGTCCTCAACGCACTGCAGGAAGTTGAAGATGGGCTGAGCAGCCTGCGCGAAGATGCCGAGCGCAGCGCCGCGCTCAATACCACGGTCGCCGCGGACCAGCGTGCCTTGGACATCAACCTCGACGCGTATGGGCACGGGCTCGTTCCCTACGTCACCGTTCTGACCTTGCAGCTGCAAACGGTGGAGGCCCGGCAACAGCTCGCGCAAGCCTCGTTGAGCCAGATCATCGATCTCATCAAACTCTACAAGGCGTTGGGCGGCGGTTGGGAGGCATCGCCGGATGCCGCCCGCGCATCAAGCGCGCCGTAGGGAATCTATGGCTCTTTGCCGCTGTGAATCGGATATCCCGCTTCCCGCCAAGCCTTGAGGCCGCCGTCCAGCGCGACCGCCCCTGAAAATCCCATGGCGCGAAGCGTTGCCGTGGCCAACGTGGAGATACGTCCAAACTCACAGCAGACCAGAATCCGTCGAGTGGGATCCTTGAGCTCCTCGTTCACTCGAAGCTCCAGCTGTCCGCGCGGCAGGTGAGACGCCCCCGGGATGTGCCCGCTTTCGTAGGCATCGCGTTCGCGCACGTCCAGGACGATCATGTCGTCGCGGCGGCTTTCGATGTTTGCCTTCAGTTGTGCCATCGACATGAACGGAACGGACGCGGCCGCATCGGAGAGCATCTGCGCAACGGTTTTTCCGCCGCTCATGTTGGTACGCAGCGCCTCGGTGACATGCGTGGGCATGGTGAGATTCAGACTCTGCATCATGTCGATGAATGCGCCGCGCTCGCGTTTTTGCAGGCGCGGATTGTCGGCCAGCTCCTGCGCGATGGTCGAATGGCTGCGGCCCTTGTATTCGTGCGCGGGAAATACCATCAGCGCCGGATTGAGCTTGAGCACACCCTCGAACAGGCTCTCGTGCAACGCCGCCGCGTCACCGCTCGGCAAGTCCGTGCGGCCGGTCGCCCCGATCAGCAACGTATCCCCGGTGAAGACGCGATCTTCGACGCACAGGCACATGGAGTCGTTGGTATGCCCCGGGGTGTACAACGATTGCAGGCGCAGGCGCCCCACCACCAATAGATCACCACCCTCCAGCCGCAGATCGATGAAAGGCGCAGGGCTCGCGCGGTGCATGACGACCGGCGCGTCAAGCTGATTCGCAAGCTGCCGCGTCGCCGAAAAATGATCGGCATGCGTATGCGTGTCGATCAGATAACGGAAGCGCAACCCATGACGGGCGGCCAGGGCGTTGTAGCGGTCAATTTGGCTGAGTTCAGGATCGATCAGCACCGCCGCGCAGGTTTCCTCGCAGCCAACCAGATAGGAGCGGCAACCCCCGCTGGAAATCGACTCGAAAATCATGCGCGCTCCTAAAGTAGCGTTGCGATCCCGAATGCCCTTTTTGCTCTAGTTTTGAATGCTTTAGCACCGTCCGGCGGCCGAATTCTAGCACGGGCCGGATGCCAGCCGGCTCAGGCCCTACCGTTCGCGACCCATCCCTGCCATTCGCGCCGCCGATTTCGCGGTTCAGCGCACACCCCTCCTTAGGCTCCGACGGCGCTTTACAGTGCCTCCATGGACCAACGCCGGGAGACAACCATGAAAATTTTCGTCAATGCCAGTGCCCTATTTCTGTCAATGATCCTTGCACTTGTTCCCTTTGCCGTCATCGCGGTCAATGACTCGGCTGCGGCAAAGGCGGAGATGGTCCAAGCAAGTTAAAGATCGGCCGCGCGTGCTGCGCGGCGGGTGACCTGCGTCACCGGTTGTCATGTTTTGTGAACACTTTGGAGAATATCGTGAACTATCGATCAATCATTCGTTTTACCTCCGCCGCCATCTTGACGCTGTCCGCGGCGCAAGTCTTCGCAGGCGATTTCTATGAAGAAAAAGGCGTCGCTTTGAACAGCTACGATGCGATTTCCTACTTTACGCCCGCGCCGGAACCGATCCTCGGTAACAAGGACCTGAGCTTCGACTACAAGGGCTCTAAGTTCTACTTCATTACGCCGGCGCATATGCACACGTTTGCGAGCGATCCGGCGAAGTACGCACCGCAGTATGACGGCTACGACGCCTTCGGGGTTTCGCAGGGCCGCAAAGTTGGCGCGCACCCCCGTGTGTTTGCCCTCGTCGACGGCAAGCTCTACATGTTCAGCGATCTCGAGTCTCGCAAGAACTGGAAGAAGGACATTCCCGGCAACATCGCTCGCGCATCGGAGCAGTGGTCGGAGGTCTCGAAACTGGTGGCGCAGAACCGTTAGTTCTTTGGGCTAAACTAGTAGTATTGGCCTACACACTGTGCCCGCGTCCCTGTGGCGCCGGCACAGTGTTGCTTTTCGTGTTCAGCTTGCATCGTGAAAGATAACGCCAAGCATATGGCGTCGGCCCGAGTGGACGCGGCTTACGCCGTGCCGATGCTTGACGCGATATATGCCGCGGGTACCTTTC
>DASXMG010000078.1:0-1900 GCA_036495805.1 Steroidobacteraceae bacterium | reverse complement strand
CGGGCAGTCAGAACAAACCCGATGTTCGCAGACACCCGGCCGCGGTCGCGCCAGTTTGACTGCACGGCCCAAATCCCATCAGCAGTGCGCCAAGGAAGAAGTTCAGCCGATCCAGCGCGGCTGGCTTTCCGCATGTCGTATCGGGCCTCGCGCGCTAGCCCGGATTTCTCATGGGAATAGGTGCATCGGGGTCCCGGATCTGAGAAAATCGTGTTGCTGCAACGGTTTGTCTCAGGGTCAGGGGGAGTCCCGATGCCGACAGAGTGTAGCGCCGATCTGTTCGGATTTGAACGTGTCGAGGGACGGGCGGTGGTCGCCAGCTTTGACGGCGGCAAGATCACCTCGGACGCGGGTGGGCTGTTGTTGGGAGCGACGGACCGGGCAATCGGATTGATTGATCGTTTCGCGCAGTGCTTCAGCGACGCCCGATCGGAGGAACTGGTCGAGCACACGGTCGCGACGCTGATTGGCCAACGGGTCTTTGGCATCGCGTTGGGCTATGAGGACCTGGTCGATCACGACACTTTGCGCCACGACCCGATCATGGCGGTGCTGGCCGGCAAACTTGCCGCGCGCCGTAAGAACTGCGCACCAGTCGCCGGCAAGTCGACGCTCAACCGGCTGGAATTGGGCCAGGACGAGCCGACGCCCTATCACAAGATCGGTCACGACCCGAAGGCGATCGAGGCGGCGTTTGTCGATCTGTTTGTCAACGCGCAGCGGCGTGCGCCGCAGCAGATTATCCTCGATCTCGATGCCACCGACGACCCGCTGCACGGTCATCAGGAAGGACGCTTCTTCCACGGCTATTACGACTGCTACTGCTATTTGCCGCTCTACGTCTTTTGCGGGCGGCATCTGCTGGCGGCCAAATTGCGCCGCTCCAACATCGACGCCAGCGCTGGGGCGATCGCGGAGGTGGCGCGTATTGTCGCTTGCATCCGCGCCCGCTGGCGTCGGGTGCGGATCCTGTTGCGGGCCGATTCGGGTTTTGCCCGCGAGGAGTTGATGCGATGGTGCGAGGTCAACCGGGTCGATTACCTGTTCGGCCTGGCCAAGAACGAGCGCCTCACCGCAGTGATCGCTGCCGAATTGGAAGACGCCCGGCAACACAGCGAACGGACGGCTGAGCCGGCCCGCCGCTTCAAAGACTTCATGTGGTCGACGCTGGACAGCTGGAGCCGCCAGCGTCGCGTCGTCGGCAAGGCCGAATGGACGAGCGGCGCAGCCAATCCGCGCTTTGTCGTCACCTCGCTGGCGCGCACCGAGCACGAGGCCCGCCATCTTTACGAGAAAATCTACTGTGCTCGTGGCGACATGGAGAACCGGATCAAGGAATGCCAACTCGACCTGTTCACCGACCGCACCTCAGCAAAGTCGATGCGCGCCAACCAATTGCGATTGTGGTTCGCCGCGATGGCCTATGTGCTCGTCTGCGCTTTACGCCGGATCGCGCTCCGCCATACCCAGTTTGCTGAAGCCACCTGCGGCACCATCCGCCTCAGGCTGTTAAAAATCGGCGCGCTCGTCCGGGTCAGCGTGCGCCGCATCAAGGTCGCCATGGCCTCGGCCTGCCCTCACCAGAACGAGTTCGCTCTCGTCCATCTGCGGCTGACCGCCGCCACGCGCTGACCGCCCAGAAAACAGCGATCCCAAAATAGCCCGGTTCCGGTTCAAGACCGATCGCGCCCGCACTGCGCCCGCCGAGACTCTCTCAGGTTGCGCGTCTCCCGCTCATACCGCCGTTGCGCGATTGCCGTCTCGGAATCCCTAATCTCAGCCCGCGGTATGAGAAGTCCGGGCTAGCGGATGAGAGAGCTGCTTACGCAGTGCCGCCTGGGCGCGACTCAAGCGCGAACGGACAGTACCGATAGGTCGGCCGAGGATCGCAGCCGCTTGG
>DASXMG010000077.1:0-27856 GCA_036495805.1 Steroidobacteraceae bacterium | reverse complement strand
GACTAACCCGATAACGGAGTTTCTATCATGGCAGCGAAAGCAAAGAAGGCGAAGAAGAAGGTAGCTAAGAAAAAGGCCGCTAAGAAAAAGTAAGCCTTCGAAAGTAATCAACTGTGCCCGCGTAAGCGGGCACAGTTGTTTCTGAAGGATGGAAATCTCGCGTGTCACCCGACCAGTCAACGCAAAAAAAACGCCGCGCCGCGGAAGCGGCGGTCCGCTACATCGAAAGCGGCATGGTGCTCGGAATAGGCACCGGATCCACGGTAAATCAACTCATTGAAGTGCTGAAAGACCGCAAAATACAGCTCTCCGGCGCGGTCTCGAGCTCGCGCCAAACATCCGATAAATTGCGCGCCGCAGGTTATGAGGAACTCGATCTAAATACATCGGGCGATCTGAGCCTCTACATCGACGGCGCCGATGAGGCCACCGCCGACGGAGCTCTCATCAAGGGCGGCGGTGCCGCGCTGACGCGCGAAAAGGTGATCGCCGCCGCCTCGAGGCGCTTCGTCTGCATCATCGACGATTCCAAGCTGGTGCCCACGCTGGGTGCCTTCCCGCTGCCCGTCGAGGTCATAGCCATGGCTCGCTCCTATGTGGCGCGACAGATCGTGAAGCTTGGCGGGCAGCCCGTCTGGCGCGAGGGGATCCTTACCGATAATGGCAATCCGATCTTGGATGTGCACAATCTCAAGATCAGCGACCCCAAAACCTTGGAATCGGCGCTGAACCAAATTGCCGGCGTGGTGACCGTGGGACTCTTCGCCCGCCGCCGCGCGGATGTCCTCATCGTGGCGGGAGACGCCGGCGTCAGGCTGCTAAATCTCTAGGCGCGTACCGATCTCGACCACCCGGTTGTGCGGCAATCCGTAATAGTCGCCGATGACTTGCGCGTTGCGTGCCATCTGCATGAAGGCGCGGCGCCGCAGGGGCGGCAGGTCGGAGCGGCGGCCTGGAAGCAATTCTTCACGGCTCAGGAAATACGTGGTCGATTCCGGATCGTAGGGTACGCCGTGGCTTTCCGCCTCGCGCAAAATCGCGGTGATGTTCGGTTTCTCCATAAACCCAACCTGCGCTACCACCCGCACGATGCCTTCGCAAACAGGCGTGACGGTCAGGCGCTTGGCCGCGGGGACACGCGGCACTTCACGCGTCACCACGGTCAAGAGCACGACGCGCTCATGCATGACGCGATTGAACTTGATGTTGTTGAGCAGGGCACGGGGAATTCCCGACGCCTTCTGATCGAGGAAAATTGACGTGCCCGCCACGCGCACCGGCGGGTCCAATTTCAGGTCCTCGATGAAATCCCGTACCGGCTTTTGTTCACGCAGCAGACGCGTCATGAGCGAGGCGCGGCCGCTTTGCCAGGTCTGCATCAGCCAGAATATCGTCAGGCCGGATACCAGCGGCACCCAGCCGCCCTCTTCGAGCTTGGTCAGATTGGCGAGCAGGAAGGCGATGTCGACAATGAACAGCAGCGACAATCCGGTGCGCAGCAGACGGCTGTCCTTGCCCGTCCGGGACTTGATGAGGCTCAAGGTCAGAGGGGTCACGATGGTCATGGCGCCGGATACGGCCAAGCCATACGCTCCGCCCAATGCCGCGGAGCTGCCGAAACCCACCACCAGTGCCAACGCCGCAACCATGAGAATCCAATTCATGGTCGGCACATAAATCTGACCGGCAACGTCCGCCGAGGAATGCTCGACGCGCAGGCGCGGCAATAATCCCAAGCTCACCGCCTGCGTGGTCACCGAAAAGACCCCGGAGATGACCGCCTGGGAGGCGATGACGCTGGCCGCGGTTGCCAAAATCACGAGCGGCCACAAGGACCACGCCGGCGCCATGAGATAAAACGGATTGTTGATGGCGGCCGGATTTTCAATGAGCATCGCGCCCTGCCCAAAATAATTGCAGACCAGCGCCGGCATGACGATGCACATCCAACCCAGTCGAATCGGCGCCTTGCCGAAATGGCCCATGTCGGCGTATAGCGCTTCGCCGCCGGTCACGCACAAAAACACCCCTGCGAGCACGGCGAGAGAGCCGACTTGATGCTGCGCCAGCAGGCCGATCGCGCGCGACGGATCGACTGCCATCAACACGCCGGGCTCGCGCACAATCCAGGAGACACCCAGCACTGCCAGCACCGCGAACCAGCACAGCATGACCGGCCCGAAGACTTTTCCCACCGAGCCGGTGCCTTTTTTCTGGATGACGAACAGCACAACCAACACCACCAGGGTGATCGGCAGCACTGGAATCTGCGCATCCGGCGCCGCAATGTGCAGGCCTTCGACGGCGCTCAAAACGGTTATCGCGGGCGTGATGGCGCCATCGGCGAAAAACAACGATGCGCCAAGAATCCCGAGGGTCCCATAAAGTTTTCTGCGTGGACTCGCCCGCACCGTGTTGACCACCAGCGCCGTCAGCGCCAGCACGCCGCCCTCACCTTTGTTGTCGGCGTTGAGCACCACCAACACGTACTTGAACAGGATGACGACAACCAGCGACCAGAAGATCAGCGACAGCACGCCGAGCACATGATCCGGGGTGACGGCAATTCCGGGTCCCACGAAGCAGGCCGACACGGCGTATAGCGGGCTGGTGCCGATATCGCCAAACACAACGCCGAGCGCAGCAAGCGCCATGGGCGCGAGCCGTTGACCCGAATTGTGCTCGCCCGACATCTAAATCCTCAACAAATCCTTGGCACCGTTAAGAAAAGGGCCCACAAGCGTGGGCCCTGTTTGGCTGGGGGACTAGGATTCGAACCTAGGTAAACGGTGTCAGAGACCGTTGTCCTACCACTAGACGATCCCCCAAATCCGATCGATCGTTTAGCTAAGGAGGCGAATGCGTTCTCGTGATTATCGTTTCGAGAACTGCGTGCCGCGGCGCGCCTTGCGGCGGCCAACCTTCTTGCGCTCCACTTCGCGCGCATCGCGCGTTACGAAGCCTGCTTTACGCAACGGTGAACGCAGGGTCTCATCATAGGCCATGAGCGCACGCGTGATGCCGTGGCGGATCGCACCGGCCTGGCCGGTGATGCCGCCGCCTTCGACGTGCGCTTCGACATCGAATTTGCCATCGAGTTGTACGGCGCCAAAAGGCTGCTGCACGATCATGCGGCCGGTTTCGCGGCCAAAGAACTCATCCAAGGATCGACCGTTGATCAATACCTTGCCGGTGCCTTGACGCAGGTAAACCCGCGCACTGGATGTTTTGCGGCGGCCGGTGCCGTAGTAGGAGTTGGCGGCTGTATTTGCCATTGATTGTCCTGAAATTAAATTTCCAGCGCTTTCGGCTGCTGTGCTTGATGGGGATGATCCTTGCCGCCGAATACATGCAGCTTCTTATACATGCGACGGCCGAGGGGGCCCTTCGGCAACATGCCCTTGACGGCGAACTGAATTGCACGCTCCGGGTGCTCCTGCAGAAGCTTGCCCAAGGAAATGCTCTTCAAGTTCCCGACGTAGCCGGTGTGCTGGTGGTAGAACTTATCCGTGAGTTTGGCGCCCGTGACGCGGATTTCGCCGGCATTCACGACGACGATGTGATCGCCCAGATCTTGGTGCGGTGCATAATTCGGCTTGTGCTTGCCCTTCAAGCGATGCGCGATCTCCGAAGCCAACCGGCCCAAGGTCTTGCCTGCGGCGTCGACTAAAAACCAGTCGCCGCGCGATTCTTCGGGCTTTGAAAATACGGTATACATGGATTGCTCAACCAATAGGGGTCTTGACGAAAGGCGCGAAAGTGTACAGAACAGCGCGGTCAGATGCCAGCCTTAGAATCCGCAGGCTTACGCACCTATAATATAATGTATCCATGGACACACGCAGGTTCGAGCCCCTTGACCTCGCAATTGGCGAAATAGACAAGATAATCAAGACTTTAACCCTGCCGCCACGAGCCTCTCGGGGCGTTCCGCAAGTCGCCCCGGAGGAGGCGTTGCCCGAAGCCGAGTGTGCCGAATCGGTGCGTTTGATGCGGGTGAATCATGCCGGAGAGGTGGCCGCGCAAGCCCTTTACCAGGGCCAGGCGCTCACGGCGCGCGCTCCTAAGGTCAAATCGGCGATGCGTGAAGCCGCCGCCGAGGAAATCGATCACTTGGCCTGGTGCGAGCAGCGCCTGAAGGAATTGCGCGGTCGGCCCAGTCTTTTGAACCCACTCTGGTACTTCGGCTCCCTGACGCTCGGCGCCTTGGCCGGGGCCCTCGGCGATCGTGCGAGCCTTGGCTTCATCGCCGAGACTGAAAAACAGGTGGAATCGCATTTGCGCGGGCACTTGGAGCGCTTGAGCCCTAACGATCTACGCAGCCGCGCCATCCTGGCGCAAATGACCCGCGATGAGATGAAGCACGGTGCAAAAGCCGCCTCGATGGGAGGTAAACCGCTGCCGTTTCCAATAACATTGGCAATGCGCGCCGCATCCCGGCTGATGACACGCGGCTCGTATTGGATCTAGCTAGGACTTTAGTGCTTGCGATTCCGGGACTTATGTAATAAAACGTGCGCCAGCATAGGCGTTTAACCGACGAAAAAACCAGCGGGAGTGAACATGGAAGAAGGGGCAAAAGCCTTAAGCGATATCCCAGCGATCAATCGTTTCTTGAGCTACTGCCGTATTCGGACAGTCCCTTCAAAGACCGTGATCATTCACGCCGGCGATCTGCCGGACATTTTGTACTACATCATTTCCGGCTCCGTCGAAGTCATGATCGAAGACGAAGACGGCAACGAAATGGTTCTCGCCTATTTGAACAAGGGCCAATTCTTCGGCGAGATGGGCTTGTTCTACGAGCAGCCAACGCGCAGCGCGTGGGTCCGAACCCGTCAGCAATCCGAACTCGCCGAAATGACTTATCCGCGCTTTCGTCAGATCGCCGCCGAAAGTCCCGGCCTGATTTTTGAATTGGCGACGCAGTTGGCAACGCGCCTGGATCGCACCAACCGCAAGCTCGGCGATCTTGCCTTCGTCGACGTCACCGGCCGCGTGGCGCACGCCATCATGGATTTGTGCGGTGAACCCGATGCGATGACGCATCCGGAAGGCATGCAAATCAAAGTCAGCCGGCAAGAGCTTTCACGCCTGGTCGGTTGCTCCCGCGAGATGGCCGGACGCGTTCTCAAGGTCCTTGAGGAACAGGGGCTGCTGCGCGCCACGGGGAAAACCATCGTGGTGTTCAACGCGCGCCCCAAGGTCAAGACGCGTCCGCTCATCGTTCCCGTGAAGGCGGGCGCGAATGCGGGTAGCGTCAAGAACGCCCGTGCCGAGCAGCCGGATGATGATGATGACGAAGATGACGAGGACGACGAGTAAGCGCCACCCGCGCCCGTTGGGCTTATTTTCCGCCGATTTCGATCTGCGCGCGCATCGCCTTGATGGTGCGCGCGTAATCGGTGCTGCCAAAAATCGCTGATCCTGCGACGAAGGTATCGGCGCCCGCCTTGGCGATGCTCGCGGCATTCTCGACTTTCACACCGCCGTCGATCTCCAGACGAATTTCCCGCCGCGCGGCTTTGATTCGCGCACGCGCTTCGCCAAGCTTGGGCAGGACTTCCGGGATGAATTCCTGGCCGCCGAATCCGGGGTTCACCGACATCAATAAGATGACGTCGATCTTGTCGATCACGTAGTCCAGCCAACTCAAGGATGTGGCCGGATTGAACACCAAGCCGGGGTTGCAGCCCGCATGGCGGATGAGCTGAATGGTGCGATCCACATGCTGCGTGGCCTCCGGATGAAAACTGATGTTGGTCGCGCCGGCCTTCGCGAAGTCCACCACCAGAGGATCGACGGGCGATACCATCAAATGCACATCGATGGGCGCCTTCACTCCGGCTTTGCGCAAAGCCTGGCAAACCACAGGGCCGACCGTGAGATTCGGTACGTAGTGATTGTCCATCACATCGAAATGGATCCAGTCCGCCCCGGCGGCGAGCACGGAGTTAACCTCTTCGCCCAGACGCGCAAAGTCGGCCGACAGAATCGACGGCGCAATGATGATGCCCATCAGCGCATGCCTCGCGCCGCGCGCAGTGCTTCGTAGGCTTCCTGGATCCGTTGAGTTTTTTCTTTCGCCATTTGCGCCATTGATTCCGGCAGACCGTTGGCCACGAGTTTATCAGGGTGATGCCGGCTCATCTGGCGCCGATACGCCTTGACGAGTTCCGCGTCGCTGATGCTAGCGTCGACCTGGAGCTCTGCATAGCATTCTGCCAAGTTATTGATTCGGCCGCGCGCGCCGTTCTGCCGCGCGCGCAGCGATGCCTCCATATGTGCAAATTCGAGCTCCGACAAGCCGAGCCGCGCGGCGATTCCCTTGAGTATCCTGCGGGCCGGGGGCGAAATGCCGTTGCCCGCAAGTGCCGCGCGCAGCTGCAGCTCCACGAATGCGCGCAGCAGATCGTAGCGTAAGCCGCAGGACTCGCGCAGCCGCTCGACGCTGAGCTCGGCATCGTAGCCGGCCGACTTGCCGACTCTGAAGCAGCCGATGGCGGCTGCGACGTCGGCAGGCCCCAAATTCAGCTCCTGCATCACTCGCCGCGCCGCATCGATTTCGGCCTCGGATACGCGCCCATCCGATTTCGCGACATGACCCATGATCTCGAAGGTGGTGCGAAAGAATTCGCTCGAAATCGAGGCCGCGCCGTTGGCCGTGGCCCGAATTCCCGCCCTCGGGTCGAGCATATAACCGATGATGGCTCCGGCCACCGCGCCCCAGGCGCTGCGGGTGATCAGAAAACCGATCAATGCCCCAAATATGATGCCATTCCAACTCATTCGCGTTGACCTGTACGCCGTGTCCCGCCACAATCGCCGACCTTCGATGGTAGCGTAGCGAGCGCTTGCAAATGGAACAGGATTCGCATTCGGCACCGCTTTTTGAGTCGCGCTTGCGCAGCCTCAAAAAAATACACCAGGGAAAGGTGCGTGATATCTACGATGTCGACGATCGGCATTTGCTCATCGTCGCCACCGATCGGCTGTCTGCGTTCGACGTCGTGCTGCCCGACCCGATCCCATTCAAAGGCCAGGTGTTGACCCAGATCTCGTTGTTCTGGTTTGGGAAAACAGCGCACATCGCGCCCAACCATCTCTCCGACCTGCGCGTCGAGGACGTCGTCAGCGACGCTCAGGAACGCGCACAGCTGGCCGGCCGCGCCATGGTGGTGAAGAAGCTCAACGCGTTGCCGCTCGAAGCGGTGGTGCGTGGTTATCTGATCGGCTCAGGCTACAAGGATTACAAGTTGCACGGCTCGATCTGCGGCATTCCCCTGCCCGCGGGGCTCGTCATGGCCGCGCGCCTGCCCGAACCGTTGTTCACGCCCGCGTCGAAGGCGCCTGCCGGTTCCCACGACGAGAACATCGAATACGATGCCATCGTCAAGCTGGTGGGGAAGGAATGCGCCGCGGATATTCGCCGCATTGCACTCGATGTTTATCGATTCGCCTCCGATCATGCGCGCTCGCGCAACATCATCATCGCCGATACGAAGTTCGAATTCGGCATCGACACGGCCGGCAAGCTGTTTCTCATCGATGAGGTATTGACGCCGGATTCCTCGCGGTTCTGGCCGATGGCTTCTTACAAGCCCGGGATCAGCCCGCCGAGCTTCGACAAGCAATTCGTGCGCGATTATCTGGAATCGTTGCATTGGAACAAGAAGCCGCCGGCCCCGCATCTGCCGCCGGAAATCTTGGGCCGCACCAGCGACAACTATCGTGAGGCGCTCAAGCTGCTCACGGCGTAGCGCCGCCGCAATCTTGCCTTACCCCTTGCGTGATGTAAGGTCCGTACATGTTCAAGTGGCTCGAAACCATCGAGGATGCCCTGTTCACCGGGTCGCGCCGCATGCCTCCGCCGTGGGGTCCCGTGCTGCGGGTGATGCGCTACCCCGCCGCGCTGATACGCGACTGGCTGCGCGGCGAAATCAGCGTGCGGGCCATGAGCCTCGCCTACACCACGCTGCTGTCGATCGTCCCACTGCTGGTCTTCAGCTTCTCCATCTTGAAAAGCCTCGGCGCGCGCGGCGATCTGAGATTCATTCTTTCGCAATTCTTTGCGCCGATGGGCGGCGCGGCGGATCAACTTACGGAGAGCGTATTGCAGTTCGTCCGCAATATGCGCGGCGATCTGCTGGGTTCGATCGGCCTGATCTTCCTGGTTTATACGGTGATCACCACGATTCAAAAGGTGGAAACGAGCTTCAATTTCCTATGGCGCGTCGACCGCCCGCGCAGTTTTTTGCGCCGCTTTACCGAATACCTGGCGGTGATGACATTGGGGCCCATTCTGCTTGCCGTGGCGCTGGGCCTTCTGGCGAGCGCCGAACGCAGTCCCTTTGCGGCGTGGGTCGACGGGATCAAGCCGCTGGCCTGGACCTTGGGCGCAGTCGGCAAAATCCTGCCCTACGTCGTCGTCACCATCATATTCACCTTCATGTATGTCTTCATTCCCAACACCAAGGTGCACTTAAGGGCGGCGCTGATCGGCGGCATCACCTCAGGCATCGTGTGGGCGCTGGTCGGCAAGGTGTTCACGGCGTTCATCATTTACGCATCCAAGTTGGTGGCAATCTATACCGGGTTTGCCATCGTGCTGACCACGCTCATCTGGGTTTACTTGAGCTGGCTGATCTTGCTCATCGGTGCGCAGCTCGCTTTCTACCTGCAATTTCCGCAATACCTGCGCCACGGCCAGGAAGCCTTCGAGCTCACCGGCAGGGATCGCGAGCAAGTGGCGCTGTCGGTCATGTACCTCGTCGGCAGCGACTATTCGGCCGGCAAGACCTCATGGTCCGCGCATGCGCTGGCCGCGGAACTCGACATTCCCAGCATCGCCTTGGCGCCCGTGCTGCATTGCCTGGAGCAAAATGGACTGCTGTTGGCGACCGAACACGAGCAATTCGTGCCGGGCCGCGACATTGCGGCGATTCCCCTCGAGGAAATTCTTGAGGTCGTTCGCGCCCTGCACAGCGGCCGCCTGGCCATTGCCATTCACAGTGTGGGCCCCGCGGTCGCGCTCTTGAACGAAGTGGAAGGCTCGATGCAGGCACCCCTGAAAGGCCGGACGCTCAAGGATTTTATCGAGACAAAATTCTAGGAGCCGGCCTTGAGTAACCCTAAGCCGCTCACTCTCCCGCAATGGTCATTTCCTGCAGCAATATCGAGCCGACGCGCACGCCGCCGCGGACATCGATGTCATCTCCCGCCGCGTCAATCTGTGTGAACATCGATCTTAAGTTGCCCGCGATGGTGATTTCCGCCACCGGGAATTGAATCGCGCCATTCTCGACCCAGAACCCCGCCGCACCGCGCGAGTAGTCGCCGGTCACGATGTTCACGCCCTGCCCCATCAATTCGGTCAGCAACAATCCGGTGCCGAGGCGTGCCAGCAGCGCGGGCATGCCGCCGGCCAGCGTCGGCGTCACCAGGAGATTGTGGGCGCCGCCGGCGTTGCCGGTGGTCTGCAGTCCCAGCTTGCGCGCCGAATAGCTCGACAATATGTAGCCGCTCAAGATCCCGTCGGCGATCAACTCGCGCTCATGCGTCGCGACTCCCTCATCGTCGAAGGGCGCGCTGCCCATCGCCTTCGGTATGTGCGGCCGCTCCGCTATGCAGAATCCTCGAGGAAATATTTGCTGTCCTACAGAATTGAGCAGGAACGAGGCCTGCCGGTATTGGCTGCTGCCGCGGATTGCCGCGACGAAGTGACCGACGAGCCCGCGCGCCAGCTCCGGCACGAACAACACGGGTGCACGGCGGGTGCTGATTTTCCGGGGGCCAAGCCGCGCAATGGTGCGCCGTGCGCTTTCCCGGCCGACCGTTTCGGCGTCCTGGAGTTCGCGCCAGTCGCGTGAACTGCTGTACCAATAGTCGCGCTGCATGTCCTCGCCGGTTCCGGCCAGGACCACGCAGCTCAAGGTGTGCGAGGTTGTGGGGTAGCCGCCGACGAACCCATGGGTGTTGCCGTAAACATGCAGGCCCTGATGTGTGCCGACCGACGCGCCCTCGGAATTGTTGATGCGTGGGTCGAATCCCAGCGCCGCAGATTCGCAGGATTTGGCGATCTCGATGGCACGGTCCGCGCTGACGCTCCATGGATGCGATAGATCGAGATTCGGCGGGGAGCGCGCCATGAGCGCGGCATCCGCCAGTCCCGCACTCTCGTCCTCCGCGGTAAAGCGGGCGATGCTGCAGGCCTTGGCGACGGTCGCGCGTACCGCCTCCATGGAAAAATCGGCGGTGCTCGCCGAACCCTTGCGCTGTCCGAAATACACCGTGACGCCCATGCTGCGATCGCGTTGGTGCTCCAGGGTTTCCACCTCGCCGAGCCGTACGCTGACCGACAGGCCGGTATCCTGGCTGACCGCGGCCTCCGCCTGGGAGGCTCCGCGCGCCCGGGCTTCCTCGAGCGCGCGCTCGATAATCGACTCCAAGTCCGCTTGGGTGAGTCGCACTGCGGTATGGGTAGAAGCCATCGTATCTCCTAGCAATAGCCCACCGGGCATTCGAACGATGATTCTACCGGCCCGAGTGATAGCATGGGGAATATGAGCAGCGAGAATGAAGGTCAGGATTCCGGCGAATCCGAGGAGCAACGCTTGAGCAAGAGCGCCCGCAAGCGGGAAGCGGCGTCCTTGCAGGAACTGGGCGTGAAATTGTCCGCCCTGCCCGATCAAGAGATCAAGGCCTTGGACTTGCCGGAGAATCTGTTCATTGCATTGCGCGACCTGCGCCGCCTGCCTTCGCACGGCGCACAAGTCCGTCAACGGCAGTACATCGGCAAATTGATGCGCAACATCGATCCGGAACCGGTGCTCGCGAAGATGGCCGAGCGCAAGCAGCGTCATGATGTGGAAATTCGCCATTTCCAGCAGATCGAGCGGTGGCGGGATCGTTTGCTGTCGGAACCCGCGGTGGCCTTGGGTGAATTGCTCGAGGAATATCCCCATGCCGATCGTGCCGCCTTGACGAAATTGCTCGACAAGGCCGAAAGAGAGCGCGCGGAACAGCGTTCGCCGGTCGGTGCCCGGGAACTTTTTGCGTTTCTGCGCCAGTTGCTCGGATAGCTTGGTAAACTTGATCCGATGAAAGCCGTGGTCGGAGTCATTATGGGATCGTCTTCCGACTGGGAAACGATGCAGGCTGCGGCCGATACCTTGACCCGCCTGAGTATTGCGCACGAGGTCCGCGTCATCTCGGCGCATCGCACGCCGGACCTGCTGTTTGAGTACGCCGCTTCCGCGCGTGAGCGGGGGCTGAAGGCCATCATTGCCGGTGCCGGCGGCGCGGCCCACTTGCCGGGAATGACCGCGGCCAAGACCTCGGTTCCCGTTCTGGGCGTTCCCATTCAATCCAAAGCATTGAGCGGCATTGATTCCTTTCTTTCGATCGCGCAAATGCCGAGCGGCGTGCCCGTCGCAACTTTTGCCATCGGCGTCGCCGGAGCGGCCAACGCGGCCCTTTTCGCGGCCGCGATGCTCGCCAATGACAACGCCGAGATCCGCGCCGCCCTGGATGCATTTCGCCAGGCGCAGACCGCGGCGGTAATCGCCAAGCCGGATCCCCGCCGCTCTTGAAATTGATGCACGTCGGTATCGTCGGAGCCGGCCAGTTGGGGCGCATGCTGGCGCTGGCCGGCTATCCCATCGGTGTGAACTGCCTGTTTCTGGATCGCAGCGCCGACACACCCGGCGCGCAAGTAGCGCCGAGCCTCATTGGAGACCTGCAGGACGCGACGCTGCTGGCCGAATTGGCCTCGCGCAGCGATGTCGTCACCTTCGACTGGGAAAACATCTCGGGCCGCGCGCTCGAGCCCCTCGAGAAGATCACGCAGGTGCGCCCGCCGCGTGCGGCGCTCGAAGTATCGCAAGATCGCCTCGCGGAAAAGGCGTTGTTCACCCGCCTCAAAATCCCGGTCGCCGCGCATTGCGCGATAGACAGCCGCGAGGATCTGATCCGGGCAACCCGGCAAATCGGACTTCCCGGCGTTTTGAAAACGCGGCGCTTGGGCTATGACGGTAAAGGGCAACACGTGCTGCGCACGCTGCAAGATGTCGATCCGGCCTGGCTTGCCATCGGCGCCGCGGGCCTGATCTACGAAGCATTTCAAGATTTCTCGCGCGAGGTGTCGCTGGTGGGCGTGCGTTCGGCGAGCGGCGAGGCGGTGTTTTATCCCCTGTCCTGCAACACTCATGGGGGCGGGATTTTAAGGTACAGCACTGCGCCTTTTACCAATGCACGGCTGGAACAGAGCGCACGCCGGTATTTGAAACGCCTCATGCATACCCTTGACTACATCGGCGTGCTGACCATCGAGTTCTTCGTGGTGCGCGGTTCATTGGTCGCCAATGAGATGGCGCCGCGGGTGCATAACTCCGGCCATTGGACCATCGAGGGCTGCGTGACCAGTCAGTTCGAGAATCACCTGCGGGCGGTCTGCGATATGCCCCTCGGCAGTACGCGCGCCCTGGGGCACACGGCCATGATCAATTTCCTGGGGCTCATGCCGGATCGTGAGCGCCTGCTGGCGATCGACGGATTGGCGTATCACGACTACGGCAAATCAGCCCGCCCGGGCCGCAAATTGGGCCATTGCACCATCCTCAAGCGCCTGCCGAAGGACCGCAATTTGGCGCTCGCGAATGCACTAAAAATCATCAAATGGGCCTAAAATAGCGGGTTTTTGGCAGACTGCCGGCAGCGCCTTGAATTGACGAGCGACATGTATCTAGAACTCTTCAAATTGCATGAATTGCCGTTCCGCTTAAGCCCGGACCCGCAATTCCTGTATTTGAGCAAGCAGCATGCGCGCGCCAAGGCCTACATGGAGTCGACCATCTGGTTCACGGACGGTTTTGTCGTGATCACCGGTGAAATCGGCTCCGGCAAAACCACCTTGATAGAAACGTTTTTGCGCGAGCTGCAAAGCGACGCGATCGTGGCGCAAATCAACCAGACGCAATTATCGCCGACCGCATTTCTGCAAACCGTCCTCGTGCAGTTCGGCTTCTCGCCGTTCAACATGAAAAAGCCCGAAGTTCTATCGACGTTGCAGCAATTTTTGACGGAACAGTACAGCAACGGGCGCAAGGTGCTGCTCATCGTCGATGAGGCGCAGAATTTGACCAACCGCGTGCTCGAGGAAGTGCGCATGTTGTCGGGCGTGGAGACCACCAAGGAAAAGGTGCTGCGCATCATCCTGGCCGGGCAGCCGGAATTGAACGACAAGCTGAACTCTCCCGAGCTGGTTCAGCTTACGCAACGTGTGCGCCTGCGTTTCCATCTGACCGCACTGAGCAAGGCGGAGACCACCGCCTACATCGACCATCGCCTCGAGGTAGCGGGATCGCAGGGGCGGCGCATATTCGACGAAGATACCTACCCCACCATCTACAAATACACGGGCGGCGTGCCTCGATTGATCAACACGCTGTGCGACACCTGCTTGTTGGCGGCATTCGGCAAGGACAAGGACACCGTCGGCAAGGAGGAACTGGACGCTGCGATTCGCGAATTGCAGTGGGTCGAGTTCGCCGCGGGCACCAATCGGATGCGGGTGCCGAACATGGAGCACGCGCCGCCGCATGCCGATTCCCATAGCCACGTCGTCGGGCGGATCCTGCTCGCCAGCGAGGGCAGGACTGTCGTGGAGCGGGAACTGAAGCCCGGGCGGCTGGTGATCGGCCGCACGTCGGACAACGATTTGCAGATCGACAGCAAGTTCATCAGCCGGCATCACTGCCAGATCGTGACGCAGCAGGACTCATGCCTGATCGAAGATCTCAACAGCACCAACGGAATTTTCGTGCAGTCGAAACGCGTGCGGCGCCACAACTTGAACGACGGCGATGTGGTGCAGGTGGGCCAGCACGAAATCATGTACATCGATGAGCGCACGCCGCGGGTGCGAAACGCCTTGGATCCCGTCGACACTGCCGTGGTCGCCGGCGTCGCGGAGAATCCCAAGATCGGCTAAGAGCCTGTCGGAGCCGGGCCCTAGTGGAGGTTGGACGGCAGGTCGATCGTTTCGCCGCTGTATTCGCGGCTCAGTTCGCGGCAGTCGCGGCGCCGCAGGATCAGCGTAAGCGCCGCCGTCTCGGCAAATACGCCAATCAGAAAGGCTGCCTTGCCGGCAAATCCCAGCGGATTGATGTAGAACAGAAAGATCGCGGCCGCGCCGATCAACATATAGATCAGCGGCAGGCTTTCGTAAACAGGACGAGCCAAGCGCATGGGTTACCCTCCCCCAGCGCAATAATAATGCGGATGCCCCGAAGGCAACCAGCCTATTTGACTTAAGCCCGTACTTTTAGCGCGCGCCTACCCTCCTGGGTGAGCTCCTCCTACGCAGCTTCTAGTCCTTGCCGACTAGCATTTCCGCAAGGCGCGACAGCCATGAGTTGCGCCAGCCTTCGACATGCAATCGATCGGTCTTCGGCTTGCTGCGCTTGGCTTCGGACAGCAGATCCTTCGGAATCTGAAACGTGCCCGTCATTGAATTGTCGGCCATGGAAACTCCGTCGTGTGATGACGGGTTGCAGACTACCGAGTTCAACCTTGTGGCCGATGAGACTTGGCGCACGCTCCACTTAGATTCAGCTATCCGCCCGCATCGCCTCGTCGCTGGGAAGCGACGCATTCACCCCTTCCCAGGTTATGACACGACGTTATGTCAGCGCGCTAATGCGCAGTCCCATGAAGACGCGCCGACTCGAACTCATCGCCCGGCTGCCAATTCACCGTGCCCTTGGCCAGCATGGCTTCCCAGCCCAAGGCAAAACCGAATCGCGCCATCGCCGCATCGCTGGTGAAATCCATGGATGGATCGAATTCGTCGCTTGGGCGATGGTAGCGCTTTGCCGTGTATTCCTCGTGTTGCGCCTTGCCCCACTCCGGCGCATGACCCGCAAATTTGACGCCGGTATTGATCGAGAACGCCGGCACACCGCCGCGCGCCATGCTGAAATGATCCGAACGATAGTAATGACCGGCACCCGGTTCGGCATCGGCTTGGATCTCGAACCCAAAAGCAGCCGCGGTCTTTTCAACGGTGGGATAAAAAGTGGTGCGCTCCGCACCCGTCACATTCACCGATTGCGGCATGCCCATCGGCAAAATCGCGTCGTAGTTCAGGTCGAGCGCAATTTTTGCCGCCGGTATCGGCAGATGCTTGCCGAGATAATTCGAACCCAGCAATCCTTTCTCCTCGGCCGTGACGGCGGCAAACAGCACCGGTGAAGGCGGCCGCGCGGCGGAGGTGGTGAAGGCGTGCGCCATTTCGAGCAGAATCCCGCAGCCCGTGCCGTTGTCGACGGCTCCGTTGTAGATCTTGTCGCCGCTCAATGTGGGATCGATGCCGAGGTGGTCGTAATGCGCGGAATAAGCGACCGCTTGCGCGCCGCTCAGGCGGCCCGGCAGGAGCCCCAAAACATTAAATGATGCGAATTTTCGCACCTTGCTGTCGATGTGCGCTTTGAAGCGCACCGGCAATTCCTTCGCCTGAAATTGCCGCGTGCCGGCCGCTGCGATCATCTCGTCCAAATTGAGATTGGCCGCGGCCATCAATTTTCTCGCGACCTCGAGCTGAATCCACGCCGCAGCCTTGAGCTTCGGATCCTTATCATTGCCCAGGGCCACTTGCTCCGCGCTCCAGGAATTGCGCACCACGTCCCACCCGTAGCTCGCCAGATCGGTGCGGTGAATGATCAGTGCACCGACCGCTCCCTTGCGCGCGGCTTCCTCGAACTTGTAGGTCCAGCGGCCGTAATACGTCAGGGCCTCTCCGTTGAAGAATTTCGAATCTTTCGACGGCGGCTCATTCACGATCACGAGCACCACCTTGCCCTTGACGTCCACGCCCTTGAAGTCGTTCCACTGGTACTCCGGCGCCTCGATGCCGTAGCCGACGAAGACGATGGGCGCATCGATATCGGCGCTCTCGGTCTGCGTTTGGTTGCCGGCCACGTAGTCCTGCGCGAGCTTCAATTTCATCGCGGTCCCATGCGACGGCTGCAGCGACGCGGTGGTGCTCGGCAAGGTCTGCGCGCCCACGAAATCGACTTTCTGCAAAAAGGTGCCGTTGTCGCCGGCGGGCTGCAAACCGTATAGCGCGAATTGAGCGGCGATGTAGTTCGCCGCAATATCCCCGCCGCGCGTACCCGGTCCGCGACCCTCGAGCAAATCGCTGGCAAGGAAGCGGACGTGCTCGCCGATACGGCGCGCATCGATGCCCTGCATCGAGGCCATGACATCGCTCGGAAGGCCCAATTGCGGCTCTGCCGCAGCGGCCGCCTGGGTGCTCGACATCAATCCCGCGCACAAACCGAACACCAGCGCTGCCGGTCGGTAAAATTTCATCGCGTCAGCTCCCCAGCGAAAAATAAAAGTAACCACACCGCGGCGGACTCCGCCCGTGAGGGGCGTCATCATGTCATATCGATGTGCGCGCTCCGTGCTTAATCAAGGTGCGGGCGAGACGCCCTTGGCGTCAAGCGCCCCGCCCGCGCCGCGGTAGTTCTGCATCCTGCGGATCGAAACTTAAGGGTTTCCTCCCTGGAGTACCGCGGAGGGATTCTTTCACGCCGCAGGCGCCGCGCGGAACCGCCAATCCGGGCCCGAACATGCAGAAATCGCACGGCGCCGCCAGGCGGAATACTCGGACGGGCTCCTAGCCCGTGCCGCCGACCGTGAGCGCATCGATGCGCAATGTAGGCTGGCCGACTCCGACGGGAATCGATTGTCCTTCCTTGCCGCAAGTGCCGACGCCGCCGTCGAGTTTGAGATCGTTGCCCACCATGCTGACTCGCGTCAGCACATCCGGCCCGTTGCCGATCAGGGTTGCCCCTCTGACGGGCGCACCGATCCTGCCGTTTTCGATCAAGTACGCCTCGCTCGCGGAAAACACAAATTTACCCGAGGTGATGTCGACCTGGCCGCCGCCGAAATTGACCGCATACAGCCCCTTGTCCACCGATGCGATGATTTCTTCAGGCGCTCGCGAGCCCGCGCGCATGTAGGTATTGGTCATTCGCGGCAAGGTCATGTGCGCGAAGGACTCACGCCGGCCGTTGCCCGTGGGGGCCATGCCCATGAGCTTGGCGTTCATCTTGTCTTGAATGTAGCCGCGCAAGATGCCGTTTTCGATCAGCGTCGTACATTGCGTCGGCGTGCCTTCATCGTCGACGTTCAAAGAGCCGCGCCGCCGATCGAGCGTGCCGTCATCCACCACCGTGACATCGTCGGCGCCGACCTTCTGGCCGATGCGATTCGAGAACGCCGAGGTGCCCTTGCGGTTGAAATCACCCTCCAATCCATGGCCAATCGCCTCGTGCAGCAAAATCCCCGGCCAGCCCGGACCCAGCACGACCGTCATCGAGCCTGCGGGCGCGGCGATGGCCTCGAGGTTCACCAGCGCCTGGCGCACCGCTTCGCGTCCATGTTCCAAGGGACTCTCGCCCTTGAGCAGCTCATCGAATCCGAAACGGCCGCCGCCGCCGCTGTAGCCCTGCTCGCGCCGGCCGTGCTGTTCCACGATGACCGATACATTGAGGCGCACCAAGGGCCGCACATCCGCGGTCAGTGTGCCGTCGCTCGAGGCAATCAGCACGATCTCATGAACCGCGGCCAGAGAGGCCATCACCTGCTTGACGCGAGGATCGATGCGGCGGGTGTCGGCGTCGATCCGCATCAGCCAGGCCACTTTGTCTTCGTCTTTGATGGCATCGAGCGGATCGACAGGCAGATATAGCCGATGCGTCAAGGGGCGCTGCCAGGCTTTCACGCCATTCTTTCCGCCGCTGCGTGCAATCGCGCGCGCCGCGTCGGAAGCCTCGAGCAAAGCCGGCAACAGCACCTCGTCGGTGTACGCAAAGCCGGTTTTCTCGCCGCTGATCGCGCGCACGCCGACGCCTTGTTCGATGCTGTGTGCGCCTTCCTTGACGATGCCATCCTCGAGCGACCAGGACTCTTCGCGCGACAAGGCGAAGTACAGGTCCGCGTAGTCCACGCCGCGGCTCATGACGGTGTCGAGCACCTGGCTCAGGCGCCGCTCATCGAGACCGGATGGCACCAAGATCGCCTTTTCGGCCACGGCAAAGCTTGGCTGAATCAGTTCCGCGCTGCGCGCGTTCATGTCAAAACCGCGGCGGCGCTCGCCACCCCGAGCCGGCGATTGTCCAAGGCGGGAAAACGCGCACGTGATTCCGCCTGGCTGGCAAGATCGATGTCTGCTGTGATCACTCCGGTACCCTTTGCCAACCGCGACAGCACTTGGCCCCAATAGTCCACGATCAGAGAATCGCCGTAGGTCTCACGGCCGCTGGTATGCAGCCCAGCCTGCGCCGGCGCAACGACATAGCACAAATTTTCGATGGCGCGCGCGCGCAGCAACGTTTCCCAGTGCGCACGCCCGGTCGGCACCGTGAACGCTGCGGGCATGGCCAGCCATTCCGCGCCTTGCGACACCAGCTCCCGGTAGAGCTCGGGAAAGCGCATGTCATAGCACACCGACAGGCCAAGCTTGCCGACCGGCGTGTCCGCAATCATCGGCTTGCGGCCGGGAAGCACATGCGTGGATTCCCGATACTGCTCATTGCGGCCGGGGATGGTGACATCAAATAAATGAATCTTGTCATAGCGCGCCACCCGCTTCCCTGCCGCATCGATCAATAGAGAGGCATTCGCCACTCGCTTGGGGTCTTTGGTCCTGATCACGATCGTGCCGCCAAGGATCCACATGTCGAGCTGGCGTGCGGTGTCGCGCAGGAATGCCTGGACGGCGCCATTGCCGTCTGCTTCAGCGACTTGCAGCTTGTCCTCATCCTTGAGGCCGATGAAGGAAAAGTTCTCCGGCAGACAGGCAACCAGTGCTCCGGCTTCCTTGGCTTCGCGCAGCAGCGCACCGGCCGCGGCTAGATTGTCAGCCACGACGTGGCTCGAAGTCATTTGTACTGCGGCGATTTTGCCCATCTATTTCGGTGCCTCGGCGGGCGCGGCGGCTGCGCCGGCGCTCTTGATGCGTTCGACCGTCGGATTATCCCAACTGCCGGTAATACGATAATACCCTCGCGCCAAGCCTTTCAGCGGCTGTTTGAACACCTGCGTGAATAACAGCACGGCCGCGCCGCATACAGGACCGCATACCAGCGTGCTCGCGACCGGTATGGACAGCGAATTGCCGACGTTGCCCGTTACCACTGCAGTTTGGTCGTAATCCTTGTTTTTCAAGCCGACCCGGCCAATTAGGCCGATTTCTGCCGCCGGCCCCTTCAGCAGCACGTTTTCGGTGTAGGCATTGCCGTCGCGCAAATCGAAGTCGCCGTGAACGCTGTCGAATGCCAGCCCCTTGTCGGTCAGGTCGCTGAAATCGAGCGCCAGGCGGCGCGGCAGCGCGGCGATACTCGTAAACCCCAGGACGCGGCCGGCGCCGGGCTTGAGGCCGATAACTTGGCCCTTTTCCATCGACAACTGTACGTGGCCGACGACTTGGGCAAGCGCGGCGGTCGTCGGCGCGCCCAGCCAGGTCAGGTCAAATTCCATCTTGCCGTTCCTGGCCTGAATCACATCGGCGTATCCCAGATCCTTCAAGGTGCCCTGCACATCGGTGCTGGTCAACGTGCCCTGGATGCGGCTGACGCCGGCATCCCTGGCGCGCCACTCACCCTGCGCGCTGACGGTAAAGGTCGGCGACGTAACGCTCAAGGATTTGAGGGCAACGCCCTCCTGCTGCTTCGCCAGCGTCGCGGTCACGTCGCCGAAATGCCGTTCGCCCCAGATCAGCTCCTTGGCATGAAAATAAACGGCGGGGATGGCGCGCGGATCGGCATCCGGCACCGTGTTTTCGCGGCTCCCGACCGCCGGCGCGTCCGCAAGGTCCGCGGCGTCCGCAACGTCGAAATGCAAGCGGTCAAATTGCATGCTCCAAGGCTCGATCGAATTCTCGACGCTCGGAATCGTGATCGCGCCACTCACATTGGGGCCGCCGACATTGATGCGCCAGCTGCGCTCCGAGACCGACAGATCGAGCGACACATCGCGGAACGCCAGGCCCAAATAGTCCAATTCGGCCACATTGAGCTTGGCGTTGCGCATGTAGTACGACAACGGCTTGGCATCCTTGGACTCCGTGCTCAAGCGCAACCAGCCGCCCAGATCCAAGCGCTGCAAGGAGCCGCCGACGCTCAAGATCTGCGCATCGCCGCCGCCGGATTCGCTGCCGCCGAAACTCATCGATGCGTGCGCCAGGCGCATGCCTGCAGGATCGGACTCCAACGCGTAAGAGCTGCTCACCAGCGAGCCGAGGGCGAAGCTTCCCTGCGGGCCTCCGGATTCCGGCCATTGGATCTCGAGCCATGAAGGCAACGGCGTGGCGGCGCTTTTGTCCAACGGTGCCGGCAGCTTCATGTCGAGCCCGACCAGCGTGCTGCTGATGCGCAAGGAGCGCTCGCGCGCCGGCTCAGGCGTGATTTTGAGCACGGCGCGCCAATCCGTCTGGCCGCTGATGGACAGGGACGCCGGCATCGACAGCGCCGCCCGCACGGCGTCCGCCGTCGCCGTGCCGCGGAATTCAAGCTGCGTGCGCGTCACCGGCTTGTTGCGCGGCGTGCGTGCCTGCATTTGGAAAGCACCGCCCAGTAGTTGCCCGTGAACATCAGCCCGGGCGACCTGGCCGCCGTCGATATCGAACTCGCCGGCAATTTCGGTGGCCTTCGTCGAGGAGCCGGGCCGATTGACGCTGGCGCCCTCCAAGCGGCCATGAATCAGCACTTGTCGATGTGCAAAGTCCCTGAAGGGCAAGAATAAATCCACGTCGGCCTCGAGCGGCCCGCTCGCCTCGACGCCCGAAAAAGCATGTTCGGCGATCGCATCGAGCGGCGTCGCGCGTAAAAACGTGAGCGCGCTCGCCGCGTCGCCGCGCGCATTCGCGTGGATTTTGAGCTCGCCGCTATTGAAGTCTGGAAAGTGCGCATCGCCCGATTCCAGCAGCAAGTCGCCGATGTGTGCGCCCGACAGGCGCGCGCTCATGCCTTGATTGCGAAACTCCGCGGCCGCGGCGAGATTTTCCGCCGGCGCCCATCCATCGCTGTAGTTCAGGGTCATGCCTTCGATCGTGCAGCGGGCTAGAAACAGGCCGCCGCCGTCTCGAAATGGAAACTTCCGCACCGGACCCTGAAACAAAAAGGTTGCGCGCAAATGTCCGGCCACGAACGCTTGATTCAGCCACGCGAGCGCTCCGGGTCCGATCAAACCGTTCGGCAGGTAGAATCGCGCATTGCCCGCGTTACCGTTTTGGATGGCGCCCACCAACGTCAGCACCGGCGATGAATCATCCGTCGGCTGGTGCCAGGCCACTTGTCCGCGGATTTCGCCGTCCCGGGTCTTGATCTCCCAATCGGGCGAGGCGACCAGCAACTCTTCGGCGGTTCGCTTCCAGTAAATATCTGCCTTGAGGTGCTGAAGTTCCAAGGATCGCGGAAATTGCGTCGGCCAGTGAAATACGCCGACATGGGTATCGATGATGATGTGCCCGCCGCGCTCGTTGCCGGCGATCGAACCTGCGATGCCGCGCAATCCCGGCACTCCGTTCACCGAGGCGTAGCCGGCATGCTGAAATTTGGCCTGCACATGCATTCGCCACGGCTCTTCGAGCCGCGCCCGCTCGAACGCCAGCGACACGTCGGTCCATTCCCCGCTCGGGGCCACCTCGCGCAGCCGGTCGCGCAGATCCTTCTGCGGCAAAAATCCGGTGAGGGGCAGCAGCGTCTCCGCGCGCAAATAATCGGCGTGCGCATGCACGTTCAGCAGGCCGCCTTGCGTTTCCTGCAGTCCGACATCGAACGCCGATTCCGGCTCATTGCGTCCCACGCGCACGCGCCGGCCGCTTAAGTTCCATTGATCGCCGGCGTGGGTGAGGGTTAGAGCGCCGCTCATTTGATCGAACTTGTCGACCGGCCCCTCAGGCAGCTGCATCACGACGTTGCTTGCGGCGAAATTCATGTCGGCGCGAGCCGGCGTCGCACCCTGGCCGAGCGCTGCAATATCGAAGGCGCCCGTGCCGGCGTCCAGGTGGGCGAGGTACTCCGGCAGGAACTTGTGCCACCCCGGAAACGAAATGGCACGCGCTCTCGCCAGCGCATCCCATGCCAGAGTCTGCACGGTGCCGTTGCCGCGGGCATGCCCCTCGAAGCTCACGCTGCCGCCGAGCGCGGGCGGCAACTGCGCGCTGAAGGCGAGCGCCAGCTCGCGAGCGTCGCGCCGTACATCGATGTCGACGCCCTGCAAGGTCAGCTGCGGCAACTGCGTGTTCCAATTTTCCATGCTGAGCACTGCACGGCGAATGACCAGCCTCCCCGCCGGCAGGTCGCTTAAGGTGAGCGAACCCAAGGACGAGTCCTCGCCTCCCAATTCAATTTCCGAGGCCACGGCGAAGCGGGTGGGCCCCAGGCGCACCACCGCGATGTTCGGCGAGTCCACCTCGATGCGGCCGGCCAGCAATTTGCCGGTGCGAATCAGCTGCCAGATATCCGCGGCGACCCGGCCGCCGGCGGCGCGCGCGAGCACGCGCTTATCGTCCTTCGAACGCAGTTCCAGCCGCTCGAAGTAGAGTTCCGGGCCGTACCAGCGAAATGCCGGCGAGACATGCGCGAAGGCGATATGAAAGCCGGTTTGCGCATGCAGCCATTCCTTGATTTCCGCCTGGTACTGGGGCGCGCGGTCGAGGGCGAGCTTGACGCCGAGCATCGCGAGCAGCAGGAGGAGCAGAAGACCCCCGACACTGAACGCCAAGACCTTGCCGACCTTGCGAATCATCATTTACATCAGCACGACGTCGTATTGAGCCACCGTGTAAAGCGCTTCGGTCTGCAGGCGGATGGGTTTGCCCGTGACCAATTCGAGCTCGCCCAACGCGGAGGATTCTTCGTCGAGCAGCCGCTCAATGACGTCCTGATGCGCCAATACCATCAATTGTTGGCACTCGAACTGGCGCGCTTGACGGACAACCTCGCGAAATATCTCATAGCAGACTGTTTCCACCGTTTTGACGAATCCTCTTCCTTCGCACGTAGGACAAGAGCGGCACAAGAGATGTTCCAGGCTCTCCCGCGTGCGCTTTCGCGTCATCTCGACCAATCCCAACGGCGACACCGAGGAAATGTTGGTCTTGACGTGATCCTCACTCAACGCACGTTCCAAAGCTTGGATGACCTGACGGCGGTGTTCGGGCTCCTCCATATCGATAAAATCGATGATGATGATGCCGCCTAGATTGCGCAGGCGCAGTTGCCGGGCGATGGCCACCGCCGCCTCGAGATTGGTCCGAAAAATGGTTTCCTCGAGGTTCCGGTGGCCCACGAAGGCGCCGGTGTTCACGTCAATGGTGGTCATCGCCTCGGTTTGATCGATGATCAGGTGCCCGCCGGACTTCAGCGGCACTTGCCGCTCCAAGGCCTTCTGGATTTCCTCCTCGACGTGATGCAGCTCGAATAGGGGGCGCGACTCGGCATACAGCTCGATGCGCGGCAAAGTCTCCGGCATGAACGCCGCGGCAAATTCCTGCATCTCACGATGCGCGCTGGGCTGATCGATCAACACCTTGTCGACATCCGGGCGCATCAAGTCGCGCAGCACCCGCAAGTGCAGCGCCAGATCCGCATGCACCAGATTGCCCGGCTGGGTGCGCAGGCCCTTTTCGCGCACGAACTCCCAGAGCTTGCGGAGATAAATCATGTCGGCGCGCAGGGCTTCCGCCGCGCCGTCCTCCGCGGCGGTGCGCACAATGAATCCGGCATTCTCCTGCGGCAGGGCGCCGGCTTCGACCGCGGCCCGCAGCCGCTCGCGCTCCGCTTCCTTTTCGATGCGCGCCGAGACGCCCACGCCGCGGCCCTTCGGCATATAGACAAGATACCGGGAGGGCAAGGTAATGTAGGTGGTCAAGCGAGCGCCCTTGGTGCCGAGAGGGTCTTTCACGACCTGGACCAGGATTTCATTGCCTTCGGCGACCAGCGAGCGAATGCTTTCGGTATGCGGCGGCTCAATGCCGGTATCCGCATGGCGCGGATCGAATATGTCGGATGCATGCAGGAACGCGGTACGTTCCATGCCGATGTCGATGAACGCCGCTTGCATCCCCGGCAGGACCCGCGAGACGCGGCCTTTGTAGATGTTGCTGATCAAGCCACGCCGGCTGGCGCGCTCCAGAAATACTTCCTGCAGAACGCCGTTTTCCACGAGGGCGGCGCGCGCCTCGTGCATGCTGGCGTTGACGAGGATATCAGTGCTCATCGCGGTGCCAGCAGGTTACGCCGGCCGCCTCGAGCAGCGCCGCGGTTTCGAACAGCGGCAATCCCATCACGCCGGAATAGCTGCCTTGCAGATCGGAGATGAAGATGGCTGCGTATCCTTGGATGGCGTAGGCGCCCGCCTTGTCGGACGCTTCTCCGGTTTCCCAGTAGGCGCGGGCCTCGCTGCGATCGATTGATCGAAACGTGACCGTGCTGCGGCTGATCTTGCTTTCGATTCCTTGGACGGTACGCAACGCGACGGCGCTCATGACTTCATGAGTGCGCCCGGACAGCTTCAGGAGCATTGCCATTGCATCGTTCATGTCGGCGGGTTTTCCTAGAATGCGGCCGTCGAGCACCACGGCGGTATCGGCCGCGAGCACCGGAGCACCGCCCGACTCGAGGCCGCGTTCCCATCCCGCATTGGCCTTGGCCTGCGCCAGTCTCGAGACATAAGCCAAAGAGGACTCGCCTTGCAGCGCAGTCTCGTCCAAATCCGCGCCGATCACCCGAAAAGGCACGCCGATTTGCCGCAGCAGTTCGCGCCGGCGCGGCGAGCCTGAGGCCAGGTAGATGAGTCTTGCGGATTTCACGCGCGGTGGTAGGGGTGACCGGCCATCAAGCTCATGGCCCGGTAGAGCTGTTCCGCAACCACCACCCGGACGAGCGCGTGCGGCAGCGTCAGGGGCGACAGCGACCAACTGCGATCAGACCGTTCGAGCACCGCCGGCGCGAGCCCATCGGGACCGCCGACGAGCAGAGCCAGCGGCCGCGCATCCCGCAGACGCTCGGCCAACCATGCGCTCAACTGTTCGGTGCTCATGGATTTCCCGCCGATCTCCAGCGCGACGACATAGTCATCGCGGCCGAGGGCCGCCAGCATGTCGGCGCCTTCGCGTTGCACGGCTCGCTGCGGATTCTCGCCCGCGCTGCGGGTTGCAACCGAAATCTCGTGAAGCTCCAGGACCAGAGGGGTGCGAAGCCGCTTCTGATATTCGAGGAATCCGCTGTTGACCCAGTCTGGCAGACGGGTACCGGCAGCGATCAACCGGCATTTCATGACGGGATCAGGCGCGCGCGGCGCGCTTCGTGACGGTCATGTCCCACAGTTTCTCCAGCCCATAGAATTCGCGGACGCGCGGCAACATGACGTGGACGATCATTTCATTCAAATCGATGAGCACCCAGTCGCCGTCCTGCTGACCCTCGACGCCGTGCGGCCGGAAACCGGCTTCCTTGGCCTTGTCGACCACGCGCTGCGCGACCGACCGTACGTGACGATCGGAGGTACCGCTCGCGATCACCATGAAATCCGCAATATCGGTCAGCCCTCGAACGTCCAGAAATTTCACTTCCAAAGCCTTCATGTCGTCGAGAGCGGCGAGTATTACGGTTTTTAGGGAGGGTGCTTTCGGCGTGCGCGCCGTTTTGGCAGGGGCGACAGCTTTTTTGCCGTCTCGAATCTTGCGGGTCGAAGTCTTTTGCTTTGCTGGCACTACGTGATCCGGGTCCTGGAGTAACAATGGGTGTCTAAGATCAGTTTACGCACTGGATCGGGCATGAGGAAGCGCGGATCGCGGCCCATGCCGATGAGCTGCCTGACCTCGGTGGAAGAGATCTCCAATTGGGTTACGGCATGGATGAAGATGCAACCGGCCCTCGATTCATGCAAATCGTTGATGCGGCCGGTGCCACGATCCACCAGCAGTTCCCCGAGGGGCCCCATCCCCGGCGCACGCCAGCCCGGGCGGTGGGCCACCACCAGATGCGCCAGTTGCAGCAGCTCCTGCCATTGATGCCATTTAGGCAGGCTCAAGAATGCATCCATGCCGACGATCAGGCAGAGGCTGCGATCCGGATACTCGTGACGCAGTTCGGCCAGTGTTTCCACCGAGTAGGACGGGCCCTCCTTGCGGACCTCGCGATCGTCGACGACAAACCCCGGCTGGCCGGCGGTCGCCAACTGCACCATCTCCAGGCGCAACTTTGCATCCGCAATGGGCTGGTCGCGGTGCGGCGGATTGCCCGCGGGTAGAAAGCGGATTTCCTTGAGGCGCAGGGCCTGCTGCAATTCGAATGCCGTTCGCAGGTGCGCGTAGTGAATCGGGTCGAACGTGCCGCCAAAAATGCCCATTGGGTTCATAAGGTTACCCTGCCTTAAATCCCACCGGCTTGCAAAGCGCCGGCAAATGCCCCCGTGAGCCCGGTGAGCGCGCTCCACGCATCGCCCGCCGATATCCCCTTGATGACGCGGTCGGTATGGCTGGCTTGCAGCAGCAGGGGTGCCAAGGGCAGTTTCTTCAGCCGCGCCAGTGCCCGCGGCGACGGATTTGCCGCCAGGTTCCAGCCGCTGCCGCGCGCGGCCGAGCGCAATCGGTCGCGTTCACGCGCCTGCCACATTCCGCGCAACTCCCGCACCAACGCCCACAAGATCAGCGTGGGTTCCACGCCCTCGCTTTTCAATCCGAGCAATACCTTGAGCGCGCGCGCGGCATCGCCGGCGGCCGCGGCCTCCGCCAGCTGGAAGACGTCGAAGCGTGCACTGTCTCCGACCGACCGCAGCACCAGCTCGACACTGATGGGCGTGCCGTTTGCCAGCAGGCCGAGCTTTTCCAATTCCTGCTGCGCGGCCAACAAGTTGCCTTCGACCCGATCGACGATCAGCTTTGATGCCTCGGGATCGATGTCCAGGTTCAGCATTTTTGCCCTGGCGCGCAGCCATGCAGGCAGCGCTGCCAGTTCGACCGGCTGAATCGGCACCCACGCGCCGTGCCTTTCGATCGCCTGGACCCAGGCGGTATCGCTCGCCTTACGGTCGATTCTGTCCGTGATAATCAAGTAGATCAGATCAGATGCGTTTTGGGCCGCGAGGTCAGCCAGCAAGGCCGCGCCCTTGTCGGGTTTGCCGCTCGGCATCCGCAATTCAAACAGGCGCCGCTCCGCGAACAACGATAGGGATTGGGCGGCAAGACGCAGCTCATCCCAATTGAAACTGCGATCGATAAAGAACACCTGGCGGTCCGTGCAACCGGCGCGGCGAGCCGCGGCCCGGATGGCGTCCGCGGCCTCGCCGACCAACAGAGGCTCATCGCCCGAGACCAGGTAGATCCCGGCCGGCCCCTTGGCCAGTGCCGCCGGCAGCTGTTCAGCGCGCAAACGCAATTAGATCAGCGCCCCGACGCTTCTGCTCGCGCGCGGATGCCGGCGGGCGCGCCGGCGGCTGCTCGCGCGCGGATGGTTAGAAGCTGAAGCTTGCATGCGCCGCTGCATATTCGACCTCCATGCGCGTCACCAGTGCCTCCACGCTCTGCACCTCGTGAATGCCGCTGACGCTTTGGCCGGCACTCCAGATATCGCGCCAAGCCTTGGCCGCCGTGTTGCCTCCGGTTCCAAAGTTCATCTTGCCCTTGTCGGCTTCCGGCAGATGATCCGGATCGAGACCGGCGTGCGCCACGCTGCCGCGCAGGTAGTTGCCGTTCACGCCGCTGAACAGCGATGTGTACACAATGTCCTCGGCGGCGCTGTCGATGATCATTTGCTTGTATTCGGGCGGAGCGTTGCCC
>DASXMG010000076.1:0-44890 GCA_036495805.1 Steroidobacteraceae bacterium | reverse complement strand
ATGATCGATCCGCGCCACGTCCAGTACCCGAAAGCGGCAAGGAGCGCGGCCGTCAAGCCGGCCAGGATTGAGTTGCGGAGAATGCGCGATCTATGCGGGTGCAGAGATTGAGCGGGTTGAGCCGGCACCGTGCTCACCGTGGCAATGAAGCGATAACCATGCCTGGCAATGGTCTCGATCAATGTGGGGCTGTCCGCTGAATCTCCCAGAGCTTCACGAACTTTCTTGATCGCGTTGTTCAGGCCTTGATCAAAATCCACATAAACGTTGCTGGGCCAGACCTTTTGCCGCAACTCCTCCCGCGTTACCAGCTGACCGGCATGCTCGACCAGTACAGCAAGGACCCGAAACGGCTGGTCCTGCAATTTGACCTTGACGCCTGCCTTGTGCAGTTCGCCTGCTTTCAGGTCAAGTTGAAAGACGCCGAATTGAAGAATGGCGTTATTCGAACTGGTCGTTTGCATGGTCGTCCCTGAGGAAGGCGCATTTTACCGACAAAATGACCATCCAAGAACCGCACAGCCAGCTTATCCGGTATCGAGACGCCGTTACGAATCAGAGACTTCCCGGAACACGAGAAAGTCATCGACAAAGCAGTCGCGGATGATTGAGTCGGCAACGGTGATGCGAAAGATTCGGAGGCGCCCGGGCCACCTTCGCGCTTCGGGAAAGGGGTCATCATGAATAAAACATTGCGATGGGGACTCGCCTCAACCGTCCTCGCCATCACCGGAGTAACGAATGCCCAGGCCGCCGATCCAGTCGCAGCCTGGAACCAGATCAGCGAGAACGCCGTGAAGGCCGCTGGCCACCCGCCGCCGGTGGCCGCTCTGGACTTTGCGATCGTGCACCTTGCCATCTACGACGCAGTCGAGTCGATCGACGGCCGCTACGAAGCGTATTACACCCGCGTGCCTGGCGCGACAGGCTCTCTGAGTGCTGCTGCGGCCAAGGCGGGCCATGACACCCTGGTCGGGCTCTTCCCTGCGCAGATTCCGGCACTGGATCTAGCCTATGCGGATTTCCTGGCAGCCAACGGCGTGGACCCTCTAGATCCAGGAACGGCGGTGGGGGCACAGACCGCGGCTAATATTTTGGCGCTCCGCGCCAATGATGGCCGCTTCCCTCTCAACCCACCGCCTTTCCTCGGCAGCACCGCGATCGGTCAGTGGAGGCCGACGCCGTCCCTGCTGCCGGGGACGCCGCCAAGCCTGGCGCCGGGACTGACTCCCTGGGTGGCCACAGTCAGGCCATTCGCAATGCACAGCGACTCGCAATTCCGCGTCGCCCCGCCACCTGACTTGACGAGCGAGCGATGGGCGGACGACTACAACGAGACCAAGACTGTGGGGTCGTTGACCAGCGCCACACGCACCGCCGAGCAAACCGAAATCGGCTATTTCTGGGCCGATAGCGGTCCGGTGCTGTGGCAAAACGCCCTGCGATACATCTCAAACAACTACTTGAAGGAGACCGGCGACTCCGCGCGCATGTATGCGCTGGCTGAGGCCGCCATGGCCGACGCGCAGATCGCATGCTGGGACAGCAAGTACTTTTACAATTTTTGGCGTCCGATTACGGCAATCCGCCTCGGGGACCAGGACGGCAATCCCGCTACGGTAGTCGATGCAGAGTGGCAGCCGCTGATCGACACGCCGAATTTTCCCGAGTACCCCTCGGGTCACGCCGACATCAGTGGCGCGGTTTCTCATATGCTGCGACTCTTTTTCGATCGTGATGAGCTGACCTTTCAGATGACCACCACTAACGCACTGGCCCCGCTGAAGACGCGTACCTTCACGCACTTCTCGCAGGCGGAACAGGAAGTCATTGACGCGCGCGTGTACGTGGGCATCCACTATCGCCACTCGGATGTAGTCGCCGGAGCTCAGGGGCGCCGCGTCGCGAATTGGGTCTTCAGGCACACGCTGCGTCCCGTTGACGAGCGGGGCGGCGATAGAGAGGAATAGACCGAAAAGGCGTTGCGCCGGATCAATGCCGGGGACGATACGGTCCTCGGCATTGATTGAGCTGGTGCAATGACTCCCAATCAGCGGCTTTGGATTCCCAAATAGTTGTCGCGCCCTGCGGGCGGACCGGCCCGTCCGCGCAACACCGCCAGGCCCCCCAAGAGCAGCGTGAGCGCAGTCACCGCCGAGGCCGGATCGATCTCCGGGACCAATTGGAAATTGCTTACCTTGAGCTGATCGACGAACACTCCGGGGTAAGTGGAGACTGCGGACACGATGGGTTTTCCGGTGTCCGGATCCAGGAATCCAGCAGAGTCCGTCGTTGTAAAAGTAATCCTGTTCACGCCGTCGATATTGAGGCCGGTGAAGAGATCGAATCCGAAGCCCGGATAGTTCTCGGCCACACTCTTCACCAAGGTCGTACCTCGATAACCCGATACGACGGTGGAATAGTTGTCGAACGAATCAAGCGCCGTTTGACCCGAAATGAGGATTTGAAAGTCAACACTGTTGAGGTCAAAGAGACTCGTTCGATCAAATTCGACGACAGCAGCAGAGGGAGAGGTTAAAACCAAAAAATAGGGGCTAGATACATCAGACACGTAGTTGATGGCTTGATTGGCGCCCGTCCCCCACTGGAATCCACCGTAACCGGCTGCAACAGGACCTCCCGGCAGACTGTCACCAAAATTGATTGTCTGCGCATCAGCAAGGATGGCGAATAGGCAGAATGGCGCGGCGGCGATTACTGCGGTGATCGAGCGACGAATTTCCATGTATGTTCCGTCCCTATTTAAGATGAGCCTTTTAACCGCGCTCATAACATATTCCCAGGCAGGTGTACTGTCGAGGCGATTTGCCGACGCGAATTGATGCGTCGAAGCAAATGATCCGACTTTGCCTCCTGGGAGTTGGAGAACTACGAGCGCGATGTCACGTCGCCGGAGGCGTCTGCAATATTTCGTTGCAGCAGCTCGACACGACACTGCGCTGGCTTGACGGGCCACACTAATTAAATCTTTCGACTAATTCCTGGGATGACTAGAAAGAGTGGAGCGAGCGCTGGCGCGATAGCGCTGGTTCTCGTAAGACCGATCGCCATTTTCTCGCGGAGAGGCGGCGCTTCCGACGCGTGGCAGAATTAGCGCGGAACATCACCGGGCGCGGCGTCGAAGCAGGCGCGCGCAGCATGGATATCGGAATAACGGAGGTCGGCCCAATCGATGAGGTTCGCCATCGGCTCCAGCAGGGATTGGCCTAGCGGGGCCAGACGATATTCGACGCTCGGCGGCTTGGTTGGAAAGACGTGGCGGGTGATCAGTCCGTCGCGTTCCAAATCCCGAAGGGTCTGGGTGAGCATGCGCTTGGAGATGTCGCGGATTGCGCGATGAAGCTCGCTGAAGCGCTGCGGTCGCCTGGCGAGGGTCATGATCATGAGCATGCTCCATTTGTCGCCGATGCGGTCGAGCACGTCGCGCACCGGGCAGTGTGCGGGTCCTGCTGACTGGGCATCGTCCGACTGATATCGGCTGAATCGCTCGATCGCGCTCAATGCGGTGCTCATGCGGGTTCCCCTGGTCTCTCCTGGTAACAAAAAACTGCCTCCTTACGGCGCAGCGCCAAGGTCTATATATTAGACCTGCCCTCAAATATAGACCATACAGCACCAGGAGAAAACACATGTTTTTAGTGACAGGAATTACGGGAAAAGTTGGCGGCGCGACGGCAAGGCATTTGCTGGCGCAAGGCAAGAAGGTACGCGCGCTGGTCCGCGACCGCGCGAAGGCGGCAAGCTGGACAGACCAAGGCGTCGAACTGGTCGACGGCGACTGGAACGATGCGGCCGCCCTCGAGCGGGCGCTCGGGGGCGTCGACGGCGCATTTGTCATGTTGCCGTCCGTCTGGGCCCCCTCGCCGGATTTCAAGGAAGCCAAGGGTGTCATCGCGAACTATGTCGAGGCGCTCACCAATGCGCCCGCGCCGCGGGTCGTCGCGCTCTCGTCGATGGGCGCGAACAGAACCAGCGGGCTGGGGATGGTCGCCGCCCTGTCGCTTCTGGAGCAGGGCTTCCGCGACCTGACATTGCCGATCGCCTATGTGCGAGCCGGCGGGTTTTTCGAAAACTTCCTGTACGGCTTGCACGTCGCCCAAGGCGGCACACTGCCCGTCTACTACAGCCCGACAAATCGGAAATCGACCATGGTCGCGACCAACGATATCGGCGCCGAGGTCGCAACGCTTCTGAGCGGGCCGGCGTGGTCGGGGCATCGGGTCATCGAACTCGGTTCGATGGTGAGCGCGAATGAAGTCGCTGCGCAATTGGGTGAAGTCATGAAGCGGGACGTCAAAGCCTTTGCCGTCCCGCGTGCCGAGTGGCCGGCAGCCTTCGAGCAGCTCGGCATTCCGAAGGGTCAGACTGGAGCGGCCGAAGCGATGTTTGAGGCAATCAACGCCGGATGGATGGACCTCGGGGTCGAGGGTACGGAGCACGTCGTGGGCACGACATCCCCCCGCGATGTGTTCTCAGCGGCCCGGAAAGCCGCCGCGGCGTAGCTCCTCGCCCGATGTACATCGCGCCCTGGCAGAGAGTTTGAAATGGCGTGGTCGATGTGAACCGCGGCGTTAACTTTACGAAAGATCGAGGTTAAACATGAAGATTCTTGTTTTTGGTGCGACGGCGGAACGGGACCGCTGATGTCTAAGATCTCCTGGCGCCAGGTCTCGGCTTTGGCACTTGCGGCTTTCTTCATCGTGGGATCGCTCAGCAACATCTTTGCCCCGACATCGATCTATGAGGAATATCTGCAATGGGGATACCCACGCTGGTTCCATTTCGTGACCGGATCGCTCGAACTCACGACCGCTGTTTTGCTGGCGCGGGCACAGACGCGGCTGTGGGGCTCGGCACTCGGCAGCACCGTGATGTTGGCGGCACTCGCGACCGTGACACTCCACGGCGAATATGGGCATGGGGTGGCGCCGCTTTTCGTGGCGGCGCTATCGATACTCGTCGGCTGGATGGCCTGGCGGAAGCGGCTATCTGTTTTGCGCTCACGTTGAATTCCGTTCTGGTCGGAGCGTTCGGCGAAACTGGGCCGTTCTTGATCGCGCAGGGGACTTTCCCATTTTCGGCCCTCGGGAGGCCGAACAGTTATGTGAATATTTCCGCTCTAAATTTGCGGGCCGGAAGCCAACAGGCCATTCGCGTGGCGCGGGAGCCGTTATTGAATTCCGACGAAATGGGGACAAAGCCAACCGAACGATAAAATGAGATTGAGCGGCTGCGTAGGCCGACTTTCTTAACTCTTCCGCAAGCGATGAAGGTGAAGTCCTGGCAAAAAATGACTGTCGCGCTTGGGCCTGCCAATTCGAAGCGACGAGCGCAAAGCTTGCGTGTATAACCGCAGATGCCTCATGAGAATCGGATTCTTTGATAGCGCGGACATCGAATTGCTGCATTTGCCTTTATATGATCTTCTGAGCAGGTGTCGCAACAAATCCGATCCGGAACCGCGGAGCAATGAATTCCGCCGGAGATAAAACATCCCCATTCTGGGTCCGCAACGAAAGCGGCAGCACCCAGCGGCCTATTCAGAACCAAAGCTAGTGACCACAATTCGTCCGCTCGTTGCTGATGATCGTCCGAGCCATGACCAACTCGTCTGGGAGCTTGATCGCGCACACCATGCTGCGTACCCGACTCTCATCCGTGATCCGGACGACGCTGTGGTTCCCGAGGTCGAATACCTTCGCCGCCTGGATGATCCGGCTAGCTTCCTCGTCTGCGCCGAGACCGAGACAGGGATCGTCGGCTTCATCCGTGCCACGTTGGTGGACAGCCCCGGCGGTCGTGCGCACTTTCCGGTCCGGTACGGCAGGATTGAGGAGATCGTCGTTCGCTCGGATCAACGACGGGGCGGCATCGGTCGCACGTTGCTCTCGGCCGCCCGTGAATGGGCGAAGGCAAATGGAGCGCAATCGCTGGAACTGGGCGTCTACGCTTTCAATGCAGAAGCTGTCGCCTTCTACCAACGAGAGGGTTTCGAGACCAAGGTTGTCAGCTTCTCCAAGCCGATCGGATGACGAGGCTGGCGATTCGATGGTGAAGCGGGCACCACTAATCATCGTTCGCGCGAGAGCCATTCAGTTGGCCATGCGCCAAACCGAGCGGTCGCGCCAACTGATCAATGCTGCCGAGGCCCAGTCGGAGGACTTATCCTGGTGGCAGACATTGCATGCGTTTGGAATCTTCAGCGAGTCGGTTTGCTTCGGTGTCACGAAGTGAAAGGTGTGGCTGCTCACATTCACATCGGCGATCGTCTGTTCGATTTTCGGCATGTGACAGGCGACGCACTGGCTTCCCGGGCTGTCCGCTTTATGATGCGTGTGCGCCTCGATTGAGGCGGCATGCGGGCCGTTTTGGCTATTAGGACCGTGGCAGGCGCCGCAGATCTCGTTAATCGGCTTTCTGAGCATCGCTTCGTTCGTCGTCCCATGCGGGTCGTGGCATGAGAAACAAGTCACGCCGCGCGTGTACATGAGGCTCTGCACAAAGTCGTTACCCTGCATGCGGTTCTTGTGGGCTGTACCGTCGGGGAAGTGCGTGAAGGTGAGCTTGCCGAGCTCGTGCTCCTCGAGCTTCCAAAAGTCCGAGAGCTTCGAGCCGACGCTATACCCCACCGGCCAGTCGTAGTACTTGCCCTGGATGGGATTTTTTAGCGGTTGACCCTGCGAGTGACATTGAATGCAGGTGTCGCTGGCATCCACATAATTCATACGGGAGGGATTTAAAATATTCTCCCGCGTTGGATGTTCGGCGTGCGTGGAGCCGGCTCCGTGACAGCGCTCGCAACCGACGTTCCATTCAGCCACCGAGTTGTTTTCGATGTTGAACCCTACCGAATGACAGCCATCGCACAGGGGTCCGGTCGGTCGATTGGCGTTGTCGCCTTTAGGGTCCGGATAGTGCGGCGCCCACCAGTCGGCATTATCAGCGACGTGATATGCACGCCAAACCTTGTGCGTAATATCCCATTGAGCGGGCAAAGGGTAGTAGTCGTCGCCGAGCTTCTTGAAATAGCGTTGTTTCCAGCCGCTGCCATACACGAAAGCCACTTCTTCTTTCGTAAAGGTCAACAAGGGGTCCGGCTTGGAGAAATCGGGAATGATGGCTTCGGGGTGCACTTTCGGATCACGAACGACATTGGCCATCTTGGTCTTGCTCCAACGGGAGTACACCTCTTCATGACAGCTCTTGCACGCCTGCGATCCGACGTAGTGCGCAGAATGTGCGGGCGCAGGAGCCTCTCCCGACTGGCCGTTCAACGAAGCCACCAGCGGCAGGTGCCTAACATAGGCCACCAATTGCCACAGTTCTCGATCCGGCATGTTCCATGCTGGCATGGCCGTGTTTCGGATGCCGTTTCGAATGTGATAAAAAATCTCGCCATCGGATAGTGAGCGGACCAAGGTTCGAAGCACCGGCGGCCGCGGATAGCTTCCGGCGCCGATCTCCGTCTTGCCGCCGCCGTCGTACGCATGGCAGGTCTCGCATTTCTGACGAAACAGTCCAGCCCCCGCCGCAATGTCGGCGCCGTTCTTGCCGAGCGGATTGGTTCTGTTCTTATCTGCCGTCGGTACGCTGTGATGTAACAGCCATGTGGCTACACTGGTTTCGAGTGCCGATGGCTCTTGGCGGGCGATTGAGAAGCCCGGCAACACCAGAAAGTAGGCCGCCAGCCCTAAAAGCACCAGTACACCGAAGATAAATACCGGTAAGCGAAAGCCTTTAGGGGGCGACACTTGATTACCCAGCCTTTGCTCAGCCATGGCGGTGTCCCCGAATGAGAGTGCGAAAATCGCCCGACGCGCGTACTCAATCCGCCAGACGGTTATAGTCAAGTCCGGTAGAATGTATGACGGCATGGTAATACGTGTGACATGACAACGAAAGCACGCCGGTGGCTTCTGCTGATCGCTCAACTGGCCGGCCGCAATCCGACTTTGAGAATGCAGGTTTGGCGGGCCTTGACCGCTTCGGGCGCGGAAGCTTTGCGAGATGGGGCCTATTTGTTGCCAAACTCCTCGCGCGCGCGCGCGATCTTCGAGGCACAAGCGAGTAAAATAATGAGCGCCGCCGGTTTTGCGTACATCGTTCCATTCGAGGCCGAGTCGGCCGCACAGCAAAAGACTTTCATGGCCCGATTCGATCGCTCGAGCCAATACGCTGAACTCATCACTCGATTGGGGACCTTGAAGCGCAGCCTTGCAAAATCTCGAGAATCGCTCGCGCGCCAAGGAATTGCCGCCGTGCGGCGTGAAGTAGCCGCCATTGAATCAAAAGACCTCTTTCCCGGTGAATCTCGGCGGCGCATGCACGCGGCGCTCGCGGATTTGGAGGCCGCGTTTAATACTCGATTCGTTCCAGGTGAACCGCGCGCTTCACGCAAAACTATCCAAGTGCTCGATCGGAAACAATATGAGGGACGAACATGGGCAACGCGTGAACGCCTATGGATCGATCGAGTCGCCTCTGCGTGGCTCATCCGCCGATTCTTAGACCCAACGGCGAAGTTTCTCTGGCTGAAGGACATCAAGAAGCGGCCGAGGCAAGTGGTAGGTTTCGACTTTGACGGTGCCGAATTCACCCACATCGGCACCAAAGTTACGTTTGAGGTGCTCATGGCAAGCTTCGCACTCGAGCAAGACGCTGCCCTGAGACGATTGGCCGCGCTTGTGCATTATCTGGATGTTGGAGGAATTCCTGTAGCGGAAGCACCCGGATTCACCGCGGTCATCACTGGGGCGCGCCTGCGGAGCAAGGGCGACAACGCGTTGCTTGAGATAATGTCACTGGTCCTGGATAGTCTCTACGCCACGTGGAGTTTGTCCGGTGCGAACTCCGACGAAAAATCGCGGCCCCTTGATCGCCGATCGCCTGCAAGGCGACGTACAGCCGATTCATGTCGGTCACGAACAGCGATGCGCCTGAGCCGGGCCGCGTCTTGATTCGAACCAGCGTGCAACAATGATCTGCATCGCTCTGCTGATAGGCAAAAATCCAACCCTCGGAAGGGTCGTACCAGCGTCCCCCGGCCATGCAGGTACGTCTTCACTACACCGGCCGCCGATTCCCCTAGTTTGGCTCAAGAGAGATCCCGTTGAATTCAAAACCCCAGGTCGGCCGTGCCCACAGTCTCCAGTGGCCGCGCCAAGCACTTCTTCGGATCGCTCTACTCGGTGCTGCAGTCAGCGTCGCTTGCTCGGTTGCCAGGGCGGGAGACGAGCCGCCGACACCCGCTGATACGCTGGAGACGATAGTCGTTAAGTCCGAGAAGCTTAACGTCGAGTCGCTGATCGATCGCAAGGTCTACACGGTGACCTCGGATGCGCAAAGCAGCTTCGGCACGTTGAGCGATATCTTGAGCAACATTCCCTCGATCGATGTGGACCCGACGGGCATCGTTTCGCTGCGTGGGGACACGAAGGTCTTGATTCTGATTGACGGTAAGCTGAGCAACCAGTTCTCGGGCGCCTCGGCCGGCGATGCCCTGCAATCGATCCCCGCCAAGGACATCGAGCGCATCGAAGTCCTCACCAATCCCCCCGCGCAGTACAAGGCTGACGGTGTGGCCGGCGTCATCAATATCATCACGCGGAAAAACCATCAGCCAGGAAGCACAGGATCGCTGCAAGCGAGCGCCGGGAGCCAGGGAAGGTATGTGCTCGGGGCGGACGGGAGCTACAACTCGGGTCCGCTCGCCGCCTCGGTGAGCGCGGGCTACCGCCAGGATTACCGCGATAGGCGCGTTCAATCGAGCATCGTGGCGCCCGACGCCATCTCCGGGCAACTCATCGACAACACGAATTCGATCAGTGAGAAAATTCGCCGCGAGACTCCGACCGTCAAAGTGTCCGCCGAGTATGTTTTGAACGATCAACAGGCGCTCAGCGGGTCGGCGAGCTGGATCGATCGCGGGGGCTTGCGCACCTACACGCAGTTGACCGACAGCATCGCTCCGGGCGGGGCGGTCACGAACTCCGCCGAGCGCCTAAGCGCGGGCCATGACCCGGAAATTTCTTACGATGAGAAACTAGGGTTTGCGCAGAAGTTCGGGGAGTCCGGCGAGACCCTCAACTTCTCACTGCATCGATCGACGTCGCAGCAGCACGAGCATTACGATTATACCAACGAGTCGTTCATTCCCGCAGCCGCGACGCTCTACAACAGCTTGGCCTTTGATGAGGACTACGGGACGAACGAGTTCGGCGCCGACTATGTGTTGCCGCTGGCAAAAACCCGCACCCTGAAGCTCGGCTACGCCTTCGAGCAGGACGATTATCAGTTCAGCAATGTCGGTGAAAACTTAAATCCGCTGAGCGGCGTCGAGGTGATCGATCCGAGCCTCACTAACGAATTCAAATTCCGCCAGCTGATCCATGCCCTCTATGCCAGCTATCAGGCGAGCCAAGGAGCCTGGACGACTTTGGCGGGTCTTCGGGCCGAAGAGACGCACACCGATGCGCAGCAGCTCACCAACGGTATCTCAACCACCACGAGTTATTTCGAGCTCTATCCGAGTCTTCACGTGGATCGGAGCTTATCCGATCGGTCGACCTTATCGTTCGGCGCGAGTCGCCGCCTCAGCCGGCCGGATCCCTCGAATCTCAATCCCTATGTCGATCATGAATACACGCCGAATCTCAACGCCGGCAATCCGAATTTGAGGCCGCAGTTCAGTGAGTCCTATGAGGTCGGCTACGGATACGAAGGGCACGGCCGCAGCGACAGCGTCACAGGCTATTACCGACTGAACAAGGACACCGTCACGGATGTGACCGAGTACCTCGCGGATGGCCTATCCCTCACGACGAAGACCAACTTGCCGCGCGATAAATCCGCCGGCATGGAATTCAGCGCAAACGGCCGTATCGTGCAAAAGCTCTCCTATGGCATCAGCGGCAATCTTTTCTACAGCCAAATCGACACGACCCCGCTCGGGATCCCGGGGCTTAAATCGACGACCGGGCTGAATGCAAAAGCCAAGCTGGATTACCAGCCCACTGAGGCGAGCTCGGCGCAGATCACGGTTACCCGGACCGACAAGCGCCTGACGCCGCAGGGGTATATCAGTGCCATCAATCTCGTGAATCTCGGCTACAAATACCAGGTAAAAACAAATCTGACCGCGTTGGCGACGGTCACGGATTTATTCAACGGGCAGCGATATCACCGATATTCGAGCTCGCCCACTTTTACCCAGGACTATGAGCGTACCGTCCTTGGGCGGATTTTCTATGTGGGCTTGGTTTATTCTTTCGGATCGACGAGCAAAGCCCAGCCGGGCTTCGAGTATGAGCAGCCCCCCTGAAGAAGACCTTGCATCGCGCCTACCATCGGTTCGCTCGCTCCGATCAAATGCGGGTGCACTGATTACTTTCGTGGCTGGCTGTGTACTTCTTCGATCCTGGGTGAGCGCTGTGATATCCGCCTTCGCACTTCTTGGCCGAATTCGCTACGAGGAGGAACTACTGGGCAGTTCACTCGTCGGATATGACGCGTAAGTGTCTCGTACAGGCAAGCTGCTTCCCCGATTTCTTTAAGCGCAACCGGATCCCCAGTCAGTGGACTTCCTGCTGCGTCCGGATCATTTTAGGTACGTGACAAATCAACGATACGCGATCGAAACCCACGGGCTGACCAGGCGCTTTGGAGCGCGAACGGTCTTGCAGCCGACTAATCTTGTCGTCCCAGAGGGTGGTATTTACGGGTTTCTGGGACCCAACGGCGCTGGCAAGACGACCACAATTCGCCTCTTGCTCGGATTAATTAGGCCCGATGCCGGCTCAATCCAAATATTGGGTGAGCCCTTCGAGCACGGTCTGTTAGGCCGGATCGGATCTTTGGTCGAGATGCCCTCGCTGTATGCTCACCTTACGGGCCGGGAGAATTTGGAGGTTACCAGGCGGCAGATTGGCGCGCGCCGCGCCAGCATTGATCGCGTGTTGGGTATTGTCGGCTTACTCGGCGATGCGCGCAGATTGGTGCGCGAGTATTCGCTTGGCATGAAGCAGCGCCTCGGTCTTGCCTTGGCACTCTTGAACTCGCCTGACCTTCTGATTCTCGACGAACCAACCAATGGGCTCGACCCGGCCGGTATTCACGAGATGCGGGACTTGCTTCGCCGGATGCCCAGCGAGCACGGGGTCACGGTTTTCCTATCGAGCCACTTGCTTGGCGAAGTGGAACAGATCGCCGATTTCGTAGGAATCATACGGGAGGGCCGCATCGTTTTCCAAGGCCCCCTCGCGCTATTGCGGGAGGGGCAAAGTAGCCGCTTGATAGTTGGTGTCCACGAGAGAGAGCAGGCACTGCAATTCCTCAAGGCGCATGGATTCGATGCGCAATCAGACGGTCCGGCCTTCATACGCGTCGTGGGGCACGAGCTCGACGCCAACGCGATCAATGGACTGTTGGTCGAGAGCGGCTACAAGGTTTTCCACGTATCGCTCGAGCAGGCATCTCTCGAGGGGATCTTTCTGTCGCTTACCGCGGATTGAACGCCATGATGACTGCCCTTATTCGCGCGCTCGCGGGCGAGACACTGAAGTTAAAACGCACACTGGCGCTGTGGCTGATTGTAGTCGCGCCGGTGCTTGTGGCACTGCTCGGCGTCTTGCTCCAAGCGATTGCCGTGATACGTGGAAGAGGGAACCTTGCTGGGGTGTTTTGGGAGTCGCATGCGCGAGGCTCGCTGACGATTTGGGCTGTGTTTCTGCTGCCGCTCGTCATTGCCCTCGAGGCGGCACTTTTGTGCGGTATCGAACACGGCGAAAAACAGTGGAAGCACATATTTGCGCTACCGATACCCCGATACGCAGTCTATGGCGCCAAATTTGTGATGCTCCAGACTCTCATATTGTTGAGTACGCTCCTTGTGTGCCTGCTCATCATCCTGTCTGGGTGGGCGCTAATGGTTTGGCATCCGGAACTCGCGGCGGCCGGCGCGCCTCCAATCTCCTCGATCCTCAGCCGTGGCCTTCAATGCTGGCTGGCTGCCGGATTGATTCTATCCACGAACCTTTGGGTTGCGCTTCGCTGGCCGGGTTTTACCGTTCCGCTGGGAGTGGGGATCGCCGGGACCTTCTTCGCACTCTTTGCCGCGTCGGCAGCGGCTGCAAAATACTATCCTTGGCTACTGCCCATCAACGTGCTGTCAGGCGGGGACCGTTTGCAGGTGGCGTTGATTATGGGAATTAGCGGCGGCATTCTGATGGCCGTCTTAAGTTGTATCGATTTCGTCCAAAGGGAGGAATCCGCGCCGCCAAGCTTAAGCCGGCCCTCGATGGCGGTTTGGGCGTTGATTGTCGTGGGCTTTGTCGGCATGGGCGCCTACTTGGATCGCGGATTGCTGTTGGGCCCAACGGCTCCGCACACCGCTCGTTTCATCACCGTCGATAAGAACGTCAAACTGGAGGTGCTTGATTGGGGCGGCTCCGGTAGACCCCTGGTACTGCTTGCCGGTTTGGGAGATACCGCGCACGTATTCGACAGGTTCGCAGCAAAATTAACCCCTAAATATCATGTTTATGGGATCACCCGGCGTGGATTCGGTGCCTCGAGTGCCCCCTCCGAGGGGTACTCGGCCGATCGGCTTGGCGATGATGTGCTCGCTGTCATCGACTCGCTCAAGCTCGTGCGGCCTGTCCTCGTGGGTCACTCCATTGCGGGCGAGGAGCTAAGTTCGGTGGGATCGCGGCATCCCGACAAGGTTGCAGGACTTGTATATCTGGATGCCGCCTATTCGTATGCGTATTACGATTCCTCGCGCGGCGATTTCAACATCGAGCTCTTCGAGCTATACAACAAATTGAGTCAGCTCAAGCCCGGAAGCGGTCTGCGAGATCCGCGGCCGTTGATGGAGGAAGTCGCCGCCGGTCTTCCGGGATTCGAAAGAGTCCTGCGCCAGCATCTAAAAGACATGGAAGCGATGGTCAATCCGGGCGAGAACGTGGAACCCGCAAGAGGCGCTGCCCAACCGAGCAAACCAGGATTAGCCGCTGCCCAGTCGATCCTGGCGGGCGAGCAGAAGTACACTGAGATTCGTGTCCCGATTCTCGCCATCTATGCCCTCCCGCACGACATGGGATCTGATCCCCACGGCGCTTCGGCTGAGGCTGCCGACATCAAGAACATTACCGGCCCGCAAGCGAAAGCGTTCGAAGCCGGCGTACCGTCCTCCAGAGTGGTTCGCCTGGCGCATGCGGATCACTACGTTTTCCAATCGAACGAAGCCGATGTGCTGCGCGAAATGGATGCATTTATCAGCAGCCTGCCGCGAATGTAGATGGCGGAATCGATGCGCGTGCGATCTGGATGTTCACAACAGAGGCTGCTGCGCTGGCTGGTCCTGGTCGCGGCCATGGCGGTGGTCGGGAACGGAAGCCCGGCGCTCGCGAGTCCGATCTGCCCGGTCAGCGACTCCTTTCAATCCTTCATGGACCTCGCGGAAAGAACTGCGGACTTGCCTGCGGAGCAGCAGGTTCGGGTGTTCCGCGAAGACTATCTTGCTCGGCGCCCCGAACTCTATGCGCCCGAGGTCATGCCTGCGCCCTCCGACGCGCGCGCTCTGAGGGCGATGGCGGCGGTTCGGGCCCATCCCGAATGGCGCGCGTTCGACGCGGCGCTCCGGCTGGCGCTCGACCAGGCCGCCAAACGCTTCCGACGCACGTTCCCGGATTTCCGGTGCGACTTCTCGGTTTATGTGACCGAGACGTTCGGAGCCATGGACGGGGCCGGGCGCGACGTCGCCGGGCGTCCGGGGCTGGTGCTGGGCGTGGACACCATCGTCGAATTTGAGACCGCGGCGTCGCTGCCGGTTTTTCTGAGTCACGAGCTGTTCCATCGCTACAATTTTCACGCTGCGGGATTCAGCGACGACCTGGGTGAACGGGACTTGATCTGGCGATCGCTCTGGGCCGAGGGCTTGGCGACCTATGTCAGCGCCCTGCTGAATCCATCGAACCCCTTGAGCGACGCCCTCATCTTTCCGAAGGACCTCGAGGCGCGGGCCAAGCCGTTCGTGCCGCCGATGGCGTCAGAGCTTCTCGCCGCGGCGGACCGCGTCGACCCCGCGACCTTTGCCAAGTTCTTCGAAGTCGAGAGTGCCGCAGCCAAGGATCTGGGCTGGCCACCGCGCTCCGGCTACTACGTCGGCTACCTGGTTGCCCAGGACCTCGAGGGGCGGCGCACCCTTGCGAAGCTCGCGCACATGCAGGGCCCTGCGCTGCGCGCCGAGATCGGGCGCTCGCTCGAGCGACTGGCACGTGCCGGCATCATCACATCGGCTGGATGCGCTCGGCCAATTCCCTGTCACTGACCGTTTGGAACAACTGACAGAATGATTCGCGAGGGCATCTCGGGAGCCGAATAGACTTTCTGGGTAGCCGCCACAAACGCAGACGCAGGGGCCTTTGCGATGTTGGGGACGTACGTCTGCGGATTGCGGTCGATCACGGGAAACCAGCTGGACTGCACCTGCACCATGATGCGATGTCCCTTGAGGAACACGTGATCTCGATCCCGCAAGGGGACGTCCCAGCGCCTCGGCTTGTTGGGCGTCAACTGCCGCGGGTGTTCAAAGCTATCCAGATACCGCCCACGGCGCACCTCCATGGCGATCGGAAGTTCATATCCGTTCGGACTTCGCGCGAACTGGCCCGGTGAGGGGCCGCGTTCCTCAGACCACGAAGGTGCTTGCTCGTTGTCAGGGATCACATCGATCAGCTTCACGACGAAGTCGCTGTCGGTCCCAGAAGTGGATGCAAAAATCTCGGCTGAAACAGGCCCAGTAACCACGAGGTTCTCGGCAAGCGGCGCGCTCACAAAGCTGAGCACATCCGGCCGATTGTCGACAAATCGCTGGTCGACGGATTCCCAGGTAGACCAGTCGCCGCCCGGATAGGTGGGTGATATGGGCCGCGTCCGGTATGGCACGGGGTTGGCGGGGTCTGATACGAAGGTGCGTGCAGAGCCTTTCTCCGCAGCAGTAGGTGCCGCAAAACTCAGACTGCCGTTGGCATGCAGAAACAAGCTGGTTGGTTTGGCGGCAGCGGGCGGCCATGACCCATAAGTCTTCCACTCGTTGCTGCCGGTCTGGAACATGCTGGCCGCCCATGCCGGTTTCGCACCCTGGTCGTGCAGCCAATACGCAAAAAATGGTGCTTCGATGTTCTTGCGGAATGCCAGCGAAGTATCCTGCCCCAGCTGCATCGGGCCCAGAGCCGATACGGACCCACGCCACGCGCCATGTGACCATGGACCGGCGACCATCAGATTGACATGGGCCGGATCGCTTTCGTTACCTGCGTGAAAAATCTGCCACGGCCCCCAGGGATCCTCTTGGTCCCAAAAGCCCGCGACATTGAGGGTCGGAACCGAGGAACGGTGCAGCTCCTTGTAGAACGCCTGATTCTTCCAGAAGTCATCGTAATCAGGATGAGTCGTGATTTCGTTCCAGGACTGAATCTTGCCGTGGACATATTTCTCGTTGAGAGTTTCGAGAGGTCCGGCCGACAGATACCACTCGTAGGTGTCCCACTTGTCGAAGGAAAAATGAGTGTTTGCCGCTTTATCCGCCTCTTCTAAAACGGCGTACTCGAATGCGTAGCTCAGTCGAAGAGCGCCGAAACGATGATCGTCATCATTCATCCATTCGTCGGCGGGAGATGCCTGCTCACTTACCGCCTTCAGCGCGGGATGCGGACCCAACAGGGTGGCAGCTGCCGTATATCCGTCGTAAGAAACACCATAGATTCCAACGCGGCCATTGTTGTTCGGGACGTTCTTCACCAGCCAATCGACCGTATCCCAGCCATCTCTGGTCTCGACCGTTCCCTTGCCCGGGGTGAGGGCGAAATCCCCCGAGATGGTGAAAGTGCCCTCTGATTTGAACCGCCCACGGATATTTTGAATGACGAAGATATAGCCATCCGCGGCGAGGGGCTTGATGTTATCCGGTATGGCGTCGAATGCCTTGGTGGGCACTCCGTAGGGCGTGCGACGCAGAAGTATGGGAAGCGGTTTGTGCACGCCGTTGGGCGCGATGATTACGGTCTGAAGCCGAATTCCGTCGCGCATCGGAATCATCGCTTCCGTAAAGCTGTATGGGCCGGAGTCCGATTGCCCGAGCGGGACGGTGGGCTTGTCCGCCGGCGATTGTCCGGCGATCGCCGCAGGGCATGACATCGACATCGCAACGACAGCGCACAACAAGGTGATACGACTCATAGTGTCTCCCATCAATCTGTCCTGGTGAAATCCAGATCCTGGAAGTCGAAGCTGAAATCCGTGGCGGGCGATACGGCACGCATGGTCATCTCGCTGACCTTGGCGTCATAGCCCTGCTCGAAACGAACATAGGCATCCGCGTCCAGGGTTCGGTCCTTCCAATGCACAATGAAAATATTGCCGCTGTACGGCGTCAACGCGCCTTCCAGGAAAGTCGTGCGGCTGATTTTGAGAATCAGTTTGTTATTCTCGAGACGCACAGTGGCCTCGCCGCGCCAGGGATCTCGATACGTTCCGGCATAGGCAGCAAGCGCAAGCGATGGAGATCCCGAAGCGGCCTCGACTTTGGCGGCGGCTTCCTCGACTGTCTTGGCAGCGGCGTCGCGCTTGGCGCTGAATCCCGTGCCGATTTCGACCCAGTCGCGCGCCGGCGCTTTCAGGTAGGCATCGAGGATTTGATCCCCCACCACTTCCATGGCGATGCCCGATTGCTGATTCGTGAATACCAGCACTCCGAGCTGCAGCTCAGGAATCATGGCGACCCACGTCACCGTGCCCAGCACGCCGCCCGTATGCGCGACCTTTTTGTACCCCAACACGTCTTGGACACCCCAACCGAGGGCGTAGCCGCTGAAATGCGTGCGATACATTTTAGCCAGCGCGCCGCCCGCCGGGATGATGGTGCTCATGCTCCACATTTCTTCACTGCGCTCGGGCGTGAATAACTGCTGGCCCGTCGGCGTCTTGCCCGCGGCGAGTTGCGTTTCCAGCCACTTCGCCATGCCATTGATGCTGCAATTGATGGTGCCTGCCGGTCCGACGGCGTCCATGCTGAGGACCGGAATGGACTGCAGCTTGCCCTCGACCACGACGTGAGGAGCCGCGACGTCGCTGCGATCTGAGATGCGCGTATAGCTTGCCGCACAGGGCTGCATTTGCAGCGGATCGAGAATGCGTTGCGTGACGAAGTCTTCCCACGATTTTCCCGTCACGGCGGGAATTATCTGGCCGGCCACCATGTAGAGCAGGTTGTCGTAGTCGAATTTGCTGCGAAATCCCGAGACCGGCTTGAGATAGCGCAAGCCGTGAATGATCTCATCCCGGGTCATGTCCGTGGAGGGGAAGAACATCAGATCGCCGGCGCCCAGGCCAAGGCCGCTGCGATGCGTGAGCAGGTCGCGAATGGTGAATTCGCGCGTTACATAGGGATCCTGCATGCGGAACTGCGGCAGGTAATCGATCACCTTGTCGTCCCAGTGCAGCTTGCCTTCGTCGATCAGGATCGCGAGGGCGGCGCTGGTAAATGCCTTGGTGTTGGAACCGATTTGAAACAGCGTGTCGGCATCGACCGGTGCCGGCTTTCCCAGTTCGCGCACGCCATATCCCTTCGCGTAAATCAGCTTGCCGTCTTTGACGATGCCGACGGCCATGCCGGGCACTTGAAAGGCCTTCATGGCGCGCGCCACGGTGGCGTCGATCGTTTTTGGTGCAATCGGCAGCGCCGGCGCCGAACTTGCCAGACTCGCTAGTGAAGGCAGGGAGGCAAGAACAAGGACGACGGACAAGCGCGAAATCGTGAATCTCATTTTAGGCTCCCTACGCTCCGGACGTTTACTATTATTCTATATAGGATCATTCTATCCTAAACAGGCTATTTGGGCATAAACATGCAGACATCCCCCGGCAGATTCTTGGTGGCGGCAATTCTCCTTATTGCGGCTTCGATTGGGCCGGCGGCCCTGGGAAATCCAGTAACCCCTGAAGTCCCGCCGCAGCTCACGCAGTCCGACGCCGATGCTTGGCTGGATGGTTTCATGCCCTACACGCTGCAGTCGAACGACATCGCCGGTGCCGCGGTCATCATCGTCAAAGACGGTCAAGTGCTGACGCAGCGTGGCTTCGGTTACGCGGATATTGCAGCGCGCAAACGGGTTGACCCCGCGGCCACCATGTTCAGAGCAGGGTCGATTTCCAAACTGTTCACCTGGACCGCTGTCATGCAGCTGGTGGAACAACACAAGGTCGATCTCGATGCCGATGTGAATCAGTATCTGGATTTCAAGATTCCGCCGTACGACGGCAAGCCCATCACCATGCGCAACCTCATGACGCACAGGCCGGGTTTTGAGGAGGCCTTCAAGGGCGGCATTCGCTTCAGCGGCGCAGTGCCGCCGCTGGAGCAGGTGTTGAAAGAAATGCTGCCCGCACGCGTCTACGCGCCGGGCTCGACTCCCGCTTACTCGAATTATGGCGCAGGCCTCGCGAGTTATATCGTGCAGCGCGTCTCCGGTATTCCGTTCGAGGAATACGTGGAACGCAACATATTCGTGCCCCTCAACATGACTCACTCGACTTTCCGCCAGCCGTTGCCCGCGTCACTTGCGCCCTTCATGTCGCAGGGCTATCCGAAAGCTTCGGTGGAGCCCAAACCCTACGAACTGATCTCGATACCGGGTGCCGGCTCGGTTGCCGTGTCCGCGGCGGACATGGCCAAGTTCATGATCGCCCACTTGAACCAAGGCGCCGGATTGCTGAAGCCGGAGACGGCGCAGCTGATGCACGAGCCCACGCTAGAGATCGTGCCGGGCACCGACCGCATGGCGCTCGGCTTTTACGAGTTGCAGGCCAATGGCTTGAGCGCGATCGCCCATGGCGGCGATCTGAATTATTTTCATAGCGACATGTGGATCTATCCCTCCAAGAACGTCGGCCTCTTCATCTCGATGAACAGCGCCGGCTTAAATGGCGCGACCGAAGCCATTCGCATTGCTCTCTTCGAGCAGTTTGCCGATCGGTATTTTCCGGCGGCCAACAGCGCCGCGCCGGTGGAACTGCCGACCGCAAAAGAGCATGCCCGGATGCTGGCGGGCAGCTATATCAACAGCCGCGGAGCCTTTACGGACTTTGCCGATGTGCTGAACTTCATCGGTCAAGCGAAAATCACCCTGGATGCGGACGGGCGGCCAGCAGTTCCGTCGATCTTGGGAGGGCCGCCGATCAAGTGGATCGAAATCGCGCCTTTCGTCTGGCAGGCTGCCAATGGGCACGCGCATCTCGGCGCCATGGTCGAGAACGGCCGCGTCGTGCGTTGGAGCATGAATCCGGTGTCGCCATTCATGGTATGGATGCGGGCTCCCTGGTACCGAAATGCAGCGTGGTTGATGCCTGCATTCCTGGCTGCCCTGGCGCTCGTGGCGCTCACCGCCTTGTCCTGGCCGGTCGGCGCCATCAGCCGGCGCCGTTTCGGGGCGGCGATGCCGCTTAACGGGCCGGACCTGAAATCCTATCGCTGGGTCCGCGGCTTTTCCTGGCTCGTGCTCATGGCGTTGGGCGGGTGGGCGTTGCTCTTCGTATCGCTGGAATCGGCTGCCAACTTAGATGCGCCGCTGTGGATATTGCAAATCGCAGGGACAGCCGCCTTTATCGGCCTGTGCGTAACCGCAGTTTGGAACCTGCTGCGCGTCTGGCAGGGCAATCGCAGCTGGTTCGCGAAGCTTTGGAGCGTGCTGTTGGTGCTCGCCGCCCTTGTGACACTCTGGGTGACGTTCGGCTTTCACCTCATCAGCTTCGGGGTCCGATACTAGCGGCGCTGTCCTGCGACTTCGCGCATCAGCCGGTAGGTAAAGTCGACTTCCCGCCCGAAGGCCGCGACGCCGATGCGTTCGTCGCGGCCATGCGCCCGTCCGTCATCCAGGTCGTCGAACATGCCATCGACGCCGTAGCTGGGCATGCCGACCAGGCGCGTGTACTTGCTGTCGCTCGCGCCGGCGCCCATCTGCGGCAGGATCACCACGTCCGGCCATATTTGGTGCACCACCTTTTCCACCGTCGGCAGGATATTGCCCGAAAGTGAAGATTCCGGGCTTGGCGTCGCGGGCGTGATGACGCTGATCTTGATGCTCGGATCATCGAGCACGCGCGCGAGCGCTTCACGCACCGAGTCCTGCGTTTCGCCGGGAATGATCCGGCACTGCAACGTTGCTCGCGCGCGCTGCGGCAGCGCGTTCTGGGCCTGGCCGCCGTCGATCAAGGTCGCCGTGCAGGTGGTGCGCAGCAAAATATTCGTCTCGACCACGGCCGATAGCCGCTCGAGCGCGCCCGGATCGGGCGGCGTCTTTGCCACGGCGAGCATATCGGAGCGGGTCGAACCGGTCTCGAGGGCCGCGCGGCGCTCGAAATACTGGCGGGTCGTATCGGTCAGGTGCGCAGGAAACCGAAAATTCGACAGCCGCACCAAGCCCGCGCTCAGGCGGTAGATCGGATTCTCGGCGGTGGGCCGCGAACTGTGGCCGCCCTTATCGGTCACTTCCGCTTCGAACGCCATCGACATCTTCTCGCTGGTCTGGACACCGACGTAGAGCCGGCGGCCGCCTTTCATGCCCGCCTCGCCGCCGTCGGGGTTTATCACCCGATCAGCGTCCATCAGGTCACGGTGCTCGGTCAGCAGCCAGTCGACGCCGTTGCGTTCGCCACCCGCCTCCTCGTCCGCGGTGAAGGCGACGACGATGTCACGCTGCGGAATGAAATGCTCGCTCTTCATGCGCAACAGCGCCGCGAGGACGGCCGCGTCCTGCCCCTTCATGTCGATCGTGCCGCGCCCGTACAGCCAGCCGTTGTCTTCGGTCAAGTGAAACGGATCGCGCGTCCAGTCTTCCGGCTTCGCCTCGACGACGTCGAGATGGCACAGATACAGAACCGATTTGCCCTTGCCGTTGCCATGGAGGCGGGCAACGACGTTGCCGGCGTGTGGGTGGTCCACGGGTATGAGCAACTGCGCGTCCACGGGCGCAAAGCCGGCCGCGAGCAGCCGAGCCTGTATCTTGCGTGCCAATTCCGTCGAACCGACGTCGTGGGTCGAACGAGTGTCGATCATTTCGCGCAGGATCTCGCGCGCGAGGGAAAGCTCGTGAGCAGCGGCGCCCGGAGCCGCCGGCGTGGCTTGAGCCGCCGCGGCCGATGCGCCGACCAGAGCCGCTGCGCCGATCACTGCTGCTGCGCCGATCAGCGCCACAACGAGAAGGGACGCGACGACGCCCTTCACTAGATAGTGCTCTTGGCGGCGCGGGTGACGGGGCATCGGACGGACTCCTGGAGGTTGGGCGGCGCTGATTATGCCTGCCGGCTGCCTCAAACAGCGAGAGTTGCCGTTAATTCGTTTGATGGTGGCGGGTTTTGCCCGACAATTCGGTCTAAATGGGAATTAGCGAAGAGGGATTTCCATGAACATACCAAAGCAGCGATCAATCGCCGCAATTCTGTTCGGCAGCATTCTTGGGTTTGCCGCGGGGATGGCACAGGCCGACATCACCATCGAGCGCTCCACCTCCGTCAACGGTGCAGGAGGCATGGCCTTCGCGAACATATCGGGTACTTCTACAACGAGCATCTCCGGGGATAAATCGCGTACGGACAGCGACATGAAGATGCAATCGAAGATCATCGGCTTCCTGGCGCGCACCGCGATCGGGCCGAGCGCCGACATCGTCCTTCTCGATCAGGACAAGATCTACCGTCTGAACATGAACAAGAAGGAATACTCCGAGACCACCTTTGAGCAGTTCCGCGCGCAAATGCAGAAAGTGTCTGACCAGATGAGCTCGAGCGACGCCAAGAACCAGCCTTCTGCAGTCGATCAGTCGAAGTGCGTGTGGCTGCCGGCCAAAGTCGACGTCACCAAGAGCGGCGAGAAAGCTCAATTCGCCGGTTACGACGCGCAGCGCGTGACCGTCACCGCCACCCAGCCTTGCCAGGACAAGGAAACAGGATCGATTTGCGAGGTCGCCTTGGTGATGGATCAATGGACTTCCGCTGATTTTGCGGAAAGCAGTGAAGCGCGAAAATTTTATAGCTCCTACGCCGCGAAAATGGGCTTCGACGCGTCAGACACTCAAGATGTGTCCGAACGAGCCAAGGCTCTGTTCGGCCAGTACAAAGGCATCTGGACGGAGATCGCAGCCAAGATGCAGGGCGTGAAGGGCTATCCGGTGAAGAGCAGCTTCACGCTCGGCGTCGGCGGCCCGCAATGCAAGGATTCAAACTCGCAGCAGGCACAGAGCAGCCAAACTGACGACAGCTCGTCCAGCCCAGGCGGCATCGCCGGCGCGGTGGCCGGCAAACTCGGCGGTCTTTTCAAACGGAAGAAGGACACATCAGATGCACCCGCGGCGTCTGCCGCACCTGCTGCCGCAGCGGCGCCCATGCCGCCGGGCGACGTGGCTTTGATGACGGTGTCATCGGAGCTCGTTTCGGTATCGACAAATGCGGTAAACGCAGATGCGTTTAACGTGCCGCCCGGCTTCAAGAAAATAGAAACCAAGAGCCAGTGAGAGCCGACTTAGCGAAAGTCTTTTGGGCTCAAAACGGCGGCCGCATCGCCCACTTACCGGTTTCTTTGTCGACGTAGAAAAAGGCCATCGGTATGTTGTTGTACATGCTGGCGCCAATGTTGGAGGAAGCTACCTGGACATCGAAGCGGCAGTTGTAGCCCATCGGCGTCGGATTATCGCAAGCTTCCTTCTTGAAGAACTTGATCGTAACGGGCTCGCTGTTCTTGATGCCGGCCGGATGATTCATTTCGTACAACATGGCCTCTTTCATTTGAGATTCAGAGGGCTCGCCGCCTCCCGCGCCCGCTGCGCCGCAACCGGTCATGCTCAGTACGCTTACCGACAAAATGATCATCTGTGTTCGACGCATGAATTTCCCCTTAGTTGATTGCTTCTGATTCTTTGACCGATTCGTGTCCCTAAACCAAGCCCATCCCGAGAACCCGGGATACGTCGGTTAACAAGCCGTACGCCGTGGTCTTGTCCATTCCGCCGGCGAGGACATAACCACGCCCGCCCATCTCGACCGCCAGTCCATGCGCCGTCCGCGACACTTCGGCCCGATGCGCCATGCCCATCGCTTGCGCGCGAGGAGTCTCGATCAGGAGGTTCGGTATCCCGACTTCCTCGTCGGTGAGGCCGTTCTTGATGATCAGGCGGTGGATGTCAGCTTTGATGAAGGTTTTTCCGTTGCTTTGAATCGCATCGCCGCTGACGCGGAAGGTGCTCGCGGTGCGATATTCGGTCGGCCGTAGATCGTGGGTCCAGCCCCACCACACCGCCGCCCCTCCGCCCGCCATTCCGATCAATCCCAGCAGATGTGCGGATGAAAAGAACGACAGGCCAAGCAGCGCCATAAGGCCGCCCATGATCACGATGAACATGAAGCGCTTTTGCGGAGCCGGGACGACGTTGAATACCACCGCATTCCCTTCCTGTCGCTTTTGATACTCAGAGGCGCTCATTGCTTGGCTCCTTCATTTGCAGGTTAGATTTGTCATCCCCGGGTCGAAATTGCCGGCTATGGAGGTAGACGCAGCTCAAAGCTAAACGTCAGGGCCCTTCACACATCCTGACAAATTGCGACAAAACCACGTCTTATGGCATGCGCGCTATTTCGCACGGCAGTTGCCTCCATTACGCTAGGCCAAAGGCGTCTCGAAAGACGCCTCGCTGCCGGGTGTACGTTGGAAAAAGCGACATTTATGAATGCTTGCCGTGAAGGCGGCCAGCAGATTGAAAGCGCCTTGAGGTCGCTGGATCGGGCGTACTTCGGGTTGCTGCACCGTGATTGTCTGCGCGCAGTGCGCGACGCCGATGCCGCGCGCGATGTGGTTCAGGAAACCTTCATCAAGGTTTGGCAGCGATGCGCGACCTTTCGGGGCGAGTCGGAACTTCTGCCGTGGATCCGGTCGATCTGCCGACGCGCGATACTCGACAGGCTGCGTCAACCGCACCGAGAAGTCCCGTTGGAACTGGACACTGGAATGACACCGGAAGCTCAGGCGAGAGTGGCGGAACTATCTTTGGAACAAGCACCCGCGGCCGAAGACGCCGTGAAACAACGCCAGCTCGCGGCATGCTTTGAGCGCTGCTGGGACAAATTCATGGAGTCCTCGCCCGAGCACGCCTTGGTGATCTCCTGGATTGCGGAAGACAACCTGTCGCACGAGCAAATTGCGACGCTGCTTGGACGATCGCCGGGGGCGACTCGCGAATTTATTTCACAGTGCCGTAAGCGGGCGCGCTTATATCTGGCCGACTGGTATGCGCTGGCTTTCTTGGAAGGATAGCGAATGCGTGATGACGATGACATCTGGTTCGATTCCCTGGCGGGCGGGAAGGGTGATGAGCCCGAGAAGGCTGCCCGGGCCGCGCGCGCCATTCGCGCGGCAATCCTGACTCGGATCGCAGCCGAAGGATCTCCCACGCTCGATCAGAACGCGCAGCGCGAAGGCGAACTCATCGCCCGCGCCCGGGCGGAAGGCCTGCTGCCGGCTGCTCGAGCAACGCGCTACCGGCGCCTGCCGGCATTGCTTGCGGCGGCGGCCATTGCAGGGCTTGCCGTCACGGTCACCTTGCGAATGCGCACCGAACCCACACCGGTGACTCGCGGTTCGCCCGCCGCCGTGGCGCGAATCCGCGCTGCGCATCCTAAGGAGCTGCAGCAACAATTGATACGTGAGCTCGAATCGGCGGGCGTGCAGGCTCGGGGCTACGAGTCGTTCGGTCGACCGGCCATCGATGCCGATCTGCCCAGTCCGTTGCCCTCCGCGGTGAGCGAAGTCCTGGCGCGCCACGGCATCACGGCGCCCAAAGACAATGTGCTGCAGTTGGAAATCGACGCCTCGACGCCGTGAGATCGCACGCCCCCATCGTTGGGTCTTGGCTAATCGCTGGGATTTTCCTGATGGCGGCCCAGGCTCAGGCGATTGCGCTGCCCCCCAGCTGCGCGGTGTCCAAGACGCAGAGCGCTGCGAATGTTCCTCTCGCGAAATTGCGCAAGCGGCTCATGGAGATCAATGAAACCGACCCGGACGCCGCGATTCAATTGATGTGCGACACGATTCCGCGCGTGGCGCACGAGAAAGGCGAACGTTCCGCCGACCTGGCCTGGTGGCTCGCCTCGCTCGCAACTCCGCTGATCGCCTACAAGGACAAATTTCAGGAAGCGATTCCGCTGCTGGAGTTTGCCGAGCCGATCCTCGAGCAACAACCCAACAAATACGCCGCGGAGATTGCGGATATTCACGTCGCCTATGCGTGGATCGCCTTCAGGCAGGGCCGCTTGGCGGATTCGGCCGATGCCTGGCAAAAGGCCTTGAAGGCTCGCGAACGCGCCCCCGGCCTGCAGCAGATCGAACTGCAAAAAGTGCTGGTGGGGCTCGCGCAGGTGCGCTCGTCGCTGCGCGACTTTCCCGCCGCTCGCGCGGCGCTGGCCCGGGCCAAAGCGATCCTGAGCGCCAATCGTGCGACGGTAAGCGAGGCGGGCGCGGCGATCGAAAATATGGAGGCCAATCTCGATTTACGTGAGGAGGCGTACGAGCGAGCGCGCATCCACGCCGAAGCGCAAATTGCCATTGAAAAACAGCTGCAGGGCGGCGCGCCGCAACTCGTTACGGCATACGTGCTGCTCGGCACAATCGGTCAGCGTCAGGATGATTTCGATGCCGCGGAAGCTGCGCTGCGCGAGGCCATTCGACTGGCTGAATCCGAGAAGGGGCCCTTGCAGCGGCACTATTTAACCGCACTCAATCAAATCGCTACGCTGCTGGTCGAGCGCGACCGGCCTTTCGAAGCGCTGCCTTTCGCGCAACGTGCTTTGGAAGTGGGACAGTCAACCCTGGGTAAGGACGCGCCCAAACTCGTCGGAGTCCTGCGTACTTTGGCAGAAGCCAGCCGTGCCCTCGGCGACCTGCCCTCGGCGCTGCATCTCTACCAACGCGCAGACCTGATCGTCGAACACAACCGCGCCGACATCGAGCGCCAGGTATTGGTGGCGCACTATCGCGGATTCGGCAATTTGCAGCTGGAGCTCGGCGATCCTCAAGCAGCTCGTGCGGCGCTCAACGCGGGGATTGAAGCCGCGGGCGATGAGTCTACCTTGACGGTCGAGCGTGGCTATCTGCTGCTGGCGCTGGCACGTGCCACGGACGCACTCGATCCGGATCGCGCGCGGCGACTCGAACTGGCGCTGACATTGTTTCAGGCGCGCCTGCCCAAATCGCACCCCGTCAATTTACGCGTGATCAACGAACTATGCGCCGTGGAAATCGCTGCGCGCGCCGGACCGGTTCCCCGCTGCAAAGAAGCCGCCGATTGGATCGCGGGCGCCCGCGATGTGGAACCCACCCTGCGCAGCGCCGTGTACCAAAATGAGAGCGCGTTGCAGGGCGTGCGCGGCGACCTCGACAGCGCCTACGCGCAGGCACTGAAAGGCGTGGCCGCCGCCGAGGCAGTGGGTACGCCGGATCCCTTATGGCGGGCCTATTTCACCTTCGCCGCGGCGATGCAAAGACGGCACGAAACGGCCCTCGCGATCTTTTTCGGCAAGCAAGCGGTCAGTCAAATCGAGCGCCTGCGCGGCGATTTCAAGCGCAGCGATAGCGACCTGCAGCGCACCTTTTTGATCGACAAGGTATCGGTGTATCGAGCGGTGGCGGATTGGCTCATGGGGGCCGGCCGCTTCGACGAAGGCTTGGAAGTGCTCAAGCTACTTAAGGGCCAGGAACTCTACGACTTCCAGTTGCGGGGAGTCGCCGCTTCGACGGACGCGCATGTCGACTTCACCGGAGAGGAACAGGCATTGCGCGCCCGATACGCCGAGGCGCTGATGGCCGCCGGTGAATTCGGTGCCGCCGGCGAGCGCGGCAAGGAATTCGAACGCCTGTCCCGCCTGCTCGAAGCCGATCGACTGACGCCGGCCGAACATGCCCGACTCGAACAAATGCTGCGCAACGACGTCGGTTTGGATGAAGCCCGGAGATACAAGATTCAAGCTGTCTTGGCCTCGGGCGGAGTCACTCGAGCCCCGGCCGACGTTCGTGAGCGCAGCCTCGCGGCTGCGGGTCTGTCGAGCGAATTGCAGCGCGCCGGGCCCGATGCGGCGCTCGCTGTGTTCCTGCTGACTTCGAACCATTTGCGAGTTTTGGTCGCCACAGCCAAGCAACAGATTGAATACCAAGTGCCTGTCAATGCGGCGGATCTGCAGAAAGACATAGGACACTTTCTGGAGGCCTTGAGCCAGCGTGCCGATGTTGCGGCATCATCGCGCGCCTTGTATGCGACGCTCGCCAAGCCTCTGGATGTCGCGGCGCAGGCGGCGCGCGCCAAGCGCCTGGTGCTGTGGTTGGACGGTGCCCTACGCTACGTCCCGTTCGCAGCATTGAATGACGGCAGCCACTATCTGGTCGAAAAGTATGCGCTCGAGATTTACTCCGCCCCGGTGCGTGGCGCGGCAGGGTTGACGCAAGGCACGGCGCACTTGCTCAAGGTTCGTGGCTTGGGCGTCGCGCAAGCTGTTGCGGGATTCGAGGCGTTGCCGGCCATGGCCGACGAGCTGTGCGACGTGGTGCGCGGTCCCATAACAGGATTGACGCAACGAGGTTCGGCTTGCACCGCCATGTCGGTCGGGAATGGCGCACTGCCGGGTCTGGGCTTTGCCGATGGCGCTTTCACCGAGGCGCGCTTCAAGTCAGTGCTGCAAGACACCGGCGACTACTCGATACTGCACATCGGTACTCATTTCAGCCTCCGGCCCGGGAACGTGATGCGCTCATTTCTGGTGCTGGGCGATGGCTCGCGACTGAGCCTCGACGCCATCAGCAAGCTGAGTTTTGCAGGCATCGACCTGGTGACGCTATCGGCGTGCCAGACGGCCCTCGGCGGGACGGTGAGCGATGATGGACGCGAGATCGAGGGCATGAACACAATCGTGCAACGCGCCGGCGCACGCCAGGTGATCGCGAGTCTCTGGCAGGTGGAGGACAAGAGCACAGCCCTGTTGATGCGCCAACTCTATGGCCATTTGGCCAAGTCCGGAGTCGACGGCGCGCGCGCCCTGCAGCAGTCGCAGCTCGAACTTTTAACCTTGAACGTCGGCGGCCGCCGGCCCTATGCGCAGCCGTTCTATTGGGCGGGATTCGTCGCATCCCAACAGTGAACGGGGTCAGTTCAGCGCGAGCAACCTCAGCCCAAAGACGGGGCCCGCGGAAAAGCCGGTCTCCGGCTCGAAACGGATTCGCAGCGATGTCTTGTCCGTCGTCAGAGCGGCGGGAATCAAATAGTCCCGCTCAATGAAATCGCTCGGCCCCGCGCCGCTGAGTTGTTCGTTGGCCAGGTTGGTGCCGTCGACGCGAATCGTGAATCGGCGGTCGCGCTCCTCGCCCCAATAAGTCGCCTGCAGGGTCAACGGACCCGGGCGCGCTTTCATGGTGCACTCGAAGAAACCACCGGAGCGCGCGTCCCGTCCCGCGTGGCCGCGATAGGCCACGGGATACGAGATTTTGGATTCCAATGCGTGATCGCGCTCCGCATCTGCATCGCCAAGGCGCACGATGTCCGCGGATTGTGCATCCAGCGCGCGCAAGCGCGCCTGCTCCGCCTCGAGTCTGGCTTGTTCCTGCCGCCAGCCGGCCTCGTTGAAGCGCCGAAAATATACCGCGGCGTTGTTGTCGTACTGGACTGTGAAGGGCCGCAACGTCAGGTCCGTCGGGTGCACCAAACCCTGCGTGTGAAACACCGCCGGCTCCGCCGTGGGTACAATGCGGCCTCGCGAGAGATCGTCGCCGACCATTACCGGCGCGGGGCCGTTGAAGCGTTGCGTCGCGGGGCCCAAATCACCCGCCAGAACCAAGGGGCCGAATAGCAGCGCGACTGTTTCCGGATCGTCCGAGGTCGGTTCGATTCGCAGCTTGCGCGGGAGATTGAGACGAACCACTTCTCCCTTGCGCCAGGTGCGGTGCAGACGCAGATAACCGTCGACCACGCGAGGCGGCGCTATTTTGCCGTCGACGCTGACGCTCGGCGCTTCGCACCATGCGGGAATTCGCAATGAGAGGGCTGATGCGGATTTTTCTTCGGCGCGGGTCACCGTCAACAGAATCTCTTCGGCGAACGGGTAGGCCGTTTCGAGCCGCAGATCGATCGCGGGACGCGCGAGGCGCACAGTGGCGGGAACGTACAAATTGACGATGACATCGTTGCCGCGTGTCCAGAAAATGGAATCGCCGTGCTTGGCGTGGCTCTCCATGCCCGTGCCGACGCAGCACCAGAAGTCATCGAAGGGCGTCGAGAATTCGCGGTGGCTTCCGGACATCATGGGCACCATATAGGCAAACATGCCGGTTTGCGGGTGGTGCTGCGCGAGAATATGGTTCAGATGCGTGCGTTCGTAGTAGTCGAAATAGCTCGCGCGCGGCTGTTGCGCATACAGGTATCGGGTCAGCTTCAGCATATTGTAGCTGTTGCACGATTCGCAGGTTTGCTCGGTGATATGGCGCGAAATCGAACGCGGGCCTTCAAAAGATTCCCGATCCGCATTGCCGCCGATGACATAGCTGTAATTGCGGGTGACCGTCTCCCAAAAGAAGCTCGCGGCTTTTAAATGACGCGCCTCACCGGTCAGCTCATGCAGCCTCGCCAGGCCGATCAGCTTCGGAATCTGGGTATTGGCGTGGATATGGGGCAAGCAGTCCTCGCCGCGGCTCAAGGGTTCCAGGATCTTGCGCTGATATATGGTCTCGGACAGGGCCAGCCAGCGGCGGTTGCCGGTCCGGCTATAGAGTTCCGCAAAACTCTCGTTCAGGCCGCCGTGCTCGCAACCCAGCATTTTTTGGATCTGCTCTTCGTTGAGAGCATCGAACACGCCGCCGATGAAGACGCCCAATTTTTCCGCCACCTGAACGGCCGCCTGATTGCCGCAGTGGCGCTGGGCGTCGAGCAATCCTGCCATCAGTTTGTGCCAGCTATAGAGCGGCACCCAGCAACCGTTCAAATCGAAACTGCGGGCGCGGATGTCTCCGCGGCGAACCTCCTCGAACACCAATTTCCCCGGCTCAATCGCATCGCCTTGCCGTCGCGTAAACCCCGCAACGAACCCGTCGGCGCTTTGCGCCTGGCAGAGGGCCAGTTCAGCCACGATGTAGCTGACGCGGCGCTTGCACTCGGCGTCGCCGGTCTGCGCATGCATGAGGCTCAAGGCCGACAAATAATGCCCCAGGGTATGGCCGCCGATGGTGTCGCTCTCCCAACCGGCATAAACAGCACCCTTCGGAGTCAGCCCGGCCTGGCTGCGAAAGTTGTGCAGCAGCCGGTCCGGCTCCAACCGATGCAGATACTCGAGATTTACGTTGACCGCGGTGAGATAGGCCGAGGGCAGCAAGCGCACGGTTCCCAGCGGTGCAGGTATTGCCGGTTGTGGGATCGATGCGGCTCCGGGACCCGCGGCCGCCAGCAGAGCGGCGGAAGCGCCGCCCTGCAGCACTCGCCTGCGATCGATACGCGCGGGAAAATCATCTGGCTCGGCCATGCAATGCCATTATGCGCTTTTTAGATATTGCGGATCGCGACAACGGGGGAGATTGACGCCGCACGCAGGGCAGGCCAGAGCACGGCGACCTGTCCCAGCAGCAAAACGATGATCGCGGACACCACGGTCGAGCCGATGTTGAGGCGCGCCATTTCGAATTTACCCGCCATCAAAAAGTTCAACGTCAGGGCCAGGAGGATTCCGAGAAGCGCTCCCGCCGTGGCAATCATGAGATTTTCCGTTTGAAAGTAGCGCAGGATCGCGGTGCGGGACGCGCCCATTGCACGGCGAATACCGATCTGCCGCCGCCGCTGCGACACCCAGAAGCTGGTGACGCCGATGATCCCGAACGCAGTCACGATCAGCAGCACCACACTCACCACGCCGAGAATGATCGCGAGACCCCTATCGTCACGATAGGCGCGCTGCCGGGATTCGGCCATGGTGCGCGTCTTGTAGTTGATTCGCCCGCGATCGATGGCAAGCAATTGCTTCTGTGCGCTCTTCATCGCGGCCTCGAGCCGGCCGGGTTTTGCCCGGACCACATAGTAGGCGTACTGCTCAACAAATCGGTACGGTTGCAGCATGGCGTATTCGACTCTGTTATTCGTTACCGAAATCCAGGGCTGTTGCAATCGTTCGACGATGCCGATGATCGGCGCCTTTTGCTTGTAGTCGCCCAGGTAAATTGACTTGCCCAACGCGTCCCCGTTCGGAAATAGTTTTGTAGCCAATGCCTGGCTGACAATCAGCGCGGCGGGTGCCTTGCCCTCCATGTCGTTGCGCTCGGTGATTTCCCCGGGCTCGAAGTTCCGGCCGGCGACGAGTTTCAGGCCCAGCGTCGATAAGCCATGTTCATCGGCAAAGTACAAGGCGCCGCTGGTCACCCAGTGCGCGTCTCCGGCTTCGTAGGATAGACCGTCATCCCAGCCGCCGTTGGAAAGCGGATAGGAGTTGGAGGCATAGGCGTCAACGACCTCCGGCAGTGCGCGCAGTGCGGCCAGATCCGCCTGCGTTTTCGCCGCCAGATCCGGAGGACTCCCCACCCATTGGTTCGCCATGGTGAAGATATCCTGTTCCCGCAAGCCCGTCGGTCTTTCGCTCGCGCGTAGCCGCTGTTGAATGAGAAACAGGCTGTTGCACAAAATGGCCAAAGTAATCGCCGTCTGGACGACGATCACGATGGCGCCGACTTTATTGCGACGCATGGCGGAGAGAATCGGGTGCAGTTCCATGGACAATCCTTTTGTCCATGGTTGGAGGGCCGCAGGGGCGTTATCGTTTAGACGGCCATCCTCAACGTGTCTGCGAGGATACGAGATCGCAAAACTTAGGTAAGTCGATGTTACCGCCGGAAACGACTGCGACAATCGGTCCCGGCCCGGCCTTTCCGGTGAGCGCTGCGGCCAGCGACAACGATCCTGCGCCTTCGGCGACGACGCGAGCCTTTTCCGCCAGCATGCGCATCGCCTCCTTGGTCTGTTCCAGGCTGACAACGATTGCACCGTCAACCACCGGCTTCAGCCGCTCCCACATGCGAGGGAAGAGGCTTTGACCGCCGGCGCCGTCGACGAATGAGGCCTTCCAGTCTTTGAAGACCTGCGGTGAGCCCATTGAAAACGACAAGGCCGTCGGGGCGGCCGTCTCGGGTTCCACGCCCCAAACCTTCACCGCCGGTTTCAACGCTTTCACGGCGCTACCCACCCCGGTAATGAGCCCGCCTCCGCCGATGGCGGCAATCACGGCGATCGTATCCGGCGCATCTTCGAGGATCTCGAAACCCATGGTGCTGTGGCCTGCGATGAAATTCTGGTCATCGAAGGGATGGACGAACGTTCCGGTCACACCGGGATAGGCGCGATCACCGAGGGCGCGCCACGCAGCCTCGTAGGGCACCGGCACGAGCTTCGCGCCGAGCGCTCTCATGCGATCGATCTTTGCGGCCGGCGCGGTCTCGATGGCAACCACGGTGCAAGGGACGCCCGCCAGTCTCGCGGCGTATGCGACACCCTGGCCCGCGTTGCCCGCGCTGATCGTCCACACCCCCAGTTTTCGTTCGTCGTCCGAGAGCATCGCGACGGCATTGACGGCGCCGCGGAGTTTGTAAGAGTTCGTGGCCTGCAAATTCTCCAGCTTGAGACGGATATCAGGGAATTTTGGCCCCAAGTCCAGACGCACGAGCGGCGTGCGCACAATGCTGCCCGCAATTCTGCGTCGCGCCTCCTGCATTTCGACCAACGTTAGCGGCCGAACCGACTCGATCGTCTTGGGCACAGCTTGATTCCTGATGGTTAAGGTGATTTGAACTGTAGCAGGTCCGGCGAGCGCTCTGATATCACGCCGGCCGAATGATCGAGGCGCGGGTGATCTCATGCAAATTGCGCGCACCGACTCCCACCATGGCCAGCCTCAATTCGTTGTCCAGCAGTTCGAGCACACGATCGACGCCCGGCTGGCCATAGGCGCCAAGCCCCCAAATATAGGGCCGGCCAATGCCCACTGCGGTCGCGCCCAAGGCCAGGGCTTTGAGAACATCCGTTCCGCGGCGCACGCCGCCATCGAGAATAACGGGAACCCGGCCGCGTACGGCGGCGGCGATTTCCGGCAGACATTCCAGCGTGCCCCGGCCGGTATCGGTGGCTCGACCTCCATGATTGGAGACGATGATGCCATCGGCACCATGCGCAACCGCGAGCTCCGCATCTTGGGCGGACTCGAGCCCCTTGATGAGGATTTTCATCTTGGTCACGTCTCGCAGCCGTTTGATGAAGTCCCAGGTGAGCGTGGATGAGGTGATTTGCAGGCCGGTCGAATCGATTTGCGCGAACATCGGACGCGAAGAGAACGCGGAACCGGTGGGCGTGTGGCAGGCCGTACAGGTTCGAGTGTCTGTGCGTGCGAGCCGCAAAGCCGTCTCTATGTTCCTGCCCGCGGGCAAATCGACCGTTACCGCGACGGCAGGACAGCCGGCGGCCTCAGCGCGTTTCAGCAATTTGGTCGTCACCTCGAAACTGGACGTCGTATAGAGTTGGAACCAGACGGGCGCACCGCGCGCGGCGATGACATCTTCGACGCCGGTAGAAGTGACCGTCGAAAGGATCTGCAGATGCCCTCGGGCTTTCGCCGCTTTGGCTACCGCGATTTCCCCTTCAGGATGAAAGGCCCTCTGCGCGCCGAGCGGACAAAGGATGATGGGACTGTTGAACTTCTGGCCGAACAATTCGACGCTCAAGTCGATTTTGCTGACATCGACCATTCGGCGGGTCTGCAATTGATAGTGCGAATAGGCCGCGCGGTTTGCCTTTAGCGTGTCTTCACCATCCACGCCGCTGACCAAGTAGCCCCAGTGGGCCGGCGGGATGTTCCGGTGCGCCACGGGCTCGAAATCGAACACGTCGAGCGCGTCGCCGGCGCGAGCGATCAATCCATCGCCGACGGGTGCCGGCGTTTGCGCAAAGGACCTGCCGAAAGATCCCAAGCCGGCGTACAACGGGCTCGCGGCCAAAAAGCTGATGAAGGCACGCCGACTATTCATGTCATCCCCTTTCTAAATGATCGTTTTTAGATTCTTCTCGCTGAGATAAGCGCCGATCGCCGAAGCGCCGCCGCGGGGATCCGCGACGCCGATGTAGCCATCCGGACGGATCAAGTATGCCGCATTGCGCAGTAAACCCGCCTGCCGCATGCCCGCAGTCCAGGCGAAAATGCGCAACGGAATTTTTCGATCGTCAGCAAGCGTCTGCATGCCGGGAGCTGCGTCGCCGTACACGTGTATTTGCCAGTCCATCGACGCCAGCGCGGCGAAGTTGTGCTCTTCGCCCTGACCGACCTTCACCCATGGCAGTCGATCGCCGCCGTGCAACTTCCCCGCTGCGCCGCGACTTAGCGAGCTGTCGCGATAATTCACCGAGATTTGCGAGACCGTACGAAAGACGAATCTACGCATGGCGGGCAGGCGGAACAATGCGGGCGCAAAAGCCGGAATGGCCTTGGTGCGCACGAAACGGGCGAACGCGCTGTCGCTGATCACCGCGGTGAATGCGCGATCCGTAGTCGCGACCAAGCGCCGCGCGAATGCAATTCGTTCCGGCTCGTAGCTATCGAGCAGAGGAGCGCTGCTCGGCTCCTTGATCGAGGCCGCCAGTTTCCAAGCGAGATTGACTGCATCGCCAATACCGGTGTTCATTCCTTGGCCGCCGACCGGGCTATGGATGTGCGCGGCGTCACCCAATAAGAACGTGCGACCCTTGCGAAATTGCTGCGCCACGCGATGATGAACGCGGTAGGTTGAAAACCAATTGACCTTCTTCACTTCAATCCGAAGATTCTGGATGGCTCGGCCGCGCACATCTTCAAACTTAAGACCTTCATGGTCCTTTGCCTCGTCGTCACGGATCGAACCGATCAGGCGCGCTTCGCCGGTTTGTTGCAACGGGAACACCGCGAGGAAGTCGGCAGCATCGAGATCGACGTGCAATTCGCCATTCATGGGGGATCCGGCGGCGTCGATATCCGCAACGTAGAACAAATGATCGTAGGTTCCACCGGGGAATCCCGTTCCCAGCACCTCCCGCACTCGCGAGCGGGCGCCATCGCAGCCGGCGAGATACGCATAGCAGCCGACTTCCTCGGTCCCGCCTTTGCGCAAGGTCGCGCGAATTTCGCTACCGCGATCCTCGTAATCAACGAGTTCTGCCTGGCGTTCGATTTCCACGCCGAGGGCGCTGAGGCGCTTGATCAGCAAGGTCTCGTGCTCGTCCTGCGGAAAGATAATGGGAAATGGAAAGGGTGTGAGGCCTTGTCCCAGATTGTCGAGCGGAATGCGGGCGGCGGCCTTGGCTTTGACCCAAAGATTCACGGCGGGGACCTTGTGCCCACGGTCCACTACAGCTTGGGCGAGTCCGAATTGCTGGTAGAACTCGAGCGTGCGCCCCTGAACCGCCAATGCGCGCGAGGTGGTACCGGAAGCCGCAAGTTTATCGATGATTCTGACGCTCACCCCGAATCGGGTGAGCCAAAGGGCCAGCACCAAGCCCGTCGGACCTGCGCCGACGATGAGCACCTCGGCTTGTTTGGCGTGCTCGATCTAACTGACTCGGGAAAATCGCAGAGCAGCGCGAGATTTCGCTTTCGCGGCCTCTTCTTCTCGGTTCCTCGCGGGTGCGTTGGTCTGCAGCGAGTCGAGGAGCCTGCGCGACGCGGCTTCGATTTCGTCGATCGCGCCGAGGAAAGCCGGCTCATTGGCTTTGGACGGCGTGTGAAAACCGCTCACCTTGCGCACGAATTGCAGGGAGGCCGCGCGAATCTCATCGTCGGTCACGGGAGGATTGAAGTTAAACAGGGTTTTGATGTTGCGGCACATAAGGCGGGAAATAATCCCCGCCGGTTGCTTTGTTTGTCAAGGACCGGGGACAGCCCGTCCGAATGCCGCTCATAGTTCACCCGTCCAAGATTGCGGCCAAGAGCCCAAAAATATTGGCGGCGGCGGACAATGAGCCGATTACGATCACCTTCAACTCAGCGTGCCCCTGGTCGTAAATTGTTTCGACGCGAAGCGCGGAGCCATCGTCGCGCCGTGCCTGCACGGCGCCGCGAAGATGATCGGCCATTCGAAGCACAGTGTTTTGCGTGACCGCACCCATTTGTACGACGCACGAAACTTCGGCGCGCCGGCGACGCGCGGCGCGGCTGCGTGCCTCATCTGCGCCGGTAATGGAGTCGAGATCTTCTTGCGCGACGCGATATTGCTTGCCGATTCGAACCGCTTTCAGGCGCCCGTTGCGAACATAGGCCCTTACGGTTCTCACGTGCAGGCCGAGCCGCTCGGCGACCTGATTGAGTGAGTAAAAACCCGCTTCTTGAGTCATGGGAATTAAAAGTCCTTAAACGACCCTAATAACGGATACTATTGATACGAAATAGTAATAATAGGGTCTTTTGTTAAGGCTCGCCAGGAATCCCCGAAACAATTAGTCTGTCAGCTAGCCCCAAGGATGAATCTTGTATCTTCCCGCGCATTTCAACGAAACCCGCACTGAGGTGATGCGCGCGCTGATGCGCGCACACCCGTTGTGTGCCCTGGTGACACAGTGCGACTCCGGGCTCGCCGCCAATCACCTGCCGGTGCAAACGCTCGAAGAGCCGGCACCGCTCGGGTGTATCCGCGGCCACATCGCACGCGCCAATCCGTTGTGGCGGGACTATCGCGACGGGACGCAGGCGTTGGCCATCTTTCAGGGGCCGCAAATTTATATTTCGCCGTCCTTCTATCCCTCCAAGGTCAAAACCGGCGAAGTCGTGCCGACCTGGAATTACGCCGTGGTCCATGCCGGCGGCACGCTGCGATTTATCCAGGACGCCGGCTGGTTGCGTGATTTCGTGGCGGGGCTGACGGCAACGCACGAAGCGCCGCGCTCCCTCCCCTGGAAGATCGACGACGCACCCGCGCCGTATATCGATAAGATGCTGAGCCTGATCGTCGGATTCGAATTTTCAATCGTCACGCTGTCCGGCAAGTGGAAGGTGAGCCAAAACCGCTCGCGGGCAGATCAGGAAGGGGTGATACGCAATTTGCAGAACGCGGACGATGCGGACTCGCATGAAATGGCGGCGCTCATTGCAGCCAGGACCCAGGAATCGGAATCGCCGACCGATCGATGAAGTGGTCAGTACTCGATCAGTCTCCCTCCTCGGCGGGAAACACTCAGGACGTCGCGATCCGTGAGTCCATCGCGCTCGCGCAACTTTGCGATGCATTGGGCTATGAGCGCTATTGGGTCTCGGAGCATCACAACAGCGCCAGCATCGTCGGGACGGCGCCGGAAATTCTGATTGCAGCCGTTGCCGCGACGACGCGGCGGATTCGCGTGGGTAGCGCGGGCGTCATGCTGCCGCATTATTCGGCGCTAAAAGTGGCCGAACAATTCCGCGTGCTCGAGGCAATCGCGCCGGGCCGCATCGATCTCGGAGTGGGGCGTGCACCGGGATCCGATGGGCTGACCGCCCGGGCGCTCAATCCTCATTCACAGGGTGCCGAGGAATTTCCCCGGCAGGTGCAGGAGTTGCAGCACTGGGTATCGGGTATCGAGCTGCCGACAGGCCATCCCTATCGCAATATCATGGCGCTGCCGACGGGTAGCAGCAGTCCGCAACTCTGGATATTAGGAAGCTCGGACTACGGCGCGCAGCTGGCGGCGCATTTTGGGCTTCCCTATGCATACGCCTATTTCTTCACCGAAGGCGCGGGCGCTGAAGAGGCCTTGAGCTTGTATCGCAGGAACTATCGGCCCACCGAGCGCTATCCATGCCCGCAAGCGACGATCTGTGTCTGGGCATTGGCCGCAGACACCGATGCCGAGGCGCGACGCCTGCTCAAGACCCGCGAATATTGGCGCGCCGGCTTTGAAAAGGGCCTGAGGCTGCCGCTGGAATCCCCGGACCGGGCCGACGCCTATCCATACAGCGAGGCGGAGCGTGCCATGATCGAGAAACTCCGCGCCAAGGCTTTGGTCGGAGACGCAGCCCAAGTCGCTGAAAAGCTGACGGCGTTGGCGGGTAAACTGCAGCTGGACGAGATCGTCATCAACACTTGGACTTTCGATGCGGTCGCGCGCCGACATTCGTATGCGCTTTTGGCCGAAGCATTCGGTTTAGCGTCCATGGCAGGCGAGACCAGATGAGCACAATTCAATCTGCAAGGGTCGTTAGGGCTAGCGTCATCAGAACTTCACGGCTCGATTTGCGCGAGCTGGATTCGGGGGACGCCGAATTCATTTTGGAACTGCTGAACGAGGCTGGATTCATGCGCTTTATCGGCGACAAGGGAGTCAGGACGCTCGCGGATGCCCGCGACTACATAGACCACGGGCCGAGGGACAGCTACGCGCGCAATGGCTTCGGTCTGTACGCGGCCTGCCTGCGCGACGGCACGCCGATCGGAATTTGCGGCCTGGTCAAGCGCGAAGGACTGAATGATCCAGACGTGGGATTCGCGTTTCTGTCGCGATACTGGTCCGCAGGGTACGCAGTCGAGTCCGCAGCCGCAGTTCTCGCTCATGCGCAAGACACTTTGCGCATCGAGCGGATTGTCGCGATCACTTCCCCCGATAACTGGTCGTCAATCGCGGTCTTGGAAAAAATCGGCCTGAAATTCGAGCGCACGATACGCCTGGTCGACCACAGTCCCGAACTCAAGCTGTTCGGCTCGGCGCGTGCCGCCGGTTAACAATTGGAATTTAGCGGATCATCGAAATTCCGCGGAGATCTTTATGCATCCTTTCCCGCATCGCTACACTGTCAACGCCTCCGTCCGTCCGGACGGCGATGTGCCGCTGTCCACCGAAGGTGTGCGGGTCATCGAATCATCGCCGCCGAAGGAATTCGATGGCCCGGGAAACCAGTGGTCCCCCGAGGGGTTGCTGACCGCATCCGTAGCGGATTGCTTCGTCCTCGGCTTCAGGGCCATCGCGACGGCGTCCAAGTTTTCCTGGCATCGCCTCGAGGCGAGCACCATCGGGACATTGGACCGCGTCGAGGGCAAGATGCGCTTCACGCGCTTCGACACTCACGCCAAGCTGCATGTCCCTGCCGGCGCTGACGTGGAACGCGCGAAGCGGCTGTTGGAAAAGGCGGAAAGCAGTTGCCTGGTCTCCAACTCACTCAACAGCGAGCGGCATCTGACGATGGAAGTGGTGGCGGGCTGAAAAAACAAGGGCCCTGGAAGGGCCCTTGCGTCGGCATCGATTGCGCTTACTTCAATCGTCCATCAAGAAGCTGCGCAGTTGCTCGCTGCGGCACGGATGACGCAGCTTGCGCAGCGCCTTGGCTTCTATCTGGCGGATCCGCTCGCGGGTGACATCAAACTGCTTGCCCACTTCCTCGAGTGTGTGATCGGTGTTCATGTCGATGCCGAAACGCATGCGCAAGACCTTGGCTTCGCGCGGCGTCAGCTGCGCCAGGACCGAATGCGTGGTTTCGCGCAGGCTTTCGGTGGTGGCGGAATCGATCGGTGAGGATACCGCGGTGTCCTCGATGAAATCGCCCAAGTGCGAATCCTCGTCATCGCCAATCGGGGTCTCCATGGAAATCGGTTCCTTGGCGATCTTCAGCACTTTGCGGACCTTGTCCTCGGGCATTTCCATGCGCACGGCGAGTTCTTCGGGGGTCGGCTCCCGTCCCATCTCCTGGAGCATCTGCCGCGAGATGCGGTTCAGTTTGTTGATGGTTTCGATCATATGCACGGGAATGCGGATGGTGCGCGCCTGGTCGGCAATGGAACGGGTGATTGCCTGGCGAATCCACCAAGTCGCATAGGTCGAGAATTTGTAGCCGCGCCGGTATTCGAATTTGTCGACGGCTTTCATCAGGCCGATGTTGCCTTCCTGAATCAAGTCCAGGAACTGCAGGCCGCGATTGGTGTATTTCTTGGCGATCGAGATCACCAAGCGCAGATTGGCTTCGACCATTTCCTTCTTCGCGCGCCGCGCCTTCGCCTCGCCGATCGAAACCTCGCGATTGATTTCCTTGATCTCATTGATCAGGACATGGAACAAGCCCTCCAGATCCTTCAGCTTGTTCTGGCGCCGCTCGATCTCGTCCTTGAATTTTGCGAGCGGCCCGGAATAGCGCTTCTTCGCCTTGATGTGCTTGTCGAGCCAGCGGGTGCTGGTTTCGTTCTTCGGAAATGTCGAGATGAAATCCTTGCGCGGCATGCCGGCCTGCTTGATGCACAGGAACATGATTTCCTTTTCGAGCAGCCGCACTTCGGTCACGTGCTGGCGCAGATTGTCGATCAATTGATCGAACATCTTCGGCGAGAGCTTGAGCTCCATCAGTTCGCCGCAGATCTTCTTGCGAATCTTCAGGGTCTTCGGGTCCTTCGATCCGAGCTTGTCGAGCGCATTCAGGAATTGATGATGCACCTTGGCGATCGAGTTGAAGCGCTTCGCCGCTTCCTCCGGATCCGGCCCGGTGTCGATGACCTCTTCCTCCTCATCGCTCTCCGCCTCGTCGTCGTCGTTGGCGGCTTCCTCGCGTTCCAGCGCCATCATCTTAGGATTCTGCGGCTGCGCGATTTCGTCCGGTGCATTCGGATCGACGAAGCCGACGATGACATCGACCAGCCGCATCTGTCCGGCCTTGACGGTCTCGTAGTGCCGCAACAGCAAGTCGTACGTGCCCGGGTAGCTGCCGAGCGCAATCTTCACGGCCTCGAGACCTTCCTCAATGCGCTTGGCGATGCGAATTTCGCCCTCGCGCGTCAGCAGCTCGACCGTGCCCATTTCGCGCATATACATGCGCACCGGGTCGGTGGTACGACCGAATTCGGCGTCCAGGTTGGCGAGCGCCGCGGTGGCTTCTTCGACCGCCTCTTCATCGGGGGCGGCGGTGGCGTCGGTCAGCAGCAACGATTCGGCATCCGGCGCCTTTTCGTACACCGGAATACCCATGTCGTTAATCATGTTGACGATATCTTCGATCTGTTCCGGGTCGACGATTTCGCTCGGTAGATGATCGTTGACTTCAGCGTAGGTGAGGTAGCCCTGCTCCTTGCCGCGCGCGATCAATAATTTTAGTTGCGACTGACGCTCGTCCGCGATTTGAGTCGCTGTGCCTGCTGGCGCTTTTTTGATCAAGGTGGACGCCTCATGTAGAGTCTGGACATATTAAAATGCAAGCCGAGCAGTATACGATTTTGGCTATTCCGTAGCCACTTCTGCGTGGGCTCAGGTGGGCGCCCGGGGGCGGCCTTTGGACTTGAGAAGACTGCTTAATTCGGCCTTTTCAGCGTAATTCAACCCCAATTCCTCCGCTTTCTTCAGTAATTCGTCCATTCGGCGCCCAGGACCGTATTCCTCCAGCAGTTTTTCGACCGCCATCTTCAGTTCCTTAGCTGCCCCAGCGGTATCTGCCACCAGGGGGTCTTGCATGGCCAATTCGGTCAGCCGCTCATGCTCCGGGCGATCCCGCCATCGCTCCAGAAGCATCGCCGTGCTGGGCGAAGAGGCCGTGGCGGCCTGCTCCAGGAGTTCCTTGAGCGCGGAAACCCCGGGCCTATCGATGCTGCTGAGCAGATCCGGATCCTCGATTGCGCCCGCCGCCGAAGGGTGGTGCAGCACCAGCGTGATGGCCTGAGTCAGCAAATTACCGCGCCCGACACTCATTCGACCGTGCTGTCGAATCCGTAGTTCCGAGCTATTCGCGCTTGGCTTATGAGAGCCCGCGAAGAATTCCTTGAGTTTATTGGCCGGCATCCCGACCCGCGCAGCAAGCCGGTCGGCCAGCATTTCCCGGTAAATGCCCTCGGGCATGCGCGCAAACAAGGGCCCAGCCAGGGCCTTTAACTTTGCGCGTCCGTCAACGTGATCCAAGTCGACATCCGCGATCAGTTGCTGCACCAGATATTCGGATAGCGGCAGCGCTTCTTTCATGCGGGCTTCGAAAGCCTCCGCGCCCTCCGCGGCGACCAACGTGTCCGGATCGTGCCCCTCGGGCAAAAACATGAATTTTAATTCACGTCCGTCCTGGGCCAGGGGCAGCGCGTTCTCCAGCGCCCGCCACGCCGCCTTGAGCCCGGCGCGATCGCCGTCGAAGCAGAACACGACCTCGTGAGTCTGTCGAAAGATCTTGTTCAGGTGTTCCTGCGTGGTCGCCGTACCTAAGGTGGCTACGGCATAGGTAATCCCAGCCTGGTGCAGCCGAACCACATCCATGTAACCCTCGACAATCAGCAGCCGCTTGAAGTCCGCGCGTGCCTGCCGCGCCTCGTACAGCCCGTAGAGTTCACGGCCCTTGTGAAACAACGGCGTCTCCGGCGAGTTCATGTACTTAGGCTCGCCTTGATCGATCACGCGGCCGCCGAAGCCGATCACCCGGCCGCGAGAGTCGCGAATCGGGAACATCAGGCGGTCGCGAAACCGATCGTAAAAACCACTGGTATTCTCGCCGCTGCGCTCCAGGACGAGGCCGACTTGCAGCAGCCGGCGCCGCTCATCTTCCGAAGTTCCGAAACGCTTGAGCAGCGCCTCCCAGGCATCGGGCGCGTAGCCCAAGCTGAATCTCGCGCAGGTCTGCGCGTCGATGCCGCGGCGCTGCACGTAGGCCGTCGCGCGCGCATTGTCGGCTAAATTTTGCTCGTAAAAACGCGCGGCACGCAACATGAGGTCGTGCAGGTCGGCACTCCCCGGCTCGTGCTCTTTTTTCGCCTCGCGCGGCAATTCGAGACCGGCGCGCTGCGCCAGATCCGCAACCGCATCGAGGAATTCCATCTTTTCGTATTGCATGAGAAAGCCGATGACCGTGCCGTGCGCGCCGCAGCCAAAGCAGTGATAAAACTGCTTTTCCGCGCTGACCGAAAACGACGGGGATTTCTCGTTATGAAATGGGCAGCAAGCCTTGTACTCGCGGCCGGCTTTCTTCAGCGGCACGCGCGCGCTGATGATCTCCACGATATCCGAGCGCGATACGAGCTCGTCGAGAAATGAGTCTGGAATTCGGCCGGTCATGGACCGTTCCCCTGGAATACTCGGGTGGACCCTTAGGTTATCCGCCCAGTTTGGCTTTGATCTTCGCCCCGACCGCGCCCATGTCGGCGCGGCCCTGCGCCTTGGTCTTGATGATGGCCATGACCTTACCCATGTCCTTGATGCTGGCGGCGCCGGTGGCGGCAATCGCCTCGCTGATCAAGGCATCGAGTTCCGCTGCGCTCAGTTGCGAAGGCATATAGCCCTGCAACAAGGTGATTTCCGCCGCTTCCTTGTCCGCCAGATCCTGACGGTTGCCGGCCTTGAACTGCTCCAGCGATTCCTTGCGCTGCTTGATCATCTTTTCGAGCACGGAGAGCACCTGAGCATCATCCAAGGTGATGCGCTCATCAACTTCGCGCTGCTTGATGGCCGCGGTGATCATGCGGATCGTGCCGAGGCGCTCCTTCTCGCCGGAGCGCATCGCCGCCTTCATATCATCGGTAATTCGCTCTTTGAGGGTAGCCAAATCGCGGCCAATTCCCTTAGTAGGACGGTCGTGACGGGGCAGCCGGCGGCGGACTGGCGGGCTGCTGTCCGGTGCCGCGCATGTTCTCCCGGGAGAGCCGCTTCAAATGCCGCTTTACCGCAGCGGCCTTTTTTCGCTTACGTTACTGGGTCGGCTTCTCGTAGAATTCACGGCGCCGCAGCTCGGTGAGGACGCCCGCCTTTTCACAGGCACGCTTGAAGCGACGCAGGGCGGCATCAAAATATTCATTCTCACGAACGCGAACGCTGGGCATTCAAACCTCAAT
>DASXMG010000075.1:0-8046 GCA_036495805.1 Steroidobacteraceae bacterium | reverse complement strand
ACTCCCACTCGATCGTCGCCGGCGGCTTGCCTGAAATGTCGTACACGACCCGCGAAATTCCCGGTACTTCGTTGATGATGCGGTGTGTGACGCGATCCAGGAATTCATAGGGTAAGCGCGCCCAGCGCGCGGTCATGAAATCGATGGTCTCGACTGCGCGCAGCGCGATCACATAGTCATAACGGCGCCCGTCACCCATCACGCCGACCGACCTCACCGGTAAAAACACGGCGAAGGCCTGGCTAACCTTGTCGTACAAATCGTGGGTGCGCAGCTCTTCGATGAAAACTGCATCCGCGCGTCGCAGCAGGTCCGCGTGGGATTTTTGAATTTCTCCCAGGATGCGCACGCCGAGCCCGGGACCCGGGAACGGATGACGATGCACCATTTCCTTCGGTAAGCCCAATTCGACCCCGAGCTTTCTGACCTCGTCCTTGAACAGTTCGCGCAAGGGCTCGAGCAGTTTCAATTTCATGTGTTTCGGCAGGCCGCCCACGTTGTGGTGCGATTTGATGACATGAGCCTTGCCGGTCTTCGCTCCAGCCGATTCGATCACGTCCGGATAAATCGTGCCCTGTGCGAGCCACTTCACGTCTTTGAGCTTCGAGGCCTCCTCATCGAAAACCTCGACAAAGACTCGCCCGATGATTTTGCGCTTCTTCTCCGGATCCGCTTCGCCGGCCAACGCCTGCAAAAATCGTTGCTCGGCATCGACTCGAATGACACGCACACCCATGTGCTCGCCGAAAGTCGCCATGACCTGGTCGCCCTCCCCCAGGCGCAGCAACCCATGATCGACGAATACGCACGTCAGCTGATCGCCGATCGCCTGATGCAACAGGGCGGCGAGCACCGAGGAGTCGACACCCCCCGAGAGCCCCAGCAGCACGCGGTCGTGGCCTACCTGGGCGCGGATCCGCGCGACGCTGTCCTCGATGATATTGCGGGTGGCCCAGCTTGCGCCGCAGCCGGCGATCTCGCGCACGAAACGCCGCAGGATCTCGCCGCCCTGCAGACTATGCGTAACCTCGGGATGAAATTGCAGGCCGTACAGATGCCGCGCCTCATCGGCCATGGCAGCGAGCGGGGCGTTGTCGCTGGCGGCGATGACCTTGAAGCCGGGCGGCATCGCCGTCACGCGATCGCCATGGCTCATCCACACATCCAGCAAACGCCGGCCCTGCGCGTCGCGATTATCCTCGAGGCCATCGAGCAGTGCCGAGCCATTCGTCGGCCGGACTTGAGCGGCGCCGAATTCGCGATGCGAGGATCCTTCCACCTGACCGCCGAGTTGCGCGGCCATGGTTTGCATGCCGTAGCAAATTCCCAGCACCGGCACGCCCAGCGAATACACTTCGGGCGGCGCTTCGAGGCCCTTGGTGTCGTAAACTGACTCAGGTCCGCCCGACAGCACGATCGCTTTTGGAGCGAAGGCCTTGATCTCGCTGATAGGGGCATCGCAGGCATAGATCTCGGAATACACGCCGATTTCGCGGATGCGCCGGGCGATCAACTGCGTGTACTGAGCACCAAAATCGAGAATCAGAACCCTGTCCGCATGAATGTCGGGCATCAACCAATCCGGTAGTTGGGCGCTTCTTTGGTGATGGTCACATCATGGACGTGGCTCTCGCGCACGCCGGCACTGGTGATGCGCACGAACTGTGGTCGCGTGCGCATCTCGTCGATGCTGCCGCTGCCGGTGTAACCCATGGCGGCACGCAAACCGCCCGAAAGCTGGTGCAGGATCGCGACGAGGCTGCCTTTGTACGGCACCCTGCCTTCAATGCCCTCCGGCACGAGTTTTTCAAGCTCCGAGGTGGTGTCTTGAAAGTAGCGGTCGCTCGAGCCGTGGGTCTGCGCCATTGCCCCCAACGATCCCATGCCTCGATACGCCTTGTACGAGCCGCCCTGGTAGAGCTCGACTTCGCCCGGAGACTCCTCGGTGCCGGCGAACATGCCGCCGATCATCACGCAGTGCGCGCCGGCGGCGAGCGCCTTGGCGATGTCGCCGGAATAGCGGATGCCGCCATCGCCGATCACCGGAATGCCCGTGCCCTCGAGCGCTTTCGCCACGCGGGCAATGGCGCTGATTTGCGGCACTCCGACACCGGCGATGACGCGCGTCGTGCAAATGGAGCCCGGGCCGATTCCCACTTTGACCGCATCGGCACCATGCTTGACCAGATCGAGCGCAGCCTCCGCGGTGACGATGTTGCCGCCGATCACCTGGATGTCCGGATACTTGGCTTTTATCCGCGATACCGTATCCAGCACGCCGCGCGAATGGCCGTGCGAAGTGTCCACCACCACGACATCGACGCCGGCCTCGCGCAATGCGCCGACCCGGTCCAGGGTATCCGGGGATGTGCCCACGGCGGCGCCGACGCGCAAACTGCCGACGCTGTCCTTGCAAGCGTTGGGGAATTCCGTGGCCTTTTGAAAATCCTTGACCGTGATCATTCCCTTCAATTCATGATCGCCGGCGACCACCAGGACCTTTTCGATGCGGTGCTTGTGCAACAGCGCCAGGACCTGTTCCTTCGGAGCGTTTTCGCGCACCGTGATCAGGCGATCCTTCGGCGTCATCACCGAGGAGACCGGCGCGTCCAGTTTGGTCTCGAAGCGAAGATCGCGATGCGTGACGATGCCGACGACCTTGGTGCCGAGCACCACGGGCACGCCGGAGATATTTTTTGCGCGCGTGAGTTCCAAAACCTGGCGGATGGTCATGTCCGGGTTCACCGTGATCGGATCGCTGATCACGCCGCTTTCGAACTTCTTCACCCGATCGACCTGCCGCGCCTGCGCGTCGATCGACATGTTCTTGTGAATGATGCCGATGCCGCCCTCTTGGGCAATGGTGATGGCGAGGCGCGCCTCGGTCACGGTATCCATGGCGGCCGATACGACGGGAAGATTGACCTGGATCTCGCGGGTCAGCTTGCTGGCAAGGGATACGTCGCGGGGCAGGACTTCGGAATATGCCGGCACCAGCAACACGTCATCGAATGTGAGTGCCTCTTCAAGAATGCGCATAGGGTCGCGTTCACGTGGGTTCGTCTAAGAGGCGGCGCATTGTACCTTGCAGGTGCGGCGCGGTAAACCGCAGTATCATGGCCCCATGGAAACCACCGCAAATCGCGACATTTATAGCGTTTCACGCCTCAATCGCGAGGTGCGGGTGCTGCTGGAGCGCGGTTTCGCCAGCCTGTGGCTGGAGGCCGAGATTTCCAACCTGGCCAAGCCCAGTTCCGGGCATTGGTATTTTTCGTTGAAAGACGCGAACGCGCAGGTACGCTGCTGCATGTTCCGGCAGCGAAATATGTTGTGTGCCTTCGCCGCGCGCGATGGCCAAAAGGTCTTGGTGCGCGCGCGGATCGGCCTGTATGAGCCGCGCGGCGAGTATCAACTCGTTGTTGACCACATGGAAGATGCCGGCCTCGGTGCTCTGAAGCGCCAGTTCGAGGAATTGTCGGCAAAACTCGCCGCGGAAGGACTGTTTGCGCCGGAGCGCAAGCGCGCCTTGCCCCTCATCCCGAGGCGAATCGGGGTGATCACCTCCCCCACCGGGGCCGCTGTTCGCGACATCCTGCACGTGCTCGCGCGGCGCTTTGCCGCGGTCCCCGTGTTGATCTATCCGGTAGCCGTGCAGGGCGCGGCGGCCGCCACGGAGATCGCTGCGGCCGTTCGACTGGCCGGCCGGCGCGCCGAATGCGATGTGCTCATTCTGGCGCGCGGCGGCGGCTCGCTCGAGGACCTATGGGCCTTCAATGATGAGGCCCTGGCCCGCGCAATCGCAGCTTCGCCCATTCCCATCGTCAGCGGCGTAGGCCATGAAATTGACTTCACCATCGCGGATTTCGCCGCCGATGTGCGTGCCCCGACCCCGTCAGCTGCGGCCGAAATTGTGGTGCCCGACGGCGAAGAATGGCGCGCCTCTCTGTTGCGCCTCGCGCACCGCTTGCAGCGGGGGCTGCTGCGCCGGGTGCAAGCACAGCGCGAGCGGTTGCGCTGGTTAGTCGGGCGCGCGGCCCTGGTCAGCCCCAGCGCGCGCCTGTCGCAACAAACGCAGCGCCTGGACGACTTGGAGCAACGCCTGTTTCGGGCGCTGCGCCAATTCCTCTCCGATCGGCGCTCCGCGTTGGCTGAGCGGCGCAGCCGGCTGTGGCAGTTGAGCCCCGCCGCCCGGCTGCGCAACACGGCGGCACGGCAAGCCGCCTTGTACGCCAGGTTGCGTGCCGCCGCCCACACCCGCTTGCATCTCGCACGCGAGCGGCTCTCGCCGCTGGTTCGCACCTTGAACGCCGTGAGCCCGCTCGCGACGTTGGACCGCGGCTACGCCATCGTCAGTCACGTGAGCGGCGTCATTGTGCGCAACGCCGCGGAGGTGGGGCCCGGGACACCCATCGAAGTGCGCCTCGCGGTCGGAAAAATTCGCGCCAAGGTGGAGGAGCCTTGATTCGTTTGGCGGCATTTCTCCGTTGCGCAGCGATTTCCCGCTGCGCGGCGCTTTTCCTGTGTGCAGGTCCGGCGCTCGCCTCTACTTACGTGCTGCCGCATGAAAGCGCCGTGCCGGGCGGCGTCAAAATCCTAAAGCTCGACGTTCACGGAAATTCCATGCCTTATGTCGACGTGGATGGCCAACGCGCCCTCGTCGTTCAGGACGGTTCGAGCTGGCTCGCCATCATCGGCATCCCCTTGTCGGCACCGCTCGCGCCTCGACGAGTCATCGTCCGCAGCGGCGACACCAGGGAGGAACTGCAGTTCTCGATCGGCGACAAGCAGTATGTGAGTCAGTCGCTCACCGTCGCCCCAGGCCAGGTGAATCTGTCCAAGGCGGACCTGGAGCGCGTGAACCGGGAGAAGCCGATCATCGAGCACGCACTGAGCCGCTGGAGCGACGAGCAGCCGCAAACATTGCACATGCCGCAGCCGGTTCCCGGCGTGCGCAGCAGTTCATTCGGCAGCCGGCGCATATTCAATGGGGAGTCGCGCAATCCGCACACCGGCATGGACATCGCCGCACCGATCGGCACACCGGTACGGGCACCCCTCGCCGGGACGGTAATCGACACCGGCGATTATTTTTTCAATGGCAATACGGTCTTCGTGGACCACGGCCGCGGCATGATCAGCCTGTATTGTCACTTGAGCGAGATCGATGTGAAGCCCGGGCAGCAGGTGGCCGCGGGTACCATCCTGGGCAAAGTAGGCAAGACCGGCCGGGCGACCGGGCCCCATTTGCACTGGGCGTTGAGCCTCAATCGCGCCTGGGTCGATCCGGAATTGTTCGTCTCGAACTAGCCCTCAACCTTTCATCCCGCTCAACATTTGATCGACCGCGGCGCCCTCGATCGGCGTCGTCAGTGCGGCCTGACGCAGGCGCGCGCTATGTTCCTGGACCGCCGCGCCGGTAGGTTGCATTTCGATTTGTCCTTGGAAGAATGCGCCCTCGCTGATGCCGACGCGCGGCGCAAAGACATTGCCCTTCACCTTGGCCGTGGCCCTGATATTGACGGACTCGGTCGCGTACAGATCGCCCTCCACCTTGCCGTCGATGACGATGACGCGGGCTCGGATATCGCCCTTCATGGTGCCGTCGGTGCCGATCGTGAGGCTCTGGGTGTGCGTGATCGAGCCCTCGACGCTGCCTTGTACGATCAGGTCCTCCTGCGCCGAGAGTTCGCCGCGAAATCGCAGCGTGGCCCCCAACACCGAGGCTCGCGAAGCGGCCTCCACCGCCTTGGCATCGGGCGCTCGCGCAGTCTCGGTGACGCGCGGTGCGGGCGATCGCGGCTCACTGCCGGGTACGCGGGGTTCAGGACGCGTCAGGGAAGGTTCCGGGCGGCTGGAATTGGCATTCATCATAGGATCATCTCCATCGAGCGGTTTCTTGAACCACGACATTGTTAAGCGGCGCCACCGGCGGTTTTGTGGGTCCGCACCGGATCGAATTTGGACGACTGTTGGCCGGCCTTCTTACCGTCCATGTCGATGCTGCCGCTGAAATTCGCACCCTCGGTGATGCTCACGGTCGGGGAATAAATGTTGCCGCAGACTTTTGCCGTCTCCTTCACGAACACGGACTTCTCGGCCTGCAGATCGCCATCCACCGTGCCTTCCACAATGATGAGCTGCGCCTTGATATTTGCCTTGACGGTGCCTTGTGGGCCGACGGTCAAACGTTGTGTATGCGTGATCGAACCCTCCACGCGGCCCTGGATCAACAGATCTTCCTCGGCGGTCAGGTCGCCTTTGAAATACAGCGTCGGACCCAGGATCGAAGCTCGCTCGGTCGCGCTGTTATAGGGATTGCTCATGCGGTGTTCTCCGTGGGCTGGTGGTCTCAAGAGGCACGGGAGAGAGTACCTGGCATAATCGGTCCGAAAATGAGACCTCGATCACGAAACGTTTCGCTGCAAACTGAGTGCAACAGAATTTGTCGCAAAAAGCGGACGCTGCGCTGCGCCCGCTCAGGCGATCTCCTAGGCGCTAAGGTGAGGCCCCGGATTTCGCGGCCCGTTGCCGCGCGAGGTAATCGTTCAAAGTGTGGGCGAGGGACACAAAGTCGGATGGAATCATCAGCACCGTAGTGCTGTTGTTCTCGGCCCCCACTTCGGAAATCATTTGCATGCGCCGCAGTTCCAGCGCGACGGGATTCTGCGTGATCTGCGCCCCTGCAGCCGATAGTTTCACCGACGCCTCGAGCTCGGCTTCGGCCTTGATGATGCGCGCGCGCTTTTCGCGGATGGCTTCGGCCTGCATGGCCATCACTTGCTGCATGGCCTTGGGCAGCTCGACGTCCTTCATTTCGAAGCGCTGAACCTCCAGCCCCCAGGCCGCGGTCGAGCCGGAAATATTGTCGCCCAACAAGGTGTTGATCTTGTTGCGCTCCTGCAGGATTTCATCCAGATCGTGCTGGCCGATGATATTTCGCAACCCGGTCAGTGCCAGTTGGTATACGGCGGCCGGCGCATCGGCCACCTCGATGACCGCTTTTGCCGCATCGACGACGCGGTACCAGAGCACGGCGTTGACCTTGATGGTGACGCTGTCGCGCGTGATGGTCTCTTGCTGTTCCGCCGACACGGTGCGCGTGCGGATATCCACGCGCACCGAGCGTTCCACGCCGAGCGGAATGATGTAATAGAGGCCTGGCCCGCGCAAGCCGGTGTAGCGTCCCAGCCTAAACACCACGCCCCGCTCGTATTGTTGCGCAACTCGCAGTCCGGACAGAGCAATCACGATCAGCGCGATCACCAAGATGTCGAGGATGGGCATCGGCGCTCCTTGGGTTATGCCGTAAGTTTACGCCGATTATTCGATGCTTTCTCCATGCAGCGAAATGTCCAGGCCTTCCCGCTCCTGCTCCTCGGTCACGCGCAAACCGAGGGTCATGTCGATGATTTTCAAGATGAGGTAGCTGGCCGCAAAGCCATAAATCACGGTCACGGCAACCCCTTTGAGCTGAATCAGGAACTGCGTCAGGGCCGTGTTATCCACGCCGCTGATCTCCTTGCTGACGAACACGCCGGTCAGCAGCGCGCCGACAATGCCGCCGATGCCGTGCACACCGAAGGCGTCCAGCGAATCGTCGTAACCCAGCAAGTGCTTGAGCGATGTCGCGGCGGCGAAGCAGATCACGCCTGCCGCAAGGCCGATCACCACCGCCGGCGTTGGGCCGACGAAGCCTGATGCCGGGGTAATGGCGACCAATCCGGCCACCGCGCCCGAGGCGATGCCGAGCACGCTCGGTTTGCCCTTGGCAAACCACTCCGCAAACATCCAGCTCAAGGCCGCCGCCGCCGTCGCCATTTGCGTGACCAGCATCGCCATGCCGGCGCGCCCGTCCGCGGCGCCTGCGGAACCAGCATTGAAGCCGAACCAGCCCACCCAGAGAAGCGATGCGCCGATCAGCGTCAAGGTCAGATTATGCGGCGGCATGCGTTCACGGCCGTAGCCCAGGCGTTTGCCGAGCACGATGCAGCTCGCCAGCCCCGCCATGCCGGCGTTGATGTGCACGACCGTGCCGCCGGCGTAGTC
>DASXMG010000074.1:0-40659 GCA_036495805.1 Steroidobacteraceae bacterium | reverse complement strand
CCCAGCAAGCTCGCATCCTGCTCGGCAACCGTATCGTGCGCGTCCACGACCACGACCACGACATGTGCGGTCTCAATGGCCTGCAGCGTTTTAATGACGCTGAATTTCTCGACCGCCTCTTCCACCTTGGAGCGGCGCCGCACGCCGGCGGTGTCGATCAGGGTATAGCGTTCGCCATCGCGCTCGAACGGCACCAGCACGGCATCACGCGTCGTTCCGGGCTCATCGAAGGCCACCATGCGGTTCTCGCCGAGCAGCCGATTGATCAAGGTGCTCTTGCCGACGTTCGGCCGGCCGATCACCGCCACTTTGATGCCCAGCATCTCGGGGCCATCCTGCGGATCCGGCGTCAGGCCCGCGAGAGCCGTCTCCAACAGGGAAATCACGCCCTGGTCGTGTGCCGCGGAAACGGGCAGCGGCTCGCCCAAGCCCAATTGAAAAAAATCCGCGACCGCCATGTCGCTGTCGAATCCTTCGGTCTTGTTCACCGCCAGGAACACCGGCTTGCCGCTGCGACGCGCCAGCTGCGCGACGAATTGATCCTGGGGTGTGACCCCGGCTCGGCCATCCACCAGCACGATCAGACGATCGGCTTCGCTGATTGCGCGTTCGGTCTGGGCAATCATCAAGCTCTCGATCATGTCCGCATTTTCGACCAAGCCGCCGGTGTCGACCACGATGCACGGGACCTCCGTGCGTCGGGCGAATCCGTATTGGCGGTCGCGCGTCAGCCCCGGCAGATCGGCCACCAGCGCATCGCGAGTGCCGGTCATCGCGTTGAACAGGGTCGACTTGCCCACGTTCGGGCGGCCGATCAATGCGACTACCGGCAACATGGCCTTCGGGTCTTTAGGGCGGCGGTGTGGCGGGAGGCGGGGTCGCGGGGGGAGTGGTCGCGGGTGCAGGAGGCGTAGGAGCAGGCGTCGCGGGTGCGGGAGCCGGGTTCTCGGCAGGCGGCGTCTCGGTCGCCGGTGCGGCTCCCGCCGGCGGGGTCTGCGCCGGCGCCGGTGTCACGGTCGGCGTCGCCGCGGGCCGCGGCCTGGAAACTTTCGGAGTCGCTCGGTATGCCGCCAGAGTGCCGCTGTCGGTCAACACGACGACCGTGTCGCCCGCACCGACGGGCGGATTGGAAACACGCTGCTTCTTCGCGATGCGCTCTCGGGCCACCAGCTCGCCGGTATTCTTGTCCAACCAGTGCAGGTAGCCCTGAAAATCCGCAACGGCGATCGCCGTGCTGATCACGACGGGCGTGCTCAAGCCGCGGCGCTTGAGCTTGTCGTTGCGCCAGACTTCTGCGCCGTCACGCTGACGCATCGCCACCACGGTGCCGTCCGATTCGGTGACGTACAAATTGTCCTCATCGACCGACAGGCCCCGATAGCTCGACATATCGTGTGACCACCACAACTGTCCCGAGTCGAGCGCCAGCATGGCAGTGCGTCCCTGGAAGCCGGCGGCGAATACATTGTCGCCGACCACACGAACGGCCGAATCGATGTCGACCAGCCGATCGAGTTCGGTGCGGCCGTGCGGCGATGCCAAGGCCGTGTCCCAAATCGTGTCGCCGGTGTTGAGCGACACGGCCATCACCTTCCCGTTGTCGAAGCCGCTGATCGCCGCTTCCTTGGCGATAATGGGGATTGCCGTGCCGCGCAGGCTCAGGCGCGGCACCTGCTGCTCGACCGACCACAGCACCTTGCCGGTGTGCGTATCGAGACCGTGCAGGCGGCCGTCGACCGAACGCATCACAATGACTTTCTCGCTGATCGCCGGCGAGGAGAGCAGCTCAGAATTGATTTGCGAGCGCCACAACTGGCGCCCGGTTGCGCCATCCAGCGCGATCACCGCACCCTTGCTGGTGCCGGCCACCACAATGCCGAAACCGGCCGCGGGACCGGCGGAAATCGGAACTTTCAGCTTTTTGACCCACACATCGCGGCCCGTCTCGAGCGAGACCGCCAGCATCTCGCCCTTGTGATTGGCGGCGAACACCACGCCATTATCGATCGCGGGCCCAAGTCCCAGCCGCAGCTTGGTTTGCTTCTTGCCCCCGCCGACGCCGTCGTCCCACAGTCTTTTGACCGGCAACGTTTGCGGAAAATTCACCAGCGTGGCCGGCGGCTCGACGTCCTTGTCCTTGCTGCAGCCGGCAGCGATGAGCAGTGCCGCGAGACTCAAGGGAAGCAATGAGCGCATCAGGGTTTGGCCTTTTCGGTCGGGGGTTTGACCTTGTCGTTCGAGGCGAGGTCGGCAAGTTTCAATTGCAGCAGCGAGGCCTCCGCGCCGCCGTCGCTGGTGGCCAACGCCTGCTGGTATTCGGCAACGGCACCCGCAATGTCCTTCTTGGCATAAAGCGCATCGCCGCGTACAGCGTGGTAACGGCCCGCGAAGCTTCCGGGCGTGGCCTCCGCCAAGGTCTTGATCGCATCGTCGGGCTTGCCTTGGTCGATCAAAACGCGCGCCAGCCGCAGACGGGCGATCTGCTTCAGTTCCGAATCCTTGGAGTTGTTCATGACCTGGGTCAGTGGAGCGATGGCATCGGCGGCCTTGCCGCTATCGACGTCGATACGCGCAATCGTCAGCTGCGCTTGGTCGGCATAGGGAGAGCTGGGGAAGTTCTTGATCAGCCCCTCCGCAATCTTCAGGGATTTTGGCGCATCGTTCGTTTGCAGTGCCGCGGTCATTTGCGTGAATTGTTCCGCAGCCTGCATCGCCAGCGCATTTTGGTGCGAGCGATAGTATTGAACGCCGAACCAACCGCCCACGCCGAGCACGATGCCGCCCAATATCCAGGGGGCATATTCACTAAAAGCGCGCTTTACGGCTTCCAGTTGTTCGTCGTCGGTCAAATATTCTTCAGCCATGGCTACTCCCACTCCCGCCTGTAAGACCCAACAAGGTGCCGATCCGTTCACTGATTCGTTCCAGGGGGCACTCTTCCTGCGGCAGGTCGCGGCGCAACGCCTTGACGGCCACGGCCCCGCGGGCGAGTTCCTCATCCCCCAACACCAGCGCAAACTCTGCGCCGCTCTTATCCGCGCGCTTGAACTGCGTTTTAAAGCTTCCGCCGCCCAGATTGATCTGCACGGCCAGATCCGGCCATGCGTCGCGCAATTGCTCCGCCAATTTGAAACCAGGGATCTCGGCTCGTTCCCCGGCCAGCACCAGATAAATCTGCGGCCGGTCCTTGGGGAGCGCCAAGTTCTGCTTCTGCAGGAGCATGACGATGCGCTCCTGCCCCATGGCCCAACCGACCGCCGGCGTGTCCGTCCCGCCTAACTGTGCCACCAGCCCATCGTAGCGGCCCCCGGCGCAGACCGTGCTTTGCGAGCCCAGCGCATCGGTGGTCCATTCGAACACCGTGCGCGTGTAGTAGTCCAAGCCGCGCACCAGATGAGGCTCGATATGATACTCGATGCCGGCGCTGCGCAACTGGCCACATAAGGATTCGAAGTGCTGCCGGGACTCGGTATCGAGTGACTCCAGCAACTGCGGTGCGGCGGCAATGATTCGCTGCATCTGCGGATTTTTACTGTCGAGGATTCGCAACGGGTTGCCCGTCAGGCGGCGTTTGCTGTCCTCGTCCAAGGACGGCGCGTGCGCGCTGAAGTAGTCGGTCAGTTTGTCGCGATAGGCCGCACGCGATGCCGGCGTCCCCAACGAGTTGACCAACAGCTTCACATTGCGCAGTCCCAGCAGCCGCAAGAGTCTTGCCGAGAGAAGAATCACTTCCGCATCGACATCCGGTCCCTCGAATCCGAATGCCTCGGCATCGATCTGATGAAATTGCCGAAAACGGCCTGCCTGCGGACGCTCGCGCCGGAACATCGGCCCCATGCACCACACGCGCAAGCGCGCCTCGCGCAGCAGCCCATTGGATATGACCGCGCGAACGATGCCGGCGGTCGCCTCGGGCCTCAGCGTGATGTGATCCTCGCCCTGATCGACGAAGCTGAACATTTCCTTTTCGACAATGTCCGTAAAATCGCCGATCGAGCGCTTGAACAGCTGCGTCTGCTCGATCACGGGGACGCGGAATTCCTCGTAGCCGTAGCTCGCAAAGACCTGGCGCGTGACGCGCTCCAAGTGCTGCCAGGCGGCAATTTGTGCAGGCAATACGTCATGCACACCGCGCAAGGGCTCGATGATCTTGCTCAAGAGTCCTCTCAGCCGGGTGGACGCGGGCTGCGCGGCGGCGCACCGTGCGTTTGATCGGGGCGCGAATCGCGCCGCAGGACGCCATCGGCGCCGGCCTCGAAGCGCGCCACGTCTCCGGCGAAAAACTGCGGCCCGATCGCGACCGCGCGATCGTTGATCTCCAACTGCACGCCGCTGCCTGCGCCGAGGTACACGCGCAGCGGCGCGGTGCCGGAGAGGGTCTTGACGCTGTTGGCCAGCCCATTGCCCGCAAACGTTCGCTTCCCGGAAGCATCATGGATATCCACCCACGAATCCGCCGAGAAACTTAAACGCAGGCGCGCGCGACCCGCGCCCGGCACCGGCGTCGTGGAAGTATCCGTGCCGCTCGCGACAGCAGGATTGGCGGCAGGGGTCGGCACGGGTATTTCCGCAGGGACAGGCGTCGCTGAGGCCGTGGCGACGATGCCGGATTCGATCGGCTTGTCGGCCGGCGCGGTCTGTCGCATGGCGGCCGGCGGCGGTGCACTTGGCGCCTTGGCGCGCGGATGCCAGGGCCGCCACCACAACAGGCCGACAGCCAGGGCAACGGCAACGCCCGCGCCGACCTTCATGGCCGATGAGCCGGCCGATGACGGCGCATCGTCGCGCGTACTCAACAGCATGCTGGGACCGGCGGCCGCGGCGCTGGCGCGCGCGGGCGGGTGGGACTCAAAGGCCGCCAGAATTTCCCCCGTGGGCAAGCCCAACAGCGCCGCATATTTTTTTAGATGGCCCTTGGCGTAAACCGTCGGGCCGATGCGCTGGTAGTCATCCGCCTCGAGCGCATCGATCACCCATCGATCCAAGTGCATTTCGTCGGCGGCCTTTTGGGCGCTCAAGCCACGGCGCTCGCGTTCGGCCTTGAGCTTGGTACCGGGGAGTGCCGCAGGCTCGATCATCGATCGACGCCGTTGCGCATATTTTGCGCCTGCTCCGAGTTGGGAAATTCGGTCTGCACACGCCGCGCATACCCAGCCGCGGCCACGGCATCGCCGAGCTTGCGTTGCGCGCGAAAGCCCAGCCACAGGACTTCCGGCGTGGGTGGATTGACGGCCAGATAGCGCTGCACGATATCCCGCGCCTGCGCCGCGTCGCCGCGGTCGAAGGCGACATTACCCAATTGCAATAGCCCCTCCGGCATGTTCGGGCGAATCGCCAGCGCGCGCGTGAAATAGCGGTCGGCATCGACGAGATTTCCGGCGCTGCGCACGCACACGCCGGCATTCACCAGCGCGACTTCCGGAGTCTGATACAGGGGGTCGCGCGCCACCTCATTGAACATCTTCTCGCCGGCCGCGGTCTTGCCGGTGCGGCACAGGAACCCGGCAAAGGCATTGGAAATATTCGGATCGTTCTTGCCCAAGCGGACGGCATTTTCGTAGGAGTGCTCCGCCTTGGCCATTTCATTGACGCGCTCATAGACCAGGCCCGCTGTTACCTGGACGGAGGGGTTCGAGGAATCCTCCTTCAATGCTTTTTCGATGCATTCGCGGGCGGTTGCCAGCTTGTTTAGCTTCATATACTCGAGGGCCAGCTGCATATTGGCCACCGCCGCCTGCGCGGGCTGCTTCTTATAGGTTCTAACCGGCTGCTGGTATGCCGGCGGATTGTGGTGGCAAGCAGCCAAAACCAAGGACGCGGTCAGCGCCAACAGGGGAACGCCGCAAAATTGTTTTGGATTCATCATCATTGAATCTCCGCCGGCGTATGCGCCACCGCTCCGAGTTTCGTACCGAGGCGCACCAAGGTGCGATCCTTGACCTTGCCCGCCAATTGCCCGCACGCGGCATCGATGTCATCGCCGCGAGTTCTGCGCACCGTCGCAATCACGCCGTGTTCATTCAAGATATCGCGGAACTTCAAGATCGCCGCAGGCGCGGAGCGGCGGTAGCGCGTGCCCGGAAATACATTGAATGGAATGAGATTGAGTTTTGCCGGGCGCCCGCGCATCAATTGAGCGAGCTGGCGCGCCTGGTCAGGCTTGTCGTTGACGCCGTCGAGCATCACGTACTCGAACGTGATGCTGCGGCCGTTTTGCCGGTCGATATAGTGCCAGCACGCTTCGAGCAATTCGCCGATCGGATGCTTGCGGTTGATCGGCACGAGCTCGTTGCGCAATTCATCGTTAGGCGCGTGCAGGGAAACCGCCAGCGCAACATTGCATTCTTCCGCCAGCTTGTAAATCTGCGGCACCAGCCCCGAGGTGGACAAGGTCACCCGGCGCCGCGATAAATCGTAGCCCAAATCGTCCAGGAAGATCCGCATGGCCGGCAGCACATTGCGGTAATTGGCAAGCGGCTCGCCCATGCCCATGAATACGACGTTGGTGATCTTGCGATCGCCCTCGCCCACCGCCGTGCCGCTTGCCAGCGCCAGCTCGCGCTGCGCCAGCCAGACCTGGCCGACGATTTCCGCCGCGCTTAGATTACGGTTGAAACCCTGCTGCGCGGTCGCGCAAAAAGTGCAGTCCATGGCGCAACCCACCTGGCTGGAGATGCACAGGGTGCCGCGATCGGGCTCCGGGATATAAACCGTCTCGATGCCTTGGACTTGATCCATGCGCAGCATCCACTTGCGGGTGCCGTCCTTCGAGCGCTGCTCGGTCACGATGTGCGGAACGGTGATTTCCGCAATTTCCGAAAGCTGCGCACGAAACTCCTGCGCCAAATCCGTCACGCTGGAAAAATCCGCCGCGCCGCGCCGGTAAATCCACTTCATCAGCTGCCGGGCGCGAAACGGCTTCGCGCCGAGACGCGTCGCAACGAACGTCTCGAGCTGCGCGCGGGGCAGTCCCAAAAGATTCACGCGTTCGCTCGACACCTGAAATTCCCCCTTCTAGCGCCGCTACGCTAGCGCGTACGCGGGCAGATCTCAATTTCGCGAAAGAAGTAGCTGATCTCGCGCGCCGCGGTATCGGCGGCATCGGACCCGTGAACCATGTTCTCGTCGATGCTGCCGGCAAGATCCGCGCGGATGCTTCCCTTGTCCGCCTTCTTCGGATCCGTGGCGCCCATCACCTCACGATTTTTCGCAATCGCGTTTTCGCCCTCGAGCACTTGCACCATCACCGGGCCTGAGATCATGAAGCGAACCAGGTCCTTGAAGAACGGCCGCTCGCGATGCACGGCATAAAAGCCCTCTGCCTCGGCTTGGGACAGCCGCATCATGCGGGCTGCGACCACTTTCAAACCCACTTGTTCAAAACGACGATAAACCTCGCCGATCAGGTTACGGCCGACACCGTCCGGCTTGACGATTGAAAGGGTTCGCTCGATGGACATTTAAACCTCGCTGGTGGACGAAATCAGCCGTATGGATGGGGCTGACAAAGACCGCGAAGTGTACTGGAGAGGGGCCGCTCAAGCAATCACGATGAGGGCCGAAGTCACTGTATTACTTGGAAAAACCCGTGATCAAACGTTGAAGCTCTCGCCGCAACCGCATTCGCCCTTGGCCTTGGGGTTTTGGAACTTGAACGCCTCATTCAGGCCCTGCTTGACGAAATCCACCAGGGTTCCATCGATGAGGGGCAGGCTTTGCGGGTCAACCACCACCTTCACGCCTCGCGCTTCGAAAACGGCGTCTTCCGGGTTGATTTGATCGGCGTAATTCACCACGTAGGCGAAGCCCGAACATCCCGTTTTTTTGATTCCGACTCGCAAACCGACGCCAATTCCGCGTTGCGCCAAATGAGTCTTTACCCGATTGGCCGCCGATTCCGTCAGTAGTATCGCCATGCTGCGCTGTACCTCACAAAAGTTCAGCTAGAAGACATCATACATAACATGTCAACGCGCCCTCCGCACGGAACCAACGCGCGTTTTTTATTAATCCTCGTTCACCCGACCGCCGGCTGCTCCAATCCAGCAACTGCTCGATAACTACGTGTCCGATTTTATGACCATGTGGGTGTTCTCGCGATAGTCAATGGCCGGCCGCACCGCGGCAAGCCACGCATCTTCGATGATCAGCAGGCGCCCCATTTTCTCGACCGGCACGGCGAATCGCTCGCGCAGCGCCTGTACGCTTTCGGGAAGGAGCGCCTCCACCGCTCGTCCCGCCGCCCGCTCCGCCAGCCACGCCGCCACCGCGATGGTGTGCGGACAGGCGAACGCCAAAAACTTTGCCGCCGAAATCGCGCCCGCTTTGATCTGCAAATCGAATTGCACCCAGGTGCCTTGCTCGCGGTTCCCCGCCGCGCCGCGAAAAACACCAGGCCCCGCAAGCTCGCCGGCATTCGCAGCCGACTCGAAATACCGGCGCGTCAATTCACTGTAATTCATGCGACCGGCGCCGCGCCGGATTGGACCGGGCGGCCGCCGGCGACTTTGCGAAGCCGCGCTACTTCTCGCGCCAATACCGCGACCGCAATGTCGATGTCCGCCTCGGTGGTGGTGCGCCCCAGGCCGAAACGCAGGCTGCTTTCGCTCAGGCGCTCGCTGCGCCCCAAGGCTCGCAAAACGTACGAGGGCTCGGCCAGCGCCGATGTGCACGCCGAGCCGGTCGACACGGCCACATGCGGGCGAATCGCCGCAAGCAGGCTCTCGCCTTCGACGCCTTCGAACGACACGTTGAGCAAGTGCGGCACCGAGCGCGTGGCGCTGCCGTTGCGCACGACGCCGCCGAGTGCGGCCACGCCTCGCCACAGCCGCTGCTGAAGTCGCGCGACGCGCGCTGTTTCGACCGAGGAGATCTTCGAAGCCAACTCGAACGCCAATCCCATGCCGACCACTTGATGGGTCGCCAAGGTCCCCGCCCGTAATCCGCGTTCCTGACCGCCTCCGAATTGCAAGGCGGTGAGCTGCACACGGCGGCGGCCACCGCCGGACTCACCTCGCTGCGAAATCACCAACGCACCCACGCCCTTCGGTCCGTATACCTTGTGCGACGACAGCGACATGAGGTCGGCGCCGAGACTTGCAAAGTCGACCGGGCATTTTCCGACGCTTTGCGCTGCATCGACATGCAGCCACGCTCCGCCGTGCTTTGTGCAGATTGCCCCGACGGCCGCGATGTTCTGAACCACGCCGATTTCATTGTTGACGTGCATCAGGGACACCAGCACCGTGTCGGGGCGCAGGGCGCCCGCAATCTGGCTGGGATCCAGCAGCCCTTCGCGATCCGGAACCAGGTAGGTAATCTCCCAGCCGCGGCGCGCCAGTTCCCGGCAGGGATCGAGGACGGCCTTGTGTTCGGTTCGCGCCGTGATGATGTGACGGCCGCGCTCGCGGTAGTAGTGAGCTGCACCAAAAATCGCCAGGTTGTTCGCCTCGGTGGCGCCCGAGGTCCAGACGATTTCGCGTGGGTCAGCGCCCACGGCCGCGGCGACTTGCGCGCGTGCCGATTCCACCAGGGTGCCGGCAACATCGCCGTAGGCATGGCTCGTCGATGCGGGGTTTCCATACTCCGTTGCGGAACGCAGCACCTCGGCCATGCGCGCCGCGACCAAAGGCTCGAGCGGCGTAGTCGCGGCATGATCCAAATACGGCGGCATGGCTTCTGCGCTCATTTGCGCGAGCGTTGCGCGGATTGCCCGCGCCGCCCCTGCACCGCGCTCAAAATACCGCGCAGGATGTTGAGTTCATTGCGGTCGAGTTGCGCACGGTTGAACAGGCGCCGCAGCCGTTCCATCAGGTGGCCGGTGCGATCCGCAAAATCGATCTCATTGAGGACCTCGTTCAGGTGCGCGTAAAAATGCTCAACATCACCCGACGGCGCCAGCGCCATTTCCAATTGCGTGTGGGATTGCGGCCGCTCCCGCGCCATGAAAATCTCGTACGCCGTCAGTTGCACCGACATCGCGAGATTCAACGAGCAGTAGTCCGGATTGGCGGGGATGCGCACCAGCACGTTGCACAGGTTCAAATCCTCGGTTGCCAGCCCGTAACGCTCCGAACCGAACAGCAGCGCGGCGCGATTTTCCGGCCCCAATGCAACGATGCGCCCGGCTATATCGCGGGGCGTGGTGAACTCCCAGTAGTAGGAGCGCGGCCGCGAGGTGGTGCCGGCGATGAAGGCGCAATCCGCGACGGCTTGCTCGACGCTCTCCACGACGCGCGCGCCCGCCAAAATGTCGTCCGCGCCGGCCGCCAACGCAGTGGATTCCGCATGCGGAAATGAGCGCGGCCGCACCAGCACCAGATCCGAGAGCGCCATGTTTTTCATGGCGCGCGCAACCGAGCCGATGTTTCCCGGGTGGCTGGGATCGATGAGGACTATGCGAACCAGGCTCGTCATGATGGTATTCTAGCGCCACCCTATGCAACCCCTGCTCAATATCGCAATGCGCGCCGCGCGGCGCGCCGGCGATCTGATCGTCAAAAGCCTGTCGCGCCTCGATTCGCTCAAGATCGACAGCAAAGGCCGCAATGACTTCGTCACCGATATCGACCGCAAGGCCGAAGCGGACATCATCGCGACGATTCGCCGCAGTTACCCGCAGCACGCGGTGCTGGCCGAGGAATCGGGCCGCAGCGGCGAGAATGAGTTCGTGTGGATCATCGATCCGCTCGATGGCACCACCAATTTTCTGCATGGCTTCCCCACTTTTGCAGTCTCGATCGCCGTGGAGCAAAAGGGCCGCCTGCAGCACGCCGTGGTTTACGACCCGATGCGCCAGGAGTTCTTTACCGCCTCGCGTGGCGACGGCGCACAACTGGAAGGCAAGAAAATCCGCGTCAGCAGCCAGCGCACCCTGGAAGGCGCGCTGATCGGCACCGGTTTCCCGTTTCGCGCCGGCGCAAATGTCGATGAGTACCTGGCGATGCTCAAAGTGGTGATGTCGAGCGCCGCGGGCATTCGCCGGCCCGGCGCCGCGTCCTTGGACCTTGCCTACGTGGCCGCGGGAAGAATCGACGGCTTCTGGGAGTTTGGGCTATCGCCCTGGGACACCGCCGCGGGTACCTTGCTCATCCAAGAAGCCGGCGGCCGGGTAGGCACCGCGACCGGCGCCGAGTATTCGCTCGGCGCCAACATTGTCGCGGGCAACCCCAAGGTCTACCAGGCACTGCTCGAGGTCATCGGACCTCTAACGCCGGAATCACTTCGCGGCTGATTCCTCCGGCGGCTCGACATAGCCGGGAGCCATCGTGCTGCGCTTGCGGCCATAGGTGGCGTAGACCACCAACCCCAGCGCCGCCCAACCGAAAAACACCATCTTGGCGAAGAACGACAGCAGCAAGAACAACGCCAGACAACCGATCAGGGCAAGCGGGCCGACGATCCAGACCGCCGGTGTCCTGAAAGGCCGTTTCCGGTCCTTGGCCTTGACCCGCAAGATCATGACACCCATGGCTACCGCGAAAAACGCGGCCAAGGTGCCGCCGTTGGATGTGTCGGCGAGATTGCCGACGGGGAAAAACGCGGCAGCGCACATCACCACCGTGCCGGTGATCATGGTGACGATGTGAGGCGTATGGAATCGCGGATGAACCTTGGTCAAGACGTCCGGCAGCAAGCGGTCACGCGCCATGCTGAAAAAGACCCGGGTCTGACCGAACATCATCATGAGAATCACCGACGGCAACGCGAGGAAGGCCGCCAGGCCAATGAGCTGCGATACCTTGGGAAAGCCGATTTCGCGCAGCACATGCGCCAGCGGCTCGTCGCTGCACACCAGCGAGGCGAGTTTCGCCGGATCCATGCACGCCTTCAGCATTTCCGGACCGCCCGGGTCGATGCCGTGGCCCGCGGCGTCCAGCACCGGCTGGGCGCCAATGGAGCCGATCGCGCCGCTCGCGACCAGCAGGTAGAAAATCGTGCAAATCACCAGGCTGCCGATCAAGCCGATCGGCATGTTGCGCTGGGGATTTCTCGTCTCTTCGGCGGCGGTCGATACCGCATCGAAACCGACATAGGCGAAGAATATCGAAGCCGCAGCACCGCCGATGCCGAGCACACCCAAGGGCGCAAAGGGCTCGAAGTTGGACATTTTGACGACGGGCAGCGCCAACGCGCAGAACAGCACCAGGGCTGCCACTTTGATGCAAACCAATATGGCGTTGACGGTGGCGCTCTCGCGCGTTCCGAGCGCGAGCAGCGTCGTCACCAGCGCGGCGATGAACACCGCCGGCACGTTGATGAGGCCGCCCGCGAAATATCCCTTGGCCAGGTACAGCGGGATGTGAATATCGAAGCGATGCGCTATCAGGGGTACGAAGTAGTTCGACCAGCCCACCGACACGGCGCTCGCCGCGATGGTGTATTCCAGGATGAGCGCCCAACCCACGATCCAGGCGATCAGTTCGCCTAATACCGCGTAAGAATATGTATAGGCAGAACCCGAGACCGGCACCATGGCGGCCAGTTCGGCGTAGCACAGGGCGGTCACCGCGCAGACAAATCCGGCAATGACGAATGAGGCCATCATTCCCGGACCGGCCTTTTGCGCCGCCTCGGCGGTCAGCACGAAAATACCGGTGCCGATAATGGCGCCCACCCCGAGCATCATGAGCTGGAAAGCCCCGAGGGTGCGCGTCAGGGATCTCTTCTCGGCACTCGCCAGAATCGCGTCAAGCGGTTTGATGCGCCAATTCATGTCATCTCCCGTTTTGTTTACTGCGCGGACTTTAGCGGCTTTTCCACGCCGCTAGCAAACTATTACGCGCGGCTGAGCGGCTAATCGGACGCCTAAAGAGAATATTCCCCTGCCATGACTTCAACGGCGTGTCCGCCGACGCGAACGTTAATAATTTTCTCGCCCTGCTTTTCAGCGCGGGCGAAGATGTCGCTGGGGCGCTTCATCTCCACTCCCTGCCTTATGTGAACAACCTTGCCCGAGGCGGCCGCTCCGTTACGCACCATCCACGATACGGCGCAGCCGGCAGCCGAACCTGTTGCGGGATCCTCGGACGTGGAATTCCCGGTCGAATACAAGCCGCGCGCGCGTACATCGACTGCAGAACGAGCGGCGCGTAGCACTCATGTCAATTCCTCTTTCGCAACCGAATGTTGATCCATTCCACGGCCACCGCGAATACAATCGCGAAATACAAGTAGCCCTGCGGGATGTCGAGCTCCAATGACTGGGCGATCAGCGCGGCACCGACCAAGACTAAAAACGCCAGCGCCAACACCTTGATCGTGGGATAGCGGTCGATGAAGCGGCTGACGCCTTCGGAAACCACCATCATCACCAGCACCGAGATGACTATCGCAGCCACCATCACCTCGATGTGCCTCGCCAGCCCCACCGCGGTGAACACCGAATCGAGCGAAAATACGATGTCGATGATGCCGATTTGAATGATGATCATCAGAAAGCTGTTCATCACGCCCGGCTTGGGGGCCCGCACCTTGCCTTTGAGCATGTCACGAAGTTCCATGACGGTTTTCACGATCAGAAATAAGCCGCCGGCGAACAGGATCAGATCGCGGCCGGAGACATCCGTGCCGGCTGCGCGAAACAGCGGGTCTCGCAACGTCGCCAGCCAGGTAATGGAGAACAGCAGTGCTATGCGCGTGAGCATCGCGAACCCAAGGCCGAGGATGCGTGCGCTGCCGCGCTGCATCTTCGGCAGCCGCTCGACCAGCACGGACAGAAAAATGACGTTGTCGATGCCGAGAACGATCTCGAGCATGACCAGCGTCAGGAAGGACACCCAGGTCTGCGGATCGGCGAGCAGCTCCATCAAGCTCACGGGGTCACTCGGCCGAGCTCTTACGGCAGGCCGTCGATTTCTTCCGGTTTGGTCGCCTTGCGTTCGAGCAAATCTTCGACCCGTAGCCCCAAGTCGAGCGACAGGGCGGCGGAGATGTAGATCGAAGAATACGTGCCGGCGATGATGCCGATGACCAACGCGGCCGAAAATCCGCGCAGGGTCTCGCCGCCGAATATCAGCAGCGCCACGACCACCAACAAAGTCACCAGCTTGGTCATCAAGGTTCGCGACAAGGTTTGATTGATCGATTCATCGATGACCTGCGCGATCGAGAGCTTGCGCGCGCTGCGCGCGCGCTCGCGAATTCGATCGAACACGATGACGGTATCATTCAGCGAATAGCCGATCACCGCCAAGATCGCCGAAATGGCGGTCAAGTCGAAGGTCATTTGGGTGAGCGCGAAAAAACCAACGACGCAGATTGGATCGTGCAATACGGCGAAAATGGCGCCTAATGCGAGTTTCGGCGTGAAGCGAAACAACACGTAAATCAGGATCAGCGCCAAAGTCGCTGCCAATGCCACGCCGCCCTTGACGAACAATTCCTGCCCTACCTGGGGGCCGACGACTTCGGTTCGCTGCAGTTTCGCGCCGGCATCGGTCTTGCTGAAAATCTCGAGAATATGCGCGCCGATCTGGTCGCCCTTCGCGTTCGGATCCGGCGGCAGGCGCACCAGGATGTCGCGCGAGCTGCCAAAGGCTTGGACATGAGCGTCCGCGACCCCGGCTGCGGTCAGCGCCGAGCGCAGCGCTTCGATGTTCGGCGCCTGCGGGAAATTCGTCTCAACCACCACGCCGCCGGTGAAATCGACCCCCAAATTCAAGCCGCGAATCAGCACCAAGGCCAGCGATGCGACGATCAAAAAAGCCGACAGCCCGTACCACACCTTGCGGGTGTGCATGAACGGGAAGCGGGTGACCTTGTGGAAAAATTCCATGGAAGTTCCTTAGATCGACAGGCGTTCAAGCTTGCGCTTGCCGCCGTAGATGACCTGCACCAACGCATGGCTGCCCATCACCGCGGTGAAAACGGACGTGAAAATTCCCAGCACCAGCACCACGGCAAAGCCGCGGATCGCGCCGGCGCCGAAGGACCACAGCACGACGCCGGCGATCAATGCGGTGACGTTCGAATCGCCGATAGCCGACCAGGCGCGCTCGAAACCGGCCGCAATGGCCGCGCGCGGCGTGACGCCATTGCGCAGCTCCTCGCGGATGCGCTCGTAGATCAGGATGTTGGCGTCCACCGCCATGCCTACCGTCAGCACGACGGCGGCGATGCCGGGCAAGGTCAGCGCCGCGCCGAACCAGGACAGCAATGCCGTGAGCAATATCACGTTTGCAGCCAGCGTGATGTCGGCGATCACACCAAAGACTTTGTAATAGATCCCCATGAAAAGGAATGCGGCCGCCATGCCGAACACCATCGCCTTGATGCCCTTGTCGATGTTGTCCTGGCCCAAGCTCGGGCCGATCGCGCGTTCTTCCACCGGGGTCAGCGGCGCCGCCAAGCCGCCGGCGCGCAGCAGCAAGGCGAGCTCGCGGCCTTCGATCGGATTGACGCCCGTAATCTGGAAATTATTGCTGAACACGCCGCGGATGGTCGCGCGGTTGATGACTTCTTCGGTGGTGCGGTCGACTTCCACGCCCTGCGCATTTTTTTCTCGCGAACGATCGATGAAAACCACCGCCATCAAGTGGCCGAGATTCTCCTGGGTGTTTTTCAGCATCTTCGCCGCGCCGCGGCTGTCCAAGCCGACCGATACCGCAGGCCCGTCCTGCGAATTCGGCTGGAATGTCGCATCGGTCAGCTGGTCGCCCGTCACCACCACGTCGCGCTTCAGCAGCACCGGCTGCTTGTCTCGGGTGTAGTACAGCTTCGAGCCCAAGGGTACGCGCCCGGTGGAGGCCGCCTCGAGCGGATTGTTGGTCTCATCGACCATGCGAAATTCCAAGGTCGCGGTTTTGCCCAGGATCTTTTTGACCTCGGCTGAGTTTTGCAGCCCCGGCAGCTGGATGGCGATGCGGTCGACACCCTCCTGCGCGACCTGCGGCTCGGAGACCGCGAGTTCCGGGCTATTGAGACGATTACGCAGAATGACGATGTTTTGCTGAACGGCGTAATTCTGCCGCTCCTTGATCTCCTGCGGCGTCAGCTGCAATTCCAGTGCGGGCGATCCGCCCACGGTCACGTCCGTGAAATTCAAGTTGCGGCTGTCGGCGAGGATCGCGGCCTTGCCCTTGGCGAAACTGTCCGCGTCGCGAAACAGGACGCGCACGCGATTGGCGGGATAGTCGACTGCAACATCCTGGTAGGCGACCTTGGCATTGCGCAAGGCCGAGCGAAAATCCTGCTCATGCCGGTCGAGCAGCTGCTTTACCGCGCCCTGCACGTCGACTTGGTAGACCAGATAGACGCCGCCGCGAAGGTCCAGACCCAGCTTGACCGGGCTCAAGCCCATCCCGCGCATCCACGAGGGCACACGGGAAGCCTGTGAGAGTGCGATGGTGAATTGATTGGGGCGCGCCTCGGTGATCACATCGCGCGCCTTCAACTGATCCTGGGTGCTGCTGAAGCGCAGCGTCAGTCGACCCTGCTCCAAAAACACTCCCGACGGCGTGACGCCCTTGTCCTTGAGCGTTTGCACCACGGATTTACTGTCGGCATCGGTGACCGCCGCGCGATCGGCTGCCAATTGCAGCGCGCTTTCCTCGCCGAAAATATTGGGCAGCGCCAGGAAGATCCCGATGACCATCACGATCGCGACCAGTACGATCTTCCAGCGCGGATAGCCGATCATGCGCTCTTGACCGTGCCCTTCGGCAGCACCTGCGCGACCTGGAACTTCTGCAACTTGATGTTTACGCCGCTGGCGATCTCCACGCTCAAGAATTGCTCGCCGACCTCGGTTACTTTGCCGAGGATGCCGCCGGTGGTTGCGATCTCATCGCCCACCGCAACCTTGGAAAGCATTTCCCGTTGCTCCTTGGCGCGCTTGCTCTGCGGCCTGATGAGCAGGAAATAGAACACCACCAGCAGCAGCGCGGGTAGCGCCAACGTGCTGATCAGGCTCGGGCTGCCGGGAGCTGCGCCCGCAGCCTGCGCGTATGCCGAATTAATTAGGAAATTCATAGTGTTACACTCTTATCGAGGGGCGGACGCCGCTGCACAAAGCCGCGTAGTATACAGCAGGCAGGCGCAAACTTAACCCAAAGGCTCAACTCCTAAGGGCATAGAACTCGCGCGCGTAACGCTCGAATGCGCCCGCTGCGATCGCGGCACGAATTTCCCGCATCAAACGCTGATAGAAGTACAGGTTGTGGACGGTGTTGAGGTGGGAGCCAAGAATCTCGCCGCATTTGTCGAGATGGCGCAAATAACTGCGGCTGTAGTTGCAGCAGGTATAGCAGCCGCATCCTTGCTCGATCGGCGCCGTGTCTTGTTGGTGCGCCGCATTGCGGATGTTGATGACGCCTTGGCGGGTGAACAAATGCGCATTGCGCGCATGCCGCGTCGGCATCACGCAATCGAACATGTCGATGCCGCGACGCACCGCTTCGACGATGTCCTCAGGCCGACCCACGCCCATGAGATAACGAGGCTTGAGCGCAGGCATGCGTGGCATGAGCTGCTCGAGCACCTGTTCGCGCTCGGCTTCCGTCTCGCCGACCGCGAGGCCGCCGATAGCGAGTCCTGCGAATCCAATCTCCTCCAACGCCGCCAGCGATTCGAGCCGCAATCCTGCGTATGTGCCGCCCTGAACAATCCCGAACAGGGTGCCGGGAGGCTCGCTGCCGTAGTACTCGCGGAAACCCCGCACAGCCCAGCGCATGGACAATTCCATCGAGGTGCGCGCTTGGCTCTCCGTCGCCGGGTAGGGTGTGCACTCATCGAAACTCATGGCCACATCGGAGGCCAGCGCGCGCTGAATGCGCATGGACTCTTCCGGGGACAGGAATACGGCCGCGCCATCGACAGGCGATCGGAAATGCGCTCCCTCCTCCGTGATCTTGCGCATCTCGGCCAGGCTCCAGACCTGGAATCCGCCGGAGTCGGTGAGGATGGGCCGGCGCCAGTGCATGAAGCGATGCAAGCCGTGGTGCGCCTGAATCACCTCGAGCCCCGGCCGCAAGAACAGATGAAACGTGTTGCCGAGCACTATTTCCGTGCCGATGGCCTCGAGATCTTCCGGCCGCATCGCCTTGACGGTTCCATAAGTGCCGACCGGCATGAAGGCCGGCGTCTCGACCGTGCCGCGCGCGAATATCAGGCGGCCGCGCCGCGCCGCGCCGTCTTGTGCCAGCAAATTGAACTGCATCGCGCTCATGCGGCCTCGCTCGCTCTGCGCGGCGGCGTGAGAAACATCGCATCACCGTAGCTGAAAAACCGGTAGCGCGCGCGCACCGCGTGCGCATAGGCGGCCAGCAATGCCTCGCGCCCGACGAAGGCCGAGCACAGCATCAGCAAGGTCGACTCCGGCAAGTGGAAGTTCGTGATCATGGCGTCGACCGCGCGAAAGCGGTAGCCGGGTTTGATGAATATGCGGGTGCTGCCCTGGTAGGGCGCCACGCGGTTCGCGCCTTGCGCGGCGCCGGCGGCCGTCTCCAGGCTTCTGACCACGGTCGTACCCACGGCGATCACCCGGCCGCCCGCGGTCCGGGTGGCCGTAATCGCCTCGCAGGTGGAGAGCGGCACGTCCAAGTATTCCGTGTGCATCTGGTGCTGATCGATGTCGTCGCTGCGCATCGGCGCGAACGTGCCGGCGCCCACATGCAGGGTCACGAAGGCATGCGCGATCTGGCGGTTTCGCAGCTCCGCGAAAACGGCCTCATCGAAATGCAGTCCTGCCGTCGGCGCCGCCACCGCGCCGAGCGAGCGCGCATAGACCGTCTGGTAGCGCTCTCGGTCCGTCTGTTCCGCGCTGCGATCGATGTAAGGCGGCAGCGGGATCTGTCCATGCGCTTGGAAGAACGCCAGTACATCGCAGGAGAACTGCAGCACAAACAGCTCGTTGTCCCTGCCGAGCATCCGTGCGCTTTGTCCCGCGGCGAGCTTCACCACGGCGCCGTCTTTTAAGCCCTTGCTGGCGCGAACATGCAGCAGCGCGGTATTCGCCGTCACCGTCCGTTCCAACAGCAATTCAACCCGGCCGCCGCTGTCCTTCACGCCGAAGGCCCGCGCGGGTATGACCCGGGTGTCGTTGAAAACCAAAAGATCGCGTGAGTCGAGCAAGGCGGGCAAATCACGAAACTGCCGGTCCGCGAATGTGCCGCTAAGACCGTCGAGCGTCAATAAACGGCTGCCGGAGCGGACTTCGGTGGGCCTTTGCGCAATGAGTTCCTTGGGCAGTTCGAAGTGAAAGTCCGTGCGCAACATGGTCTTGAGGATTCTACCAAGAGCGGCAATCGCATATACTGCGCCGCCTGGCATGCCCGAATGGCGGAACTGGTAGACGCGCCGGACTCAAAATCCGGTGGTGGTGACACCGTGTGGGTTCGATTCCCTCTTCGGGCACCAGACCGCGAATGCGATCTGGGCCGCGCCGGCGACCCCGCCAAAATGTCGTCTTGACCGGCTAAGCAGTACTATATGGCCGCCGGATCAAACTTATGCGCGAGTCGACTAGACGCGAATGCGTATTGGTATTCACCGTGGCGGTTCACGGTTTGATTATTTATGAGCTGGCGACCAGCGCGCTCACAGTGGCAAGCGCCACCCGCCAACAGCCGATTACCATCACCTTCATCGATAAGCCGCGCGGATTGCTCGACGACGTGAAGCCTGCCGCGCTGAGCCTGAATCGACTCACGCCTGCCCTCTCGCCGATTTCTTATGTCCCGGTGAAGATTCCCGCGGAACCGCCGCCCGCGCCCAAATTGGCCTCGGAGCAAACCGCAGCTTCCGACCCCAGCGCCGCGTCGAACTCCGTCGGAGTAACTTCGACGGCATCCGGAACCGCTTTGGAGGGTGAAGGCGCGGCGCAGGGCATCGCTGTCTATCATCGTGTGCAGCCAATCTATCCCCGAGCGTCGGAACAGGCGCGAGAAGAAGGAGATGTGGTGGTCGGCGTGCTTATCGATGAGCTTGGGCACGTCGGCAATGTTGAGGTCGTTCAGAGCAGCGGTTTCCGCCGGCTTGATCAGTCCGTGGTGGACGCGCTTCGCCAATGGACGTTCGCGCCCCCCGGCAACGGTTCGCAACCCGAACGCGCAAGGACCAAAGTTGCATGGAGTTTCCATCTCGGAAACGGCCCGCTCAACGTATCCATAATCCTCATACCGTTCGACCCGGCGGTGGCGGAGCAGATCCACGCCGCAGCGGTCCCTCTGGCCGCGACGCAAATGCCTTCCCCACATGGCGCGAATGCACTGCGTCGGCTCATTGCGGCGATACGGACGGGCGCGCCGCCCCAGAGCCGACGCGAACCTCGGCTCTCAGAACGGCAATTATTGGCGAAATTGGGTGCTGTCCGATCCGTCCGATTTCTCGGCATCGAGAGCCGTGGATTCGATGTCAATGACATAGAGCAGGCCCCCGACACCAATCGTGGCAAATCGCATCAGTGGGAGCTCTATGAAGTTGAACAGCAGGGCGGCAAATCCGAATGGCTCATTGACGTAACGCGCTATGGCATGATCACAACCGCGCAAGCGATGACCTGCGTATCGCCTTGTCGGGGATTTTAGAATCCGCCGCTATTTGTGCGATCATTGCTTTTTTAGAGTGTAAATCTTGAATTTCTGCAGCAGTTGCGGCTCACCCGTCGAATCCAAGATCCCCACCGGGGATCACTTGCCGCGCTTTGTATGCACCAGCTGCAATATGGTGCATTACAAGAATCCGCTGCTGGTGCTGGGCTGCGTGCCTGAGTGGCAGAACAAAATCCTGCTGTGCCGCCGAGCCATCGAGCCGCGTCTCGGATTTTGGACGGTGCCGGCCGGTTTCATGGAGAACGGCGAAACCATGCAGCAAGCGGCCGCGCGCGAGTGCCGGGAAGAAGCGCTCGCTGAAGTGGACGTGGGCTCGCTGCTGGCCGTCGTCAATGTTACGCGGGCCAATCAAGTGCACGTCATGTTTCGGGCGAAGCTGCTCGAGCCGAAATTCGCGGCTGGGCTGGAGAGTCTGGAAGTCGCCTTGTTCGAGGAAGCACAGATTCCCTGGGCCGAACTGGCCTTTGCCAGCGGCGAATATGCGTTGCGGCAATACTTCGGCGACCGCAGCGCGGGCCGTGAACATCATCATTTCACCGAGCTGAAAAGCCGATCGACCCCGTAAACCGGGGAGGCGCCGCCGCCGGTGGATTTTGCGGCTGTGGCAGAATAGGGCTAGTCATTAACTGCGTAAGAGAAGGGTAAGTCATGGCGTTCGTGGTCACCGAGAGCTGCATCAAGTGCAAGTACATGGACTGTGTCGAAGTTTGTCCGGTCGACTGTTTCCACGAAGGCCCGAACTTTCTGGTCATCGATCCGGACGAGTGCATCGATTGCACGCTGTGCGAGCCCGAGTGTCCGGTCGAGGCCATCTACTCCGAGGAAGAAATACCCACGGGTCAAGAAAACTTCAAGAGCCTCAATGCCGAGCTAGCCAAGAAATGGCCGGTCATCAGCGAGAAGAAGGATGCGCCGGCGGACGCCAAGCAATGGGAAGGCGTGAAGGACAAGGTAAAGCTGCTGGAGCGTTGAGTTCGGCATCGGCACTTAGAACCGGTGGATGGGCGTGATGAGATGCCAATGGATGGCGAACCACGAAAAGTACGCGCAGGCGAGCGCGACCAGCGTGAATTTAATCTGACTGATTCTGCTTGTTCCGGGGCGACGCCAAATGCGCACCGCCGAGAGCACGGCGAACACGCTCAATACCAATGCGACCCCGACCAGCACATCGCCTAGGAGAAAATATTTGTCCCAGGATGAGGTGGGCGGCAGAGCATCGTCATCGAAGCGGCTGAACAGTGCCGCGACCGAGCAGAGCAGCAACAACCAATAAATGACGGATGCCTTGGGCAGCGCGCTCAAGGCGACCCGATTGAGCGGCGCAATCGGCTGGGAGCTGCGAAAGACATAGCGCCGCGCCAATCGCAGCCCAAGATTGAACAAGACGCTGATGCCGACAACCAAGCACGCGCCGAGCGCCAGGAAAACAACCTTGTCCCGTTCATACCAGGGAACCCGCTGCATTTGAGCAGCGGCAAACGAGCCGGCGAGGCGATCGATGCGGCCGTCCGCGCCGCGGATTGCAAAAAGCTTTCCTTGATCATCGACCTGCTGCCACAGATCCGGGCCGATCGGCTTCCAGGCGAAGGGATGACCACGCAGGTCCTTCGCCTTGTCGACATGCAGCACCCCATCCTGGTCGACTTTCGCGTGCGATTGTCCGAAGAGCGCGAATAGCCTGAGAATGGTGGAATCAGAGCGGCGCGTGCCCTGATACGTGCCCTCGATGTCCTTCAGGCGGCTCGTCGCAGTTGCGATGAACGCCTGATGCAGCTCGGATGGAAAATAGCGGTCGGAGAACGCATCCAGCAACTCGGGCCGGGTCTTGCGCGACGACCCAGCTGAGTTGTAGGAAATGAACAAGACCAGCTTCTGTTGCGGTTCGACGAAAAATAGGCTGTGAAAGGCGACCAGATCGCCTTCATGACCGATCCATTTGAGCTCATTCCTCCACACCTGATAGAAGCCCAGGCCGATCGGCGGCAGTTGCTCATTGGCGCGAAATTGAGGTTTCCACATTTGCGTCAAGCTGTCCTGCTTCAGGATGCGCTGACCGTCCAGTTCACCCGCATTGAGCAACATCTGTCCGAAGCGCCCCATATCGGCCGCGGACGAGGAGATTCCGCCCGCGCCGGCGGGGCTGAAGATCTCAAATCCGATCGCCGGATCGCGCGTACTGGAGCGGTAACCTTGCGAAGGCAGGTCTTGCAGCGCCTTGGGCGGGGGTTGAAAGAAGGTCGAATGCGTCATGCCAAGCGGCGCGAAAATATGCGCCGCCACATAGTCCTCAAAGCGCTCGCCGCTCACACGCTGCACGATGTAGCTGCCCAGTCCGACGGCATAGTTCGAATATTCCGGAATGGTGCCGGGGGCGAACAATCGATGCGGTTGGTTTTGAACGAGAAACTCCCGTAAGGCCAGGTATTTCTTCGGGTCGGTGACAATGATGTCGCGCACGACTTCTTCGAACCCGGTGGTGTGAGTCATCAGGTTGCGCAGCGTAATGGGCTTGTCGCCTGGGATGGGAAAGTCGAGATAGCGACCGATGTCGGCGTCGAGATCCAGCTTGCCTTGCTCCACCAGCTGCATCGCCGCCGTCCAGGTGAACAATTTTGATATCGAGGCGAGCCTGAAGATCGTGGATTCGGGATTGACCGCCTGCTTGGTCTTCAGATCGCTGAAGCCGTAGCCTTTCTGCAGCAACGTCTCGCCGCCGCGCATGACAAGCACGGTGGCGCCCGCGACATCGCTGCGCTCGAGCTGCAGAGGAATGATCCCATCGAAGAATGCTTCGAGGTCTTCCTTGATCAGAGGGTGCGGCGCCGGTACGGCTTGAACATCAGGCGAGGCGGCGGTCCCCGCCGGCGGCGCCGACACTGAAAGCCCTAAAACGGCGCACAGCGGCAACAGTTTGCCGAATTTTGCTACATGAAACATCCCCCGTCCCTCTTTATGCTCAGGCATTGCGCATTCAACCGCCTGCGCCATACTGCCGTCAATGCTCGATCATAATTCGATGGAGCCGGAGTTCATCGTGAAATCACCCTTCCTCACTCTTTTCTCAGCGGCGCTCCTGCTCAGCTCATCGATGGTTCGCGCGGAGCCGGGGCCAATCTCCGGCATTCAGACCGCCGACATGGACAAGACCGTGCGTCCGCAGGACGATCTTTTCCAGTATGCCAATGGCACGTGGCTCCGGGACGTGCCGATCCCGGCGGATCGCGCCGCGTACGGCGTCGATTCCTTGATGACCGAACGATCGCTGCTTGAACAGCGTGACCTGATCGAGGCGGCGCAGACTTCCACCGATCCTGAAGTACGCAAAATCAGCGATCTCTATTCGAGCTACATGAACGAGGCACAGGTTGAGCGGCTCGGCGTCAAACCGCTGCGCGCTGAACTTGAGCTTGCCGCAGGCCTCCAGCGCGCGAGCGACATCGGGCGGCTGATGGGGCGCCTTGATCGCATCGGCATTGCCACGCCGCTCGCCACGTTCGTCCGGCCGGATTCCAGGCGCTCCGCGCAATACGCGTTTTGGATCACACAGAGCGGCTTGGGGCTCCCTGACCGCGACTATTATTTGAGCGACGATGCGCGCCTGGTTGGATTTCGCACCAAGTACCGCGAGCACGTCGAGAAGATGCTGCGCCTGCTGCACGACGACGCCCCGGAAAAAGAGGCCGATAAGATCGTCGCCCTCGAGACTGCCATCGCAAAACTGCAGTGGACACGGGTCGCGAATCGCGACGCACAGAAAACCTACAACCCGAAGACTTTGGCCGAGCTGGCGCGAGAAGCGCCGGCGATCGACTGGGACGCGTATGTCTCCGCGGCCGGCCTGACGGCCGGCGCGGCGCCGACGATCGTGGTACGCCAGCCCGATTACTTGCAGGGTTTGTCGAGCCTGATCGAATCGACGCCGATGGCTACTTGGACCATCTACTTTCGCTACCGGGTGCTCTCGAGCCGTGCACCGTTTCTGCCGCGTGCATTTGTCGAGGAAGACTTCGCTTTCAACCAGGGGGTTCTCCAAGGGACGCAGCAAGCGCCGGATCGCTGGAAGCGCGGCACGCAGCTGGTCGACCGGTTGGCCGGCGAGGCCTCGGGAAAATTATATGTCGCGAAATACTTTCCGCCGGCGACCAAGGCGCGCATCGATGAGCTGGTGCGCAATCTGCTGAAGGCGTATGCGGTGAGCATCGATCAATTGGCGTGGATGAGCGCCGCCACGAAAGTGGAAGCGCAGGCCAAGCTGCGCAAGATCAACGTGAAAATCGGCTATCCGGATCACTGGCGCGACTACGGCGCGCTGAAGATTTTGCCTGCCGATCTGCTCGGCAATGTCAGGCGCGCGCAGGAATTCGAACGGAACCGCAAGCTGGCGCAGCTGGGCGGCCCTGTTGACCGCGCCGAGTGGAACATGACGGCGCCGACCGTGAACGCGTATTACAACCCGTCGGTGAACGAGATCGTGTTCCCGGCCGGCATCCTGCAGCCGCCGGCATTTGATCCCGCTGCGGATGATGCCTTTAATTACGGGTCGGCCGGCGCAACCATCGGCCACGAAATCAGCCATGGCTTTGACGATCAGGGCAGCCAATACGACAGCGACGGCAATTTACGCGACTGGTGGACGCCCGAGGATCATGCCAAATTCAAGGCCAAGACCGCATTGCTGATCAAGGAGTATGACGCCTTCGAGCCGGTGCCCGGCTTCCATGTCAACGGCGCGCTCACTCTGGGCGAAAATATCGCGGACATCGCCGGCATTGAAATTGCTTACAAGGCCTACATGGCTTCGCTCAACGGCCGCGCACCGCCGATCATCGATGGCATGACCGCCGATCAACGCTTCTTCATTGGATTCGCACAGAGCTGGTTGGGCAAGCGGCGCGATGAGAGCACGATCGCACAGGTCAAATCCGACCCGCATTCGCCCGAGAAATACCGCACCAATGGCGTGGTCGTGCACATGCCGAGTTTCTACAGCGCGTTTTCCGTGACAGCGGGGGATAAAATGTATCTGCCGCCGGATCAGCGCGTAACGCTCTGGTAGCGCTGCGGGGCTTGACGCTTCAGCGCTTCGCGACCTGCAACTCTTTGAGCTGGTCGACCAATTCGCGCGGCTCCATGTAGCCGGCAATATAGTCGCCGCTTTCCGTGATGATCGCCGGCGTGCCGCGAACCCCGATGCTTTCGCCGAGCTCGTATTCTCGCTTCACGGGCGTCGGTGCGCAGACCTTGTTCATGTCCAGCGTGGCGCCTGCCTTTGCGCGGGTCAGCGCTTCGTTGCGGTTGGCCGAACACCAAACCACCTCGGCTTTCTTCCAGCTCTCGGTGCCCGGACCGGTCCGCGGAAAGAACATGTAGCGAACTCGAATACCGAGGCGATTGATCTCCGCCATTTCGCTGTGCAATTTCCGGCAATAGGCGCAATCGACGTCAGTGAACACCGTGATGGTGTATTTCGGATTCGGCGGCGAAAAGATCAACATCTCGGATTCGGGCACGGCATTGATCATGGCGACGCGCGCATGCGTGCGCAGCGCCTCGGTGAGATTATCGCGCGACTTCATGTCGTACAGATTGCCGTCGATGAAATACTTGCCGTCGGCGGTCAAGTAGCTGATCTCCGCGCCTTGCGTGAATTCAAAAATGCCGGCGATCGGCGACGGCCTCAGGTCCTCGAGCTTGGTACCGGCCGGCAGCAGCTTGAGCAATGCCACGCGTGGATCGACGGCCGGCGATTCGACGCCGGCGGCGCGCGCGCTCGACGCAGCGGCGCAAATCAGCAAGGTTAAAACGGCGGCAAATCGCAGCATGTAAAGCTCCACGGGCTTATTTGGTAGGACCCCTGCAGAGCAAGGAGGTTCACACAAATTCTACCAGACCGAGACCAAAGGGCTTAATGATCAGCCGCGCGGATGATGCTGGGAGTGCAGGTCCTTGAGGCGTTCGCGGGCGACGTGCGTGTAGATCTGGGTCGTCGAAAGATCGCTATGGCCCAACAGCATCTGCACCACGCGCAGATCCGCGCCGTGATTCAACAGATGTGTTGCGAAGGCATGGCGCAAGGTATGCGGCGACAATTCTTTCTCGACGCCGGCTTTTTTGGAGTAGCGCTTGATGATGTGCCAAAACGCCTGGCGCGTCATGCGATCGCCGCGGCGCGTGGGGAACAGATAGTCCGTCTGGCGTTCCAACAGAATTTCAACGCGCGGGCCCTGCATGAACTGCTGCAGCCATTTCACGGCCTCCTCGCCCAGCGGGATCAGACGTTCGCGGTTGCCTTTGCCGACCACGCGCATCACGCCTTGATTCAAATTCACTTGATTGTGCTTGAGGCTGACGAGTTCCGAGACCCGCAGACCCGTGGCGTACAACACTTCGAGCATGGTGCGATCGCGATGCCCCAACGGCTCCGACACCGTCGGCGCTTCCAGCAGCGAATCCACCTCGGCCTCGGTCAGCGATTTCGGCAGCGAACGGCCGATTTTCGGCATCGCAATCTGCGCCGTCGGATCCTGCGAAATCAACCCCTCGCGCATCATGAAGCGGAAGAAGCGGCGGAAACTCGACAACTGGCGGGCTGTCGATCGCGGCCGGGATCCACCCTCGACCCGGGCGGCGATGAAGCCCAATAATTCAATGCGCGTCGCCTTGAGCAGCGCGCTATCGCGCTCCTCGAGCCATCGCGCCAAGGCGGTCAGGTCGGCGCGATACGCCGCCAGTGTATTGGCTGAAAGGCCGCGTTCCATCCACACCGCATCGAGGAAGCGTTGCAGGGCCGGATCCGCCGCCTCGCGCACGGCGGGTACCGCTGCGCCTGAGGTGCGTGTATAAACCGTCCGTTTAAGAGCCGTCGCCATAATTTCCCGCGAAGGTTACGCACGAAATAGTGCTGTCCGCGCTATCAGTCATCAGTATGCGAGGGGTGCTTGAGGGTCGGCGTGACCAGAATCACAGTACGGTTAAGTATTAACATAAGGAGAACCAGATCACAGAAGTAAAGCAATCAGGGCCCTCCGCAGTGCTGAATCTGCCTTACCTCGCGTACTGCCTGGTCTCCTTCACCGTCTTGGGGTTGACAGTGCTGGCCATCAACCTGTTTCTTCCCAGCCTGCGCCGGCGTCGCGTGGTGGCCGGCACCGTGGGTCGCGCCTTCCTTTGGCTGACCGGCATTCCCTTCACGGTGGACGGCCTGGAACGGTTGCCGAAGACACCCTGCGTGGTGGTGGCGAATCACGCCAGCTACATCGACGCCATTGCCATCGTCGCGGCGTTGCCGCCCGATTTTGCCTTTGTGATCAAGAAAGAAATGGTGCGCGTGCCTCTCGCCGGTCTGTTGCTGCGTCGCCTGGGCTCGCAATTCGTCGAGCGATTCGATCGCCACAAGGGCGCGACGGATGCTCGGCGGGTGTTGAAGCTGGCTGCCACCGGTCAGTCCTTGATGTTCTTCCCCGAGGGAACCTTTGACGAAACTCGCCAGATCGGCAAATTCCTCGGCGGTGCATTCGCGACCGCCGCGCGGGCAGATATGCCGGTGGTGGCCATCGCCATTCACGGCACCCGCGCCGTCATGCCGCCCGGTGGCCTCTCCATTTATCGCCGGCCGATTCGGGTGGAAGTCCTCGCCGTCATGCCCGCAAACGAGGCCCGCGCGAAGAGCCGCGAGCTCATCGCCCAGGCCGTGGGCGACCCGCTGGCGCCTTGAAGATAGCCTCTGCGGCTATAATATTGAGTTCACATCATCACGAGCTTAAGCAATGAAATCGGATCCTGTCGTCATATTGAGCGCTCGGCGAACGCCGGTAGGCGCTTTTCAAGGCGCTTTCGCCACTGTCACCGCGCCCCAACTCGGCGCCGTCGCCATAAAGGCCGCGGTGGCCGAGGCCGGTGTGAAGGCAGCGGAAGTCGATGAGGTAATCATGGGCTGCGTCCTGTCGGCGGGCATCGGCCAAGCCCCTGCCCGCCAGGCGGCCATGGCCGCCGGACTGCCCACCAGCACTCCGAGCACCACCGTGAACAAAATGTGCGGCTCTGCCATGCGCGCCGTCATGCAGGGGGCGGATCAAATTCTTGCCGGCAATGCGAAAGTCGTCGTGGCGGGCGGCCTCGAATCCATGACCAATGCGCCCTATCTACTTCCCAAAGCACGCGCGGGCTATCGCATGGGACATCAGGAGGTGCTGGACCACATGTTCTTTGACGGCCTGCAGAGCCCCTGGGATGGGCAGCTCATGGGTTGCTTTGCGGAGGCGACCTCCGAGAAATATGCATTCACCCGGCAAGCTCAAGACGAGTTCGCCGCCGAATCGGTGCGTCGCGCGCTCGCCGCCGTCAACCAGGGTGATTTCAAAGCCGAGATTGCGCCGGTGACGGCGAAAACCCGCAAGGGGGAGGTTGTCGTTGACAAGGACGAGACACCTTTCACGCTGGATGTCGCCAAGATTCCCACGCTCAAGGCCGCCTTCAAAAAAGACGGCACCGTGACCGCGGCGAGTTCCTCATCGATCTCCGACGGCGCCGCGGCCGTGGTGCTGGTGCGGGAATCATTCGCCGCAGCCAGGAACTTAAAACCCTTGGCCCGGATTTTGGGGTACGTGAGTTTTGCGCGCGAACCGGAATGGTTCACCTTGGCTCCCGTCGGTGCGATTCAAAAGCTGCTCGCGCAACTGAATTGGCAGGCGAAAGACGTCGATCTGTACGAAATCAACGAAGCTTTTGCGGCGGTGCCGATGGCGGCGATGAAAGATCTGTCGCTGGAACATGCCAAGGTGAACGTCAACGGCGGTGCGTGCGCGCTTGGGCACCCGATCGGCGCCACCGGCGCGCGCATCCTCACCACCTTGCTCCATGCGTTGAAAGCACGCGGCAAAAAGCGCGGCATCGCCAGCCTGTGCATAGGCGGCGGCGAAGCGACGGCGATCGCCGTTGAGCTCATGTGAGCAGCGGCTCGCCGGTCACGATCGCGGTTTCGGGAGGCGTCGCGCACGTCGGGCTCAATCGTCCGGATAAACGCAACGCGCTCGACCGTGCGACCATCAGTGCTTTGGGCGACGCGCTCGCGCAATGCGCCACGAACAACAAAGTGCGGGTGTTGCAGCTGACGGGCGCTGGAGATGTATTTTGCGCCGGCGCGGATCTCACCGAGATGCAGGCGCAGGCGAACGCCACTGAAGCGGAGAATCTGGCGCATGCGCGAACGCTGGCAAAGCTGTTAGGCGCCCTGGATTCCTTTCCGAAACCGACGCTGGCGCGAGTCAACGGCGATGGCTACGGCGGTGCGCTCGGCCTGATAGCCGCTTGCGACATTGTCGTGGCAGTGGAGAGCGCAAAATTCGCTTTTACCGAAGTGCGCCTCGGGATCATTCCCGCCGTCGTTTCGCCGTTTGTGCTGGCCAAGATCGGGGAAAGCGCAGCGCTGCGTTACTTTCTGACCGCGGAAACCATCAGCGCCGCGACCTTAAAGCAAATTGGCCTGGCGCATGAGACGGTGCCGGCCGGTGCGCTGGACTCGGCTTGTGGCGGCATCATCGATGCGATTTTAAAGGGCGCGCCGGGGGCGCAATCGGCGGCCAAGACGTTGATCCACGACGCCCGGCAGCTTCCGGGCCAGCGCGCTGCTGCTGCGACGAACATGGCAGCACGACTCGCCCATTTAAGGGTCCAGCCGGAAGCCCAGGAAGGGTTTGCAGCGTTCTTTGCCAAACGCAGAGCGGCTTGGCGGCAAGACTGACCCGCCGTCGAAAAGGGGTGGGCGTCCATGCCCGTGCCATGCCCAAATCCCTTGGCCATCCTGGAAGACGGCGTCCGTGGCCTGTCAACATGGTAGTCCCCACTACGTAAAGCGACATTTCGAGGCAAATACCCTCATCGTGTTGTCCGCCTGGCGAACGACTCCCCGGGTAAGGCACTTTATGATCTACTAAGCCGCCGATTTTCAGGCGGTTTTACCTTAGCGGTTTTAGGTGTCAGTTTGATGAGCGAAAGCCGTGATGTCATGGAGTATGAGGTCGCCATCGTCGGGGCCGGCCCTGCGGGTTTGGCCTGCGCCATACGGCTAAAGCAACTCAATCCCGCCCTGACTATTTGCGTATTGGAGAAAGCGGCGAGCCTGGGCGCGCATTCCCTGTCCGGGGCCGTATTGGAGCCCGGACCGCTGGATGAATTGCTGCCCACCTGGCGCGAGAATCCGCCCGACATCTGCGTCCCGGCCACCCGCGATGATTTCCTGTTCATGACGCGCCATAGGCGCTATCGGTCGCCGATTACGCCGCCGCAAATGAACAACCATGGCAATTTGATCGTTTCCTTAGGGTCGCTCGTGGCGATTTTGGGCGCCGAGGCCGAAAGACTGGGCGTCGATGTGTTCCCGGGATTCGCGGCAGCCGAGGCGCTGTTCGATGCCGCCGGCGCCGTCAGGGGCGTGCGCATCGGCGATATGGGGGTCGAAAAGAACGGCGAGCGGGGCCCCAATTTTGCTCTGGGTCCGGAAATTCATTCGAAAATCACCATGCTGTGCGAGGGTTGCCGCGGCAGTACCTCCAAGCAGTTGATGGCCCGCTACCGTCTCGATGCCGGGAAATCGCCGCAGACCTACGGCCTGGGTCTGAAGGAATTGTGGCAGCTACCCTCAGGCAGGGTGCAGCCCGGCCTCATTCAGCACACCGCAGGTTGGCCGCTGGACAACAGCATTTACGGCGGCAGCTTTCTCTATCACCTCAACAAAGATCGGGTCTACGTCGGCTTCGTCGTCGGTCTGGACTACGCCGACCCCCGCTTCAAGCCGTTCGAGGCGTTCCAGCAATGGAAAAATCATCCCGAGATCAAGAGTCTGCTGAAGGGCGGTGAAATCATCGCCGGCGGCGCGCGCACCATTATCGAAGGCGGCTATCAGTCCATGCCGACGCTGGAAATGCCCGGCGCCATGCTGGTTGGCGACGCGGGCGGCACGCTCAATATGCCGAAGATCAAGGGCATCCATCAGGCGATTCGCTCCGGCGTGACCGCCGCGGAGCACTATGTGGAGGCCGGCACAAGCGCCGGATTCGACAAGCGTTGGCGTGGGTCTCGCGGCGGCCGCGAGCTATACAAGGTGCGCAATATCCGGCCGGGTTTCCGTCGTGGGCTGCTGCTGGGAACGCTGAATTTTGGTTTTGAGACCATCACCATGGGTTTGGCGCCTTGGACCTTGGCCAATCATGCCGACGACACGGCGCTCGAACGTTTGGACGAATACGTCTCGCCCGACCGCGGCTGGAGCGATCGCGAGTTGCCGCCGCGCGATCGTGTGGCATCGGTATTTTTTGCCGCGACCACGCACGATGAGAATCAGCCCGTGCACTTGCACGTGGCCGACACGACGTTGTGCGCGACTCGCTGCATCACGGATTACGGCAATCCCTGCACGAATTTCTGTCCTGCCAACGTGTATGAAATGATTGCGGACGGGAAAGGCGGCCAAAAGCTGCAGATCAATGCGTCGAATTGCGTCCACTGCAAGGCCTGCGACATCAAAGAGCCCTACGCGGGGCAAATTACCTGGGTCACGCCGGAAGGCGGTTCCGGCCCGAATTACCAGAGCCTCTGATTAAAGCATCGATTGTCTAAGAAACGTCAGTCGATTGCATCGCGCCTTCGGGACGAGACCGCGGGCGGCAGGCTTCAGGCCGATCCCAGTCAGCAAGATGCGGCCGCGCGCCTCGATGAATTGGCCGGCCGCCTCTTGGAGCAATCGCAGTCCATCAGCCACAAGCTGCGCGCGCAGCTGCGGCGTCTGTCGGTGCAGCCGGTCGAGACGCCGTTGCGCGGATTGTACCTGTGGGGCGGTGTCGGCCGCGGCAAGACCATGCTGATGGACTGGTTCTACGCTTCGCTTCCGCGGCAGCTCGGCGAGCGCAGCCACTTCTATCGCTTCATGCGGCAGATTCATGCGGAGTTGCGCAAGATCAAAAGCCGCGCCGATCCGCTCGACACGGTTGCCGAGCGCTTGGCGGCGCGGCTGCGCGTGCTCTGCCTGGATGAATTTTTTGTCGCGGACATTGCCGATGCCATGATCCTGGCGGGATTGTTCGACGGCTTATTCCGCCGCGGCGTCACCCTGGTCGCAACCTCAAACGTTGCGCCGCAGGACTTGTACCCGGACGGGCTGCAACGGCAGCGATTTCTGCCGGCCATCGATTTGATTCAGAGCCACGTCGATGTCCTGCACTTGGCCGGCGGCGTCGATTACCGATTGCGGCAACTCGAGCAGGCGCCCACCTACCTGGATTCGAAGTTCCCCGACACCGCGGCGCAGCTCAAGCAGCGCTTCACCACGCTTGCCGGCGGCAACGCGGGCGGCCCCACGACTCTGTCGGTGGAAAACAGGCACATCAAAGCCCAGGCCACCGGACCCGGCATGGTGTGGTTCGAGTTCAAGGACATCTGCGAAGGGCCGCGCAGTCAAAATGATTACATCGAGCTCGCGCGCCTCTATCACACCGTATTCATTTCGAATGTTCCCGAGTTCACGCGCAGCAACGACAATGCTGCGCGGCGCTTCATCATGCTGATCGACGAGTTCTACGATCGGAATGTCAATGTCGTCGTGTCGGCCGCCGCGCCGCCCGGATCGCTGTACCACGGCGAGCGACTGCAATTGGAATTTTTACGCGCGGCGAGCCGGCTGATCGAAATGCAGACGCAGCAGTATCTCGCGGGTCAACACCGTCCCTGAAATCATCGGGGACTGGCATAATTCGCGCCTGACACGCGTTGAGCGGCTCCCAAGGACCAGGCTATGTATCAGGTTTCCTCAGAACGGCATCGCAACATCATTTCCGCGATTTTACGCAGCCCGGTGCGGCCGCCGAAATCCATGCGCGGCGTGGATTGGCGACGGTTTCTGCAGACGTACTTTGCCAACGTGGACGCCAAGGATCTCGCCGATCGCGATCCGAAGGATCTTGCCGGCGCAGCCCTCTCGCATCTGATGTTCGCGAGGCAGCGCGGCAGAGCGGCTCTCGTGCGGGTATTCAATCCGACGTTGCGCGAGCATGGCTTCGTCTCGCCGCACACCATCATCGATGTCGTTACCGACGACATGCCGTTCCTGGTCGACTCCGTCAACCTGGCACTGACCGAGCGTGCGCTCACCCTGCATTTGCTCGCGCACCCGGTATTCACCATCACACGCGATAGCGGCAATTTGCGCACGCTGCAAAAGCGCACTGAACCGAACGACGGCACCCAACAGCGGCTGGAGTCCTTCCAGCACGTCGAGGTCGATCGAATCGTCGATCCCGCGGCCGTCAAATCCTTGGCCGCTCAGATAGAGCGCAGCCTGCGCGATGTACGCATGGCGTGCGCGGACTGGGGCCGCATGCGCGCCGCGGCGCGAACCGCCGTGCAGGACTTGGGCTCGATGAGCGCACGCGTCGATGCGACCGAACTCAGCGAGACCTGTGCGCTGCTCGATTGGATGGAAAATCGTCACTTCACTTTTCTCGGTTATCGTGAATACCGGCTGAAGGGCGGCAAGGGGCGCGAGCGGTTGGAACCGGTCGTTTCCAGCGGGCTCGGCATTTTGCGGCCCGGACACCGCAAGCCGGAGAGCGCGACTCGGGTGTTGCACAGCGACATCAGGAGACAAAGCCGTTCGCGCAATTTGAGCTTGGTCACGAAGGCCAATTCTCTGTCCACGGTGCATCGCGCCGGCTATCTGGACTATGTCGGCATCAAGCAATTCGACGCCCGCGGGCGCTTGCTCGGCGAGCGGCGCTTCTTGGGCCTTTGGACCTCAGCGGCGTACAACGCCAATCCGCGCGAGATCCCCCTGCTGCGCCAGAAAATCGTGCAGGTGGCGGAACACTTTGCACTGGCGCCCGACAGTCATGATGGCAAGGCGCTGCAGCACGTTCTTGAATCCTTTCCCCGCGATGAATTATTTCAAGCAAGTGTTTCTGAACTCATCCGCATCGTCACCGGGATATTCGGCTTGCAGGAGCGGCCGCGCGTGCGCGTGCTGCTGCGCCGCGATTTATTCCATCGCTTTTACTCGTGCCTGGTGTTCGTGCCGCGCGAGAGATACAACACTCAAGTTCGTCAGAGAATTGAAAGGGTGATACGCGAGGCCTTTTCCGCCTTCAGCATGGAGTCTCAAGTACAGATCGCGGAATCGAACCTCGCGCGCATTCACATCGTCGCTCGGACCGCTCCGACCGAGAGTGCGCACGTCGACGCGGACGTGTTGGAACGCCGCGTCGCCGCGGCGGTGCGCTCATGGCAGGACTCCTTCAAGGCATCGTTGCTGGCGCGCCTCGACGAGGCCTACGCCCTGCAGCTGTTCGACAAGTATTCCCAGGCGTTTCCGGCCGCCTACACCGAGGACTTTGCCGGCGAGGTCGCGGCCCTGGATGTGTCTTTTCTCGAAGCGATGGACAAGGAACCGGCGCGCCTGCACTTGGATATCTACAGACCGGATCCTAAGCGCAAGGAAAAATTCTTTCTGAAGATCTTCCGCGGCCAGGACGCGATTCCGATTTCGGATTTATTGCCCATGCTGGAGAACATGGGCCTGAAGGTCATCGCGGAGCGCCCCTATGAACTGGAATTCCCTGCCGGCCGCCGCGGCTGGATCCAGGATCTGGAGCTCGTCATGCAGGCCACTCCGGCGGTCGCATTCGACGCGCTGGACCGCGAGATCAAGAGTGCGTTCACCGCCGTGTGGACCGGCCGCATGGACAACGACAGTTTCAATCAGTTGACGCTGTCGGCCGGGATTCCGTGGCGCATGGTCACGATATTGCGGGCCTATTGCCGTTATTTACTGCAAACCGGCCTGCCCTTCAGCCAGGGTTACGTTGCCCAGGTGCTGGGGAGCAACGGCTCCATTTCCAGGCTGCTCGCCGATCTTTTCACGGCGCGACTGGATCCGCAGCTGCCGCCCGCGGTTCGCGCCCGGTCGCTCGCGCGCCTGGGCCGGGACATTCTCTCGGCGCTCGAGGAGGTTACGCGGTCGGACGAGGATCGAATCCTGCGCGCCCTGTGGAACGCACTCTCCGCCACGGTCAGAACCAACGCCTATCAACCGTATCCGTCGGGCCAGCTCAAGGAATATCTGTCCTTCAAAATCGAGAGCCAGCAGCTGCGCGAATTGCCGCTGCCGAAGCCGCTGTTTGAAATATTCGTGTTCTCGCCGCGCATGGAGGGCGTGCATCTGCGCATGGGTCACGTGGCTCGCGGCGGCATTCGTTGGTCGGATCGGCGCGAGGATTTCCGTACCGAAGTGTTGGGATTGATGAAGGCGCAGCAGGTCAAAAATACCGTCATCGTCCCGGTCGGCGCCAAGGGCGGCTTCGTCGTGAAGCGCCTGCCAGCCGAGCGCGAGGCGCAGCAGGCCGAGGTGATTGCCTGCTATCAGACGCTGATCCGCGGGCTGCTGGACGTCACCGACAATATTGTCGATGAAAAGATCGTGCCGCCGCGGATGGTCGTGCGCCACGACAAGGACGATGCCTATCTGGTGGTTGCGGCCGACAAGGGCACCGCGACATTTTCCGACATCGCCAACGCCATCTCGCAGGAATACTCCTTTTGGCTCGGCGACGCATTTGCTTCGGGTGGTTCGGCCGGCTACGACCACAAAAAGATGGCGATTACCGCGCGCGGCGCGTGGGAATGCGTCAAACGCCACTTTCGCGAGGTCGGCACGGACATCCAAGCGCAGAACTTCTCGGTCTGCGGGATCGGCGATATGGCCGGAGACGTATTCGGCAACGGCATGCTGCAATCGCCGCACATACGCCTGATCGCGGCCTTCAACCACCAGCACATCTTCATCGATCCGCAGCCGGATGCCGCAATTTCGTTCGCCGAGCGCGAGCGCATGTTCCGCCTGCCGCGCTCATCTTGGGAAGACTATTCGCGCAAGGCAATTTCCAAGGGCGGCGGCGTTTATTTGAGGTCCGCCAAGAATCTGCCGCTGTCGCGCGAGGCGCAAACCCTGCTGGAGCTTCCGGCGCAGGTGACGCCGAACGAGGTGATCAAGGCGATCTTGAAAGCGCACGTCGATCTGCTCTGGAACGGCGGCATCGGCACCTATGTCAAGGCCAGCAGCGAGAGCCACAGCGATGTCGGCGACCGCAGCAACGACGCCGTGCGCATCGACGCGCGGGAATTGAATTGCAAGGTGATCGGCGAGGGCGGGAACCTGGGGGTGTCGCAGCTCGGCCGCATCGAGTATGCGCTGCGCGGCGGCCGTCTCAACACCGATTTCATCGACAATTCCGCGGGCGTGAATTGTTCGGACGTCGAAGTCAACTTGAAAATCCTCCTCAACGGCGCGGTGCGTGCCCGCGAAATCACCCAAGCGGCGCGCAATCGCCTGCTGGTGCAGATGACCGGCGAAGTGGCCGGGCTGGTGTTGCGCAATAATTATTTGCAGGGCCAGGCAATCAGCATGGGCGAATTTCAGACCCGGCAGCTTCTGGCTGAGAATGCCTACGTCATCCGCGCGCTCGAGCGATCCGGGGATTTGAACCGCAGCCTGGAATTCCTGCCGAGCGACGAAGACATCGCCGAGCGGCGCCAGGCAGGCGAAGGACTGACGCGCCCGGAGCTTGCCATCGTTTTGAGTTACGGAAAAATCTGGTTCTACCGGGCGCTCATACATTCCGATGTACCCGAAGATCCCTATCTATCCACTGAGCTCAGCCGGTACTTTCCGGCACCCGTGCAGAAGCGCTTTGCGCAGCGCATCAGGCGCCATCGCCTGCGCCGCGAAATCATTGCGACCGCGATCACCAACAGCTTGATCAATCGCATGGGACCTGTGTTTCCGGTCCGCGCGCAGGACGATACCGGCGCGGATCCGGCGGCCATCGCGCGCGCCTACAGCATTGCGCGCGAGGTGTTCGCGGTGCGCAACATCTGGGCGCAAATCGAGGCTTTGGACAACAAGATCTCCGCGTCCGCGCAGTACACGGCGATGTTTCAAACCACGCGCCTGCTGCGGCACATGAGCTACTGGCTGCTGGAAAACCGGCGCAACGATCTGGATATCAAGCGAGCCGTCTCACGCTATGCCGGCAAGGTGAGCGAGCTGTTCCATGAACTCGGGGACGTTCTCGGCATCACGCAAAAGACCCGCATGAGCGCCCTGCGCTCGCAACTGGTGGAACAGCGTGTGCCCGAGCAACTCGCGGTGCGCATCGCATCGCTCGAGGAGCTGCACAGCGCATTGGACTTGGCCGAAGTCTCCAGAACCGCACGGGTGCGCATAGGCTATGCGGCCCGGGCCTATTTCGATCTGGGCGAGCGCATCGGGCTGACCTGGATCAAGGAGCAGATCGAATCGCTGCCCGCGGACGGGCACTGGCAGGGGGTCGCGCGCGGCACGCTGCGCGAGAATCTGTATGCGTTGCAAGGCCGGATCACGCTCTCGGCGTTGAAATCCAAAGGCCGGGAGCCCGCCGCGCGGGTGGATCATTGGCTTTCACGTCATTCCGCGCCGGTCGATGCCCTGAAGCGGCTGGTCGCGGATCTGCGCACCGGCTCGCCCCCGGACTTTGCGACGATCTCCGTGGCGCTGCAGGCCGTCAGACGGCTCGCGCACTAGCATGCTCGAGGGCAGCGCATTCGGCGCGGACTACTTGCAGCAGCGGATCGACCGGGAAATCATGCTGGCGAGGCCCATGGGGATCGTGGTTGAATCGGCCGATGACTCAGGCTTGGTCCTGCGCGCCCCGCTCGCGCCGAACGCGAATCACAAGGGCACGGCATTCGGCGGCAGCCTGTATTCGCTCGCGGTTTTGACCGGCTGGGCGTGGCTCACGCGCTTTCTCGCCACGCGCAAGCTCGACGCCGAAGCGGTGATCCAAGAGTCGAGCATGCGTTTTTTGAAGCCGGTTCATGGCGAGATGCGCGCCAGCTTGGAAATTCCCGCCGATGCCGACATCGACAAATTTCAAAAGATGCTGGTGCGCGCCAGCCGCGGACGGATCCGGTTGCGGGTGAAGATGCACGAGGGTTCCGCGTTGGCGGGTGTTTTTGACGGCTTGTTTGCCGCCGCCATGCGCCGTTAGGAGACAGCCATGCCTGGAAAATTAATCTTGGTCCGCCACGGTCAAAGCACCTGGAACGTCGAGAATCTGTTCACGGGCTGGCATGATGTCGACTTGAGCGACTTGGGACGCGCGGAGGCCGTTCAAGCGGGGCGCGAGCTGCAAGCCGAGAAGCTCGAGCCGAACATCGTCTTTACCTCAGTGTTGAAGCGCGCCATCCGCACGCTTTGGATCATTCTCGACACCACCGATCGCATGTGGGTCCCCATCGAGCGCAGCTGGCGGCTGAACGAGCGCCACTACGGCGCGCTGCAGGGGCTCAACAAGGCGCAAACCGTCGAGCAGCACGGCGAAGCGCAAGTCAAGCTCTGGCGCCGCAGCTACGATATTCCGCCGCCGCCCCTCGACTTGAACGATCCGCGGCATCCGCGCTTCGACCCACGTTACGCCGACGTCGACCCCACCTGGTTGCCGGCCGCTGAGTCGCTGAAGGACACCCTCTCGCGCGTGCTGCCCTACTGGGAGTCCCGCATAGTTCCGGAGCTGCGGGCCAACAAAAACGTGCTCATCGTGGCGCACGGCAATTCCCTGCGCGCGCTCGTCAAGATGCTCGACATGATGTCCGAAGCCGACATCGTGGAATTCAACATTCCGACCGGCATTCCGATCCTCTACGAACTCGATGAGCAACTGCAGCCGGCCTCACGGCGCTTTCTCGGCGATCCCGGCGCGATCGCAGCGGCGCAGGATGCCGTGAAACGCCAGGCGGAGAAAAAATCCTAGGGTGGTGGCGCTAGCGGCAGCGGCGCGCGGCTTGTTAAGAATCAGCGGCGACCGTCACCTTGATGCCGGACAGCGCTTCGGTAAAATCGACTTGGCAGGAAAGCCGGGAGGTCGCTTCGCGAAAGTCCGGCAGCTCATTCAGCAGCTCGAGCTCGTCGCTCTGCCGCTTCGGCAGCAGCGGCACCCATTTCTCATCGACGTAGATGTGGCAGGTGGCGCAGGAGCAAAGACCGCCGCAGATTGCCGCGACGCCGTAGTCGAGCTCCCGCAGCACTTCCATGATCTTCAAGCCGGTCTTCGCTTCAATCTCGTGTTCCTTGCCATCACGATCCACCACAATCATCCGCGCCATCAAAACCTCCGTTGCTGCCCTCGCGGGACTCGTCAAGCGGCGTAGTGTGCCGGAACGCGCAGGCGCGCGTCGAGCAATCTCGCCCGCTCGGCGACAGGCGCTGCCGCTTCGCCCCGCACTGATAAGTAAAGTTGACTCCACAGCAAGCAGACGTAGTCGTACAGCGCGAGCAGCAGTTTAAGGCGTTGCCACTCGCGCGAAATCGGCTCCCTGCCGAGATAGTCGCCGAGCAGGCGCCACTGCAGATCCGCCTCGAGATCGTTGTTGGCGCACCAGCCTGCCAGATCCCACAGGGGATCGGTAACGTGAGCGTATTCCCAGTCCAGCAGCACCAGCGCTTCGCCCTCTTGGAGCAAATTCATGGCGTGCAAATCGCTGTGGCACACGACGCCCATCGCAGGCGGCAGCTCGACCAGCGCCTGCGTGCGGACCAAAGCCGCTCGTCGCAACGCCGGATCAGCGGCATGGGCCTTGCGCTGCGACAACGCCTCAGCGTAGATCTCGATCCACTGCAGCGGGCTGACCAGCCGCACCGGCAGCGGCACCGCGAGGGCGTGCACCCGCCGCAACAACTCGGCAATCCTTTGCAAGTTTTCGGCAGTCCTCGCCTCCTGCGAGATCCAAGCACGCCCTTGGACCCAACGAGTGAGTAGAACCGCACGCTCGAGGTCGAAATACACCACGCGCGGCGCGAGCCCGGCGCTGCCCGCGTGCTCGAGCACCCGTACTTCCCAAGGCAGATCCACGCGAAGGTCAGGGCGGTGCGTCGCCGCCACTTTCAACGTGTAGGCGATGCCATCGCGCGCGACGCGGTAGGTCTCGCTGAACAGCCCCGCGCCGACAGCGCTGATATCAACGTTGCCCGCTCCGGGCACCACCGCAGCGCACAGGCGCCCGATTTCAGGCCACTGCATTGGCCGCCGGG
>DASXMG010000073.1:0-58846 GCA_036495805.1 Steroidobacteraceae bacterium | reverse complement strand
CCAAAGTCGCATGCTGGAGTCTGCTCAAGACTTCGATTGCGTGAGGGCCGCGTGGATTTTCTCCCGTGGTCCACATGTAGCGCGGATAATTTTCGCGCTTCGGACTCTGATCGCCCGCCGCCGTGAACGGCCAGTTGTTGCTGTTGTAGAGCCACCCGTTGCTGGGATTGAGCAGCGTAATGGTATCGGCGATGGCGTGCGGGCCCTGCCATTCCGTCGCCGGATTGCTGCCGTCGACCGGATGCGTGAAATCAAACGACGTATCGCGCTTCGGTATGAAATTCCCATGGAAGTAGGCGATCGTTCCGTTCGCGTCCGCATACACCGTGTTGTTGGACGTATCGGTGCGCATGTCCTGGGTCTTGCGGAAGGACGCATAGTCAGTGGTTTTCGTGCGCAGGTAGGATTGCATCAACGCCGCCACGGGCTCCTGCAGCAATTTGATGGCGATCCACTTGCCGTTTTCGGCGCGAATGATCGGCCCGTGATGACTGTGATACACCGTGAAGGAGCGGCTTCCCGACCCTTCAGCCTGCTTGAAGGGAATGCTGATCACGCTCACGCGAAGTTTCCTGAGTCCGGTTCCGTAACGGTAGTACAGCCCATCGGATTTCTTCACCAGGTCTTCCGCGTATTCATCGATGGCATCGCCGCCGTAGGAGGTGTGCATCCAACCGTTGTGGGTATTGAAGCCCTGATAGACGAAAAACTGTCCCCACGTGACCGCACCGTACACATCGAGGCCCTGTTCGCTGACCATCTGCAGTTCCGACCTGAAGTAATAGGAGGTGTGCGGATTGATCCAAAGCAGGGCATGTCCGGATGCGGTCAATTTCGGAGCGATGGCGAATCCATTCGAGCCGCCCTGAAACTCCTCCGGAACGGGTTTTGAGGCAGGCATCGCGCGAGCCGCCGGCGTCGAGCGGGCCGCCCGCGGCATTGGCTGCCCGTAGAATTTTTGCAGCTTGCCTAAGTCGATGGTTTCGATGTCGCCGCCGATGCTGCCTTCGGTGAAGGACAAGGCCATCCACGGCTCAAAATGCCGAATGACCTTCGGATGGACGGCCGAATGGGTCGAGAGAAAGTAGTTCAGGCCTTCCGACCAGGCGTCCATCAGCGATTTGAGCCATGCGGGCGCCGCACGATATTGCTGTTGCAGGCGGCCGGCATCGATGAACAATCGTGCGCGCAAGTCGCTATAGATTTCGGATTCCCCTTCCGACTGCGCCAGCCATCCCAAGCTGATGAGGTAGTTGCGCTCGATTCGATTGAAGTCGTCTTCCGCTTGCGCGTAAATCATGCCGAACACCGCGTCTGCGTCGGATTTCCCGTAGACATGCGCGATGCCCCAATTGTCGCGGATGATGTGAACCTGCTTCGCGTGCTCAAGCCAGCGCGCGCTTTCGCTCGGCGCCCTGGCGGCGGCGCCCGCCAAGGCGGGGATGCACAACAGCGCGGCAAATAATAATTTCATGGTTTGCGAGCCTCCGGGGCCGTAGCATCGCGCAATGCGAATCTCTTTGCGCGCGGTTTTTTACCTGGCCATAATTCTTGGCGGCCCTTCGGAAGCCGCGACGACCTTCCGGATTGCCGATTCCATGCTGCCCGAGCCTTTGGTGTTGATCGCCTACGGGGACACTCGCTTCACTGCCGACAGTGAAACCGCGGCCAGCTCGCCCACCGCACGCCGCGCGTTGGTCGCGAAGATTGCGGCAGAGAATCCGGCCGCCATCTTCATCAACGGCGACCTGCCGTTTCACGGCATCGCCGCCGACTATGAGGTGTATCGCACGGAAACAAAAGCCTGGCGCGACAGGCATTTGCGGATCTATCCCGCGCTGGGAAATCACGAGCTGTCTGCGTGCTTCGAGTCGAGCTGTCTCGAACGGTGGTGGACTGCTTTTCCCGAAATGCGTGGGCAGCGCTGGTACTCGGTTGCCATCGGCAGCAAGCTGGTCGGTGTTGCGCTGGACAGCGATGCCTCGCTGTTGCCGGGCAGCGTGCAACGGGCGTGGCTCGAGGGCCAGATGACTTCGCTCGACCCGGCCGTTCGCGTGGTGCTCATCGTCATGCATCATCCGCCTGTCGCCGATGTGCAAACCGTCAAACTCGTAGACCACAACGCCCGGCCGAATGAACAGGCGCTCGCGGCGTATCTGAAAACCGTGGCTGCCCGCGGCGCGGCCCGTATCGTGGTCAGCGCAGGCCATATTCACAACTACGAGCGCTTCTCGCAGGACGGTGTCACTTATCTGGTTTCCGGCGGCGGCGGCGCGACGCCTTACGAAATAGACCGCACGGCCGCGGATCTTTATCAAGACGCGGGCTTTCCGAACTATCACTATGTGCGCTTCGAACTGCGCGGAGCGACCTTGAGCGGCGAAATGATTCGATTGCAGGACTACGCGGCGCGCAAGCCGTCGCGTTGGCTAAGCAAGGATCGTTTCGAGATCAGCCTGCGGCCTTGACGGCTTGGATCAGCTGGCTCACGGCCGCCTGCGCATCGCCATACAGCATGCGGGTCTGGTCGAGGACGAACAGCGCATTGTCGATACCTGAAAATCCCTGGCCTTGGCCGCGCTTGATCACGATGACATTCTTCGCCTTGTCGGCATTCAAGATCGGCATGCCGTAAATCGGGCTGTTCTTGTTGGTGCGCGCGTCGGGATTCACGACATCATTGGCGCCGATGATGAGCGCCACATCGGCGGTTTCAAACTCCGCGTTGATCTCGTCCAAATCCGAAATCAAATCGTAAGGCACGCCGGCTTCCGCGAGCAGCACATTCATATGGCCGGGCATGCGGCCGGCAACCGGGTGAATGGCGAAACGCACCTTCACGCCGCGGTCCATGAGCAATTGCGTCAGTTCCCACACCTTGTGCTGCGCCTGCGCCACCGCCAGGCCATATCCCGGCACGATGATGATTTTCTGCGAGTACGCCATCATGACGCCGGCATCGGAGGCTTCGATGGCTTTTTGCGTACCGGTGATGCCGCCGCTGCCTGCGGCCGAACTCTCGCCGAAATTCGAGAAAAGCACATTGCCGAGCGAGCGGTTCATGGCCTTCGCCATGAGCTGTGTCAGCAGCGTGCCGGCGGCGCCCACGACGGTGCCGGCGATGATCATCGCCGCGTTGTCGAGTACGAAGCCCTCGAAGCCCACCGCCAGGCCGGTGAGCGCGTTGTACAACGAGATGACCACCGGCATGTCGGCGCCGCCGATCGGCAGGGTCATCGCGACGCCCAAGATCAACGCGAACACGAAAAATAGCGACACGAGCGGAAGTCCGGAATCCGCTCCGGCGCCGCTCACCACCATGAAGCCGAAGCCGATGGTGATCAGCAGGATGGCTAAATTGACGAATTTTTGGCCGCTGAAGCGCACCGATTTGGTGATCAGGCCCTGCAGCTTGGCGAAGGCAATCAGGCTGCCGCTGAAGGAGACGGCGCCGATGAAGCCGCCGACGGCGGCCATGGTCAGATGCACCAGGCTGTGCTCGTTGCCGCTATACAGCTCCACCGCGGCAATCGCCGCCGCGGCGCCGCCGCCCATGCCGTTGTACAGCGCGATCATTTGCGGCATGTCGGTCATGGCCACGCGCTTGCCGCTGACCCAGGCGATCACGGTTCCGATCGCAATGGCGACGATGACCAGCATCAGGTTGAGCGAGGAAGCACCCATGAAGGCCAGCGTGACGACCGTGGCCAGGACCATGCCGACGCCCGCCCAGCGAACGCCGCTGACGGCGGTGACCGGCGAGCTCATGCGCTTCAAGCCCAATATGAACAGCGCGGCTGCAATGAGATACGAAAGCTGAGTCAGGGTTTGAATGGTCGAAGCGGAAGGCATCCTTTAAGGTCCTTTCTTCTTGCCGGCGAGCACGAACATTTTCAGCATGCGCTCCGTCACGACATAGCCGCCGACGGCGTTTCCCGCCGCCAGCATCACACCGATGAAGCCGATGACCCGTACCAAGGTCGTATCGGCCGTTGCCAGGGCGACCATCGCGCCGACCAGGACGATGCCATGCACGAAGTTGGACCCCGACATGAGCGGCGTGTGAAGGATCACCGGGACACGCGAAATGACCTCGTAGCCGGTGAAGGCCGCCAGCATGAAAATATAGAGCGCTATGACGCCATCGATCATGTTTTCTGTCCCTCCACCGCCGCGCGCGTGCCTTCGTGCTTGATTTGACCGTCGTGCGTGAGAACCGCACCGGCAAAAACCTCGTCGTTCCAATCGATCGCCAGCTCGCCCTTGGGGAAGGCCGGCTTCAGAAAATTGAACAAGTTGCGCGCGTACATTTCGCTGGCGTGGTACGGCAGAGAGGCGGGCAAATTCACCGGCCCGACAATTTTGACGCCGCCTTGCAATACGGTCTCGCCGGCCTTGGTCAGCTCGCAGTTGCCGCCCTGCTCGGCGGCGATGTCGACGATGACCGAACCCGCTTTCATGCGTGCGACCGCGCCTTCAGAAATGATGCGCGGCGCGGCCCGCCCCGGGACCGACGCGGTGCTGATCACCGCATCGCTGGCGGCGATGCGCGTATCCAGGACCTCCTGCTGCTTGGCTTTTTCCTCGGCTGTGAGCTCGCGCGCATAGCCGCCCGCACCTTCCGCGGAAACACCGGTCTCGACGAACTTCGCGCCCAGCGATTTTATTTGATCCCGAGTCGCACTGCGTACGTCATAGGCTTCGACCACGGCCCCCAGGCGTTTTGCCGTGGCGATGGCCTGCAACCCGGCGACGCCCGCGCCGATCACCAGGACGGCCGCCGGCCGGATGGTGCCCGCGGCGGTGGTCAGCATCGGTAAAAATCTTTCCAGCGTATTTGCCGCGATCAATGCGGCTTTGTAACCTGCAACGGCGGCTTGCGAAGACAGTGCATCCATCGATTGCGCGCGCGATATGCGCGGCACCAACTCCATCGCAAAGCTGGTAAGGCCACGCTCTTTGAGCGCCAGGACCAGCTCCGGACGCGCATAGGCCTGCATGAAGCCGATGACGACCGCGCCTTTTTTTAACGCTGCGACTTCCGTCAAGGAGGGCGGCTGCACTTTCAATATAACGTCTGCGGATGCAAGAATCGTGGAGGCATCGCTGAATTCGGCATCCGCATACAGGGCATCGGGAAAATGAGCTGCCGCCCCCGCGCCGCGTTCGATCAGCACTCGCACGCCGAGGGACTTCAGTTTGGTGGCGATTTCCGGAACCAGGGCTACGCGGGTTTCTTTGGCAGCGGTCTCCTTGAGGACACCGACGACGACCGACATGCAAAACTCTCCTGAGCGGTGACTTAGCGCCAAACGTTGAATTATGGCATAAGAGTCGACTATCTTTGGTGTGTTATGAACGTGAGCGAGCAACACAAGCATCAATTGCTGGATTGGCGGGACGATATCGCGGTGGTTTCGCACACCCATCCGTTGTCCCAGCAAATACTGCGTACCGATGTTTCCGGCATGCCGTTGGAATGGGTCGACTACCGCGAGGCCGCGCGCCTGTATCACACCGAACAAGTGGCCTACACCTGCGGAACGCAGCTCTACCGCTTGTACGGCGGAACCTGCGCGCGGACCGGACTGCGAACCATCGTGGATGTGAATTCGATCATCGCCACGCTTGGCGTGACCGGCAATCCCGGCAACCTGCGCGGCGCCGGGTATACGCCGCCGCTCAACAATCAAACGCTGTTCCGCCGCGACGCCTACCTGTGCCTGTATTGCGGGGCGCGCTTTACTTATAGCCTTCTATCCCGGGACCATGTGACGCCTTTCAGCCGCGGCGGCCAGGATACGTGGAGCAACGTGGTGTCGGCGTGCCGACGCTGCAACAATGCCAAGGCATCCCGCACGCCGTAGCAGGCGGGCATGCAGCTGCTGGCCGTGCCCTTTACGCCCACCTATGCCGAATACATTTTCTTGAAAGGCCGGCGCGTGCTGGCGGACCAGATGGACTATCTGGTTGCGCATTTTCCGCGTTCCAGCCCGCTGCACGAGCGCATGCAACGCTGGCCGATGTGAACGCAATCGCGGGCTTCCCCGTTCCGCGGTCGGGCGTGGTGTACTACATCGACGCCAGCTATTTCATCTTTCGCGCCTACCATTCCATGCCGCCCGATATGGTGGATGGCGACGGCAATGCCACCCATGCCTTGTATGGATTCGCGCGTTTTCTATCGGATCTTCTCGAGAGGGTGCGGCCGGAAAGGATCGGCGTCGCATTCGACTTGAGCCTGCGCAGCGTCACATCGTTCCGCAGCCTCATTTATCCGGCATACAAGGCCAATCGCGAGGCGCCGCCCGCCGACCTGGCGCGCCAATTCGCGCTATGCCGCGAGTTTTGCCGCCACATGGGATTGGCCGAGTTCGCGAGCGCCGAATATGAAGCCGACGACATCATCGGAACCTTGGCGGCGCGCTCGCGCGCAGCGGGCCTGCGCAATGTGCTGGTGACGCGCGACAAGGATCTGTCGCAATTGATCCGTGACGGCGATGTTTTCTGGGATTACAGCGGCAACACGCGCTATCACTACCACGATATAGGTCCACGCTTCGGAGTCGCGCCGGAGCTCATCGCTGACTTCCTGGCGTTGACCGGGGACAGCGTGGACAACATCCCGGGCGTGCCCGGCGTCGGCAAGAAGACCGCCGCGGAACTCTTCGGCGTGTTCGGTTCCCTCGATGAATTGTATGCAAATCTTCACCTTGTTCCATCCTTGAAACTGCGCGGTGCCGCCGCGCTCGCTGCTAAACTACTGACTCACAAGGATGCCGCCTACCTGGCCCGGCGCTTGACCGGGATCGTATGCGACATACCGATCGAAGCGACGCTCGAGGACTTGAAGCCAAGGGCGCAGGATCGGGGCGGGCTCGATTCGTTTTTTGACGCCCATGGATTCGGGAATATTTTGCGACAGCAGGTGCGCCGCATCGCCACCGCTGCATAAGACCGGGAGAGACCATGGCGCAGAAAGATATTCAATCGGTCCTGCAGGAGGACCGCGTATTTCCGCCTTCGGCCGCGTTCGTGAAACAGGCCACGCTCAAGGCCACCGAGCTGCAGAGCATGTACGACAAGGCGGCCGGCGACTATGTGGGTTTCTGGGCGGATCTGGCCGCGGCTGAAATCGAGTGGCAGAGGCCCTTCACCGTGCCGCTGGATGACTCGCGCGCGCCGAACTTCCGCTGGTTTACCGACGGCCAACTGAACGTGTCGCACAATTGCCTGGACGCGCATCTGGCGCGCCGCGGCGACAAGGTCGCCGTGATCTTCGAAGGCGAGCCCGGCGATGTGCGCAAGCTGACCTACAGGCAGCTGCATCAAGAAGTCTGTCAGTTCGCCAATGCGCTCAAGGCACAGGGAATCGGGCGCGGCGATCGCGTGGTCATTTACATGCCGTTGATCCCCGAGGCCATTATCTCGATGCAGGCGTGCGCGCGCATCGGCGCCGTGCATTCGGTGGTATTCGGTGGATTTTCCGCGAACGCCGTGAAGGATCGGATCGAAGATGCCGGCGCGAAGCTCATCATTACCGCCGATGCCGGATGGCGTGGCGGCAACGCCGTCGAACTCAAGGCTGCGGTGGACAAGGCGCTGTCCGAGGGTTGCAATTCCGTGCAACGGGTCATCGTCTATCGACGCACCGGCACGCCTTGCGAGATGCGGCCGGGCCGCGATCTGTGGTGGCACGATGCGATAGCGGGAAAGCCCGCGAGTTGCGATGCCGAATGGGTCGATGCAGAGCACCCTTTGTTCCTGCTGTATACCTCCGGGTCCACCGGCAAACCGAAAGGGATCCAGCATTGCAGCGCAGGGTATTTACTCAACGCCAAACTGACGACCAAATGGGCCTTCGATCTCAAGGATGACGATGTCTACTGGTGCACGGCCGATGTCGGTTGGGTGACCGGTCACACATACGTGGTTTACGGGCCGTTGGCGGCGGGCGCGACCGTGTTCATGTACGAAGGTGCGCCGACCTATCCCGATGCCGGGCGCTTTTGGAAAATGTGCCAGACGCATGGCGTCAGCATTTTCTATACGGCGCCCACGGCGATTCGCGCGCTCATGAAGCTGGGCGATGCGGTGCCGGGCAAGTACGATTTGCGAAAGCTGCGGGTGCTCGGCAGCGTCGGCGAGCCCATCAATCCCGAGGCGTGGATGTGGTATCACCGCGTGATCGGCAGCGAGCGCTGCCCCATCATCGATACTTGGTGGCAGACCGAAACCGGCGCCGCCATGATGGCGCCCATTCCCGGCGTGACGGCCACCAAGCCTGGATCCTGCACCAAGCCGCTGCCCGGAATTTTCGCGGATATCGTCGATGAGGAGGGGCGTCCCGTCAAAACGCCCGACGCGGGCGGCTACCTCGTGATCAAGCGGCCCTGGCCATCCATGCTGCGCACCATCTGGGGTGATAACGAGCGATACATCAAGACGTACTGGGAGAAATTCAGGAATCACTACTACGTCGCCGGTGATTCGGCACGCCGCGACAAGGACGGTTACTACTGGATCATGGGGCGCATCGATGACGTCCTCAACATTGCAGGCCATCGGCTGGGGACGATGGAGATCGAGTCGGCGCTGGTCGCGCATCCTAAAGTGGCGGAGGCCGCGGTGGTCAGCAAACCGCATGACATCAAGGGCGAATCGGCGTTCGCCTACGTGGTCCTCAATGTGCCGAGGCCCCAAGGCGCCGCGGCGAAAGCCTTGATTGATGAGCTTCGCGGCTGGGTCGGTGATCAGCTGAGCCCCATCGCCAAGCCGGATGAAATTCGGCTGACCGATAATCTGCCGAAAACGCGCTCGGGCAAAATCATGCGCCGCTTGCTGCGAGCGGTGGCTCGCGGCGAGGAGATCACCCAGGACATGTCGACCCTGGAGAATCCCGCGATTATCGATCAGTTGCGCGGCCTCGCTTCCGATGCCCCTGCCAAACCTGCGGCCGCCCCCAAGAAGGCGCTGACACGAGCCGCACCCAAGGCGGTAAAGAAAGCGGTAAAGAAAGCGCTAAAGAAAACGGCTAAAAAGGCCGCCGCGATGCCGCCTAAAAAAGCGGTGAGAGGCCCGGCAAGAAAAGCCAAGCGTGCGGCAAGAGCTGCCAAGCACAGAACCGCCGCGCGCGGCGCTGCGGTGCGCAAGGCCAAAGCCGCGTCGAAGCGCGCCAAGCCTTCCAAGCCGAAGACGCGCGCAGCGCGCCGTAAGAAATAGCGGTTTACTTCGGCGTCTTGACCGTCGCGTAGCTCGGCGCCGTTTCCCGATTACCCGTCACCCTGACCGCCGACTCCTTATCGGCCGCCTGACGATCAATATCGCGCACTGGGACCCGGTTTGCCTGATAATCGGCGGCATGAATTTGAATCAGGTGACGCTGCCGGCCACCGACGTGGAGCGCTCCGCCGATTTCTATCGGCGCCTGGGATTCACGCAAATCGTCAGCGCCTTGCCGCGCTACGCCAGATTCGAATGCCAGAACGGCGCCACCTTTTCGCTGCACGCGTTCGACACGGTGGTCCCGTCGCAAACCGTGGTCTATTTCGAGTGCGACGACTTGGATGCGACCTATGAGCGGCTGTGCAAGCTCGGAATCGAGTTCAACCAGGCCCCCAAGGACCAGATCTGGCTTTGGCGAGAGGCCTACTTGCAAGATCCGGACGGCAATATCATTTGCCTGTATCACGCCGGCAATACCCGGCGATTTCCGCCTTGGCGCCTGTCCGAGGATTCGCCCAGGCTTTGAGCGAAAAGCGCGGACTTGAGGCCCATGGTCGGCTAGAATAGGGCGGCCGAAAAGGGCGAATATTGACGCCTCGCCTGCCCCCAACGCAGCGACACGGCACTCCATTCAGACGGGTTTTATCGGGCATTCGTGGCCGCCGCAGCCGCATCTTCGAGATTTTGGACAATATGCTTTCTACATCCAATGTCGCCGTGCAATTCGGCGCCAAGCCGCTCTTCGAGCAGGTGACGATCAAGTTTTCCGACGGCAATCGCTACGGCCTGATCGGAGCGAACGGTTCGGGCAAATCCACCCTCATGAAAGTGCTGGGCGGGGATCTCGAAGCAAGCGCCGGCGATGTGATGCTGCAGGTGGGGATGCGGCTCGGCAAGTTGAATCAGAACCAATTCGGTTATGAGGATGAGCGTGTGCTCGACGTGGTCATGCGCGGCCACAACGAGTTGTGGGCTGCAATGCAGGAGCGGGATCGGATCTACGCAGACCCCAAAGCCACCGACGAGGACTACATGAAAGCGGCGGAGCTCGAGGGAGTATTCGCCGAATACGGCGGTTACGACGCCGAAGCGCGGGCCGGCAGTATTCTCACGGACGCGGGTATCCATGAGTCCCGCCACAACGGTCCCATGCGTGAAGTTCCCCCGGGCCTGAAGCTGCGCGTGCTGCTTGCGCAGGCATTGTTCTCCAATCCGGACGTGCTGCTGCTGGATGAGCCGACCAACAATCTGGACATCAATTCCATCCGCTGGCTCGAAGGCGCGCTCAACAACTACAACGCCACGATGGTGATCATCAGCCACGACCGGCATTTCTTGAATCAAGTGTGCACACACATCGCAGACCTGGACTTTCAGCAGCTGAAGATTTATCCGGGCAACTACGACGATTTCATGCTGGCCTCGGTGCAGGCGCGTGCTCGTGTCGAGGCTGCCAATGCCAAGGCGAAGGACCGCATATCGGACCTGCAGGAGTTCGTGCGGCGTTTTTCGGCGAATGCATCCAAGGCGCGCCAGGCCACCTCCCGCAAACGGCAGCTGGAAAAAATCAAGATCGAGGAGATCAAGCCCTCATCGCGGCAAAATCCGTACATCCGCTTCGAGCAGGGCAAGAAACTGTATCGCTCGGCCGTGACGGTGGAGAAATTGAGCTTCACCTATCCGGGATCCTCGGAAAAGGTGCTCGATAACCTCAGCTTCAACGTCGAAGCAGGCGAGCGCATCGCCATCATCGGACCGAATGGCGTCGGCAAAACGACGCTCATGCGCTGTCTCGCGGGGGAGTTGCGGCCCAACAGCGGGCGCATCGTTTGGGTTGAGAACGCCCAGCCCGGCTACATGCCGCAGGATCCGCAGGCTGAATTCGAGGACAAGATCGACTTGTTCGGCTGGATGTCCCAATACACGGGCAAAGCGGACGACGACCAAATCGTTCGCGCCACCTTGGGAAGATTGTTGTTTTCCGGCGAAGAGACCAAAAAGTCGGTCAAGGTGCTATCGGGCGGCGAGAAGGGCCGCATGATTTACGGCAAATTGATCCTCACGAAGCCCAATGTGCTCCTGATGGACGAGCCGACCAATCATATGGACATGGAAACCATCGAGTCCCTGCAAATCGGCTTGGAACATTACGCCGGCTCGCTGATCTTCGTCTCGCATGACCGAGAATTCGTCGGCGGCCTCGCGACCCGCATCATCGAAATGCGGCCCGGAGGCAAGATTGCCGATTTCCGCGGTAGCTATGATGAATATCTGAAATCGCAGGGCTTGGAGACATAGGCGCCAGGCGACAGGCTCTCTGGCGCTCGAAGCACTCTGCTGGCAGTATTCGCCGATGGATCTGATCGCCGACCATCTGCAAAAGAAATTCGGCGCGATCACCGCGGTTGCGGACGTATCCTTCGCCGCCGAGCCCGGCAAGATTCTCGGGCTGCTCGGGCCGAACGGCGCCGGCAAGTCAACCACCATCAGCATGCTCGCCGGCCTCACCAAGCCGGATTCGGGAAAGGTGCAGATCGACGCCGCGACGTTGGGGATCGGCGCAGACCCGGCCAAGCGCAAATTAGGGCTGGTCACGCAGGAGATCACACTGATCGAAGAGCTGCCGGCCCGCATGAACCTGGAATTCTTCGGCGGCCTGTACGGCCTGTCGGGCTCGGTTCTTCGCGCAAGAATTGCAGCCGTGCTGGAACTGACCAGCCTGTCGGACCGCGCGCGCGACCCGCCGGCCACATTTAGCGGCGGGATGCGCCGCCGCTTGAATATTGCCTGCGCGCTTCTGCACGAGCCGCAGATTTTGCTGCTGGATGAGCCGACGGTGGGCGTCGACCCGCAAAGCCGCAATGCCATCTTCGAGACGATCGAGGTACTGGCCGGCCAAGGACGAACGGTGGTCTACACGACTCACTATATGGAAGAGGTCGAGCGGCTGTGCGATCGCATCGTCATTGTGGATCACGGGCGCGTTCTCGCCGACGACACGCTGACGGCCCTGCTGGCGGGTGCGCCGCTGGGAAACAAGCTGACATTGAAGTATGACGGGGCACCCGATAGCGCGGCGCTGGCGGAAATCAGGGATCTGCCCGGGGTCATTCAAGTGGATATCAGCGGCACCGAAGTATCGGTCGCCGCGAACGATCTTGGCACGGCGGCTCCGCGCGTTCTCGAGCGGCTGGCGGCACGCGGTTTCAGCTGTCAGGAGTTGACCAGCCGACGCGCCAATCTGGAGGACGTGTTCCTGGCATTGACAGGACGCACGTTGCGCGACACATGAGCCCGAGCTTCACCGCATTTCGCGCCCTGGTGCGCAAAGACATCGCGATATTCTTGCGCGACCGCCGCGCACTGGTGGTCAGTGTGCTGACGCCGATCGTGGTCGCGGCGTTTTTCGGCTTTTTATTCGGTGGCACCGGCGCGGGTGGCAACAACACCATATCGCGCATGAAGGTCGGCGTCACCGATCTGGATCGCAGCGCGCTGACCAAGGCGGTGCTGGAAAGCCTGAGTCAGGACGCCTCCCTCGAAATCCAAGAGCTCTCCGAGGATCAGTCCCTACAGCTGGTGCGCAGCGGCAAATTGCGGGCCGCCATCGTATTTCCGGCCGGTTTCGAAGCCGCAGCGACCGGTGCGCTGGTCGGCGCCGGCTCCATGCCGGACGTCAAGCTGCTCTATGATCCATCGCAGTCCATGGTTCGGCCGATGGTCGCAGGATTGCTTTCGCAGCACGTGATGCAGCGGCTGTCGCGGCCGAATTTTATCGGTACCGCCAAGCCTATTCCCTTCAACGTCGACAATGTCGCCGTCACGACGGGACCTCGATACAACTCCTATGCGCATTCTTTCGCGGGCATGAGCATTCAGTTCATTCTTTTCATGGGCATCGATGCCGGCATTGCGCTGCTGCTGATGCGCCAAGAAGGCATGTGGCGCCGCTTGCGCGCGGCCCCCCTGTCCCGCGCCGTCTTGCTCGGCAGCCGTGTGGCAGCGACCACCCTGATCGCGATCATGATTCTGGCGGTGGTTTACCTGGTGGCGCGCCTGGTGTTCGACGTGCGTATCGCCGGGAGCGTGCCGGGCTTCGTGATGGTCGCCTGCGCTTTCGCGCTGCTCGCGGCCACGACGGGTCTGATGATTGCCTCGCTCGGCCGCTCCGTGGGCGCGACGCGCGGCGTGGCCATGTTTTCCGTGCTGATCCTGGTGATGCTCGGCGGTGCCTGGGTACCTTCTTTCGTGTTTCCGGAATGGCTGCAGCAGGTGACCGAGTTTGTGCCGACCCGCTGGGCTGTGGATGGACTCGATGCCATGACCTGGCGCGGTTTGCCGCTGCAATCCGCCTATGCACCCACGGCGATATTGGTGGGCTGGTCAGCCCTGTTTGCGATCATCGCCGTGTGGCGCTTCAATTGGGAAAGTGAGTGACGGGTTTTTAATTTTGCGAGGGGGAATTGTGTCCATAAAGCTTACCGTATCGTGTGCGTGCGTGATTTTGAGTGCCTCGTCGATGGCCGCCGGATCGGCACCACCCAAGAACGCCGCGGCGGCCGAAGCCAGCACCATCAACAGGATAGCCGACGTCGGATTCAACCATAGCGAGGTCGCCGATACCGCGGAGTATTTGGCCGACGAGATCGGCGGACGCATGACCAACTCTCCGGCCATGCGCAAGGCGGAGCGATGGACCCAAGAGAAATTCAAGAGCTGGGGCTTGAAGGACGTCAGAGCCGAGGGCTTTGATTTTGGGCGAGGCTGGTGGATCGAGTCTTCGCATGTGCGCATGCTCGAGCCTCGGCCCTTGGAATTGCGCGCCATCCCGCTTGCGTGGACGCCCGCGACAAACGGCGTCTTGAGCGCGCCCATCATCGTTGCACCCATGGCCAAAGAAAGCGATTTCGCCGATTGGAAGGGCAAGTTGGCCGGCAAAATTGTGTTGGTGACCTGGCCCGCACCGCCCAAGGACGACGGCAATGCGCCGTTTCAGCGCCTGACCGACGCCGATATTGCCAAGCTCGATAATTACCAGCAGCCCACATTCGACCCGACGGAGCGCAAGAAGCGCATCGAGCGCTTTCGCTTCAGGCCGAATTTAGACGCGTTCTTGGCGCAGGAAGGCGCAGTTGCCTTGGTGCAAATGTCGCGCACCGAGGGCCGTTTGGTGCACGGCGAAGGCTACGGCTATCGCGTCGGCAACACGGCAAAGCTCCCGGGCATCGAACTGGCCGCGGAAGATTATCGAAAGCTGACGCGGCTCGCGAAGCGCGGCGATGTGCGCCTGGAAATCGACAGCCGGGTCCATTTCGAAGACGCGGATCACAACGCGTATAACATCTTCGCGGATATTCCCGGCGAGGATCCGCATGCCGGCTATGTCATGGCCGGCGCGCACTTGGACAGCTGGGTTGCCGGTGACGGCGCCGCGGACAACGGCGCCGGCAGCGTAATGATCATGGAGGCGGCCCGTATCCTCGCCAGCCTCGGCGTTCACCCGAAACGCACCATTCGCTTTGCGCTGTGGGCCGGTGAAGAAGAAGGGCTGCTCGGATCGGGGGCGTATGTCGAGAAGCATCTTGCGCACCGCCCGGCGCCAACCGATCCGGCCGAGGCCGATTTACCGCCGTACTTTCTGACCGATTTGTTTCCTGTGCAGACCCTGCCGGGCTTCGCCGACTTGGCCGGTTATTTCAATATCGACAACGGCTCCGGAAAAATTCGCGGCATCTACGCGGAAGGCAACTTCGCGGTGGTGCCGATCCTGCGCGAATGGCTGGCGCCGTTCGCCAGCCTGGGCGCGCACACGGTTGTCGCTGAGCCCACGGGCGGCACCGATCACGTATTCTTGAGCCGCCTCGGATTGCCGGCGTTCCAATTCATCCAAGATCCTCTCGATTACGGCAGCCGGGTTCATCACACGGATCTCGACACGTTTGATCACTTGCGGCCAGAGGATATGCGGCAGGCTTCGGTGATTCTCGCGACGGTTCTCATGGCCGCCGCCAACAGCGAGAAGCCCCTGCCGCGCAAGGTCGTGCCGACGCAGCCGGCGGTGACCGATCCGTTCGCGTATCCGGATCCGACGAAGAAATAAGCCTCGACGGGAGATGCGGACAAGGGCGTGAATCGAGCTCAGAAAAATCGCCGAGATATTCCGTACCGATACGGCCGAGACGTAGACCACGCTTTTGAACGTCTGCGGCTTGTTGGAGGAATTCGACAGCGGCACTTACAGTCTCGATGGCGAGGACGTGCGGGCACTGACCGACAATCCAACGATGAGCTTGCATCGCGCGCTCACAGAAGGGTTCACCTGGTCGACGGGCAGGTCGCGGCGGACGGTCCCCTCAGCAAAAGCGCCCAGCTTTTTTGTGTTTTTGAGCCGGCCGCTAGTAAGGTGCGAGATTCTGCTCGCCGCGGCATTTGTCTTGTATGCTTTTTAACGCCGCCGCCTGGGTCGCGGGGTCGGAGCGGCGATTGCGCGCGTAGTATGCAGAGTCTTCGCGTTGCTCGCATTGCAGCGCCATCTTTTCAGCGGAATTGTTTTTGCTGTTGAAACTGCTTTCGGTTGAGTTGACGACGGCCACGGTCCTACCGGTATAGCCATTTCTCACGATCGTCACGCGGGAAGAACGCAATTGGGGTCCGTAGGCGGCCTGCCAACGTTGCGCGTACTTGAATTCTTCGTTGTCCGCAAAACCGCCGGAGGCAGCGCCGATGAGAGTTAATCCCTTGCGATACGATGGTTCCGCGGCCGCGAAGAAATGCTTTGCAGCCGCAGATTGGCTGAAGGTTGCAAAGTTCGGAACGTAGGATTCGTACTCGACATAAAGCGCGTCCAGCGCCGTCCCTTCACGACGGGCGGCATTATCAAGAACCGCCGGCGAACCGGAAAAAGTGGAGCCCATGGATGGGCCGCCGCCGTCCGCGGCGAGCCGTGCTTCGAGTCCCAGGGATAGAAGCTTCTGCCGCTGTTTAATCACCGCGTCCGAGGGTTGTTCCGCGGTTACAGCTTCCTGATTCAGGAGTTCCCTGAGCGATTGGCTGGTAATCGATCTGACAACAGTCTGAAACGCGATGTAGTGCGAACCTTCGGATGAACTGAGGTACTGAATTAGCGCATCCATGTCCGTTTCCTGGGCATGTGCGGCATAGTCCTTGGCCTCTGCTTGCAATATCTGCCCGGCCGATGCACGCAGAGCCGAAGCGAGGTCTTTGCGCAAATCCGTTTTCACCAGCTCGAGCATCGTGTGCCATCGCGCGTTCTGCGGATTCCAGGCTTCGTTGCCAGGGTCGAGGCGCTTGACCAAGTCGGGAGCGATGGCGTCGATCGTCTGTTGGACAGCGTTGGAATTACCGGCTGCATCGGGTGTCAAGCTGAGCAAATTCAGAATCTGGCGTGCCTTCAATTCCTTCGGTGTGAGTGCGGCGTTGTCGCTCGATGCGGGTATCTTTTGAGCGGCCGCCGGGACGGCCGTATCCTCAGAGCCTGCGGGGGACTGGGTGCAGGGCCGATCCGAATATGTGGAGACGCCCTTCGAATCCACGCAACGAAATACTGCGGCGTGGCCGGCGGCTGCGATCAACGAGAGTGCAAGGATGGCCCCTGCGCGATATCGATGAACGCCGCAACCTTCGTTGTCGTGCATGGAGAGGCTTTGATTGTGCATATCCCTTGCTGAGGCGTCACGGGTGTCGAAAAACCAACACAGCCTACGGCATTTCCGCGACGCCGCCCCGTGCATGCGGCACAACTTCCGACGCGCCATATGTGAAGCACGGCATGCGTTCATTCCCGGATTTGGAGATTGCCGCGCCGGTCGAGCGAATATTTCGGATACAGCCGAATCATGAGACTCCATCTTCCGATGCGGCTGCGCTCCTCAAAGGCTTCCCCGATGACTTCGGTCTCGAGATTTCTGCATGCCTCGTTTTGGGGTACGGCAAATCGCAGATTGCGTGCGTAATTCAGCAAGGCCTGATGTTCCGAGGGCAAACCAAAGGTGGCCTGCTCAATGGTTTCCTCCGACACTGTGCCATCATCGCCCACCATGATTTTCATTTTTATGCGCTGTGCGCCGGGATCGCCGATTGCGCTCAAGTCGATTTGCGGCAGCGGCACCGGCCTGCTTTGCAAATGCGGTTGACAGCCTGCCAGCGTGCGTTCAAAGGTCCGGGCAGATTCGGATTGTGGGCTTTGCAGATCGCCCATGGGCGCGTTTGCCGGCGAGGCGTTCTTCGGGGCTGCCGGCTGAGGAGCGGCTGTGGCCGAATCGGTGGTTTTTTTCTCAGGGGCGGTCCCGTCGGGGGCGCGCGTACACCCGGCCGCTAGCAGCGCTACGACCAACAGCTGATATTTGCGCAATGCTGCATCCTTGCCTCGCCGGAACAATTACCGCAAACCGACAATCTACGCTTGTTTCAACCGGCCCCGACGAAAGTCTGCAATAATTTCCCGCGCCGCGTTGTGGCCCGGGGCGCCGGTGACGCCGCCGCCGGGATGCGTCCCGGAGCCGCACATGTACAAGCCCTTCAAAGGACCGCGATAGTCGCCGTGCCCGAGCATGGGGCGCGCCGAAAAGAGTTGATCCAAGCTCAAGGCGCCATGAAAAATATCGCCGCCGATGAGGCCGAAGGTGCGTTCCAGATCAAGCGGGCTCATGATTTGCCGGCCGAGCACCGAGGCCTTGAAGTTGGGCGCATGGCTGTTGACCAAATCGATCATCACGTCCGCGACTTCCTCGCGATGCGAATCCCAGGACGCATCGTTCGGCAGGGCCGGCGCGACATGCTGGCAGAACAAACTGGCGACGTGCTGCCCCTGGGGCGCCAGACTGTCGTCCAGCGTGGAAGGAATCAGCATCTCCACGATGGGCCGCTTCGACCATCCACCGGCTTTGGCATCGAGGTAAGCCTGGTCCATGTAAGCGAGGCTTGGCGCCATGATGATGCCCGCGGTGTGATGATCGGCGGCGATGCGGCCCGGTAGTGCCTTGAAGTCGGGCAATTCGGACAGCGCCACATTCATGCGGAAGGTTCCGGAGCCGCAGCGCCAGTGGCCGATGCGCTCGCGAAAATCCGGCGGCAAAACGCTCGAATCAATCAGCGAACCGTACAGCAACTTGGGATTCAAATTCGACACGACGCTGCGTGCACGGATGGCCTCGCCCTTCTCGGTGATCACACCCACGGCACGGCCGCCCTCGACCAAGACCTCCCGAACCGCACTCGCGACCCGGATCTCCACACCGCGTTCCGCCGCCGCTTTGGCCATCGCCTGGGTGATGGCGCCCATTCCGCCGATCGCATGCCCCCAAGCACCCTTCTTGCCGTTGACCTCGCCAAACACATGGTGCAGGAGCACGTAGGCGGATCCCGCCGCGTAGGGACTCGCGTAGTTGCCGACCACGCCGTCGAAGCCATAGGCGGCTTTGATCGGCGCGCTCTCGAACCAGGAGTCGAGATAATCTCCCGCGGACTTCACGAATAAATCCAAAAGCTCGCGCCGCATCGGCAGATCCAGTTTCGCGATTCGCTTGGCTTGGCGGCCCCCGCGCAGCAGTTCCGGGAGTGCCTGAAGCCATCCGCCGGCGGTGACATTCGGCGGTGTTTGCAACACCAGATCACGCAGTACGTCGGCGATCACGTCGAGTCGTTCACCGTAAGCGCTCAAGCGCTCGGCATCGCGTGCGGAAAACCTTGCGACCTCCGGGGCGGTCTGGCCGGCACCCACTTTGAGGTATGTGTTCTCGTCCAGTGGCAGAAAATTGGCCAATTTGCGTTCGACGATGCGCAGGCCATGCCGCGGCAGGTCCAGATCCCGGATGACTTTCGGATTCAGCAGCGAAACCGTGTAGGCCGCCACGGAGTTGCGAAAGCCGGGATGAAATTCTTCGGTTACCGCCGCGCCGCCCACGACCGTGCGGCGCTCGAGCACCGTTACTTTGAGCCCTGATGCCGCAAGATACGCGGCGCACACCAATCCGTTGTGGCCGCCGCCGACAATGACCACATCGCGCAACGCTTCAGCCACGGCTTCTTCCCGCGCCGATCCGGCCGGCGCTGCTCCACCCGGCGTCCGGCGAGTGCTCCAGGCAACTTTCCGGGATAATTTCGCGCATGCGGCGCGCAAAACTTCTCAGCGACACTTCGTTCTGTCCCAGCGGGCCCGGTGAGTAGCTGCGCGAGCCCATGCCGGCTTGCACCCTTTCGATCAAGGTCTTGTCTTCCAGGCTCACTCTGCGATTGATGCGCCAGTTCAGATATCGCGCAGCCCGCATTTCACGGCGCTCGTCGGGGTGTGCGTAAGCGATTTCCCTGACCAGGGTCTCAGTGGGCGATATCGGGATCATCTGCATGAAATCCACCTGATCCGGATAAACATCGAACGCGACGTTCGGCCACAGCTTGAAGTAGGTCCAAAGCCGCTGCCGTTCCCCGGGCAGATGCGGGATGCGCGGCAGCACGGACTGGTACATGCGCTCCGAGCGCTGCGATGAGGGTGCATCGCGAAGCTGACCCCACATTTTGTCCACCCATTGCTCCGCCTCGATTCCATATGACTGGCCGAACAATCGCGACAGGCCGGGATGCGCGACGGCGATATGCATCGCGTCCGAATAATTGTCCGTCACGTTTTTCCAGTTGACCTGGCGTAATCGCAGCGTTACCCGCCCGAGAGGCTTGAGTTCCTCGAATCGATAGCAAGCCAGTTCCTTCTCATACGGCGCCAGCATTTCCGCGACGCTGGGCAAGCCCGGCTGCAGGCGAACGAAGACGAATCCCTTGTAGATTTCGATCTCGAGCGGTTTCAGCCCGTAATGTGCGGTTTCGAAGTCGACAAACTCTTTGCGATGCGGCACGGCGACCAACTGCCCATCGAGATCGTAGGTCCACGCGTGATAGGGGCAGACAATGCGTCCCGGACAACGCCCGGAGGCGCCGTCGAGGAGCCGCGAAGCGCGATGGCGGCAGACGTTGAAAAAAGCCTTGACGCCGCAATCGCGGCTGCGCACCGCCACAATGGGCTCGCCGAGGAAATCCAGCGTATGGTAGTCGCCAGGCGTCGGAATGTCGCTGAGGTGGCAGATGACCTGCCACGAGGCGGCGAAGACGCGCTGTTTTTCAGCGCGCAAAAACTCAGAGTCCCGATAAATCCACCCGGGCAAACTGAAATCTTCTTGCACCGCTCGGCGTCGCGCATCCATCAGGGTAACCCACTCTTGTTGAACGATAGTATAACAAGAGTCGGCGTTAAATTTTGTGAGGATTTCCCCGCAAAATTCGCGGAAAGGCGCCGGCGCAAAGCGCATTGACCCAATCCTCGCAAATGGCAATTGCCTCACGCGGCTTGAATGTCTCGGAACTGAGGCTCAATTCGACCCATAGGCCATCCAACAGCGCACTGAGGGCAATCGCCGCGGAGCGCAGCTTCAACTTGGGCGCGGCTCCGGATTTGACCAGTTCGGCCAGCAGGCCTTCCAGGATGGAGCGGTACTTTCCGTATGTTCGATCATGAACTTCGCGTATCTCGCGCGAGTGCGCGACCATGCTCCAAAACACCACCCAGACGTTGAAAAGCTGCGGATCGAGAAGCTCCGGCGCGAATGACGCGCGGAAAAAATCGCTCAAGCGTGCGCGCGGCGACGCGCGGCGATTGTGAGCGCGGGCGCGCAGCTCCTCCTGCAATGAGAGCGCCAGAGTCTCATAGGTTTCCGCGATCAAGCCCGATTTGCTGGGGAAGTGATGGTTGATCAGGCCGATCGAGACACCCGCTGCGGCGCTTATGCGGCGCACCGAAGCGCCATCATGGCCGTACTTTTTCAAACAACGCAGGGTGGCTTCAACCAGGGCTTCACGGCGTACCGCGGGCGTGGCACGACGAAATTTCGGTACACGCGGCTTTTTTTTCATCTGTCCTTCACCCTAGTAACTGACGAACTCCATCCTGGAGTTCTGCGTCGCATTGCTTAAGCCGCGCGATACGCCCGATAATCCAACCCCAGGGCGCTCGCTACCGCCTCATGCGTCAATTGACCGGCGTGCACATTCAGGCCTTGAGCCAATCCAGGATCCTTGGAGATCGCGGAGCGCCAACCGTAGTCGGCCAGCGCCTTCACGTACGGCAGGGTCGCATTGGTGAGCGCGAAGGTGGATGTCCTCGGGACTGCGCCCGGCATGTTCGTGACCGCGTAATGGATGACTCCGTCCAGCACATAAGTCGGCTCGGCATGAGTCGTCGGATGGCTGGTCTCGAAACAGCCGCCTTGATCGATCGCAATATCGACGAGGACGGCGCCCGGCTTCATGGTCTTGATCATGGCACGCGTAACCAGCTTGGGAGCCGCGGCGCCGGCGATCAACACAGCTCCGATCACGAGATCGGCATCGCGAACCAGTTCCTCGATGGCATGTGCGGTCGAGTACACGGTCTTGAGCTGGCTGCCAAAAATCGCGGAGAGTTCCCGCAGGCGCTTGACGGAGCGATCCACCACGGTTACATCGGCACGCAGTCCAACCGCCATTTCCACCGCGTGAGTGCCGGAAACACCGCCGCCGAGCACCACCACCTTGGCAGGTGCCACGCCCGGCACGCCGCCGAGAAGCACGCCGAAACCGCCATTGGCCTTTTGCAGGCAGTTGGCACCGACCTGCACCGACATGCGCCCGGCCACTTCACTCATGGGAGTCAACAGCGGCAGCGAGCCGTCGGGTGCCGTTACCGTCTCGTAGGCGATGGCCGTGGCGCCCGAGGCCAGCAGCGCCATGGTTTGCTCGCGATCGGCCGCCAGATGCAGATAAGTAAACAGCGTTTGATTGCTGCGTAACATCTTGCACTCGTTCAGCTGCGGCTCTTTGACCTTCACGATCAAATCGGTGGTACCGAAAATGTCCTCGACTTTTTTGGAGATTTGCGCGCCCGCGGCCTGGTAGTGCGCATCATCGAAGCCGATTCCCGCGCCCGCGGCGCTTTGCACGATGACCTGATGCCCCGAATCGACGAGTTCGCGAACGCCGGCGGGCACCAGGCCCACTCGGTACTCATGAATCTTGATTTCTTTAGGGACGCCGATTTTCATAAAGTCGCTCCGCAGGGTAGGCTGGGATGGCAAGGTTACTCACCCAGGCGCCGAGAAACAATCAGGACGGGAACGCCGTTAAGCGATATCACTTAATTCCCGAACGAGCAGGCGTTGCCAGAGCCATTCTTGGCGTGTTTTCGGGGTGTTCAACGACATGCGCTGCAAATACGGCCTCATTGCACTTGGGGTGCCGCGTGAAGCCGCAGCCCTAGCCAGGGCCTTGACACGCGGCCAAGCACCTGCAGTGCGCTGCTGCAATCTGCCCAGCGCCTTTGCCAGCACGATTTCTTCCCGGGTGAAGTCGGTGCCGAATGGAAATTCGGAAAACAATCCCCGGGCGCGTGCCAGAATGAAACGCTCTTCCAAGGCACGCGGTGTATTGTTTCGATGCGATTCGGGAATTTGATAATCGGAGCGCAATTTCCCGGATGCCTGGGCTTCTCGCTTCAAGCCGTCCTGAAATCGCGAATCGGCGATGTTCAGTACGGCCGCGATCGCATCCTGATCGCTCATGCCGCGCAAATCCGCGACGCCGTACTCGGTCACGACGATATCGCGCAGATGGCGCGGAATGGTCGTGTTGCCATAATTCCATAAGATGTTCGAGGTGATTTTTGAATTCTTTTCGCGCGTGCTGTGCAGCGTGAGGATCGAACGCGCATCCGGCAACGAGTGCGCCATCGCGACAAAATTGTATTGGCCGCCGACACCGCTGACGACGCGGCCGTCGGCCAAGCCGTCCGATACGGCCGCTCCCAGCAGCGTCATCATCATGGTGGAATTCAAAAACCTCCCATGCCGACGCTGCGCAACTTTCAATTCTTGATCGGTGCCTTCGAGCTGATTGACGAAGGCGACTCCGCACATCGAAAACTGGCGCCGTTCGGCGTCCGGCAAATCGCGCAGGGCCGCGTAAAATCCGCGTGGTCCCAGGAAAAAGGCGCCATGCAGCAAAGTGCCGCCACTCAACTGCCGCCCGGCGCAAAGCGCCAAGAGGTCGCGACGCCCGGCGGCCGTGTCCAGCGTTGCCGCAGCAATTTGTCCTTCCGAATTTTCGATGCGGCCGTTGCTGCAGCGGCAGTCACGGCGAAACACGCCGATGTTCTGCAGCAGTGCGAAGTCGTCGGCGCTCAAGGGACTGGCGAAACCCGCATGCGCCAACGCCGCCAGAAATTCTTCATCTATGCGTTCGCCGACCGTGCCCTGGTTCAACAGCCGTTGGACGCGCACATCGGGGTAAACGCGCCGCCGCAATACCCCGCTGCGATACAAGTCCAGGAAACCATCAACGAACATCTCGCTGCAGCCGTATAGGCCGGCTTCGAACGGCGACGTGCCGCCGTTCGCGTCGAGGATTGCTCCGAAGCGCTCGGTCGACTTGAGCCCGTGAAGGATCTCGCGAAATTCCACGTTTTGCTGGTGGCGCAGCTGCAACCCGTAGACCACGGCGTCGCCGAGTTCTCCGATGCCGATCTGCAGTGTGCCGCCGTCGCGCACCAATCGGGCTCCGTACAGGCCGATTGCGTAATCCGCCGTACGCAGGCGTTGATTGGGCGGAGCAAACAAGTCGTAGTCGTATCGCGGGTGCTCGATCAACGAATCGAATGTATCCGCGGCCACCGCCGCGGGCCCAAACATGAAAGGCATCTGCCGATTGACCTCGCCGATGACGACGAGGTCTCTGCCGGCGCGGCGCTGCGGCGCCAAATGTTCGAGCAAATCGAGCGTGACATCCGGATTCGATCCCAGGCTGTACTCAGCGCGCCCTTCGACGCTGCGTTTCGCGACGAGCTGCGCAATGACGTTGACCCCCTGGGCGGCGACGTCGCGAGCCACGTGTGAGTAGTTGGTGCTGACATAGTGGCGCTGCGAGTGGCCTACGTTGAGCAGGGCGCCGGGATCCAGGAAGAACTCGACGATCCGCACGTTCTCAGGGACGCCGGTGCCGTGCAGATCGGTCACGTAGTCGAGCGGCACGCACGCGCCGAAGAGCCTTGCCACCAAGGGTTCCAGGAAGCGGCGCTCGAGCTCGCCCTTCCATTGCGGCGCGCGCAGGCTCAAGGCCGTGAAAATCGTCAAGCTTAGGGAAGGATCGCGGCGCGCCCGGCGGTAAAACTCGTTGGCCAGCGGGTTGGGCTTGCCAACACCTAGGGGCAAGGCCAGGACGATGTGAGATCCGACACGGCTTAAAGTATTTTCAACGCATTCAGCGACGTCGTCAAAGATCCGCGGCATGTCAGCCCTTGGGCTTCAGCACCAAGGAGAAATTAATTTTCACGGCATTGCCGATAGTCTCCGTGCTCTTCCAGTCTCCCTGGCCCACACCAAAATCGAGGCGGTTGAGCTTGGCGCTGCCGGAGAGTTTGGCGCCTGCGGCGCCGGGCGAAAACTGAAACTCGATCGGTACGTCCTTGGTGACGCCGCGCAAGGTCAGCGCCCCGACGGCGGAATATCCCGCAGGCGTCTTGGTGATCGACTTCGTGACGTAGTGCGCGGTCGGATTGTGGGCGACATCGAAGACGTCCTTGCCTCGCATGGTCGAGTCGCGGTCCTTGTCCTTCGAATCGACCGAATTCATGTCGATCTGCACCTCGATTCGAGAGCTGGCAAGGGCCTCAGGCGCGAAGTCGATGTTGGCGGTGAACTTCTGAAACACGCCCTTGAACTCGGCGCCCGCTTGCACGCCGACAAACTCCAGGCGGCTCTGACTCGTATCGGTCGTGTAGCTCGCGACCGCCGCAGCGGCGGCCGCAGCGGCCAAAAACATTGCGGCTGTCCCGGCAAGATAAAGGCTTCTCATGATCGCTTCTCCGATTTTGTGAATGGCAGCATGCGCTTGAGCACATCATCCTTATCCCAGAAATGATGCTTGAGCGCCGCGAGTACGTGCAGCAGTGCGAGCGCGAATAGCAGCCAGCTCAAGGTATCGTGCGTTGTTCTGAGCAAATTGAAGGCCTGTTCGTTCGGCGCGATGAGATTGGGCCAGGTGAACTGGTGAAACCAACTGACCGAGTAATTTTTCGCCGAGGACATCAGCCACCCCGTCAAGGGCATGACGAATAGAAAGACATAGAAAAGCACGTGGGTTGCCCGCGCGAGCTTCTTTTCGACGCTGCTCATGCCCGCCGGCAATTCCGGCGGGCGGTGGAATAGCCGCCACAGCAGCCGCAGCACCGCCAACGCCAGAATGGTCATGCCGAAGCTTTTGTGCCAATCCAGGCGTTCGAGCTTTCGCGCGCCCAAGGGCAATAATTGGGCCGTCCAACCCAACGTAAACTGGGTCACGATCAGTGCGGCGATGAGCCAATGAAATCCCTGCGCGACCGCACTGTAGCGGGTCGGGGGGCTTTGATTTGGCATCACGCGTCTCCGGCTGCAAACTGTTGCCTAGTCTAGCAAGCCGAAGGGCCCCGTAGATGTTCAACAGAATTGCCGCCGCTGTTCTGATGCTGAGCTTGGCGGCATGCGCCGCACGGCACCCGCGCCCGGTAACGCCTCAATTACCGGCTCAGGCGAGCCTGCAGGCGCTTCCCGCGGCGGGCGACTACGCGATCGATTCGAGCGCTTCCGAATTGCGGCTGTTGGTCTATCGGGCGGGGCCGCTGGCCAATCTTGGTCATAACCACGTCATGGTCAACCGGGCGGTGACCGGAGTCGTGCGAATCGGCGCCGGCATAACCGCGTCGTCAATTTCGCTGAGCATGCGCGCGGACAGTTTCGTCGTTGACGAAGCGCAATCGCGGCGCGAAGAGGGCGACGATTTTCCGGGCGACATTCCGGAAGATGCCAAAGCGGATACACGCCGCAACATGCTGAGCAGTGCAGTGCTCAATGCCGCCGCATTTCCGGACATCACCGTTAAAAGCGTGTCGCTCTCCGGGGCCTTGGATGCCCTGAACGCGGACTTGGAAGTCAGCGCCGCGGGACACACCTCAAGAATATCGGTTCCGCTGGCCTTGTCAGGCGATGCGCATCGCTTCATCGGGGCGGGTTCGATGGAATTGCGGCAAACGGCGTTGGGCCTTAGTCCCTACAGGCTGATGCACGGCGCCCTGCAAGTGCAAGATGCCATGCAGTTGAAGTTCAAGATTACGGTGTCGACGAACTAGTCAGAAGAAGCGGCGTCCCTTCCGGCGCCACCAGCACCACGGCCGGTACCGTGCGCAGTCCGGGGGGCATTTCGCCATTCGGCACGATGCCCTTGTCCGCAAGATGAGCCAGCGTCCCGCCGACATCGTCGACTTCGAATCGCAAGGTGGCACGCCGCAAATCGGCCGGGTGGTACAGTCCGAGATCGATGAAATCGCTGGTGCAGGCGACATGCGGCAGGCGATCGTCGGGTTCCTCCATGCCGACGAAACCAAAGTCTTCCCAATAGGCCTTTGCCAATTCACGGTCCGGCGCCGGCACGGCGATCTCGAGAAAATAGCCGCAACGCGACGTGTCATTGGCGAGGCGCTTGCTGGGCGAAAATGTGCGTGCTTCGACCAAGCGTACCAACTGGCCGCTAGGATCCAGCCAACCCACCTCGTTGAAAACATCGTTGCCAAGATGTCGAAATTCAAATTCGATTCCCTTTTGCTCGAGGGCGTCCAAATGCCTGAGCAAGTCGGGTTTTACGAAGGTCAAAGAAGGCGCGGGAATGGCTTCTTGGTGCAAGCCCAGGCAAATTCGTCCGTCCGTGACCACTGCATAAGGGTGCGGCCACGCGTCGCCCACATCCGCGGAGGAAAAGCCCAAGCCGACATAGAAATCCAATGAAGCCTGAATGTCGGGTGCGGCGAGCGAAAACTCGAGGAAGCGTCCTAGCACGGCGTCGCTAACTCACTCCGCCGACGCAGACGTACTTCAATTCGGTGTAGTCGAGTATTCCGTACTTGGATCCCTCGCGGCCGATGCCGGATTCCTTGACGCCGCCGAACGGCGCTACTTCAGTCGAGATGATGCCGGTATTCAATCCGATGATTCCGTACTCGATGGCTTCGGATACCCTCCAGCTCCGCGCGAGGTCGCGCGTGTAGAGATAGGCGGCCAGGCCGAATTCCGTATCATTGGCCATCGCGATCGCCTGCGCTTCGCTTTCAAATTTGAACAGGGGCGCCACCGGCCCGAAAGTTTCCTCGCGAGCCACGAGCATCTTGGGCGTGACGTCGGTGAGAATGGTGGGTTCGAAGAATGAGCCGCCGAGGGCGTGGCGCTTCCCGCCGAGAACGACTTTGGCGCCCTTTGCGAGCGCATCCGCGATGTGCTCTTCGACTTTCGCCACCGCTTTGGCATCGATCAACGGCCCCTGGTCGGTGACGCCAGCCAGCCCATCGCCCACACGGAATTGCGCCACTGCAGACTTGAGCCGCTTGGCGAACTCCTCGTACACACCGGCCTGAATCAAGAGTCGATTCGCGCAAACACAGGTTTGCCCGGTATTTCGATATTTGCTGGCGAGCGCCCCTTGGACCGCAGCATCCAAATCGGCATCGTCGAATACGATAAAAGGCGCGTTGCCGCCAAGCTCGAGCGACAGTTTCTTGACGGTGCCGGCGCATTGCGCCATGAGCTTCTTGCCCACTTCAGTTGAACCGGTGAACGTCAGTTTCCTCACCGTCGGATTGCCGGTCATTTCCCCGCCGATCGCCGTTGCGCTGCCGGTGATCATGTTGAACACGCCCTTGGGAACACCCGCGCGGTGCGCGAGCTCCGCCAAGGCGAGCGCCGAATAAGGGGTTTGCGTGGCGGGCTTGCAAACCATCGTGCAGCCGGCGGCCAGCGCGGGTCCGGCCTTGCGTGTAATCATCGCGCTGGGAAAATTCCACGGTGTGATGGCCGCGACCACGCCGACCGGCTGACGCAATACCATGATCCGCTTGTCCGTTTGATGACCCGGAATGATGTCGCCATACAAGCGCTTGGCTTCCTCGCCGAACCATTCGATGAATGAGGCGGCATAGAGTATTTCCGTTTTGGACTCGGCCAACGGCTTGCCTTGTTCCGCGGTCATCAGTGTCGCGAGGTCTTGCTGATTCTCGGTCATCAGTTCGAACCAGCGGCGCATGATGATGGCGCGCTCTTTGGCCGTGCGTGCCCGCCATGCGGGCAAGGCGGCCGCAGCCGCCGCAATCGCGCGACGTGTCTCTGCCGCGCCCATGTTCGGAATTGATCCCAGTCTTTCAGACGTCGCCGGATTCGTCACATCCACGGTGGTGCCGTTGTCCGCCGCGCGCCAACCGCCGTCGACGAAGCACGACTCACGCAGCAGCGTCGGATCTTTAAGCTCTATGGACATATGCCTCAGGCCAGGTTGCGATTCTTCGAGAATAGCGCGTTCAATTGGCCACGCTCAAGCAAGCATCAGCGTTCGAGAATGGCGGTAACGCCCATGCCGCCCGCGGTGCAAATCGAAATCAAGCCGCGCTTCGCCTTGGCTTCATCGAGAAGTTTCGCGAGCGTGGCGACAATTCGCGCGCCGGTGGCCGCGAACGGATGCCCGATGGCGAGGCTGCCTCCATTCACGTTCAACTTCGACCGGTCGATCGTGCCCAGTGCGCCCGGCAACTGAAGTTTGTCGCGGCAAAACGCCGGGTCTGACCAAGCCTTCAAGGTACATAACACCTGTCCGGCGAACGCTTCGTGTATTTCGTAGAAGTCAAAGTCCTGGAGCCTTAATTTTGCGTCGTTGAGCATTCGAGGAACCGCATAGGCGGGCGCCATGAGCAATCCCTCTTTCTTCTCGATGTAGTCGACCGCCGCGACCTTGCCATAGCTCAAATAGGCCAGCACGGGCAGATTGCGCTCGCGAGCCCACGCCTCGGAGGCCAACAACACAGCGGACGCACCATCGGTCATGGGGGTGGAATTTCCCGCGGTCAAGGTGCCGGCCCCGGAAAAATCGAAGGACGGCTGCAGCCGCGCAAGTTTTTCCAGGGTCGTGTCGGTGCGGATATTGTTGTCCTGGGTCAGTCCCAGATATTCGATCACCAAGTCATGGTAAAACCCTTGAGCGTAGGCGGCGGCGGCCTTTTGGTGGCTTTCCAACGCAAGCTGGTCCTGTTCCGCGCGCGTGATGCCCCACGTTTTGACCATGAGCTCGGTGCTCTCGCCCATCGACAGGCCGGTGCGGGGCTCCGTCACCCCCGGCAGGACCGGCCGGAAGTTTTTTGGGCGCAAACCGAACCAAGGCTTGATTCTGGCCATTGCGGTCTTACCGCGGTAACTGCGCAGCAAAAGTTGCTGAAAACTCCGCGGGTAGACCACGGGAGGGTCGCTTACGGTGTCGACCCCTCCGGCAATGGCGCAATCTATCTGGCCCAGGGCAATCTTGTTGCCGAGCAGGATTGCCGCTTCCAGGCTGGTGCCGCACGCGCGCTGCAGATCCAATCCCGGCGTTTCCGCCGCGAGCCCACAGCCGAGCACCGATTCCCGCGTCAAATTCCATTGACTGGAATGCTTCATCACTGCGCCGGCCGCGACATCATCGACGCGCTGACCGCGCAAGCCAAACCGCTCGACCACGCCGCGTAACGCAGCAATCAACATCTCTTGATTCCCCACTTGCGCGTAGGCGCCGTTGCCGCGTGCAAACGGGATACGTGCGCCGCCGACGATTGCGACGCGTCGCGGGCTTGCTCCTACCAACATAGCTGCCTCCCTTGGGCGATAAGTACGCGAATTATGGACCTACCTGCCAGCATATAATCCATGCATGAGCGGATTTTCTTGCAAGGTTGGCTGCGGAATTGCGATTTTTGCGCTTGCCGGGTGCGGTGCGCCGTCGGCACCCGCCCCCGCGCCCAGCGCAAAAGCACAGCCGCCGGCCGCTCAACTCAAGGGAATAGTCGAGCGCTACTGGGACGAGCGCCTCGCGACCGAGGATGTCATTTCGCCGCAATTGCTTGCGGATTCGCTGAACACCGAGCGCCGCTATCTTGCGGAATTGCTCGGCGTTCCGCGCGACACCCTGGACGCGGAATCGAAACTGACCTACGACATTTTTCGCAGGCGGCGCGAGCTCAGCATCGAAGCCTTTACCTATCCCAACGAGTTGCTGCCCCTCAATCCGTTCGGCGGAATGACGCAGCGGATCGCGGCGCAGGCTGCGGAGCTCGCGCTGCACCCCGCTTCAAATGCCATGGAGTACGAGAACTGGCTGAAGCGCGTCGACGATTACGTGCGTTGGACACAGCAAGCCACCGCCAACATGCGCGCAGGGATGCGCCGCGGCTATACATCGCCCCGCTCCGTCATCGAACGCATGCTGCCGATCCTCGAGCGTCTCGGCGTGGATGACTCCGCCAATGTATTCCAATCGCCGCTGCGCGCCATGCCGGAGGGCATCAAGAATCCTGAGCGGGCGCTGCTGACCGCCGACTTAATCCGCGCCACAACCGAGAGATTGCTGCCTGCCATTCGCGCGTTGCATGATTTTCTGCAAAAGGAATACCTGCCGCGGGCAAGGACCGGCGTTGCTTTGTCGGATCTGCCGCTGGGCCGTGAGTGGTACGCTTTCTCGGTAAAAAAAGCCACCGGCACCGAGCTCTCGCCCGATGAGATCAATCGCGTGGGCACGGCGGAAGTCGAGCGCGCTGCAGTGATGCCGCCACGCGAGCCGGCGGCCGTTGCCGCGAGCGGGCTGGTGAACGCGTACAAGGAGCTGCAGGCTCAGGTTCAGGCCGCGCTCCCTGCGGCATTTACCGAGATGCCGAAGGCGGATCTCGACATTCGCGGCGCGGAGTGGCTGCCGCGGCCTGCCGCAGCGTTGTACTACCGGCGTGGCGGCCCGGCGGGCACGCCGCATGCCGTCCTTTTTGTCAATACCGGCAGGGGCGCCAGGACGATGCTGTCGATAGCCGGTTTTCTGCAGATGGGCTTGCCTGGCGAGCATTTTCAGGCCGCGCTTCAGCAGGAGCGGGCAGACCTGCCGCGCTTCCGCCGCTTCGGCTCCGAGCCTGCCTTTACGGAAGGTTGGGGTCTCTACGCCGCCTCGCTGGGCGACACCTTGGGCCTGTATGGCGACGAATCGGCCAAACTCGACGCGGCGGCGGGAGAAACGCGCTGCGCCGTTGATTTGGTGGTCGACACAGGCTTGCACGCGAAGGGCTGGACGAGAGGCCAGGCTTTTGACTATCTTCGTGCGCATCTTGGCGTCGATGACCTCGACGCCCAATCTCTGATTGACGGGTACGCGGCGAGTCCCGCGGAGGCTTTGGCGTGCATGGGTGCGATGAAGTTTCGCGCCTTGCGCGCGCGAGCACAGCAACGGCTTGGCAGCCGCTTCGATCTGCGAGAATTTCATTCGCAGATTCTGCAGGGCGGTGCGATGCCGCTAGACATCCTCGAGGCAAAAATGAACAGTTGGATGGACGCTTCGAAATGAAGGTTTTTCCCGAAAACAACCGCCTGGCGGCGATTTTGTTCGAACAGTATTTGTCAGCCGGAGTCAGACTCTCTAGTGCGCATCCTATTCATATTTGCAATGTTGTCGGCGACCGGCGTGGCGCGAGCCGCAAATCTCGCGGCGGAAGCCTCTTCGGGCAACGACATCGAAATGTCGGTGTCGCTGGACCCGGCCGGACAGAGCGGCAGCGCCAGCGCCACCGTGAGAATTCACGCGAGCCGCGAAGCCGTATGGTCACTGATTACGAGCTGTCCGGAATCGGTGCGGATGGTGCCGGGGCTCGAGGTCTGCTATGTGCTGGAGACCGCGCCGGATCAGTCGTGGCAAAAAATTCGCCACGTCATGAACTATTCTTGGTACGTACCCAAGGTAACCTATGTGATCCGCGCGACCTACGATCCCCCGGCAAAAGTGTCGATCGAGCGGATTTCCGGGGATCTGCGGACGCTGCGATGTTCCTGGGAACTGAAAAGCGACGGCGACTATACCATCGCGCATTACATGGTCGATTTGGCGCCGGGCTTTTGGGTGCCGAACTGGATCGTGCGCACGGCGCTGCGAAAAGACCTCCCCAAAATGCTGCGTGCGCTGCGCTCCCGTGCTGAGGCCACGCCCAACCGCAAACCCTGATCCCAGGCGCACGGCGCTCGCCGTTCTGTTGATCGCCGGCATCGCGGCGCTCGCCCTCAGCGCCTGCGAGCGCGAGCCTGAGCCGCCGCCTATGCGGGTGAAGCGGGTTTTTCATCTCAACCCTTACGAGAAGGACTTCGGCTACTCGCAAGCCGTGCTTATCGATAAAACTCTGTATATTTCCGGCTCGGTGGCGGCGGATCAGAACGGCCGGCTGGTTTCGCCCGGCGACATGGCCGGGCAAATGCGCGCCGCCTATTCCAATATACGTCGCACCCTTGCCGCGCATGGAGCGGACTTCGAAGAAGTTGTCAAAGAGACGATCTACACGACGAATATGGACGCATTGCTAAAAGCTTCGGATCTGCGCTTTGAGTACTACAACAAGGAGCGGCTGCCGACTACGTCCTGGGTACAGGTGCAGCGCTTGGTCGACCCAGGATTTCTCGTGCAAATCGAAGTCGTCGCCGAACTGCCGTAAAAAATGAACCGGGGATAACGTTGCGCAACGTGGTGGACAAAAGCTTCGAACGGCGGCTCGCGGGACTGATCAATTCGGGTGAAAGGGCGATATTGCGCGGCGGGCGCAAGGGCGTCGAGAAGGAGTCGTTGCGCGTGTCCCCGGGCGGCGTCATCGCCCAGACCCGCCATCCGGAAGCATTGGGAGCGCCGCTCACCAACGAGCACATCACCACGGATTTCTCCGAATCGCTGATCGAACTGGTCACCCCACCGTTCGGCGAAAGCTGGGAACTCCTGCAATACCTCTGCGATATTCATCAGTTCGTCTACCGCCATTTGCACGACGAACTGCTATGGGCGACCAGCATGCCTTGCGCGATCAAGGGCGACGCGAGCATTCCACTGGCGCAATTCGGCAGCTCAAATGTCGGGCGCATGAAGACCATCTATCGGCACGGTTTGGGCGTCCGCTATGGACGCATCATGCAGGCGATCTCCGGCGTGCATTTCAACTATTCGTTCAGTCAGAAGCTCTGGGGGGTGCTGGAGGCGGTCAACCAATCGAAGCAGCCTCTGCAGGATTTCATTTCCGAGCAGTATTTCGGCGTGCTGCGCAATTACCGCCGCTATGGTTGGCTGGTCCTGTACTTGTTCGGCACCTCGCCGGCCGTTTCCAACAGCTTTTTCGCGGGACGCGAAAACACCCTGCCCGTGCTCGACGCCGATACCGTGTATGAGCCTTACGGTACATCGCTGCGCATGAGCGACATCGGCTATCGCAACAAGAATCAATCGACCTTGAGCGTCTCGGTGAATAGTTTGTCGGAGTATGTACGCGATCTATCCCGGGCGATCGGCACGCCATATCCGCCCTACGAGAAGCTCGGTGTCAAAGTCAACGGCGTGTACCAACAGCTCGATGCCAACATCCTGCAGATCGAGAATGAGTATTACAGCTTCATTCGCCCGAAGCGCATCGCGCGCTCGGGCGAGCGGCCGACCAAGGCGCTGCATCGCGCCGGCGTGGAATACGTCGAGGTGCGCGCGCTGGACGTGAGCGCGTTCGATCCGGTCGGCGTCAATCAAAACAAGCTGCGCTTCCTCGAAGCGTTTCTGGCGCTGTGCTTGCTGCGCGAAAGCGCGCCGATCAGCGTGGGCGAACAGTCGGCGCTGGACGCGAATCATCTTGTGGTGGCGAGGCGCGGCCGGGAACCCGGCCTGAAATTGAGCCGCGAAGGCCGCAGCATTGCCATGAGCGAATGGGCGCGCGAACTTCTCGATTCGATGCAAGGATTGTGTGAAATGCTCGACCATGGCGAGGCTGCGCGTCCCTATACTTCGGCGCTCGAGCAACAACGCGCCAAAATCGATGATGTAGAGCGGACTCCATCGGCGCGCTTGCTGACCGAGATGCGGCAAACCGGCGAGACTTTTTTTCAGCTGGCCTTACGCATGTCGAAACTTCACAAAGACTACTTTTTGGGACTGTATCCGCCTAACGAGAGCCGTCTCGGTGAATTCGCGACCGAGGCGCGCGATTCGCTCGAAGCGCAACGCGCCATCGAGGCCTCCGACAAGATCGATTTCGACACCTATCTGGCGCATTATTTAGGCGATTGATTCGTTATTTGACATAATGCTCACCGCCTTTTCAGCGCTTCTCTCTTAAAATAAGCGGCCTGGATCATTGAGCGGAAGGCTTGCGCTAGGTACGGTGACGCGAATGAGTACTGCCACGGGGCTTTCCACAGAAGATCTTCCCAATTCCCCGCATGCGCGGCAATTGCGGGCGGGCTTTCCTTGGCTCACGTTCGACGGTGAACTCGAGGCTGAGTTCAGGCGCAGGAATTTCGACGAGAACCTGCTGCACACGCGCGTAAATCTTTGTCTTGCGCTCCTCATCGCCATCGCATTTTCGGCGATGGACGCCATGGTCTTGGGACCGCAACTCGATCGCATCCCCAGCCGCATCCAGATAATGGTCATCATTCCGATCCTGCTCATCGGCCTGGCATCCAGTTTCTCGCCGCAGCGTCACCGCATGCACGTGCCCTTTACCATCGTCATCATGACGATCTTCGGCTTGAGCGTCGCAGCCATCCAAATCATCGCCGCGCAGGGCGGGATCTCGATGCTGATCCCGTGTTTGATACTCAGCATCGTGTTCATCTACTTCATGAGCGGGCTGATCTTCTACCACGCGGTCGCGGCCAACGTGATCGTGATGCTGGCCTATCTTGCCGCCGGCACGGTGCTGGAATTGCCGGGCGGCGAGTTCAGCTACAGCGCGCTGGCCATCGTCGCCGCCAACCTGTTCTGCGCCTCGGTCACCTACATGCACGAGAAGACCAGCCGCATCCGCTTCCTGGAGGCGTGCTTGTTGCGCGAAATGGTTGCGCGCGACGGCCTGACCGGCATCCAGAATCGCCGCATGTTCGATCAGCATATCGCGCGAGTTTGGCAGCAGGCGGTGCGGGAAGAGGAGCGCATCGCAGTGCTGCTCGCGGACATCGATTGCTTCAAGGATTACAACGATCGTTATGGCCACCAGGCCGGTGATGAGTGCCTGCGCGCGGTCGCGGTGTCCTTGAGCCAGTGCGCGCGGCGGCCTCTGGACTTCGTTGCACGCTACGGCGGCGAGGAATTTGCCATCGTGCTCTACGAAGCGAGCCGCGAATACGTCGCCGAGGTGCTGACGCGCATCCAGCGTTCCATTGCCGAGCTGAACATTCCGCACGAGGCGTCGAAGGTTTGCGGCCGGCTAACGGTAAGCATCGGTGCCGCATTCATATTGCCCGCCGCGAACCGCACGCTCGAGGGATTGATACAGCTTGCGGACGAAGCTCTGTACTGCGCCAAAGAAGAGGGCAGGAATCGCGTGATCGTGATGGAAGCGGAGTACGCCACGATGCGGACCGGACGCTTCGAAAAGCGCCGCCACCACGTCGAGGCCTAAAGCTGCGCGGAGATTTCGCCGGCCGCGGCCTCACCGATAAATGGCGATCTGTGTCTCTTCGCCGGCCCGTCTGCCGGCGCGGAACATCCCCTCTGAATTGAATTCCATCACGATTTCTCCCTGCGCGTCGATTGCGATCACGCCGCCTTCGCCGCCGACAGCCGGGAGTTCCCCGAAAATCACTTCCCGCGCCGCCGCGCCGACGCTGCGATTGCCGAAACGCATGCGCGCGCAGATATCGTGCGCGACGGCGGCGCGGATGAACACCTCGCCGTGTCCCGTCGCGGACACCGCGCAGGAGCGGTCATCGGCATAGGTGCCCGCGCCGATGATGGGCGAATCGCCGATGCGCTGAAAGCGCTTGCCTGTCATGCCGCCGGTGGACGTCGCCGCGGCCAGGTGACCCGAGGCGTCCAGCGCGACCGCCCCGACGGTGCCGACATGCGAAATGGTGTGTCCCGAAAGTCCGATTTCTCCGCTGCGAATTCGCTCCAATTGCGCCCAGCGCTGGGCTGTGTAGAAATAACTTTGCGGCACGAAGGCAAAGCCCTGACCGGACGCGAACTCCTCCGCGCCGGTGCCGGCCAGCATGACGTGCTCGGAACGCTCCATCACCGCGCGCGCGAGCTCCACCGGATTGCGGATGCGCGTCAGGCCGCACACCGCGCCGGCTTTCAAGGTGCTCCCATCCATGATCGAGGCATCCAACTCGTTACGCCCGTCGAGCGTGAATACGGAGCCGCGTCCGGCGTTGAACAGCGGGTTGTCCTCGAGCAGTACCACCGCGCGGGTGACCGCGTCGATGCTGCTGCCGCCGCCTTCCAGCACCGCATACCCCGCATCGATCGCCTCGCGCAAGCCCGTCCGATACAGGCGTTCCGCTTCGCCGCTCATCTCGGCGCGCGGCAGGGTACCGGCGCCGCCGTGAATTGCCATGCCAAACATCGTTTATGTTTCTCCTTGGTGCTGCGGAACCCTCACCACGAGTCCCTCGAGATTTGCCGTGATATGAATCTGGCAGCTCAGTCGGCTATCGTCGCGCGGTTGCCAAGCGCTCTCCAGCGTGCCTTCTTCCATTTCCTCGCGCGTCTCCAGTTTGGACAGCCAGGCCGCATCGACATAGACATGGCAAGTGCCGCATGCGCATGCACCGCCGCACAGCGCGACAATACCCTTTACGCCGTTTTGCCTGGCCGCTTCCATCAAGGTGATGCCGACGGGCGCGTCTATCTCGTGCCGGAAACCGTCCGGTTCAATGAAGGTGATGCGGGGCATAGGCTACACGTATAGTATTACCCAGACTGCCCCGACCCGGAGTCCAGAATGAAATTGATAACCGCAATCATCAAACCCTTCAAGCTGGATGACGTGCGCGCGGCGCTGTCCGAAATCGGCGTCTCCGGCATGACCGTGACAGAGGTCAAGGGATTTGGGCGGCAGCGCGGACACACGGAGTTGTACCGCGGTGCAGAGTATGTCGTGGACTTTGTGCCGAAGACGCGCATCGAAGTTGCCGTTAAAAACGAACTGGTCGATCAAGTGATGGAGGCCATCGTGGGCGCGTCGAAAACAGGCAAGGTGGGTGATGGCAAGATCTTCGTTACCGACATCCTGCGGGTTTTGCGCATTCGCACCGGCGAGAGCGACAACGCCGCTCTCTAGACCGTTGATCGAATGAGACTCATCGGCGGGGGATGCCTGATTGCATTCGCCGTCCTCACCGCAGGGATTGCGCAATCGGCATTCGCGGCGAAGCTCACAGACAAGGAACATACGCGGATCGACGAGCCGCGTCCGGCCGATGTGCCGAGCGATGCCGAGCTGGAGGCAGCCGGGGCAATCATCGGCCGGGTGGAAATCGCCACCCGCAATATTTTCGACGAAGGCGATCAGCGTGAACAGAACGGCCTGTATCGGCTCGCCGACCGCCTGCATATCCGTACCAAGCATGCCACCATCCAGGCACAGCTGTTGTTCGCGAGCGGCGAAAAATATCTGGCGCGCAAGCTCGCCGAGTCCGAGCGGCTGCTGCGCTTGCAGCCTTATGTGTACGACGCGCGCATCGTGCCCGTGCACTATGCCGACGGCAAAGTCGACATCCGGGTGATCACCAAGGACGTTTGGACCTTGAGCCCGGGCATTTCCTTCGGCCGATCCGGCGGCACCAACGACACGAGATTCAATCTGCAGGACACGAATTTTCTGGGATGGGGAAAGACCCTGCAGATCTCCCGCGGCAGCACCGTGGACCGCACCAGCGACACCATAGCTTGGACGGACCCCAATGTGCTCGGATCGCGCTGGACGGACGCGCTTGCCTACTCGGATTCCAGCGACGGCTCGCAGCGTTCGCTGATTTTGACACGTCCTTTCTATTCGTTCGATGCTCCATGGAGCGCGAAGATCTCCGCAATCACTTTTGACCGCAGGATCTCGCGCTACAACCTCGGCAACGTCGTCGACCAATTCAACGACAGCGAAACCTCGTATGAATTGAGCGGCGGCGTCTCCAGCGGCCTGATCGACGGTTGGACCAAGCGCTGGACCTTCGGCATGCGCTACGATCGCAACTTGTTCCTGCCGTCGCGGATCACAATCCTGCCGGCAAAGATATTGCCGCCCGACCGCACTCTGTCCTACCCCTTTACGGGATTCGACATTCTCCAGGACGCATTCCGGAAGGTCGGCGACGAGAATCAGATCGGGCGCACCGAAGATCTGTATTTTGGCACGGAAGTTACCGGCGAGATTGGATATTCAAGCGGCGTCTTTGGCGCCGACCGCGATGCCATCATGCTGACCGCAAAGGCGCTGCACGGCTTCGACCTGCCGCATCAACAGCAGCTGTTTCTTAACAGTGATTTTTCATCGCGCCTGGAAGAGGGCCGGCCGCGCAATCTGATTGCCGATGCCGCCGCCAGGTATTACTGGCGCTGGCGCGAAGACTGGCTGCTGTACGCGGCATTCTCGGGAACCACCACCTATCGCCTGGACCCCGACATGCAGCTGCTTCTCGGCGGGGACAACGGCCTGCGCGGCTATCCGCTGCGCTTCGAATCGGGCACCTCCCGAGCGCTCCTGACCGTGGAGCAGCGGGTCTTCACCGATTGGTTTCCGTTTCGCCTGGTTCGCGTAGGCGGCGCCGTGTTCGCGGATGTAGGACGGACCTGGGGGACCGGCGTTGTCGGCAACAGCGATCCAGGCTTGCTCAAGGACGTGGGCTTTGGGCTGCGCCTGGGCAACACCCGCTCGGGACTCGGCAACGTGCTGCACATCGACTTTGCCTTTCCCTTGAGCGATGTGGCAGGAATCCAGAAATTCCAATTTTTGGTGCAGACGATGCAGAGCTTCTAGGCGCTAGGTCTCTTCGTTCTTCGCGGCCTTGCGTCGCCTGGAAAAAAGCCATACCGCCGCCCCGCACACGGCGAAGTTCAGCACCCACCACCACAGCTGGCGGCTGCTGTTCCTGTCATCCAACGCACCGCGCTGCGATCCGATATCCAGCGTGCCCTTGAGATCGTTCTTGGCTGCACCTTCGCTCACTTGAAAGTCCACGGCGGCGGCGCCGGGCAGCGCGAGATCCATGGTTTGCAGCGAATAGCTGCCGTCGGCTTCCGCGACCGTCGGGTGCACCGTGCCCCGCAACACGACCGTGACCACAGCGTCCCGCACCGGTGCATTGTCGGCCAGACGGCTTAGGCGAATGATCATCTTGTCGTCGTGGACCACGCCCACCGCCAACAGCTCGTTCGAGCGCGCTTCCACGCGCGCCATCGCCGCGGCGCCGGACGCAAAGGCACCCGCAGACCATGCAGCGAGCGCGATCCAGGCCAGAAAGCTTCTCAAAGCATGAAACCCATGACAGCCAAGATCGTACCGGCAACGCTCGCGAGCACGCCGAAGACGGGGAAGAATGCCTTGCGCGCCAAGAAATACAAAGAACACAGCACCAGCCCGAGCTCGAGCAGCCCTTCGCCGATGTCAAAGAACAGAGCCCGGTGTTCTTCCTTGTCGGTCTCCTTGTCTTTCGCTCTCGCCTCATCCTGGATCTTCTCCGCGTCCGCTGCGTACTTGGCACGGGCGGCCTCGAGCTTGCGTGACACGGGCTCGCCCTTGGCAGGATCCGTGCCCAGGCTGGTCATGAGCGAGAGTGCGACCTCCTCGGTGTTCTCGCGGGTTTTCTTCGCCTGATAGTAGCTCCACTGATCGTTCGCCTCGGTGCGGTGAATGACCGCGTCGGTGTGCGCGCGATGCGAGGCGATCGTGACCACCGACAATAGGATGCCGACGACGCCCACCAAAATACCGACGCGTCGGGTGTTGGGATCAGCGGCGTGTTCCGGCGTGACTTCAAGTTCAGGCATGACGTGTAATTTTCCTCAAATTTCCTAAAGATCCTTCGAAACCATCGTGCTTGGAGCACTGATTCTGACCAGTACATGCTCAACGTAGTGCAACGCGAGGTTGGTCAAGAGGGTCGCCGCCCCAACCATGCAGGCCAGCAACAGCTGGTTCACGCCTGACAACACCCCCATGGCGGAAGCGCACCATAATGTGGCGGCGGTGTTGAGGCCGCGAATATCCGTACCGCGATGCAAAATGACCCCGGCGCAGATGAAGCCGCTGCCGGTGACGACCTGGGCTGCGACGCGTGAAACATCGCCGCCCAGGCTCAGGCCTGCAATGACGAAGGCCGCCGATCCGAGGGACACCAGGGCATTGGTGTGGATTCCCGCCGGATGTCCGCGCAGGCGCCGCTCCAGCCCGACGATGCCGCCCAACCCCAAGGCCAAAAGGAGTTGCAGGGCTTCCCTAGCGGTCGAATCCATACCAAGCTGCATGCTTTACATCCACCGTGGTTTCTTATGCGAGTCTTGAGCAAATATACGCAGCAAATTTTAGCGCAAAACGCCGGTCGCGACTTCGATAGGTTGACGTTGAAACTCGCGTTGCTGAGGAAAGAGCCCTTCTGCTTCTTTCGCGGCACCAATCCGCTGTTTCTCGAATTCCTGCCCCGAGGGCATTCCTTGCTGAAGGCACCCTGCACTCTGATCTGCGGCGATCTTCACCTTGAAAATTTCGGCGCATTCAAAGGCGACAATCGCCTGTGTTACTTCGATATGAACGATTTCGACGATGCCTGTCTCGCGCCTTTTACGCTCGATGTCGTGCGCTTCGTCGCCAGCATCAAGGTCGCCGCCCACGGCTTGGGATTGAAGCCCGCGCAGAGCCGGCTGCTGGTGCGGCACTTCTTCAAGGCGTACCTGCATAGCATCGCCGACGGCAAGCCGCGCTGGGTGGAGCGCTCGCTGGCGCAAGGGGTGTTTCGCGCTTTGCTGCGGCGTGCGATCAACCGCACGCGCCGCGAACTGTTGGCGCGATTTACCAAGCTCAAGGGCGGCGAACGGCGCATCCGCAACGACGGCGTGCGCGCGTTGCGCATGGACGCCGCGGAGCGTCCGCGGCTCAAGCGCTTGCTCGCAAAATTCGCGGTTCCCGGGGTGGGCAGACCCTTCTTCAAGCTTCTCGATGCCGCTCGGCGCATCGCGGGCAACGGTAGTTTGGGGCTGAGGCGCTACATCCTCTTGGTCCGTGGCCGCGGGTCCCCCGATCAGAATTTCGCGCTCGACCTCAAATTTGCGGCGCCATCCGCCGTGGCCGATTGGCTCGCGCAACCGCAACCGCAGTGGGCGAGCGAGGCGGCACGGGTCGTGTCCATCCAACGCGTGATGCAGGCGATCTCTCCCGCGCTGCTGCACGCGGTGCACTTCGAAAATCGGCACTATGTCCTCAAAGAACTGCAGCCCAGCGTCGACCGCTTGGATCTTGCGCAATGGCGCTCCAAACCGCGCCGTATCCTGCAAGCCGTCGAAGGCATGGGGCATGTCGCGGCGTGGGCGCACTTGCGCGGCTGCGGCCATTACGGCGCGGCCTCATCGGAAACGCTGCAAGCCTATGCGGCCACCAAGCGTTGGCCGGGCAGCGTGGATCGCCTGGCGAGCCGGGCCGCGCGCCGCATCCAGCGCGCCTGGGAGATCTATTGCGAGGATTTCGACTCGGGCGCCGTCGCCGCGGCGCTGGCCGAAATCAAGCCGCGGTGATGGGGGCGTGCGCTGCGCGCAATGCCGAGGACGCCGCCTCGCACCACCTCGATGACCTCTCCGAATGCGGCGATGCCGGCGATGAATTCGCCGACCTCGAGTTCCGTGCCGGCGAGCTCGACGATGTAGGCCGAGAGATTGTCGGACAGCACCCTGCCTCCCGCACGGCGCAACAAGGCGGCGACTGAATCGACCTGCGGAGCGGTGAGCTGCAATTTTATCAGCAGCAATTCGCGCGCGAGCGTATCGCCGCCGGTCATGTCGTCGACCGCGACCACATCCACGAGCTTGAGCAGCTGCGCATTGATCTGCGCGATTACGGCATCGGATCCCGAGGTCACCAATGTCACGCGCGAGACGGTGGGATCATTCGTCGGGGCGACGGAAAGCGACTCGATGTTATAGCCGCGCGCGGATATCAACCCGGTGACCCGAGTGAGTGCCCCGGCTTCGTTTTGCAGGAGAATTGCAATGACATGGCGCATTGGCCCCAAGGATACGGGAGCAATGCGCTTGGGCGCCAGGGACAGAACTGCTAGTCTTTCCGCGTGAAGCACGTAGTCGACAGGCAAACTCGATCCGCGCACCCGCAAGCGGGCGCCGTCATGACCGGCGCGGACATGCTCGTTCAGGTATTGGCCGACGAAGGCGTGGACATCGTCTTCGGCTATAGCGGCGGTGCGGTCCTGCCGATCTACGATGCCGTGTTTCGCTTCAACCAGGAACACGACTCCGCGATGCCGCTGGTGGTTCCGGCCAATGAGCAAGGCGCCGCGTTCATGGCGGCGGGCTACGCACGCGCGAGCGGTCGGGTAGGCGTGGCGTTGGTGACCTCGGGCCCCGGTGCGACGAATACCGTGACGCCTGTGCGCGACAGTTTGGCGGACTCGATTCCCATCGTGGTCATCTGCGGCCAGGTTCCGACGACGGCGATCGGCACGGATGCGTTCCAGGAGGCGCCCGTGCCGTCCATCATGGGCGCGGTCGCCAAGCATGTCTTTTTGATCACTGACCCTGAAAAGCTCGAGGCCACGGTGCGCACGGCATTTGAGATCGCGCGCACCGGCCGGCCCGGTCCGGTGGTTCTCGATGTGCCGAAGGACGTGCAAAATTGGCAAGGCGTGTTCCAGGGCACCGGGCGCCTGCCGGTCCCGGGATACCGGCAGCGAATGGCCCGGCTCAACGCCGCCAGCGTGCCGCAAGCCGCCTGCGCCGATTTCTTCGCGGCCCTGCATGCCGCGCAGCGGCCGCTGATTTATGCGGGCGGCGGCGTGATCAACGCCGGAGCCGCCGATGCCTTGCGGGAATTCTCAAAACAGTTTCAGATTCCCGTGGTCACCACTCTGATGGGAATCGGCGCGGTCGATACCACCGATTCGCTATCGATGCGCATGCTCGGCATGCACGGCACCGCGTTCGCCAACTACGCCGTCGATGATTGCGATTGCTTGCTGGCTTTTGGTGCACGATTCGACGATCGCGTCGCGGGCAACGTCGCCAAGTTTGCCGGTCGCGCCAAGTTCATCGCGCACTTCGACATCGATGCTTCGGAGATCGACAAGGTCAAGCACGCCAATTGGAATCATGTGGGTCTCATGTCCGATGCGCTGCGCGCATTGATGGATTACGGCACGGCGCAGGATTTCAAGCGGGATTGGTCGGCCTGGCATCGGCACTGCAACGAGCTGCGCGTGAAACACGCCATGAACTACGATCGCAACAGCGCCTTCATTCAGCCGTACTACCTCATCGAGGAAATCAACCGCTTGACGCGGGGCGAGGCCATCATCACGACGGGCGTCGGCCAGCATCAAATGTGGGCCGCGCAGTACTTCGATTTTCGCAGCCCACGGTTGTGGCTGACGTCGGGCAGCATGGGCACCATGGGATTCGGATTGCCGGCGGCGGTGGGTGCGCAGTTCGCGCAACGCGGCCGCCTGGTCATCGACTTCGACGGCGATGCCAGCATTCGCATGAACATTGGGGAACTGGAGACCGTTACCACCTATGATTTGCCGATCAAGGTGGTGGTGCTCAACAATTTCGGGGATGGCATGGTGCGGCAGTGGCAGAAGCTGTTCCATAAGGGCCGCATGAGCGCCAGCGACAAGAGCTTGCATACCAAGGATTTCGTCAAAGCGGCCAAGGCCGACGGATTCAAATATGCGGTCCGCCTCGATCGGAAGGCCGACGTGCCGCGAGTCGTCTCGGAGTTCATCGGGCACCAGGGGCCGGCATTCCTGGAGGTCATCATCGACCGCGACGCCGGCGTCTATCCCATGGTCGGTCCGGGCTTAGGTTACAGCGAGATGATCACCGGCGATTACATACCCTCGCGCACCGCCGAGCCGCCCAAGGTCCCCGGCGCATCGGAAATGTTCTAGCGCTGCTCTGCCGGCGCCGTCCTACCACTGGCCGACATTCTGCATCGTGTTCCAGGGCGCTGCGGGCGCCTGCGCAGGGCCCTTCTGCAGCAGTTCGATCGAGACGCTATCGGGCGAACGCACGAAGGCCATCCGCCCATCGCGTGGCGGTCGATTGATGGTCACGCCATGATCCATGAGGCGTTGGCAGGCGGCGTAGATATCATCCACGGCATAAGCCAAATGCCCGAAATTGCGGCCCCCCGGATATTCCTCGGGATCCCAGTTATAGGTCAGTTCCACCTGCGCGCCCTCATCGCCCGGCGCCGCCAAAAAAACCAGCGTGTAGCGCCCCTGCGGATAATCCCTGCGCGATAATTCTTTCAGGCCGAGCGCGTCGCGGTAGAAGCGAAGCGACCGCTCGATGTCCGTCACCCGCACCATCGTATGTAAATATTTCATGGGAGCCTCGCGTGAGATTCGGGAATTTGGAGTAAGACATGCACAAAAGCAAATTGTCCGGCTTCATCATCGATTGTCAGACCTTGGATCTCGACCGGTCGGCGGATTTCTGGGGAAACGCGCTGGGGCTGGCGGTGCGCGCCCTGCCGGCCGGCGAGGGCGAGATCTACAAGCAGCTCGTGGACCATCAACATGGCCTGCACATCGAGGTTCAGGCCGTGAGCCATTCGAGCCGGGTGCACCTCGATATCGAAACCGACGACCTCGAGGCCGAGGTGAGCCGGCTGGAAAAACTCGGGGCGAAGCGCATCGCGGCGGTACAGACATGGTGGGTCATGGAGGCCCCCACCGGGCAGCGATTCTGCGTGGTGCGGGCTGCTTCCGCGGATTTTCACGCGAACGCCACGGCGTGGGCCTAGCGTTGTTTTGTCACCAATTGGCAACACATTTGACATAGCGCAGCAAAATCTAATTAAAAAGCCTTAACCATTGGATTTGCCTACGGTATCGCCTATCATGGCGTCAACGTAGTAGTTCGTGTTTATTCCCAGCGTTACTTACTTGCAACACTGGAAGACACAAACAAGGTCGAACGTTTTGGCACTTTTGTGCCGCGTATCTGCCACTAACGGACGTGTAAGGCCTAATCCTTGCACCTGTTCCACTCGAAATTCCCCGGCTAGTCCGGGGACTCTTTTTTCTAAAGTCACCGTTTTGAGCGCGGAATCGCTTAAATTCGCATTGATGAATATCAAAGACGGCTTTACCGACTCGATCGGCAATACACCGCTGATCCGCCTACGGCACCTGAGCGATGAGACCGGCTGCGAAATCCTGGGAAAGGCCGAATTCATGAACCCGGGCGGCTCGGTAAAGGATCGCGCGGCAAAATGGATCGTGTTGGATGCCGAGCGCCGCGGCACCTTGAAGCCGGGCGGCACTGTCGTCGAGGGCACCGCAGGCAACACCGGTATCGGGCTGGCGCACGTCTGCAATGCACGAGGCTATAAGTGCTTGATCGTCATGCCGGACAATCAGGCCGCGGAGAAGTATCAAATCATCGAGGCGCTGGGTGCGGAGCTGCGCAAGGTCCCTGCGGTACCCTACAGCAACCCCAATCAGTACCAGAAAGTCGCGGGCCGTCTTGCGCAAGAATTGCCCGATGCCATTTGGGCCAATCAATTCGACAATACCGCGAATCGCGATGCGCATTTTGAATCGACGGGCCCGGAAATTTGGCGCGATACCGGCGGCAAGATCGACGCCTTTTGTGCGGCGACCGGCACGGGCGGCACGTTGGCGGGCACGGCGCGCTATCTGAAATCCAAATCCGACGCCGTGCGCATTGTGCTCGTGGATCCGCCGGGCAGCGCGCTGTATCACTACATCAAGGATGGCGAATTGAAATCCGACGGCGGATCGTCCATCACCGAGGGAATCGGCACGGGGCGCGTAACGGCCAACCTTGAAGGCGCGCCGATCGACGACGCGCTGCGCATCCCCGATGCGCAAACCATGCACTTTGTGTATCGGCTGCTGCGCGAAGAAGGGTTGCTGCTCGGCAGCACCGCGGGGATCAATGTGGCCGCCGCGGTCGCGCTTGCCAAGCAATTGGGCCGCGGCCACACCATTGTTACGGTGCTGTGCGACGGCGGCGCGAAGTATCAATCGCGCTTGTTCAACAGAGCCTGGATCGCCGAGCGCGGCTTTACCGAGGCGATTGCCTGACCGCGCTGCTGACCGCTAGGCCGACTGCGACACCTCGAGAGGCGCCGCGGAGTTGAACCATGCCAGCGAGTCGTGCAAGGACACGACCTCTCCCACCACCAAAAGCGTCGGCGACTGAAGGCCGGCGCGCGCGGCCGTGTCGGCAATCAGCCCTAAGGGCCCGGTAACGACGCGCTGGTTTTCGAGCGTGCCGTGTGCAATCAGGGCGGCCGGCAGCGCCGCGGACGCGCCGTGCTGCATAAGCTTCGAGGCGATGTGTTCCACGCGCGCGAGTCCCATGTAGAACACGGCGGTGATCCCGGGCTTCGCCAGTGCATGCCAATCGGGCTCGCGCCCGTTTGCTTGCTCGTGTCCCGTGACGAACGTGACGCTGTGCGCGTGATTGCGGTGAGTCAGCGGTATGCCGGCATACGCGGCGCAGCCGGCCGCGGCCGTGATGCCGGGAATCACCGAAAAACGGATGCGGGCTTTTTGCAGCGCTTCGAGTTCTTCGCCGCCCCGGCCGAAAATGAAGGGGTCGCCGCCCTTCAACCGCACCACGCGCTTGCCCTGCAGCGCGTGTTCGACGAGCAGTGCGTTGATTTCCGCTTGGCTGTAGCCGATGCCGCCCGCGGCCTTGCCGACGCAAATCTGCCTCGCGTCACGCCGCGCCATGTCGAGCACGGCCCGCGGCACCAGCCGATCATGCAGAATGACATCGGCGTCTTGCAGCGCCCGGAGCGCTTTCAATGTCAGCAGTTCCGGATCCCCGGGACCGGCACCCACCAGTGTGACCTCGCCTGATTCCCGCGGCGAACCGGCGGTTCGCGCCAACAACTGCTGCGCCAGCCTTTGCGCCCCATGCGTGTCGCCCGCGACGAAACGGCGCGCGGCCGCGCCGTCCACGATGCGCTCGAAGAAGCGGCGCCGCGTGTCGCCGTCGCGCAAGCGCCAACGCACAGTGCGACGCAGGGCCTGCAACCACAAAGCCAATTCCCCGAAGCGTTTCGGGATGAGTGCTTCCAGCCGCTCGCGCAGGCGGCGCGCGAGCACCGGCGATGAGCCTGCGGTGGAGATCGCCACCAGCACAGGGTCGCGATCGATGATGGCGGGAACGATGAAGCGCGAGGCTTCGCGGTCATCGACGACGTTGACGGGAATTCCGCGCGCTTCGCTCAGGCTCGCGATCCATCGATTCACGGCGCGCCGCGAGGTCGCGACGATCACGAGCCGTGCACCGTCAAGATCATCCGGAACGAACTCTCGAAGCAGCGCCGTGATGTTGCCGGCGGCCGCTCGCTCCTTGATCTCGGGCAGAATTTGCGGCGCCACCAGCGTAACTTTCGCGCCGCTGCGCATCAGCAGCTCGAGCTTGCGCAAGGCCACCTCGCCGCCGCCGACGATCAGAACCCGTTGCGCCGTGAGATCGAAAAAAGCCGGGAAGTAATTCATTTGCCGAGCCCTTTGCCGCTCTAAGCTGTTGGGATAGAACGCATTTTTAACTCCGCGCGGATTGCGGCAGTCATCACTATAAAGTGGCAGGCGCCGGCGCGAAACGTATTCCCAAGCATGAGTACATGCCTGTTCGTGATGCACGATAACCTTATATGCTACTGCGGTAAAAGTGACCAAGGGCCCAAGGCGAGCCGATGAAATTCCAGCAATTACGCTATCTCGTGGCAGTCCATGAAAATGGGTTGAACATTACCGCCGCCGCGCGGCAGCTGCACACCTCCCAGCCCGGCGTCAGCCGCCAGCTGAAATTGCTGGAGGAGGAGCTTGGATTTCAGTTGTTCGAGCGTGAAGGCCGGGCGCTCACGCGCACGACCGCCGCAGGCGAGCAGATCATCTCGAGGGCCAGCAGTATTTTACGCGAGATGCAGAATATTCGGCGCACCTCCGCCGAGCTGCGCAAAGCCGACGGCGGCACTCTGTCGATTGCCACCACACACACGCAGGCGCGCTACGTGCTGCCCCAGGTGATCGGCGCATTTCGCAGCAAGTATCCGAAGGTGCGCCTGCACCTGCATCAGGGTACCTCCGAACAGATTGCGGAGATGGTTGCGCGCGACCGCGTTGATTTCGCGATCGCGACGGGCTCGGAGGAATTGTTCCCGCACCTGATCCGCCTGCCGGTGTATCGCTGGCACCGCGCGGTCGTGGTGCCGCGTGGACATCCACTCGCCTCCGCCGGCAAGCTCACGCTCAAGAAGCTGGCCGAGTACCCGATCGTGACCTACGTGTTTAGCTTCTCCGGGCGCTCCTCGCTGCCGGCACTGTTCGAAACCGCCGGATTGTCGCTGGATGTGGCTTTGACGGCGCGCGATTCGGACGTCATCAAGACCTATGTTCGAATCGGTCTCGGCGTCGGCATCCTTGCCCGCCTGGCGATCGATCCGGTCGCCGACAGCGATTTGGTGGTGCTCGACGCCTCGCATTTGTTCGAAGGCCACACGACCTGGATCGGATTTCGCCGCAGCGGGCTGCTGCGTGCCTACATGTATGAGTTCATCGAATTGTTGGCGCCGCATCTGCCGCGCAAGCTCGTGCGGGAAGTTGAAAAACTGGAAACGCAGGAGGAAATCGATCGGCTCCTGAAAGACCTGGTTATTCCGCTGCGCGATGTTCCCTAGGACGCGGTGTTGCGCAGCTTGCGCGCCAGACCTGCGTCGTTCGAAGGCTGATAGGCAGCGGTGAACGTCGAGAATGCCGTATAGGCGTCCTCGATATCGGATTCGGGCAGCTCGAAGCTGTTGAAGCCGCAGCGCGCCATGAAAAACAGTTGATCGCGGCGCACATAACCCGTTGCGCGCAGCTCTCCTCGGAACTTCCACTGCTCACGCAGCTGCCGTGCCTGGGTATAGCCGCGACCTTCGGCGGGCCCGGGAAATTCCGCGGCGATCAGGGTGAAAAATTTTAGCTCCGCGGCGATTTGCTCCACGTGATGAGCGGGCAAGAGCACGAGCCCTAGGGGCGTGCCGCGCGCAAGCCAGGTATCCGGCTCCAGCTGCCACTGGGCCAGGGTCACGATCAACGGTGCGGCCGCATCGCCGGCCGCTTCGGCAACATAGCGCCAGTCGTCGACGACAATCTCGTCGTTACGCAGCAATCGGCGCGGCATAGGCACGTTCCTTGAAGGGCTTCACGCCGAGGCGACGCACCGTGTCGAGGAAGCGCTCCCCGGAGCCGCGCCGCTCGACGTATACCTCCAGCAAGCGCTCGATGGTGTCGGCCACCTGCATCTTCGGCACCGACGGACCGATGACCGATCCCAAGGACGCGTCGGCGCCGGCCGCGCCCCCGATGGTGATCTGATACCACTCCTCGCCGCCCTTATCGACGCCGAGAATGCCGATGTTGCCGACATGGTGGTGTCCGCAGGCATTCATGCAGCCCGACATCTTGATGTCGATCTCGCCCAAATCGTAGATATAGTCGTAATCGTCGAAACGCTCGTTGATGAGCTGCGCGACATCGATGGAACGCGCATTCGCGAGACTGCAGAAGTCGAGTCCCGGACAGCAAATGATGTCGGTCAACGTGCCGATGTTGGGCGTCGCGAGCCCCGCGTGCTCGAGCCGCTGCCACAACTCATAGGCGAGGCTCTGCTCGACATCGGCGAGCAGCAGATTCTGCGTGTGGGTCACGCGTACCTCGCCGAAGCTGAAGCGATCCGCAAGATCGGCGATGAGATCCATTTGGGCATCGCTGGCATCGCCGGGAGGCACGCCTGGTTTCTTGAGGGAGATGAATACGGCGCGATACCCGGCAACCTTGTGCGCCGTGGTGTTGTAGCGGTACCAAGCCCGAAACGCAGGTTCCCTGCCGGAGTCCGGCTCCAGGTTTGGCAAGGCCAGATAAGCGGGCGGCTTGAAGTGGCTCCGCATGCGCGCAACCTGCGCATCGTCGACGCGCAAATCGTCATCGCGCAGCAGCTGCCATTCGGCCTCCACACGCCGTCTAAACTCCTTGATTCCCAGGGAGCGCACCAGGATTTTGATGCGAGCCTTGGTCAGATTGTCGCGGCGGCCTTCCAAGTTATAGACACGCAGTATTGCCGTCAGGTACGACAGCAAATGCTCGCGCGGCAGGAATTCCCGCACCACCTCGCCGATGATCGGTGTGCGGCCCAGGCCGCCCCCTGCGAGGATCTCGAAGCCCATTTCGTCGTTCGGACCGCGAACGATGTGCACGCCGACATCGTGGACCAGCGACGCCGCGCGGTCCTGCGGCGCACCGGTGACGGCGATCTTGAATTTGCGGGGCAGGTAGGTGAACTCCGGATGGAATGTCGCCCATTGGCGAATGATCTCGCACCAGGGCCTCGGGTCGTCGAGTTCATCGGGCGCGATCCCGGCCAGATGATCGGACGTAATGTTGCGAATGCAATTGCCGCTGGTCTGGATGGAGTGCATCTCCACCTCGGCGAGTTCCTGCAGAATATCGGGGACTTGCTCGAGCTTGGGCCAGTTGAACTGGATGTTCTGGCGCGTCGTGAAATGTCCGTAGTGGCGGTCGTAGTCGCGCGAGATTTTCGCCAAGGTACGCAGTTGCCGCGCCGACAGCAGCCCGTAAGGGATGGAAATGCGCAGCATCGGCGCATGACGTTGGATGTATAGGCCGTTGCGCAGCCGCAGGTGCTTGAACTCGTCCTCGCTTAACGCTCCCTTGAGAAATCTTTGCGTTTGATCGCGAAATTGCGACACCCGCTGGCGGACGAGAGTTTTGTCGGTGATGTCGTACCGATACATGCCAAACACGATACTTTGCGCGCCGCAAATGGCGCCAATACTCACGCGATATGAGCTTATGACTGCCGATCCTTGTCAGTCATTGCCGATCCTTGTCAATCCGCGCAGCAGTTCCTTTTGTAATAGGTAAAAACCGTGATTTGCTTGGCAGAGCGAATCTGAGGTTCGGCGCAGCATCGTGGGGGTAACAAAGGGTCCCCCATTGGCTAAAGATCTCACGGAAGTATCGGTCGCAGCTGACACTTATCATGTCTCGCCCGAGCCGATGCTTTTGATCGCCGATTTGCACGGGGCTTTGGCGCTATGTCTGCACGATGAGGGGCGCGGCGTGGGTGGCTTGCTGCACCTGAAATTCATGGGCGGAACCGGGCGCCCGAGCGATGTGACGGACAACACATTGAGTTCCGTTCTGGTGGTGCTCGACAAATTCAAGCGCGCGGTGCTCGGCAACGCAGCGCGCCGCGACGAGGTGCAGGCCCGCATTCTCGCGCATGCGCTGCCGCCGACCGATGCCGGCGAGCCCAGCGCATCGCTGGTCGATCTAATCCAGGCCGATCTCGCCGACGGCAAGATTGCCTGCGGATCGCAAACGATGCGGCGCACAGAAGGGGTCCGCGTGTGTTTCCAACCTTTCGAAGGCCGGGTTTGGATCTGCGGTCCGAACGACCTGCGAGCGGCCGGCCGCGCACAACTGGGTTGATTTCATTATAAGATTCCCCCTGGGATTTTAGGGGGTTTCAGATGCGCGTCGCACTTCTTGCGGCAGTGATATTCCTCGGCGCTTGCGCTACCGACGAGCTGCGTCTCGCGCCGCCACCCGGTGTGGATTTCAGCGGCAGTTGGAAGCTCAATACAGCCGATAGCGACGATCCCATGCATTTGCTGCAGCTTGCCAACGCTCAATCTGCTGCTGCGGCGGACAACAACGGCAACGCTGCAGGCGGCCGCGGCGGCCGTGGAGGCCAGGGCCCCGGGTATCCTGCCGTGATACCGCCCGCGACCCCGTCGGTCAGCCTGTTGGCCGAAGCGTCGCGCTTTCCTGGGAAGGTCCTCGACATCAAACAAGTGGGCGGCGTCCTGACATTCACTTCTACAGGCCAGACGCGTGTGTGCCAGCCCGGTGATGCCAGGAAAACACCACGGCATCACTACAAAGATTCAGATCGAGACGCGCCGTTGCCGGCTGCGCGCGACGCGCCGCCGCCGAAGTGCGGCTGGCTCGAGAAGACTTTGATCGTCCGCAGCCGCGAGCAGGGAGAAGATCGTCCTCCTTTCGAGGAGCACTACAGCATTGCCGCAGATGGTCAACGATTGATCGAGGAAGTGAGCTTCAGAGGGGGACGTTCGAATGGATTCACGATGTCCCGTGTATGGGATCGATCGCCACAATAAAAAAGCCGGGCCCCGCGGCCCGGCTTTCAAGTCCCCATGCCTCTCGCGGCGCTTTTTTAGGAGCGCTCGACGACGATCGGTCTTTTTATGTCCCTTCAGTCCAATTGCGTCCGAGCAACACTCTAGCCGTGCTCCGTCACCGAAGCTAGCCCTAATGCAAAGAAGTGTAAAAATTAATGTAGCGCGGAAACCACAGATGTAGGACAGCTTTTCTGAGGTGCAGGCGAGTTCTAGTATCCTAATCGCACGACAAACATCATTCGGAGCTCGTGATCCTTTGGCCAAGCACTCGAAATTGACCATACCGATGGAAGTGGTGCGAACTCGACGTGCCTATTTTGACTGTCGATTTGGGCAGCTGCACGTTCGCACCGCGTTTCCGGCGACCGGAGGCTTCGACGAACAGGTGCCGCTCTTCTGCCTACACGCCGATCAGAGCTCGAGCCGCGCCTTCGGCCGATTTTTACCGGAGATTGCCGACGTGCGCTCGGTCTATGCGCCGGATCTCCCGGGCCTCGGCGAATCGGATCCTTCGCCGAACTCGAGCGTTGGCGAGGCGGCAGGCGCCATCTCCGATCTGGCCGATGATCTAAGGCTGCGCCAGATCGACCTGTTAGGCATCCACAGCGGCGCCCGCGCGGCGCTGGACCTCGCGGCGGCGAGACCCACGCTCGTACGGCGCTTGGTTTTGGCCGGGTTAGCCGCTGCCGAGCGGATTCCGGCGGTCAAGCAACCGACGCTCATCATGCGTACGCGCCTTGACACTCGCGACGACATCGCGAAGCTCAAAGCGGCGCTGCCGAACGGCAAATTTGTCGATATCGATGACTATGCGAGCGACTTGTTCGCGGCTGCGCCGCAGACCCTGGCCAAGCAGATCGGCATGTTCTTGACCGGCTGACCTTTAAAGCTTCGCCATGCGGCTCAACAAGTACATCAGCGAAACGGGTGTGTGCTCGCGGCGCGAGGCGGACAAGTGGATCGAGGCGGGCCGGGTGACTTTGAACGGCCAGCCAGCCTCATTGGGAACTCAAGTGGCGGACGGCGACGATGTGCGCGTCGATGGCGGTTCGATCGGCGTCAAAAAGAAGCAGGTCTACATTGCGCTCAACAAGCCCGTCGGCATCATTTGCACCACCGAAGCCCACATCGAAGACAACATCATCGATCACGTGGGCTACCCCGAGCGGATTTTCCCGGTGGGCCGGCTGGATCGCGACTCCGAAGGCCTGATTCTGCTGACGAACAACGGCGATATCGTCAATGAAATCTTAAGGTCGGAAAATAATCACGAAAAGGAATACCTGGTGAGCGTTGATCGCCCCATCACGGACCTGTCGTTGCGCATGTTGGCCGGCGGCGTCAAGATCATGGGCGAACTGACCAAGCCCAGCAAAGTTACGCGGGTGAACGCGCAGTCGTTTCGAATCATTCTCACTCAAGGGCTAAACCGCCAAATCCGCCGCATGTGTTCGGCGCTTGGTTACAAAGCACAGCGCCTGCAGCGCGTGCGCATCATGAATATCCACCTGGGTGATTTGCGGCCCGGCCAATGGCGTCATCTGAGCGCTGCGGAACTCGCTGAGCTGATGGGTTCCTAATGGGGCCGCAGCGCGGCGGAGGGCACGCCCTCCGACCATTGCCGCCCGCAGCTGATGCGCCAATCGGGATCCTCGGCCCGATCCGCCAGCCAGCGATAAAAGTCCCGGCCCTGGTGAGTCCAATACGAATGGTTGAATAGGATGCCGCCGGTGCTCGACCTCACGGTGAATCGTCGGCGAAAACCAAAGCTGGCAATGCCGCGCGTGCAGCTGATTCGCGGCGAGTTCTCCGCCAAGGCATATTGATTCGGGCCGACCTGCAACCGCAGGCGGCCGCCCTGCCCATAGATGCAGATATTGGGTCCGGTGGGGCGTATCAAGGCAATGCCGTGAACCAGTGCCGGAGGGTTGTCGCAGGCGGTCCAGGTTCCACCGAGGGAATGCCACTGCAGCACCATGCTTTGGCGGCGAAAGTCGATGACCGAAATCGTGGTGGCGTTATTATTCACTACCACGCATTCAATCACACCTTACGGTCATTTTGCCGGGGTGTCGGCAAACGCGCTCTGCACAACACCGGCTGTCAGGATTTGCGGCAGAATCACCGGCTCTGTGGCACCGGGTTTCGAGTTGTAAACCACGTACAGCGGTACGCCGGCGCGGCCGAATTCGGCCAGCGCTTTCGTGATCGCCGGATCGCGATTGGTCCAATCGCCTTTCATCAGCGTGACCTTCTTGTCGCGAAAAATCGCCTGCACGGCAGCATCGGAAAATGCGTTGCGCTCATTGACCAGGCAGGTCAAGCACCAGCTCGCCGTGAAATTCACCAACAGCGGCCGGCCCGCAGCCTTGAGTTCCGCGACGCGCGCAGCGCTGTAGGGCTGCCACTCATCGACCCCTGGTCTTGCTTGCGCGGAATCGCCCGGCGCAGCGGCGGCGACATCGGCGAAACGAATCGGCAGAAATATCGCCAGCAACAATGAAACCACGGCGGTGGCGATGACGGTTATCCGGCCGCCCCCGGCACTGGAACGGGACTTCTGGAAGGACCAGGCTGCGAGTGCCACCAAGATGCTGCCCGCCAATGCCGCACCCAGGCCAAACGGCGACGTCTCCTGCGCGACCACCCAGAGCAGCCACGCCGCCGTTGCATAAACCGGGAAGGCGAACACTTGTTTCAGGGTATCCATCCATGCGCCGGGCTTGGGCAGGACGCTGCGCATCCACGGCGCGAATGACAGAAGCACGAAGGGCAGCGAGATCCCGACGCCCAATGCCGCGAAAATGCACAGCGCATTGAAAGGCGCTTGGGTCAGTGCGGCGCCCACCGCCGGCGCCATGAATGGGGCGGAGCAGGGCGTGGCCACCAACGTGGCCAGCACACCCGTGAAAAACGATGCGCTGTAGCTGTCGCCCTGCGTCAGGTTGTCGCCGACGCCGGCCAGGCCGCCGCCCACTTCGAACACGCCGGATAGATTGAGGCCGACCGCAAGCAGCAAATAAACCAGCAAAGTGACGAACAGGGGAGATTGCAGTTGGAAGCCCCAGCCCAGTTGCTCGCCGCCGGCGCGCAGCATCAGCAGGATACCTGCGAGACAAAGCATCGAAACGATTACCCCGGCGGCAAATACCAAACCCTTGGCGCGCACCGCGGCGGGATGTGTTTTTGCCTGTTCCATGACGTTGAGTGCCTTGATGGACAGCACCGGAAAGACGCAGGGCATCAGATTCAATATCAAGCCGCCCAACACGGCGAACAACAGCAGCGTCGGCAGCGAATGCTCGGGTTCCTTGTTCGACTGCGGCAATGGGGCAAAGCGCGGGCCCGCCTTGACGTCGGCCGCGCCAGCTCCCGAAAAATCCGCTGCAATCTCGATGGGGACCGTGTCGGTTTGCGAGCCGTTCAGCGTCGTCACCACCAGCACGCCGCGGATCGCTCCGGCTTTGGGCGGCTGATACCCGATCTTCATCGCGAGATCAACGGCATCCTTGGCGCGCGTCAGCGTCTGCGGTGCTGCGTACTCGATGCCGCCCTCATCGTAGGGGTAGAAGGCCAGCGAGGTGATCTGAGACAGGGTGGCGCCCCATTCGCGGCCCAGCGTGATGATGAGCTTGTCGCCCTGAATTCGAGCGGACGTTGGCGCCGGCTGGACGCTGGGCAATTCGCTGCGCGCGGTGGTGAATAGCATGGCGGCGGTCGGGTCGATGCCGCCGGCCTGTGTGCTCGTCGGCAGGCTCAACTGCAAATTCGCATCTTCAGGGACGCAGACATCGGAGCACACCAGCCAACTCGCCTTGGCCGCGAGTGAAACGGGCGCGCCCACCTTCAAGTCCTTGGGCGCCGTGATCTTTACCAGGTGCACCGCATGCTTGGCATAGCCGTAATTGACCAGCGGCGCGATTTCAAAACGATGCGGCGTGGTCCATACGATATCGCCGGCGGTAAATCCCGGCGGTAGCTGCCACGCCAGTTTCGTGGGTTCGCCGGAGTCGCCCGGATTGCGCCAATAGGTATGCCAGCCGTCGCGGATATCCAGCTCGAGCGCGACCCAGAATGTCTGGCCGGGAGCGACCGCGGTCACCTCGCCGACCAAGCGTGCTTTGACATTGTCCGTGGCCACCGTGTTTCCGGTCAGCGCGAAAGCCGCCGCCGGGGCAGCTACAGCCAGGGCAAAAAGCCAAAATTTCAGTGCGCGCATGGTCCTATGTTACCGAATTAATGGCCGATACGAGCGCAGGGTCCTCAAGGGGTGTGGACCGTCTCACAGTATGTACCGGCGATACCGCTGTGCGGCCGCTTCGGCTAATGTATCCATAGATGCCGCTCATGCAAGAAAGCTACGTCGATCGGATTCTCAAGGCCAAGGTCTATGACGTCGCCGTGGAGACGGCCCTGGAAACCGCACCTCGGTTGTCGCAGCGCCTGAAAAATAATGTCTGGTTCAAACGAGAAGACCTGCAGCCGGTGTTTTCGTTCAAAATTCGCGGCGCCTACAACAAGATTGCACAATTGTCGGCCATCAGCGCGCAACGCGGCGTCATCTGCGCCTCGGCGGGCAATCACGCGCAGGGAGTGGCGCTGGCCGCCCGCACGCGGGGAATCCCCGCGGTGATCGTCATGCCGCTCACAACACCGGAAATCAAAGTTCAAGCCGTCGCAGCTCTGGGCGGTGAAATCATATTGCACGGCGATGATTACGATCATGCCTACGAACATGCGACGGAACTTGGCCGGCAGAGAAATCTGGTTTTCGTGCACCCGTTCGATGACCCGGATGTGATCGCCGGCCAGGGTACGATAGCCATGGAGATCCTGCGGCAGCGTCATGGCGACGAAATCGACGCCATTTTTGTTCCCGTCGGCGGCGGCGGACTGATTGCGGGCATCGCGGCCTATGCGAAGTCGCTGTATCCGCGGATGAAAGTCATCGGCGTACAGCCGGAAGACGCGGCGGCGATGTTCGAATCGCTGCGCGGCGGCAAGCGCATCACCCTGGAGCGCGTCGGCATGTTCGCCGACGGCGTCGCCGTGCGGCGCGTGGGCGAGGAGACCTTTCGCCTGGCGCGCCAGTACGTCGATGAGATCGTTTTGGTGAGCACCGACCAGATCTGCGCCGCCATCCAGGACATCTTCCAGGACACGCGCTCCATCGCCGAGCCCGCGGGAGCCTTAGCCGTAGCCGGCATCAAGAAATACGTGGCGCGCGAGAATTGCACCGGGCGCACGTTGATTGCGGTGAATTGCGGCGCCAATATGAATTTCGACCGCCTGCGGTACGTTGCCGAGCGCGCGGACATCGGCGCGCAGCGTGAGGCGCTGTTTGCGGTGCAGATGCCGGAGACGCCGGGGTCATTTCTGCGCTTTTGCGGATTGCTCGGGAATCGCAGCGTGACTGAGTTCAATTATCGCTATTCCGATCTCAAAGCGGCGCAGGTGTTCGTGAGCCTGGCACTCACCCAAGGCAGAACGGAACGCGATGCCTTGCTGGCGGAAATCATTGCCGCGGGCTTTTCAGCCAGCGACATGAGCGACAACGAAATGGCCAAGCTGCACGTGCGCTATATGGTGGGCGGCCATGCGCGCGGGCTCGCCGACGAGAAGTTATACCGCTTCGAGTTTCCCGAACGCCCCGGGGCGCTGCTCAAGTTTTTACAGGCGATCGGCACGCAATGGAACGTCAGCCTGTTCCACTACCGGAATCATGGCTCGGACCACGGGCGGGTGCTCGCCGGCATCCAGGTGCCACCGGACACGCACACCGATTTTTTATTGCACATCAACGAGCTGCAGTACGCCTTCACGGAAGAGACCGACAATCCGGCCTACCGGTTGTTTTTGGGCACCTGACCTACGGCCGGTGCACCGTCACGCTGGTGCTCGCGGTTTGCAGCGCGTTCGGGTCCGCGATTTTTTGCCAGCCTTGCGCGCGCCGCACCACCACATCGTCCGGGCCGCGAGCTTTCGCGAGCACCGGCACCGCGGCATCCAGTTCCGCTGCGGCCTGCGGCAATTTGCCGAGATGTTCGAGCGCGTAGGCGTGAATGGCGTGAGCCAGCGCCGTCTGCGGATTGGAGGCGGGTGAGGTGGCGGTCCAGATCTTGATCGACTCCTCGCTCTTGGCGAGCGCTTCGGCGGATTTATTCCGATCCACGAGCAACCGCGCGAAGTGCATGAGCAGCGAGGCGCGGTACTGATGATTCGGCGGCAACGATTTGTCGTAGATCGCCAGGGCTTGGCGGAATTCATTTTCCGCAGCGGCCAGATCGCCCTTGTCGTGCA
>DASXMG010000072.1:0-59535 GCA_036495805.1 Steroidobacteraceae bacterium | reverse complement strand
CTCGAACCCGCGACCCCCGGCGTGACAGGCCGGTATTCTAACCAGCTGAACTACCACTCCGCTGTTGGTGGGTGCTGAGGGGATCGAACCCCCGACCCTCGCCGTGTAAAGGCGATGCTCTACCAGCTGAGCTAAGCACCCCCTGGAAGAGGCGCGGAAGTCTACGCGAGGTCAATCGCCTTGGCAATTGGCGCTCCTTTCCAGCCTGCCCCAAGGTCGAGCCTTCCAATGCATCAAAACCGCCGTGAGACATACAGAAGGCCCGTCTCAATTTTGTAAAAGCTATCGGGCCGCACCCCGGCGACAGCCGCATCGCTGGCCAGTACGTGCGTACGGGCCACGTTCTGCGCGTAGCGGAAGTCTGCGCCGATATCCCATTTTGGCAGCACGTTTCGCCATTGAGCACCCACTCCGGCGTACAGCGAGTAGGCAGGCGTCGCGAGATCATAGCGGGCGACCCCAGCGAATAATCCGAGCGCAAATGAATCGCCAAAGCGATGCCGGTAGTCAAGTGCCCGCACCCCAAAGAGGTTATGCCCGTCGACCTGATCATCTTCCAGTCGCACCCCCAGATCGTTCTTCTCAGAGACCGCACGGCGCGCACCGAACCCGATATGCGGACCGGTGCCGACCCTTGACGTCACGATCGGGAACCCCTGCTGCAGGTTCGCCTTGACTTGATTCACATTCACACCCGCGTCAATGAATAATTCATTGCCGGGCGTTTCCGTTGAAGCCGACGAGTCGTCATCATCGACGTCTCGCGTGTGCGTGTTTTGATCGCCGCCGTAGCGCACGAAACCGGACAGTCGAAAAAAGGACTTGCCAAACACGTCGTGTCCGGCGTCTGCCTCGCCGCCCACGGTCAGCTCATTCCAGGGCCGTGAATAGCGGATTGTGAACTCGGAAAAATGACGATACGGAAAGATGCCGTATTCCTGATTCACCAGGTACCTTACCTGCTCTTCGAGATAGCCGCCGAATGACGGTTCCCAGCCTATGCGCAACATCTGGCTGCGCGCACCCACCCCGTCGTTGAACACGCGTTGGTCGGCGCCCCATTGGCCCGTCACCAGCCTGTAATTGGTCATGCCGTCCAAAAAGACACTGTTGACGTACCATCCGTTTTGCCACTCCGAAACCTCATAGGTCATATCGAAGTAGCGCCACAGCACTGGAAAATCGATGCCTGCGGTGAGCCCTGACATGCCGAGCAGATAGCTGCCGCCGTCCAACGTGTTCTCGCCGGCGTATTGGAAGTACACGGCAAATGGGGTCTTGCCCGGAAAAATGAAGCGGCTGACATACGAAGCCTCTTGATTTCCTTGCGTCTGCGATTGACCGCCCGGCTTGAAAAAATCCCGCAGCAGAAAGTTGGCCGAATCCGGCAATCCGCCGCCGCCATATTGCAGCTGCCGGTTGACGCCGAGCGACCAACCGCTGAAAGGCTCGACGGACAACTGCGCACCGAACAGTTTCGGATTGCCGCTCGACTGCACCGTGGTGCCTTGACCGCCACCCAAGATGTGATCGGACCGGGCCATTTGCGCCCAAAAGAGTTCGTACTGAAATCCGAGGCGCGTGAGCGGCTCATAGTTCGACAGCGTCACGGAGGGCATGGTCGGGGATTCCGTGCCGATCATCATGGTGCTATCGGTCGCCGGCGAGAACCAATGGTCACGGTAACCGATATCGAGTTGCGCCCAGTTGAAGCCGAGGCTCAACATCGAACCTGTCGGCCGGACTCGACCATCGTAGGCAATGAAACCGGCGCTCGCCAGCATATAGTCGTTCGGCTGCACAAAGCCTTGGGCGGAAACTTCCCATTTGCTGTCCACCGGCAGGCCATGATTGTTGGGAACCACATCGGCGCCGCCGCCATGCGCAGCCGAACCGGTGATGCTGGCATGGGTCAGCGCATAATCACGCGAATAGCGCTCCAGATACTTTTTTACCTTCGCGCAGAGCGCCTCATCCTTTTTACATGCCGCCGGCAGCGCCAGTTCCACCAGCGCTACGGCAAAGGGTCGCTTGAGTATCGGCTCGTCCGCGAGGATCAGCACCCGCTCGATCTGGCGTTCCGTCTCGGGCTCGAGATTCAGGGGCAGGTAGGCGCTGACCCCTGCCGCCCGTACTGCCGCGGGCATTTGCGCCAACGCAAACGCGAACATCACTGCGAAATAGAAAGGTTTCATGTTTGGCTTCAGCGCTCGAATTGCTCGAAGCCGATATACTTCCACGGACGCGGCGCCAGCACAAACGCCGCACCATGGCGATGCGCGCTACGGCAGCGATTCGAGACCGCTAGTGAGCCCGCACTTGACTCTTGACCCGTCCGACCCGCCTTTTCTTCTCGCCCGCCATCGCTTCCGGCGGCTTCGCCGGATCGATCGACGGCCCGAGCGGCACCGGCATGTGCGTCAAGGCAACTTGCAGCACCTCGTCGATCCACTTCACCGAGCGGATGTCGAGTTTTTCCTTGATGTTCTCGGGAATCTCAGCCAGGTCCTTGGTGTTGTCGTCGGGAATCAATACGGTCGTAATCCCACCGCGGTGCGCCGCCAGCAGCTTCTCCTTGAGTCCGCCGATCGGCAACACTTCCCCGCGCAGCGTGATCTCGCCGGTCATGGCGACGTCCGAGCGCACGGGAATCTTGGTCAGCGCGGAGATCAGCGCCGTGGCCATGCCGACGCCGGCGCTGGGGCCGTCCTTCGGCGTGGCGCCTTCGGGCACGTGAATGTGCACGTCCGCCTTTTGATAAAAATCCACGTCGAGCCCGAGCATCGCTGAGCGGCTGCGCACCACGGTCATGGCCGCCTGGATGGACTCTTGCATCACTTCGCCCAGTTGGCCGGTGTGCGTGAGCTTGCCCTTGCCGTTGACGACCGCCGCCTCAATGGTCAACAACTCGCCGCCGACCTCGGTCCATGCCAAACCCGTCACCTGGCCGACACGATTGCTCTCCTCCGCCTTGCCGTAGCGGAAGCGTCGAACACCCAGGTACTTATCGAGATTATTCGAATCGACCGTCACGGTTTTTTCCGCGGGCGTCATCAGCAGCTGCTTCACCGCCTTGCGTCCGATCTTGGAGATCTCGCGCTCGAGATTTCGCACGCCGGCTTCGCGGGTGTAGAAACGAATCATGTCGGAAATGGCGGCATCGGCCACCACGAGCTCGCCATCCTTCAAGCCGTTCTGCTTGATCTGTTTCGGCAGCAGGTAGCGGCGCGCGATGTTGCTCTTTTCGTCCTCGGTGTAGCCCGGGATGCGGATCACTTCCATTCGATCCAGCAGCGGAGCAGGAATATTCAGGCTATTCGCGGTGCAGACGAACATCACTTCGGACAGGTCGAAATCGACCTCGAGATAATGATCGTTAAAGGTGCTGTTCTGCTCCGGGTCGAGCACTTCGAGCAGCGCCGATGACGGATCACCGCGAAAATCGGTGGACATCTTGTCGACTTCATCGAGCAGGAACAAAGGATTGCGCACCCCGCACTTGGCAAGATTCTGGATGATCTTGCCGGGCATCGAACCGATGTAGGTGCGTCGATGGCCGCGGATCTCCGCCTCATCCCGCACGCCGCCCAACGACATGCGCACGAACTTGCGATTGGTGGAGCGCGCTACGCTCTGACCCAGGGAAGTCTTGCCGACGCCCGGGGGGCCCACGAGACAGAGGATCGGCCCACGAAGATTCTTCACGCGCTGCTGCACCGCCAGGTACTCGACGATGCGCTCTTTCACCTTCTCCAGGCCGTAGTGATCGGCCTCGAGTACTTTCTCGGCCGCGGCGATATCCAAGTGAACCTTGCTGCGCTTTTTCCAGGGCGATTTCACCAACCAGTCGATGTAGTTGCGCACCACGGTGGCTTCCGCCGACATCGGCGACATCAACTTCAGTTTGGCGAGCTCGGAATTTGCCTTCTCGCGCGCCTCTTTGGGCATGCCGGCCGCTTTGATGCGCTTCTCGAGTTCGCCGATTTCATTCGGCGCATCGTCCAGTTCGCCCAGTTCCTTCTGAATGGCTTTCATTTGCTCATTCAAGTAGTACTCGCGCTGGCTCTTTTCCATCTGCTGCTTGACGCGGCCGCGGATACGCTTCTCGATTTGCAGCACGTCCATCTCGCCTTCAATGACGGCGAGCATGTGCTCGAGGCGTTTACGCACGTCCGGGATCTCGAGAACCTTTTGCTTCTCGGACAGCTTCAGCGACATATGCGCCGCGACCGTATCGGCCAGGCGCCCCGCCTGTTCGATGCCCGCCAGGGAGGTCAGAATCTCCGGGGGCACCTTTTTGTTCAATTTGACATATTGTTCGAACTGGGTGATCACCGAGCGGGTCAGAACGTCCATTTCGCGCTCTTCGTAGCGCTCCTGATCCGGGAGCGGCGTGACTTCCGCGGAAAAGAACTCCCCTTCGGTGAGCTTTTCGATGCTGGCGCGATCGACTCCCTCGACCAGGACTTTGACCGTACCGTCAGGCAGCTTCAGAAGCTGCAGGATGGTCGCAATGGTCCCGACCCGATACAAGTCATCGGCTTTCGGATCATCGACATCGGCTTGCTTCTGGGCGACCAGGAGAATCCGCTTGTCGGCCTTCATGGCCAGATCCAGCGCGACGATGGATTTCTCGCGCCCGACGAACAGCGGAATCACCATATGCGGGTAAACCACTACATCGCGCAGCGGCAATACCGGCGTGCCGCCGCTTGGAGGCACGATTTCAGGGGCAAGGCTTAAGGGTTCATCGCTCACTAGGCTGGCCTTTTAGGTTGTAGCACGTACATCGACAATTCGCCCTTGAGTACATGCGGGCCGCCAGGAGTAGTTTCAAGCTCGGCTCAAAGATGGTCCGAGCCCGTCGGACGCCGCTGTTCCTCAACCGGAGCCACCAAACGGGTCTCCTCGGTGCGGTGAATAATATAAGGTTTATTGTGGCCTTCGATCACCTGTTCATCGACCACTACTTTTTGCACGTTACGCAAAGAGGGCAAATCGTACATCGTGTCCAGCAGCACATTCTCGAGAATGGTGCGCAGACCCCGTGCGCCGGTCTTGCGTTGCATGGCTTTGCGCGCCACCGACCGCAGTGCCTCTTCGCGGAAATCCAGTTCCACGCCCTCCATATCGAACAGCTTCCGATATTGCTTGGTCAGCGCATTCTTCGGTTGCATCAAGATTGAAATCAGCGCGTCTTCGTCCAGCTCTTCCAGCGTCGCGACCACGGGCAATCGGCCGACAAATTCCGGAATCAGGCCGTACTTGATCAAATCCTCGGGCTCGGCGTCATGAAACACATCATTGCCGTGCGGCCTGGCATCGTGCCCGCGAACTTCCGCGCCGAAGCCGATGCCGCTCTTGTGCGTGCGGTTCATGATGATTTTTTCGAGCCCGGCGAACGCACCGCCGCAAATGAACAATATATTGGTGGTGTCGACCTGCAGGAATTCCTGCTGTGGATGCTTGCGGCCGCCCTGGGGCGGCACGGAGGCGATCGTGCCTTCGATCAGCTTGAGCAGCGCCTGCTGCACGCCCTCGCCCGAGACATCACGGGTGATCGAGGGGTTATCCGACTTACGCGAGATCTTGTCGATTTCATCGATGTAGACGATGCCGGTTTGCGCCTTCTCGACGTCGTAGTCGCACTTCTGCAGCAGCTTCTGGATGATGTTCTCGACGTCCTCGCCGACGTAGCCCGCCTCGGTCAAGGTGGTCGCATCGGCGATCGTGAAGGGGACGTTCAGGAGGCGCGCCAGGGTTTCCGCCAGCAAGGTCTTGCCCGAGCCGGTGGGCCCGATCAGCAGGATATTGCTCTTGGCGAGTTCCACGTCGTCGCGGGAACGCACGCCCTCGGCGCCGCGCGTCTGCAAACGCTTGTAGTGATTGTAGACGGCTACCGACAGGACGCGCTTCGCGCGTTCCTGGCCGATGACATATTCATCGAGGACTTTCTTGATTTCCTGAGGCTTGGGGAGCTTGTCGCGGGTGCGCTCGGCGCGCTCTTCGAGCTCTTCCCGGATTATGTCGTTGCAGAGCTCGACGCATTCGTCGCAGACGAAAACGCTCGGTCCGGCGATGAGTTTCCGAACCTCGTGTTGGCTCTTCCCGCAGAAAGAACAGTACAACAGCTTGCCGTCATCATGTTTGCCGCGAGAATCTTCGCTCATGCTGTCCTCAAATTGGCCATGCTGCAGGCCTGTGCACGGCCCGCAGCGTAGCTATAGTAGAGACTATATAGCACCCGGCCGACCCCACGCAAAGATAAGGTCTTTCAGGGCGTGACCGGGTTCCGCACAGACCCGTGCGAGGTCAAATCAGGCGTCACGAGGGCCGGCCCTACGCCTTTGCGGGGATCTCGCCGCGTTTTTCGATCATCGAATCGATCAAACCATAGGCCCGGGCCTGTTCGGCGGTCATAAAATTGTCCCGGTCGCTGTCCACCTTGACGCGCTCGACGGTCTGGCCGGAGTGCTTGGCCAATATGGCGTTCAGGCGCGTTTTGGTCTCCATGACGTCCCGCGCATGGATGTCGATGTCCGAAGCTTGGCCTTGAAACCCGGCAGACGGTTGGTGAATCATGATTTTCGAATTCGGCAGCGAATAACGCTTACCGGCGGCACCGCCGGCCAACAGAACCGCACCAATCGAGGCCGCCAGTCCGACGCAGGTGGTGCTGACGTCCGGCTTGATGAATTGCATGGTGTCGTAGATCGCAAGCCCGGCGCTCACCGACCCGCCGGGCGAGTTGATGTAAATGGCGATGTCCTTGTCCGGGTTCTCCGATTCCAGAAACAGCAGCTGCGCGACGATCAGATTCGCCATGTAGTCCTCGACCGGACCGACGATGAATATCAGCCGATCCTTGAGCAACCGCGAGTAGATATCGTACGCCCGCTCGCCACGAGCGGTTTGCTCCACCACCATCGGAACCAAATTCAGCGCGCGCGTGTTCATGAATAACTGCCTTTAAAAACTGCCTGACCGTGGCCCCAACCTTTGTAAGGACTTCTTAGCATCATTTCAAGAGAAATGCGCGACCTCAGCCCTCAAAGTTCATCAATTGCTTGAAAGTCGATTTCACCTCACGCACTTTGGCGTGTTCCAGAATCCAATCCACCGCTTGGTCCTCGAGCGCAAGACTCTCCACCTGGCGCATGGCATCGGCATTTTGCATATAGGCGCGCTTCATGCCCTCGGCATCGCCATAGGCGGATACCATCTCATCCAGGCGCTCGTTCACTCTGGCGCGGTCGACGACCAGGTTTTGCGTGCGGATCACATCGTTCAGCAGCAACCCGAGCGTCACTCGGCGGCGCGCCGGCTCCACGAACGGTTCACGTGGCGGCGCCTGTGCGGCATCCTTCGTGCCGGCGCGGCGCATCGCTTCGACCTGCATGTCGCGAATTTGGCCCTCGATCAGCACATTCGGGACTTCCGTCGGATTTGCCGCGTACAGCTTTTCCATCACCGACCCTTTGTTGCGGTTGCGCAAGGCCTGCTCGAGTTCGCGGCGCATGTTGGCGGCCACGTCCTCGCGCAGCTTAGGCAAGCCGCCTTCGGCGACGCCGAAGGCTTTGCAAAATTCCTCATCGATCTCCGGCAGTACCGGTTCCTCGACCGACTTGATCTCAGTGGCGAAAATCGCAGACTTGCCCGCGAGGTCTGCGGCGCGGTAATCGGCAGGAAAATTCACCGTCACATTGCGCTTCTCATTGGGCATGGCGCCGATCAAGCCCTGTTCCAGTTCGGGCAGCATGCGGCCTTCGCCCAAGACGATGCCGATGTTTTCTCCCTTGCCGCCGGCGAAGCTCACCCCGTCGATGGTGCCTTCAAAATCGATCGTTACCTTGTCGCCGGTTGCTGCACCACGATTCGCCGCCGAATACTTCATCTGCTGTTTACGCAGCCGCTCGATCATGGCGTCAATGTCGCTCTCCGTGACTTCGGCCGTTACGCGATCGACTTCGAGCGACTCCATCGGTTGTAGAACGACTTCGGGAAACACTTCGAAGGTTGCGATGTATTTGAGGTCCTGGCCCTCATCCATGCTTTGCGGCTCGATGCGCGGGCTGCCGGCCGGCGTCAACTGTTTCTGCGTCACCGCCTCGGCGTAGCTGGACTGCAGCAATTCGCCGATCACTTCGCGATGAATCTGACTGCCGAACTGCTGACGGATGACTTTAAGCGGCGCCTTGCCTGGGCGAAATCCGTTCAGGCGCGCGGTGCGGCTGATGTTTTTCAGGCGCGCCGCGATTTCCTGGCTGACGCGCTCGGCCGGCACCTGTACTTGCATGCGGCGCTCTAGCTTGCCGATACTCTCGACGGAAACCTGCATGACTGTCCTTTTATGGGTTAGCGAAGACTTAAGCGGTGGTGCGAAAGGCGAGACTCGAACTCGCACGGGTTGCCCCACCAGATCCTAAGTCTGGCGCGTCTACCAATTCCGCCACATTCGCGTCAATCAGCCCGGCATTATAGCTAACGGGGTTCGCTTTCGCGAACCAGAAGCCGCGCCACCTCGCGCAAGGCCGGCAGGCCATTTTCCAGCATGAAATACAGCGGGCTGTCGCCATCGAAGGGCGCGCGCGCCGCCGGTGAATGTACCCAGGCCCAGGCTCGATCCTTGGGTCCCGGCTCGGCCATCAGCGAGAACTGAATGTTGGCGATGAGCGCGGCTCTTTCTTGCTGCGTGGCCGAGAGCCGGGGCGCCTGCCCCAAGCGATAGCGTTGCAGCACTTGCGGCGAAGGAATCTTGAGCAAGCGGCATTGCTGCAGCGGCGAGAGTTCCCACGCGTCGGCGATGGCGAAGAATCGTTTCAGCGCACTGGTGCTGGTGTGGCGCGCGGCACGGCGATTCGCCGGCTGCAGGACTAATCGCGGTCCAGTGCGGGTGGTTTTGCTGGGCAATGCGGCTCTCACGGAGTCCGGGAGCCTGTACGCGGAATACTCATACAGGCCCGACAGCATACTCTTTAATGACTTGGTATCATGAGGCCGTGCCCCAGACTTTTGCCCAAAGGCTGAATGACGCGCTTACGAGCAGCGGCAGTCTGGTCTGTGTGGGACTCGATCCCGACCCAACTAAAATCCCCCTCGACCTTGGCGAGGACGCAGCGCGACTGCATGCGTTCGACCGCCGTATCATCGATGCGACATATGACATCGTTGCGGCCTATAAACCACAGATCGCGTTCTACAGTGCCTTGGGCGCGGAGAATCAGCTTAGCCAGACAATTCGCTACATTCGCGAGCGCGCGCCAAACGCCTTGGTGATTCTCGATGCCAAGCGCGGCGACATCGGCAACACCGCGGAGGCCTACGCGCGCGAAGCTTTCGATCGCTATGCGGCGGATGCCGTTACGGTGAATCCCTACATGGGCGAGGATTCGGTGCGGCCCTTTCTCGCCCGCAAGGATCGCGGCGCCCTGATTCTGTGCCGCACCAGCAACCCTGGCGGCAAGGACTTTCAGAACTTGATCCTCGATGGACTGCCCTTGTATCGGCACGTCGCACGGCGCGCGGCCGGTCCCTGGAATGAGTTCGGCAACGTCATGCTGGTCGTGGGCGCCACCGTGCCGGAGGAAATGGCCGAGTTGCGCGCCGCGCATCCGAACATCACTTTCCTGGTGCCCGGCATCGGCGCGCAAAGCGGTGATCTCAAAGCGGTGCTCGCGGCGGGCTTGGACGCCCAAGGAATGGGATTGCTCATCAGCGCATCGCGCAGCATCATTTATGCGGGCGGCGGCGCAGCGGCCGCGATTCGTGCCGCGGCCGCGCAACTGCACCAAGAGATCAATTCCGAGCGTGCTTCAAAACGCGCTCTTGACGACGCCGCCATCGACGCGCAGCGCCGCTCCATTGGTCGCGGCGGATAGCGGGCTCGCCACAAAGGCCACCATCGCCGCCACCTCTTCCGGGGCCGCGAAGCGTTTGATCAACGAAGTCGGGCGCGCGTTTTTGAAGAATTCCTTTTCCACGGTCTCGGCGCTCTTGCCGGATTTGGCGGCCCAGTCCGCCACGAAATCCGCGACGCCGCGCGAGCGCGTCGGCCCCGGCAGCACGCTGTTGACGGTGATGCCGGTACCCGCGGTGGCCTCCGCCAATCCGCGTGCAACGGCGATCTGCGCAGCCTTGGTCATGCCGTAGTGAATCATTTCAGCGGGGATCTGATAGCCGCTCTCGCTGGAGATAAAAATGATGCGGCCCCAATTGCGCTCGCGCATCGAAGGCAAATACAGGCGCGACAGCCGTGCGCCGCTCAAGACGTTCACATCGAAGAAGCGTCGCCAGTCGGCATCGCTGATGTCCTCGAACGCGCGCACCTCGAAGATCCCGAGGTTGTTCACCAGGATGTCGACGTGCGGGTGCGTCCGAACCAAATCCTCGGCGACCTCGGCCACGCTCAAGTCACCGGCGAATCCGCGCACATCGCCCCCGGTCGCGCGCTTCATGGCCGCCACGGACGCCTCGACCGCTGCGGGCGTTCGACCGTTGACAATCACCGTCGCGCCCTCTTTGCTGAGCGCGGCGGCAATCGCATTGCCAATCCCTGCGGTGGAGCCGCTGACTAAGGCGATTTTTTTCGCAAGTTGCAGGTCCATTTACAGCGCGGTATCGACCGGCACGGAATTCACTTTGTAGACGACACCTTCCTTCATCACGAAGCTCACGCGCTTCATGAGGCTGATGTCATCGATCGGATTGCCGGGCACGGCCACCACGTCCGCGATCTTGCCGGCGGCGACCGAACCCAACTCCTTCTCGTGCCGCAGCAATGTCGCCGCATTCACGGTCGCCGCTTGAATGCAGAACATGGGCGGCATGCCGGCGCCCACCATCAGTTCGAACTCGTGCGCATTTTCGCCGTGCGGATACACGGCGGCATCCGTGCCGAAGGCGATTTTTACGTGCGCCTTGTAAGCACGGCCGGCGGTGGCCTGGATCAAGGGGCCGATTTCTTGAGCCTTGCGCGCGATGGTCGCCGGGTAGTACCCCGGGATCTTCGCCTGGCGCGCCACAAAGTCGCCGGCGATGATGGTCGGCACGTAGTAGGTGCCGTGCTCGACCATCAATTTCATATCCTCGGCGTCCATGAAGGTTCCATGCTCGATGGAATCGACGCCGCCGATCACGGCGCGGCGAATGGCTTCCGCGCCATGCGCGTGCGCGGCCACCGCAAATCCGTAGTCATGTGCAGTCGACACGATCGCGCGGATTTCCTCGAGCGTCATTTGCGAATTATCGCCGCTCGCGCCTTCGTCGAGCACGCCGCCCGAGGGCATGATCTTGATCACATCGTCGCCGAGCTTGTAGTGCTCGCGCACCGCTTTCACGGCGTCCTCAGGACCATTGATGATGCCGTCGACCGCGCCCAAATCTCTCGCCAGTGTCTGATTCAAGCCGTCGGTCGGGTCGGCATGGCCGCCGGTCGAGCCGATCGCCTTGCCCGCCGTAAAAATCCGCGGGCCCGGCACAACGCCGGCGTTGATGGCATTGCGTAGCGCCGCGGACTCATTGGCCCCATCGCCCAAATTACGCACCGTGGTGAATCCCGCCAGCAGCGTGCGCCGCGCGTACACAGTCGAGCGAATGGCGTAGTCGGCGACATTCCAGTGATAGCGGTCCACGTATTCGGTGCGGCTGGTCTGCCCGGTCAGATGCGTGTGGCTGTCGATCAAGCCCGGCATGCAGGTCTGACTCTTCAAATCGATGGCCGTGGCACCGGCGGGCGCCTGTGCCCCGTTCAAGACTTCGCGAACATGGCCCGACTCGATCACGATGGTGCTTTCGCCGAGCACTTTGCCCGCGACCGTATCGATCAGATGGCCGCACAGCAGCGCGGTCACGCCCGGCGTCGCCACGCCGGGCGCGGTGGGCGCGTCCGCCGCGACGCTCAGTCCAGAGGACAGGAGCACCGCAATTCCGGTGCTGAGCAATCGGGCGCCGGCAGTCCGGTTCTTCAAAATGGAGTCACGCATTTTTATATTCGTCCAAGTTGTTCGAGATTTGGGGGCGCAGCATTGCAGCATACGACGACGCATCGATCAATCCGTCAGGCCCGCAATGTATTCCCCTAACGCCAGCGATGCGGTGAGCCCCGGTGATTCCATGCCGAACAAACTCACGACGCCGGCGACGCCGTGCTCGCTCGGGCCCGAAATACAAAAATCCCGTGTCGCTTCCCCCGGACCGGAGACCTTCGGCCGGATACCGGCGTAGGCCGGGTACAGCCGCGCCTCGTCCAATCCGGGCCAGTACCGGCGGATCGCCGCAGCAAACAGCGCCGCACGCTGCGGATCGACGGCGTAGTCGAGGCTCTGCACCCACTCCGAGTCGGGGCCGAAGCGCGCCGCGCCGCCCAAATCGAGGGTCATGTGGATCCCTAAGTGGCCGCCGGGGGGCGGGACGGGGTAAATGAGCCGCGAAAACGGCGAGGCGCCTGACAGGGCAAAATAGCTGCCCTTGGCGAAATGCACTTTGGGAATGAATTGCGTTGGAAAGTCCTGGATGCTCGCCGCCACGCGATCCGCCTTGAGCCCCGCGCAATTGACGACACTACGCGCGCGTACCACCGGCGCGGGCTCTCCATTGATCGCGACCTCGATGCCGCCAGGCGTGGTGCGCAGCGAAGTAACCTCTGTGTCATAGGCAACGTTTGCGCCGTCGGCTTCGGCGTCCGCCAACAGCGATTGCATCAGGACATGCGAGTCGATGATGCCGGTCGAAGGCGACGACAGCGCGCGAATGCATTGAAGCTCGGGCTCCGCCCGGCGGGCCTCACTGCCATCCAGCCACTCCAGGTCCAAGACGCCGCTGGCGCGCGCGTTCGATTCGATGCTCTCGAGCGTCGCCAGTTGCGTCGCGTCGGTGGCGACCGTGAACTTTCCGCAACGCCGATGCGGGATGCCGCGTTCCGCACAATAGCGGTATAAAAGATCGCGGCCGGCAACGCATAGCCGCGCTTTGAGGGAATTGGGCGGGTAGTGGATGCCGGCGTGAATCACTTCGCTGTTACGCGAGCTGGTGTGCATGCCGAAGTGCCGCTCGCTTTCCAGAATCACGACTTCCCGGCCGCGGCGCGACAGCGCCTTCGCCGCCGCAAGGCCGATGACTCCGGCGCCGACCACGATGCAATCGACCTCGTGCAACGGGCTGTCTAGCGGGGTTTGATCGCGGCGGCCGCGGCGATAAATTCGTCCACATCGGCGCTGAGGGTGGCAAAGCAAGTCACCAGGCGTATGGTGAGGCCGGAAGCGGGAGCGTGCAGCGGCCAGCGATAAAAATCGAAGCCCTGCATTTCCAGGCTGTTGACGGTTTCCTCGGGCAACACCACGAACAACTCGTTGGCCTCGACGGGATGCAACAGCGTCGCGCCGGGGACCTGCTTAAGGCCTTGCGCCATCCTCACCGCCATGGCATTCGCATGACGCGCATTGTCCAGCCACAGCCCGTTCTTGAGGTAAGCGATCAACTGTGCGCTCACGAAGCGAAGCTTCGACATCAAATGACCGGCGCGTTTGCGGCGGCGCTCAAAGTCGCGCGCCATGGCCGGATCAAAGAACACGACCGCATCGGCGCCGAGCGCGCCGTTCTTGGTGGCGCCGAGCGAAAGCACGTCGACCCCGCACTTCCACGTCGCCTCCGCGGGGGTACAGCCCAGGTACGCCAGGGCGTTGGCGAAACGCGCGCCGTCCATGTGCACCGGAAGCGCATGCCGGCGCGCCGCTGCACTGATGGCGGCGATCTCCTTGAGCGCATAAACCGTGCCCCACTCGGTGGCCTGAGTCAGCGTGACCGCACCGGGCTTCACGTGATGAATCCCGAGATCTTCCGCGTAAGCCACGGCTTTGGTGAGTTGTTCGGGGAGAATCTTGCCGTCGGCCGCGGGAAACCCGATGAGCTGCGCACCACCGGTGAAGAATGCCGGCGCGCCCGCTTCGTCGGTGACCATATGCGCGGCCTCATAGCAATAGATGGCGCCGAAAGTGGGCACGACTTGCGACAACGCGAGCGCATTGGCGGCCGTGCCACTGGTCACGGGAAAAATTGCGACCTGCTTTTCAAACAGATCGCTCGCCATGGATTGCAGTTTTGCCGTCAGGTCATCGCCGCCGTAGGACGTGACGAACCCTTGGTTGGCCTGGTTGACTGCCGCCAGGATGGCATCGCACGCGGGAGCGACATGGTCGCTGCTGAAATTCCGACCCAAGAGAGTTAACCGCCGTAGTGAGAGTGCCGCGTGCAATTGTACGCGCGACCCATTGCCCGCGTCATAGCTTCCAATTCTTGGCCAGGAACTCGAGGCTTTGTCCTTCGCGTTGCCAGATCGCCGCATCGGGTCGAACCGTCAGCAGCCAGATACGCTGCTCCAGCGGACGACGTGGCTTGAAACAGCCGGGCCGCAGCACCGCGACCGCCCCGCCGTGCTGCGGATCGCGCACCGATTCGTAGCGGATGGCATCGACATTCGCCTGGCGCGCCACCTGTGCAAAGCGCTGCGAGGCGGCGTAGCTATGGGGATCGGTCCATTCCGATCGCGCACGCCGGAACGGCGCTTCGGTGAGATCGATCATGCGGCCGTCAATTGCTGCGCGAAACACGGTTTGCGGCGAGGGGCCCAAGCTGTCGAGCCCCGCGGAGTCCATCAAGAATCGCCAGCGCCAGAAGCCCAGTTCCGCGCAGGCCGTGCGCTCCTTTTCCGCTCCGTACCAGGCCCCCGGATCGCCGGGCGCGCGGAAGCGCGAGCCGATGGGCGATGCATAGCGAAACGGCGTCGCCAACAAATAGTGCAGATCCGCGGCATCCTTCGGCAGCGGCGGCTTGCTCTGATCCAATATCCGCTCGAGGATCAGCTGCTCATCGACGTTCGCGACCAGCCGCAGGGTTGAGGCGATATGCTGGGCTTCCACGGCGCGCCACAGCCGCCGCGTCGCGCGGCGCGCCTCAGAGTCGACCGCGGGCGGCGTCCAAGTATTGGACGACACGAACCAACCCTTCAGTGCTGCGGATCAGTTCGATCGGACGGCCCGACAATCCGCGGTTTTCTCCGTTGAGCCAACCTCTGGCCGCCGGGTCGTTGGAACCGATCACGGCATCCAGGGACCGGAACAAGCGCACGAACAAGGCGCCGAGTTCCCACTCCTTTTTTTGCTCATCCAGGGTGTACGTGCCGTTGGCCATGCGTGAGACGGTCGAGGGGCTCAAGCCCAGTATCTGGGCAAGGCTCGCCTGCGTGATTTCGAGCAAGGCCGAAGCGCGCAGCACGGCGCCCGTCAAAACCAGGCGCGGGTCGGGCTTGGATTTGGACAAGGCACGCGGCATGAAATGCCTATAGAAACAATTGTTGGGTCTTCATTCTAACGAAATATCGCCAAAATGACAAATCAGCTCAATTGGTGATAGATGCCCGTGTTGGACGGCGGCGTACGCTTGCTGTTGAGCTTGATGTTCAAGCGCAGCTCGTTGGCCGAGTCGGCGTTGCGGATGGCTTCATCGTAGGCAATGATGCCGTTGTCGTAGAGCTCGAACAGCGAATAATCAAAGGTGCGCATGCCCTGTTCATGCGACTTGCCCATGATCTCCTTCAATTCGTGGAATTCGCCTTTGAGCAGCTTGTCGGACACGATCGGCGTGTTGAGCAGGATCTCGATGGCGGCAATGCGGCCGCTGCCGTCCTCTTTGCGCACCAGGCGCTGCGAAATGATGCTCTTCAAATTGCTGGAAAGATCCATGAGCAGCTGCTTGCGGCGCTCCTCGGGAAAGAAATTGATGATGCGATCGAGCGTCTGGTTGGCGCTGTTGGAATGCAGCGTACTCATGCACAAGTGACCGGTTTCCGCGAAAACGATTGCGTGCTCCATGGTCTCGGCATCGCGGATTTCGCCGATGAGAATCACGTCGGGGGCTTGGCGCAGGGTATTTTTCAAGGCGTGATGCCAGGTGTGCGTATCGAGACCGATGTCGCGATGCGTGACCAATGACATCTGCGATGAGTGGATGAATTCGACCGGATCCTCGATCGTGATGATATGTCCCGCCGAAGAGCGGTTGCGATGATCGATCATTGCGGCCAGCGAGGTCGACTTCCCCGAACCCGTGGCGCCCACGACCAGCACCATGCCGCGCTTGGTCATCACGATTTCCTTGAACGTCTCGGGCAACCCCAGTTGCTCGAAACTCGGCATCTCATTCGGAATGGTTCGGATGACCATACCGACATTCAGCTGTTGGACGAACACGTTGACCCGATAGCGGGCAAGATCCGGGATCGCCAGGGAGAAGTTGCACTCCAGCTCCTTGGCAAATTCGGCGCGCTGGCGTTCGCTCATAATGGCGTGCGCGAGCTCGCGGGTGACCTCCGCGGTCAATTTTTGGGTCGCCAGCGGCTGCATCTTTCCTTGAATCTTCATGCTCGGAGGAAAATCCTTCGAGACGAACAAGTCCGAACCGCCGGCGCGCGTCATCGCACCGAGCAACTTGACCATGTAGGATTTGGCTTGTTCTTCGCTCAAGGCCATGTAACACCATGAAACGGGCTTTCGATCCGCGAATATAGGGCCGCAAACCCCTGCGGGTCCGCGACGGAGTTAACAGCCCGCGGTTTAGGGGTGCAAATTGCCAAAAGTCCGCTGCTATGAACTGGGATTTACCATGGTTCCGATAAACAGCAGCTCGCCGCTCTTATCGTCGCGAATGGCGTAGAGGAACGGATGATCCAGCGTCAGCGTGAACAGCGGCAGCGGAACAGCGACGGGCGTGAGGGTGACCGTCGTGGCCCCGGCGGCGACCGTCCCGGTCTCGTCCACTTCGACGACGGTCTTGTGCTCGACGTCTTGAATACAGACCAAGCCGATCCCCGGGAAATCGGCTTGCGGGTTGGGGCAAAATGCCGCTTGCATGCCCAGCGTGGTCAGCGGCTGCACCAGCGATGCGCCATAGCTGGCCGTGAATTTCGGCATGGAGAGATTGCCCGTGCCTTGCTGGAGCTGGCCCACCCACCCGTTCAGCATGTCGAGCGTGAGGCCCGCGACGAAACTGTTCAAGCTGGTGCCGGCGTCGGGCATCAGCACGAGCATGCTGAATCGGCCGGCGCCATAGGGGATGCGCACCGCCCGAAAGTCGGCGCCCTGCAGATAACCGTAGGTCGCCGACTGATGCATCATGGGCACCGACACTTGCGTGCCGTCCATCAAGGTGAACGGCGCGGGAGCGGTCTGGCTGGGATCGAATTCCGTGCTCCATTGGCCTTTGAAATAAATGACATTCGCAATGACCGCGATCACCGGGGCGTAGTTGATGGCCGGAAGAATGTTCGTGATCAAGCCGTCGGTCTCGGTGTTGACCCAGGCGTTTACATTGGCCGGCGCACCCGCCAGGTCGCCCACCGTGGCGCCGTAGTACATTTGGTCCATCTGGGTAAAGGCAGGCAACACTGAATCCGTGCCCAAATGCATCCACAACGAATTGGCGATGGTCAGTTGCACCTGCGGATCGGGATTCAGCAGCGATCCTTGCAACGCGGCGTTGTCGTTATTGATGTCCTGGGTACTCAAGGAACCGAGCGCCAAGGTCTGCGCCATCCCCTGCTGGGTCGCGCCGCCGGCGCCGTTGTAGACGATCTGCAGCGCCATGGCGACGCTGATCGGCGCGATGGCCATGTTGCCCCCGGCCCCGGAGTTCAGATTCTGGAACAGCGTCAGGCCGAAGGTGTTGTCGGCCGTGACGATGGCGGGATCGACGGGCGTGCCGGCTTGTTGGGCCTGCATGACGGCGGGCGGCGCCGCTGAGCTGGGACTGTTCGGCGGCCCCGGCGGCATGGGACTTCCGCCTCCATCCATGGAAGAGCCTCCACAACCACCGACGGCACCGGCCAACGCCAATCCGAGCACGGTGCCGAGGGGGCGGAAAGGATTGCGCTGTCTCATGATGCCTCCTGCAACTTTCAATCGCCGGACCTGGCCTGCCGGGATTCTAGTCCTAGAAAAAGCCGCAGAAATCGCGATTTTTGTCGCACCGCCGCGACATGGAGGTCCGGAGCTAGCGGGGGCGGGGCTCGCCGCTGCGCCAGCGCTGCGCAAACTGGTGCCGATCCGTTTCGGTTTCCAATTCTTGCGCCAGCTGGCCTACCAGCTGGTCCAGGCTCGACGCCCGTGAGGCCGCTGCCTTGACCAGGTGCCGGGCGATGGGTCCGATGTATCCCGCCAGGAGCCGTTCGATGCGCACCAGCTCAGCGCTGTCCAACGAGGGTGCGTTGATGAGAATGGGTGCCGGTTGCGTGCTCGCGATGTCCACCGTCGCCGTACTGTTCGTTTCAGTCATTGGCAATTGATTCTTAAGATAGGCGCACAACCGCGCGTAGTGCGGCTCGCGCGGGGGCGGAAACGCATCCATCCAATGTTGCGCACTCAGAAAATATTCCAAGCTTTTGGAGGGCAGAACGTTTTCGATGCGAAACGGCAAGATGCTCACCTGCTTGTGCACCGCGCGTTCCACTTCCCGACGCACCTGCGGTGAATCGTTGCTGCTCGCGGAGAAAACCAAGACCATCACGCGCGCATTGGAAATGGCATCGATGATCTCCGCCGCCCAATCGGCCGAGGGCGCGATATCGCGCGGAGCGATCCAACAATGAATGCCTTCGCTTTCGACGCGTGCCACCAATGCCATGGCGCACTCGTAATCCGGCTGCGAGTAGCTGACAAAGACTTGGCGCGCCACGCTCTTTAATTCCCCAGGAGGCGCAGCGCCTTTTCCAGGCTCTTGCGCATGCGCTCGAAGGATCGCGTCACCGATGCAATCTCGGTGGCGCCGCCGTGCGGGAATTCCGGCGCGGACATGTCCCCCTGACTCACCTGGTCGGCCACCGCCGCAATCCGGCGCACCGGCCGCACCACCAGCCGGTACAGCAGAATATTCACCACCACAAAGGCGGCGACGAATACTCCCACCAACAAGATCATGAAGGCGCGAAACTCCTTGTCGGCATTGGCCGTCGCGCTGGCGAAAGGCACCGATACGACTTGTGCCGCCACCACCTCGTTGGGTTGCCAACCGAAGCCGTTGTCGACGCCGTAGCGCGCAACCATGCTCTGCGGGGCCGCGGACGGAATGCTATGGCAGACCAGGCACTCCGGCTTGGCGCGAATCGGCCGGGCCAGGTAGAGCGATTTGCCCATCGGCGTGTCGCGTACCCCGACGACTTGTTCGGTGTGCGCATCGTTGCGAAAACGCTGGATGATGTCGCCTTCCCACTCGGCGGCCCGATCGCGCGGGTTGGTCGGATTGAGCGTCGCCTCCTTGTACGCGTAGTCAGGGTGGTGCTCGTGAAAATGCAGGAAGTTCTGCGTTGCGGCGTAGGAAGGCACGCTTTGCGGGGGAAATTCTTGCTTCATTCCAGCGGAAATCAGCGGCAATATCTCCTTTGCCGTGTACGAGCGCACGGCCGCGGCGCTGTCCATCATCAGCCCCGCTTCGGCCAGAACTTCGCGCTGCGCGTTCGCCTCGAGCATGGTCCAGCAGGTATACCCCGCGAAGGATGCGGCGAGCAGGAACACGGCGCCGAGCGCGGCATTGATTCGAAGCAACAGACTCATGGTGCAAGCGGCATTGGCGATGCCTTGTTATGGTATGTGCGCAGCACGCGCCGGATTGTACACGGGCAAGTGCCTGTGTTCACTAAGACGCTAGCGCAGACGCTCCTCCAGATCATCCCGCGTCGATTTGATGTGCGACTGCATGAGTATGCGGGCCTGCCGCGAATTCCCCGCGCTCCAGGCGCGCAGCAGCGCGGCATGCTCGCGGGTCGCGCGCTTGGCCCGGCCCTCGGGCCTCAGATGCGCCTGCACATAGCGTTGCGCCAGGGTGTGCAGGCGGCTCAAGATCTCGGCTGCCACGGGCTGCAAGCGCGGCACGACGAGCAGCAAGTGATAGGCGCGATTGAGCTGGCCGGAGGAGCCGAACTCGCCCGCGGCGGTGGCTTCGTTCAATTGATCCAGCGCTTTTCGCGCCGCCGCATGATCGGCAGCACCCGCGAGCGTCGCAGCGCGCGCCACGGCGCCGGGCTCGATCTGCAGGCGCAGCCTGAATACCTCGTCCAATTCAGTGCTCGCCAGGGGGCGCACCTGAAAACCGCGATTCGGAAAGATATCGACCAGGCCTTCCGACTGCAGCTGCACCAGCGCCTCGCGAACCGGGATCTTGCTGGTCCCGAATTCGGCGGCGAGGCTGTCTTGCCGAAGGGCGGAACCCGGCGCATACGCGCCGGAGAGAATGCGGTCGCGAAATCGCACGATCAGCTGACTGGTCATCGACTGCACGAGCGCTTCGGTCATGCGCGAATGCCCCAACAGAAAGGATCCTCGGGATCGAGGCGCAGCACATTCTCGCCGGTGACGTGCGCCCTGCCGGTGATGGAGGGAACGATCTCGCCTTTGCTGCGATCGTGCCAGCGAAAACTGGCTTCGAAGGTGCTGCCGATCAAACTCTCTTGGGTCCAGACCGCCCCTTCGGCAAGTTTGCCGTCGGCCGCGAGACAGGCCAGCTTGGCGCTGGTGCCGGTGCCGCAAGGCGATCGGTCGTATGCCTTGCCGGGACAGAGTACGAAGTTTCGGCTCTGCACCCCGGGGAGCAGCGAAGGCCCAAAGACCTCGACGTGATCGACCAGCGGGTGGCCCTGCGCATTGAGCGCCGCCCGTACCCGCCACGAGAAATCGGTCAAAGCATCGACGTGCGCAAGATCGATGACCTGGCTGTGCTCCGAGATAAGAAAGAACCAGTTGCCTCCCCAGGCGACATCGCCGACCACCCGCCCGATCCCCGAAACAGTCACGGCCACGTGGGACTGCGAGCGGTAGCTCACCACGTTGGCCACGCTGATGCGGCCATCGGGCCGCAGCTCGACGTCGACCGCGCCCACCGGGGTGTCGATCTTGTGCGCACCAGGCTGAAGTTTGCCGGCGAACTGGAGCGAGGCAATCAAGCCAATCGTGCCGTGCCCGCACATCCCCAGGTAGCCCACGTTGTTGAAGTAGATGACGCCGAAGGCACAGTCGCTGCGATGCGGCCTGACCAGCAGCGCACCGACCAGAGGATCGGATCCGCGCGGCTCATTGACGATGGCGCAGCGGTAATCATCGAAGTGCTCGCGAAAACGCTGCGCGCGTTGCGCCAGCGGCCCGTCCCCCAAGTCAGGGCCGCCCTCCAGCACCAAGCGCGTGGGCTCACCGCCGGTGTGCGAATCGATGACGCGTATCGAGTGCATCTTTAGGGCCGCGTGTCGCGTGCACGCTCAATCATCGCGGTCACTGCGGCGCGCCGCTCGCCTGCCAGCGGCAGCCGCGGCGGGCGCACGCGCTCCGAGCCGCGGCCCATGATTTGCTCGGCGAGCTTGATGGATTGCACCAGATCGTGCTCGGCATCCAGATGCAGGAGCGGCATGAACCAGCGATAGATCTTGCGCGCCTGATCGAGATCGCCCTTGCGCAGCGCCTCGTAAAGCCAGAGCGATTCGGCCGGAAAGGCATTGGTAAGGCCCGATACCCAACCCTTCGCGCCAAGCGTCAGGCCCTCAAAGGCGACATCATCGAGCCCCGCGAACAGCACGAAACGCTCGCCAAAGGCGTTGATGATGTCGGTGAAGCGGCGCGAGTCGGGAGCGGACTCCTTGATGGCGACAATATTCGGTACATCCGCCAGCCGCCCAAGCGTCGCCATGTCGATGTTCACCCGATAAGAAGGCGGATTGTTGTACAGCATCACGGGTAAGCCGCTGGCCGCCGCCACGGTCCTGAAATGATGCTCGAGTTCGGCGGCCGTCGGCACGTACACCATCGCCGGCAAAACCATCAGCCCGCTGGCGCCGAGGCGCTCCGCGTCGCGGGCGAACTGAGCCGCCGTCGCGGTGGTGAATTCCGAAACCCCGACGATGACCGGCGCCTTACCGCCGCTCACCTCGACCGCGGCGCGCAAGATCGTGCGCTTCTCCTCGGCCGACAGGGAATTGCCCTCGCCCACCGTGCCCATCAACACCAAGCCGTGCACGCCGTCATCGAGCAGCGCCTTTTGCACCTTTTGTGTGGCAGGCAAATCGATTTGCATCGAAGCATCGAACTGAGTGGTCGCCGCGGGATATACGCCGGACCACGAGCAGCGGATAGGTTTGGTCATGATTTGCGTCCAAATGGGGTTGCCTGCAGGATCGTAGATCGTATACGGTGCAGCCATGGGTCAGCAAGATACGATCGCCGTGGTCGGCGCCGGCGTGATCGGCGCGGCTGCGGCTTTCGCCTTGGCGCGCGAGGGACGGCAAGTTTTGCTGCTGGATCGAGCCGAGCCGGGAACGGCAGGCGCCAGTTTCGGCAATGCGGGGCATATCGCCGCTGAGTTGGTGCAACCGTTGCCCTCCCCTAAGCTGTTGTTCGGCTTTTATCGCGAGCTGTTTCGATTCGGCGGCGCGCTCGATTTGTCGCCGCGGCAAGCGCTGCGCATGGCGCCATGGATCCGCAGATTTGCCGCCGCGGCGTTTCGGCGAACCCAGAACACGCGGCACCTGGCGCCGCTGGTGCGGCCTTCCGCCGAGGTTTGGGAGCGCTGGGTCAAGGCCATCGGCCGGCCGGACCTGCTCAGGCGCCACGGACACTATGAAGTTTCGTTGGGACCGAAGTCCCAGGCGCATATGGATACTTATGCCCAAGAGATGGCGCGGATCGACGTGAAGACCCGCCCGGTGCCGGCCGAACAGCTCCTGCCGCTGCAACGCGGCGCCAAGGCCGCGAGCGCCGCGGGCCTTTGGTTCGAGGACTCGGCCTATATCGTCGATCCTCTGCAGGCGGTACGCGCGCTGGTCAGCGCAGCGCAAAAGGCGGGGGCAACGGTTCGGCAACTAGACGTACAAGGTTTGGCTCCGCGCGGCGACAAGATTGAAATCCTCAACGAAGCATCCCCCCTGGTCGTCGACAGTGCGTTGGTCTGCGCCGGCGTAGGCTCCGCGGCGCTGCTCGCGCCATTCGGCTTGCGTGCGCCCCTGCAGGCGGTGCGCGGCTATCACGTCGAAATGCCCGGTCAGGCCGCCTTTTTCGATGCGCCCGTCGCCTATGTCGATCACCGCGTGATCGTGACGCCGATGACCGGGCGCGTCCGGGCGACGAGCTATATGGAATTCGCGGATCCCGATGCGCCGGCCGACCCTCGCAAACCTGCACACTTGCGACGCCAGGTGCGCGCGCTGGGCTATGCCTGCGAACCCGAAGGCCCCAGCTGGGTGGGCTCGCGCCCGGTGTTGCCCGATTATTTACCCGGCATCGGCCGCGCACGAGGCGCCGCGAAGCTGTTCTATGCCATCGGCCATCAGCACATCGGACTGACGCTCGCGCCCTTCACGGCGGAGCTGGTCGCCGCCATGGTAGCCGGCCGCGAGCCGCCGATTCCGCTGGCACCGTACGATTTACAACGCTTTTAGCTCTCGAAGAACAAGGGGTTTCCCGATGCACACACGATTACCTTGGGCTCTGGCCGCGGCTTGCATGGCACTGACGCTGTCGGCGTGCAACCAGACGCAGAACGCCGATGCGCGCTTGCAATCGATCTACCGCGACGAGTGGAAGTGGCGCGAAGCACAGTTCGCCGACGACGAAGATGCCCGAAAGCGCATCGAGGATCACCTGCCGAAGGTTGATCCGGCCGCCCAGGCACAGCGCCTGCAGATGTGGCAGGACGTGCTGAAAAAACTCGAGGCGATTCCGCGCGCGGAACTCTCGGCTGCGGAACAGCTGAACTACGATGTGTATGTTCCGCAGATCAAGGCGTTGATCGCCGACCAGCAATTTCGCGAATATGAAATGCCGGTCAATTCAGACACGACTTTCTGGACCAATCTCGGCTCGACGGCACGCCGCACCTATCGAACGGTGCAGGACTACCGCAGCTGGATCAGCCAGATGAAGGATATCCCACGCTACTTCCACGAGCAGACCGAGGAGATGCGCGCCGGATTGAAGCGCGGCTTCACACCGCCGCGCGTGACGCTCGAGGGTCGCGACGCCTCGCTGACCGCGGTCACGGACGCGACCCCGGAGGCGAGCCTTTTCTACACCCCGTTCAAAGACATGCCGGGCATCTCCGAGTCCGATCAGAAGGCGCTTCGCGAGCAGGCCGTCGCCACGATTCGCGACACCGTTCAGCCTGCATACCGCGAACTGCTGGCCTTCTACCGCAACGAGTATTTTCCGGGAACGCGCACGACGCTGGCCGCCTACGATCTGCCGGACGGCAAGGCCTACTATCGATCGAGAATCTTGAATTTCACCACGCTCGATGCGGATCCGGCCACCATCCACGCATTCGGCGAAGCGGAAGTTGCGCGCCTGCACGCGCAAATGCTTGGCGCAATGAAGGAGACCGGATTCAGCGGGGATTTTCCCGCCTTCCTGGCGTTCTTGCGCAAGGATCCGCAATTCTATGCGAAGACTCCCGAGGAATTGCTGATGCGCGCGGCGTGGATCGCCAAGCGCTTCGACGGCAAAGCATCGCAATACTTTGGGCTGCTGCCGCGCGCGCGCTTTGCCATCAAGCCGGTCCCCGACGATCTTGCGCCTTTCTACACCTCGGGCCGCGGCGGCCCAGGCGTGTATCTGGTCAATACTTACAACCTGCCCGGACGACCGCTCTACAATTTGACTGCGCTGACGCTGCACGAATCCGCACCGGGGCACGCCTTCCAGATGCCCATTGCACTGGAGCACAAAGAGCAGCCGGAATTTCGCCAGCACACCTACTTATCAGCATACGGCGAGGGCTGGGCGTTGTACTGCGAAATCCTGGGGCAGGAGATGGGCATGTATGACACCCCCTACGACCGCTTCGGCATGCTGAACTATCAGATCTGGCGCGCCGCACGGCTGGTAGTGGACACCGGCATTCATTCCCAGGGCTGGAGCCGCGATCGGGCGATCGCCTACTTTCGCGAGTACACCGCCTTGCCGCTGCACGAAATCGATACGGAAATTGACCGCTATATAGCGTGGCCCGCACAGGCGCTGTCTTACTATCTGGGGGAAGATGCGATCCTGAAATCCAGAGCCAAGGCGCAGAAGGCGCTCGGCGAGAAATTCAATCTGCGCGCGTTTCACGATGCCGTGCTGGAATTAGGCTCGGTGCCGATCCCGGTGCTGCAGGCTCGCGTCGATCGATTCATCGCAGACGGCGGCAAGGGTCCTTACCCCGACATGGAATAACGATGAATACCGGCAGGGTCGTATTGCTCGCGGCGATTGCGCTGGTCGCTCTGGCGTATATCGGGCGCTGGTGGTGGCTGGAGCGTTCGCGCGGCCCGGACCCGGCGCGGCCGCGCAAGCCGCGCTTTTCGGATCTCATCGTCGGCTTCGTCACGAATTTCTTCGACACATTGGGTATCGGCTGTTTTGCGCCCACCACGGCGTATTTCAAACTGCGCGGGCGCATGCCGGACGAGGAAATCCCCGGCACTTTGAACACCGGCCACGCACTGCCGGCAATGACCGAGGCGTTGATATTCATCGCGATCGTCAGCGTCGACATGGTCACGCTGATGAGCATGATTGTTGCGGCGGTGCTCGGCGCGTGGCTCGGCGTGGGCATCATCTCCGGGTTGTCGAGGCGCGCAATTCAGATCGGCATGGGGGGAGCGCTGATGTGCGCGGCGCTGCTGTTCTTGATTAAAAACCTCGATTGGGTTCCGGGCAGCGGCGATGCGCTGGCATTGCATGGACCGGCCTTGATCTTTGCGGTCGGCGTCAATTTTTTATTGGGCGCGCTGATGATGCTCGGCGTGGGATTGTTCGCGCCGTGCCTCATTCTGGTGAGCCTGCTCGGCATGAGCCCGCTGGCGGCTTTCCCCATCATGATGGGGTCTTGTGCGCTCTTGATGCCCGTCGGCGGCGCGCGGTTTGTCAAAAGCGGCCGCTACAACGTGAGCGCGGCGATGGGACTCGCCATCGGCGGCATTCCCGGCGTGCTGGTGGCCGCTTATATCGTAAAGTCCTTGCCCATGGTCTGGCTGCGATGGCTGGTGTTGATTGTGGTGCTTTACGCGGCCGGGCAAATGCTGCGATCCGCGCGGCGGCCGCGATCACGCGATGCGCCTCAGCGCGCGTCGCCCAATTGAGAACCCCCGTCGCAGTCGAGAATCGTGCCGGTGATGTAGGCCGCCGAGTCGCTGCAGAGAAACACCGCGCTCTCGGCGATGTCGGCAATGGCGCCATATCGCCGCAACGCGATTCGCCCGGTAATGGCCTGTTCGGCCTCGGGCGTGGGTGCCAGGCGCGCCATGCCTTCGGTGCCGGCGATCGGGCCCGGCGAGATGCCGTTGACTCGCACACCCAGGGGACCCCATTCCATGGCCAGCACGCGAATCAGCTGATTCACGCCGGCCTTCGCCGCGCAGACGTGCGCCTGGCGCATCATCGGACGCACGGCTTGACCCGCGCTGATCGCGATCAACGAGGCGCCCGGCGTGCGCAACAGATCATAGGCGCCGCGGAACACATTGAAGGTGCCGTTAAGATCGATGTCGACGACCGTTCGAAAGCCATTGGCCGACAGGCCGACTACGGGCGCCACGAAGTTTCCGGCGGCGCCGGACACGACGATATCCAGCGGGCCGAATTGCTTGGCGATGCTTTCGAGCACGGTTCGCGTCGCCGCAAAGTCGCGCACGTCGCAGCTGAACCCCAACGCGCCGGCACCGATCGCGGCCGCGGCGTTGGCGGCCTTTTCCGGATTGCGACCCGCCACCGCCACGCGCGCACCCAACCCGGCAAAACGCTTGGCTATCCCTAAGTTGATGCCGCTGGTGCCGCCGGCGATGAAGGCAGCTTTGCCGGCCAATAAATTTTCTTTGAATGCGCTCACGTTTGAGGATTCTCCCTTGTCTGGCCGCCGCTACAGCGAGCGCGCGATGATGACCTTCATGATTTCGGTTGAGCCGCCGTAGATGCGCGCGATACGCGAGTCGCGAAAGATCCGCGCAATGGGATATTCATTGACGTAGCCGTAGCCGCCGTGCAACTGCAGGCAGTCGTCCACGATCTGCCATTCGGTTTCGGTGGCCCACATCTTGGCAATGGCTGCCGTGGTCCCATCCAGTGACCCGTTCAGCACCCTCGCAATGCAGTCGTTGATGAAGACTTTCGCCACCGTGGCCTTCGCCTTGGCGTCCGCCAACTTGAACTGCGTGTTCTGAAAGTCCATCAGCCGCTGGCCGAATGCCTTGCGGTTCTTCACGTACTCGGTGGTCGTTTCCAGCGCTTTTTCCATGGTAATGACCGCACCGATCGCGATCAACAGGCGTTCGCGCGGCAATTCCGCCATCAGCTGAGAAAAGCCCTTGCCTTCCTGCATGCCCAGCAGGTTCTCGGCCGGCACCCACACATCATCGAAAAACAATTCGGAGGTATCCTGCGCATCGAGCCCGATCTTGTCGAGCTTCTTGCCGCGCCGAAACCCCTGCACCTCGTCAGTCTCGACAATCAGCAAGGACACGCCGCGCGACCCTAAGGCGGGGTCGGTCTTCGCAACCACCACGATGAAATCGGCAATCTGGCCGTTGGAGATAAAAGTCTTCGAGCCGCTGATGCGATAGCCGTCGCCGTCACGCCGCGCCGTGGTGCGAATAGCCTGCAGGTCGGAACCCGCGCCGGGCTCGCTCATGGCGATGGCGCACACGCGCTCACCGGAAACCAGCTTGGGCAACCAGCGGCGCTTCTGCTCCTCCGTGCCGTGCAGCACGATATACGGCGTGACGATGACATTGTGCAAGCCGAGCGCGAAACCCTCGAGATTTTGCCGCGCCACCACGTCCAGCAGCACCAATTCGTGGCGAAAGTCGGCAGCAGGGCCGCCATACGCCTCCGGCACCGTTACGCCCAAGAATCCCGCCGCGCCGGTTTCGCGCCAAAATGAGCGCTCGACCTGACCCGCTTCGCGCCAGCCCGCGACGCGTACCGGCGGTGCGGCGCGCTCGAAGAATCGATTCGCGGAGTCCGCGAACATTTGGATATCCGGATCCTGCATGAAAGCAGGCGGCGGCACATCGAGCACTGGCATCGCTTACTCCCTCTCGCGCCGGGCGCTGATCAGTCGTGGAAGACCGCAAACTCGTCGCATGCGGCGCGGTCGGTGCGCAATCGATTGATCGGCGCCGCGTAGTTGCCATAGCCGAGTGCCAGGCCGCAGAACAGCATCAAATTCGAATCGATCTTGAGGAATTCGGCCACTTCTTTGTGCCAGATGGCCCAGGATTCCTGCGGACAGGTCTCGAGCCCTTGCTCGCGCGCCAGCAGCATGATGTTCTGGATCAACATGCCGAGGTCCGACCACTGCGGCGGTCCCATGCTGCGGTCGAGGAAAAAAAACATCCCGACGGGCGCACCGAAGAAGTCATAGTTTTGCGCGAACTGGCGATGCCGCGCTGCTTTATCTTCGCGCGGTATGCCGATGAGCCGATACAAGTCCTCGCCGTTCTTGTGCCGTCGCCCGCGATACGGCTCCTTCAGATCGGGGGGATACACATGGTATTCGGCACTGCCGCCAAGAGGATTGGCCAGAAACTGCGGCGTCAACTGCGCGCGAAATCGCGCCATGGAAGTCCCCGCGAGCACATGCACCATCCAGGGCTGCAAATTGCCGCCCGACGGCGCAAAACGCGCGATGTCCAGCAACTGGCGAACGCTTGCAGCGGCAACCGGTTGAGCGCTGAAAGATCGGCAGGAGTGCCGCGACAAGATCGCGTCGCTCACGCTGCACGCCGCCGCCGTGATCGCTTTGCCTTCCTGCACGTTGCTACCCTTCGATTGCGTTAAATTTTCTGTAGAAAGTGGCCAACAAACGAAGTCGACCTTACTATGATGCCACACTGCTGACGGGGGAATCTCATGCCTGACGCATTGATCATCGATGCATGCCGAACGCCGCGCGGCATCGGCAAGGCCGATAAGGGTGCGCTCGCACACTTGCACCCACAGCATCTCGGCGCGACGGTGCTCAGGGCGATCGCCGCCCGCAATCAGTTGGATACGAAGGACGTGGATGATGTCATCTGGGGCACCTCCACGCAGGTCGATAAACAGGGCGCCGACCTGGGCCGGATGGCGGCGCTGGATGCGGGCTATGACATCGTTTCCAGCGGCGTGACCCTGGACCGCTTTTGCGGATCCGGCATCACCACCGTGAACTTGGCAAGCGCAGCGATCATGTCCGGCATGGAGGATTTGGTGGTGGCCGGCGGTACGGAAATGATGTCCTTCACTTCCAATCTGCCGCGCGGCTCGGCCTTCATGGATCGGGGCAATGAGCATCTGCGGGCGCTGCACCCGCAGTCGCACCAAGGCGTGTGCGCCGATGCCATCGCCACGCTCGAGAAGATCAGCCGCGCCGATGTCGATGCGCTGGCGCTGGAGAGCCAAAGGCGCGCGGCCCGCGCCATTGAGGCCGGCCATTTCAAGCGCAGCGTCGTTCCGGTGCTAAATCCCGACGGCAGCGTCGCATTGGACCACGAACAATTTCCGCGCCCGCAAACCACTGCGGAAGGACTTGCCGCATTGAAGCCTTCGTTCGCCGCGCTGGCCGACTATGCGCTGGATGAGCGCGGTACGACCTACCGGCGCTTGATTCTCGAGAAGCACCCCGGCCTGCAAATAACGCATATCCACCATGCCGGCAACAGCTCCGGGGTGGTCGATGGTGCCGCGGCACTGCTGCTCGCTTCGCCTGCATACGCGCGCAAGCGCGGGCTCAGGGCTCGCGCCCGCGTGCTGGCCTACGCGAACATGGGCGACTCGCCCACCCTGATGCTGAATGCGCCGGTGCCGGCGGCAAGAAAGGCGCTGCAGCGTGCCGGTCTTACGGCAGCGGACATCGATCTGTGGGAAATCAACGAAGCGTTTGCGGTCGTTGCTGAAAAATTTATTCGCGACTTGAAGCTCGATCGCGACAAGGTGAATGTGAATGGCGGTGCGATCGCCCTCGGCCATCCGATCGGCGCGACCGGCTCGATCTTGATCGGCACGTTACTGGATGAACTCGAGCGACGCGATCTGAAACGGGGACTTGCGACCATGTGCGCCGGCGGCGGCATGGCCCCGGCCATCATCATAGAACGGGTCTGACCCACCAGGTATCGCCATCCGCGCCCTTCACGGCGCCGCCGCGCGCGCCCACCGGCTCTTGCTCTCCCGAGGTGAGCCAGTGGATCGTGGCATGGTCCACGGCGGGCACTTTGGCGATGAAGCGCGCACCGTTCGGCGCCCGCCCGATGATGGCTGCGTGCTGCGCCGAGCCGCCGCGATCGTAAAGTACGGTGTAAGTCTCCAGCGTTGCAGGTCCAAGATAATCCTCTTGAACGGCCGGCACCGGCCCGCGAAGCGCGTCTGCCTGCGCTTGAAAGTCGAAGCTTTGTGGAAAAATGTTCGCAGCCGGCGGCACGCGGCTCAAGACAATCGAATGACTGTGCGTGGCGAGGCCGCCGTTCGCGAACAGCAAACCGTAGCGGCCGCGTTGGCGCAACGCCAGCGCCATGCTCACCACCGCGTGACTCATGTAGTTGCCGACCGGGCCTCCGCCAAAAGTCAGGCCGCCGAAAACACTCGCGGCGCGCTCCACCGGCCAATCGATCACCCGGCGCGCCATTTTTGGCACGCAGGGAAAGCAGCTATAGAGCTCGACGAAATCCAGATCTGCGGTCGCCAGGCCGTTCAGTTCCAGCGCTTTGCGCAGCGACACGCTCATGCTCGCGGATTCCACGTAGTTGGCACGCGCCATCAGGTCGACCGGTTCATGCGCCGCTGCGCCGCGGCCGACGAAGATGATCCGATCGTCGCTGATGCCCCGCGCGCGTGCCTCTTCCAGAGTCGTGACGATGAAACCGGCGCCCTGGTTGACACTGCTGTTCGCCACCATCAGCTTGCAATATGGAAAGGCGATGGGACGATTGGCCGCCGATACGGCCTTGATGTCATCGGCCGATACGCGGCGCCGCAGCCACGCGCCGGCGTTGCCTTCCGCCACTTCCGAGAAACGCGACCAAATCGCGGCACTTTCTGCCTGACCCTGGGCCAGGGTCTGTCCGTACGCTGCGCGACCGGCATTTTCGTACAGCGGATACACATCGACGGGCGCAACCAGCCCGTAGCGATGGCGGTATGAGGGCCCGCGGCGCAACGCGACCGCGCGCACCGCATTGTCGGCCGGCGCGCCGCCGGGTACCGCGGACGCTGTGCGGCGCGCCGCCGTGCGCAGCGCTTCACCGCCGACGATGGCCGCCACCGTGATTTCGCCGGTGCCGATGCGATTGGCGGCCTCATTCAACAAAAAAAGCGGACTGTCGCCGCTGGCATAGGCCGATTTGTAGCAAATGCGCGGTGTCGCGCTCAGACGCTTGGCGAGCGGCGCGGAGACATCGCCGAGTTCTGGAAAGGATATTTGGTCGACGACGCCGAGGGAGTCGAGTTGGTGCAGCCAACCGCCGCCGCCGTCGTGGTCCGCGGCACGCAGCGCCGCTTCCATCAAGCCCAGCGAATCCAAGCTTAAGCTCGCTTGCGCGTGCTGTTCGCGGTCGTTGATCTGGCCGACGCCGATGATCACGGGAATGGGATTGGACTTTTTGATCGACATACGCCGCTTTACACCATGGTCGCCGGCCGGCGCCGCCTCAAGTCATGAGACCGCGCCGCCTGCGCGTAGCGCATTGATTCTTTCCTCGCTGTAGCCGATGCCGCGCAGCAGCGCCGCCGAATCGGTGCCGTCAGCTTTTTTGGGCATGACAGGATCGGTCGCAGGCGTCGCGGAGAATCGCGGCGCCGGACGGGGCTGCATCACGCCGCCGGCATTCACAAATGTCTTGCGCGCGGCATTGTGCGGATCAGCGGGCGCCTCGGCCATGGACAGCACCGGTGCCACGCAGGCATCGCTGCCTTCAAATAGCGTGCACCACTCCGCCCGAGTCTTGCCGGCAAATACGCCGGCGAGCCGCTCCTTGAGCGATGGCCACAAGGCCCGGTCGTGCTGGCGGGCGTAATCGGCGGTCTCGGCAATACCGAGTCGACTTAAGAACTCGGAATAGAACTTCGCCTCGATGGGACCGATCGAAATATGGCCGCCGTCCGCGCATACATACGTATCGTAAAAGTGCGCACCGCTGTCGAGCATATTGCTGCCGCGCTGATCCGACCAGGCGCCTTGCGCGGCAAGGCTCCAGATCATCGATGCCAGCAGCGCCGAGCCGTCCACCATCGCACAATCGATCACCTGTCCTTGCGAGCTGCGCTTGGCGTGCAGAATTGCCGCCAGCATGCCGAACGCCAACAGCATGCCCCCGCCGCCGAAATCGCCGATCAGGTTAATGGGTGGTGTCGGCTTATCTCCGGCGCGGCCGACGCAATCGAGGACACCGGATAACGCGATGTAATTGATATCGTGCCCGGCGGTGTGAGCGCGAGGCCCGGTCTGGCCCCATCCGGTCATGCGGCCATAGACCAGCCTGGGATTATCCTTGAGCAGCAGTTCGGGCCCAAGACCCAACCGCTCCATCACACCGGGCCGAAATCCCTCGATGAAGCCGTCCGCGGATTTGCAAAGATCGCGCACCGCCTCGACGCCCGATGGTTGTTTCAAATCGACGATCATGAACTTGCGCGAGCGAGCCAGGATGTCCTTGCTCAAGTCGAGAATTCCCGTGCGATCGGCCCCAGGGGGAATGATCCGGATCACCTCCGCGCCGTGGTCGGCGAGCATCATCGCGCAAAATGGCGCAGGGCCGATAGCGGCGATTTCGATTATTTTCAGCCCCGCAAGCGGCCCGCCAACGCTCATTTCAAAAGCTGCGTAAAGGTCGCGGTGCCGATGGCGTAGTCGCGCCAGTCCTTGTAGTCGAAATGCCACCACTCCTCGGGGTAGACGGCAAATCCCTGCGCCTGCATTGCGTTGCGCAGAAGCTCGCGCAACCAGCGCTGACGGCTCGTGCCACCGAGGTAGTCGGCATAGGATCGCGGCGACATCTCGTCATAGCGCCCGGTCATTTCAACCGCATTGCCCGACGTCAAGTCGTAGAGCGTCAGGTCCACCGCACAGCCGCGATTGTGCCTCGAGCCCTCCGCGGGATCGGCCACGAACATATGGTCCGATTCGGGCGTCGCATCCCAGAACATTTTCGTCACGAACCATGGCCGGTAGGCGTCGTGAATCAGAAGTCCGTACCCCTTCGCGGCGAGCGAACGCTCGACGCGACCGAGTGCCTCCGCCGCCGGCCGTTGCAGGAATGCGGCTGCGCGTTCATAGAGCGGGAATCCGATGAAGTTGTTGGAACCCGCATAGCGGATGTCGAATTTGATCGTGGGATCGATCGTCGCCAGATCAACCAGATCAAACGGGCGTTTGGCAGCCGCTTCGGCGGGAGGCTTCGCGGCCAACGCCGTCGCGCGCAACTGGCCGGAGTTCGAGTTCACGCCGGCGCGAATCTGCGCAACGACGTCTTGACCGATGTCTTTGAACTGCAGCTGGCTCGCGCCAACCGTGACCGACACGGGTTGTCCGTCCCGATCTAGTTCGAATTGCAAGGCAGTCTTCGGCATGGGCGTCGCTTCGGCAGAAAAACGCGTCGCGGTAATCTGTCGCAGGGCCGCTTGGTGCAACCCGAGGCCGTCCGCACGTAGCTGCCCGCCAGCCTCATAGATCGTCAGCTTTTCGTCAGGCGAGCGGTATTCGCCAATCAGCCGTTTCAAATCACGCGGCGCATCGGGAGGCGGAGAGGCGTCGGTGGCAATCGCCGGGTTTGCAGCCGCCGCGAAAACGGCGGTCGTGATGATGCCGCCGGATAGAAGCAGCAGCAATGAAAAATACTTGAGGCGTTTGCGCAAGATTGGTCTCCGCGTTGGATGGACGATCGTAACACCATCGTATCGATCAACGGCAAGACACGGTATTCTGCTGGAGTTGGCGACCCGCGCACTACAAGAAGAGTATCCGTGAAAACACCGAGAAGCTGGGTACACCGCAAGTCCATTGCAGAGGCAGTTCGCGACCTCGATCAGGAAGCTCCCGCGACCAAGCTGAAACGCGTATTGGGGCCGCTCGACTTGGTGCTGGTCGGCGTGGGCGCGATTGTCGGGGGCGGAATCTTTGTCGTGACCGGCAACGCGGCGGCGCAATTCGCCGGACCCGCGATCGTCCTGTCTTTCTTGATCGCCGGACTGGGTTGCGCACTGACCGGCATGTGTTACGCGGAGTTGGCGGCGATGATCCCTGCGGCCGGCAGCGCTTACGCATTTACCTACACGGCTCTTGGCGAAGCAGCCGCCTGGATTATCGGCTGGAATTTGCTTGTGGAATACGTTTTTGGCGCATCCTATGTCACGGTCGGCTGGTCCGGCTACTTGATGTCGCTGCTATCGCAGTGGGGCGTGGCGCCGCCGGCTTCGCTGACGAATGCGCCATTCGCGATCGGGCCGCACGGCCTCACGACCACGGGAAGCTGGATTAACGGGCCCGGCTTCTTATTCGCGGTCGCGATTGCGCTGATTGCGCGGCGCGGCGTGCGGCTGTCGAGCATCGTCAATGGAATCATCGTGGCGCTCAAAGTCGGCGCGCTGCTTCTGGTGGTCGGATTCGGCAGCCTGCACATTCACCCGCACAATTGGACGCCGTTTATTCCGGCAAACGAAGGATTTGGACGCTATGGTTGGAGCGGCGTCCTGCGCGCCGCTTCGGTCATATTCGTCTCTTACCTTGGGTTCGATGCAATCGCCACGCTTGCCCAAGACACCCGCAATCCGCAGCGCAACGTCCCCATCGGCATCCTAGGATCGCTGGGTGCGGTGAGCCTGCTCTACATCGCGGTGTCGCTCGTTCTCACCGGGCTCGTGTCGTATCAAATGCTCGACAGCGCAAGCCCGCTGTCGGTTGCACTGCGCGGCGCGGGTCCGTCGTTGACTTGGCTCTTGCCCATCGTTGACCTTGCGGCGGTCATCGGATTAGGCTCGGTGGTGCTGATCGTCATGCTCGCGCAACCGCGGGTGCTGATGGCGATGGGCCGCGACGGCTTGGTGCCGCCGGTTTTTGCCCGAGTACATCCACGTTTCCGTACGCCTCATTGGGGCACCATGATCTGCGGCTTGTCGGTGGCGGTTCTCGCCGGCTTGTTTCCGCTATCGATTCTGGTGCAACTGGTCTCCGTCGGGACCTTGGTCGTATTCATCGCGGTCGCGGTTTCAGTTCTCGTCTTGCGTGTGGCCGATCCAAGCCGTCACCGGCCCTTTCGCACGCCTTTCGTGCCTCTCGTGCCGATCGCCGGGCTCCTCGTTTGCGGCTACCTCTTGACTGTCATACCGCTGCATACCTGGCTGGTGTACGGCATCTGGACAGCGCTGGGAATGTCCATTTACGTAGCCTACGGAGGACGTTCCGCCAATCGCACGCGTGATTTGAGGCTCAGCGTTGTGAAACTTTGACATTGCTCAGTGGCGGATGTGAGCTACGGCAAAATGATCCGGAGCGGGCACGAATGCAACAACGATGGGCTTCAAGTTTAACGACGCTCTTGATCACGGTTGGCCTCAGCGCCCACTTTGCTGCTTCAGCCGCCGCAGCTGCCCCGGCTGCGCTCGAACATGCCGGCGGCGATGCCTGCAAACTGCTCACTGCGGCGCAAGTAAGCGTAGTGCTCGGCGTTCAGGTCGATGAGGGCGCCTACATCGATGCGACTCACCCGGAATTTTGCATCTGGCGAGAGCGCGGCAAGCCGCCGATGATGGCGCAAAATGTCGAGCTCCACTTTATGACGGCTCGGCAGTTCGAGGCGCCAAAGTCTGGACCTTTCGCGAAGGGCAGAGAGAGCGCTCTCGGTGATGAGGCGTATTGGTCGTACACGACCGGAGTGGGGTTTAGCCTGTCGATCAAAAAGGCTAGCACCTATATCCGCGTGCAATGCCGGCCGATGGCAAAAGGCATGGCGCCAAGCTCTGAGACGGTGGCCGTCAAAGCGCAACTGGACGAGAAAGCAAAGACTGTCGAAAGAGCCATCGGCAGCGAGATTCTGAAAAACCTCTGAGGGCCATGCAAGAATCTCGGTGCCGCGCGAATCGTGAGCGCCGAGTGTCCTACATGCTCGCGCCGAGTGTCCTACATGCTTGCGCCGCGTGCGACGCAGCAACGCGTTCACATGATTGTCACAAATGGCTCGAGTGTTGGCGTGGCGACTCGCATGACCGCTTCGAGGCGGCCGTCCGCGGCTTGAGGTAAGCTCCATTTTTGGAATGCGCCAGGAGGGATCTGAGCACATGAGCAACGTCGTCGTCTTCGCCGCGTTCCCCGTCGTCATTCCCGGTTGCAGCGCTTGAGCGGGACGCGAGTGCTCAATTCGATACGCGGAGTGCCGCTGCGGCTGCGGCTCCGGCTGGTGCGCTTCCGGCCGATAGCATTTTTCATGGTTCTGTGTTCATTGAAGCCAAAAGAGCTGTTGTCTTTGAACTTCATGGGCCCCTATCTATCGGCAGAATTTACTTTGGCGCAGCGAATTCGCTGCGCCATCACTCATTATAGTTTTGAAGGGCGGCACTACGGACCTGCCTATCACCGCACAGTCCACCAGTCGCCGCAGGGACTCGTGCTTTGGCATCGAGTCGTCGACGCCACGCGTTACACTATTGCGTTGTGTGCCACAGAGGATAAAAGGCGCGAAGGCGATCTCAGCGTGCTGTGCTTTGTCAACGATACGCGCGTTTGCCGCGTCGCTTTCGCTTATGTGAATGGCGGTCTGTTCGGTCTCCACTGCGGCCGCACGATGTTCGTCACCAGAAGCCAGGCTGACCGCAATCCGGAGCTGCAGCGTTTTCGCGATACCTTCAAACAGAATTCGCCGCCCTATTTTTGCCTCGCCGCCGTGTGTGGGATTGCGATGGCGAATGGCATGCGAACCATATTAATGGTCAAGCATGATGCGCAAATAGCCTACGCCGAACAATACGAGGAAGGCTTCCGGAATTCCTATTCCGCGCTTTGGGAAGCATTTGGAGCACAGGAGATCGAACATCGACACGCCTATTTGATGTCAATCCCGCCGAAATTGAATCCGCTTGCAGGTATGAAGCATAAAGGCAGGGCCATCGCCAGGCGCCGCAACTGGCTCGAAATCGCCCTTAGCGCGCGACAGGCGATGCTCGCGGACAGAATCAGCTCGGCTCCTGCACCCACCGAGGCAGAAACCCACAGGTTGCAGCTCTATCTCGCAGATGCGCAAGCCGAGACCGAGGTTGCGAGTAGTCTTCAGCCTCACTTGGCCGATTCATCAAAACAACGCGCGACGCGGCAGTGGAATGGCAACAGCGAACGGGAGAGGAGTTCAGACCCCGCGGTCAAATCGACTTGACCTCGCCCCCGTCCATTCGAAGCGTTGAGCCTGTCATCCACCGGGCGCCCGGCGATACCAAAAACGCGATCAATTCGGCAATCTCCTCCGGCCTCCCATAGCGGGAAATGCCTGCGTCTCGCGGAAACTTTTCCGTGGCCTCTGCCGGAGTCATGCCGTGAATCGACGCCCAGTGTTCCAGATAGGAACGGCGGCGTCCCGTCATCACGGGGCCCGGCAAGACGCTATTGACCTGTACCTCATCGGCGATCCCGCGATCCGAGAACGCCTTTGCAAGCGCGACAATCGCGGCGTTGATCGAGCCAACCGCTGCATAAGGCGCCTTCGGGAACAGCGCCGAGTTGCCCGACATGAACACCACAGAACCCTTGGCATTCTTCAACGCCGGCCACGCTTCAACCGTCAATCGCCTTGCGCCATGAAGCTTGAGCGCGAGTCCAGCGTCCCACTGCTCGTCGGTCATCTCGAACAAATCGATTTGCGGTACCGCACCGGCGATATTGGCCAGTGCATCGATCCGGCCAAAGGCCGCAAAACTCTGCTCCACGACCGCTTTCGCCGATGAAGGCTGCGACAAGTCGAGATCAATGATGAGAGGCGTAGCGTGCGCGGCGGAGACGGCCGCGGCCGTCTCCGCCAATTTCTCGCGGTTTCGCGCAACGAGCACGATCGATTTGAAATCCTGCGCCAGCCTCACCGCTGTGGCACGACCGATTCCTTGGCTGGCACCGGTCACGATGGCTACCGCGTTCGTCATTTGCCAACTCCTCCCAGCCGAATCGGGGCCGCGCCTTGGGCCGACAGAAACTCCTGAATTGCCAGTGCGATGGGTTCCGCGTGCGTTTCCAAGGCGAAGTGCCCGGTATCGAAAAAACGAATGTCCGCGTTCGGAATGTCTCGCTTGAATGCGCTCGCGCCGGCCGGCAGGAAGAACGGATCGTGCTTGCCCCAAACGGCAAGGAACGGCGGCTTGTGCCTGCGAAAATAATCCTGGAATGCCGGGTAGAGCGCAATGTTGCTCTTATAGTCGGCAAATAAATCCAGCTGCGCCTCATCCGCGCCGGCACGTGCGAGATAGTAATTGTCGAGCGACACACCATCCGGCGAAACCAGCGCCGCATCGGATACGCCATGGGTGTATTGCCAGCGTGTCGACTCCGGCGCGAGCAAGGTACGCAAGGCTTCGCGATTCGCCGCCGAGGGGTCTTTCCAGTACGCGCGGATGGGGTTCCAGCCCTCGCTCAGCCCCTCCTCATAGGCGTTGCCGTTCTGCGATACGATCGCGGTAATCCGCTCCGGGTGCCATGCGGCCAGTCGAAACCCGGTCGGAGCCCCGTAATCAAAGACGTAGATCGCGAAGCGGTCAAATCCCACAACTTCAGTAAAGCGATCGATGATGCGTGCGATGTTGTCAAAGGTGTAGCTGAATTGACTTCGCGCCGGCATATCCGACTGACCGAATCCCGGCAGGTCGGGCGCGACGATGTAAAAGCGATCGGCGAGGAGCGGGATCAAATCCCGGAACATGTGACTGGCGCTGGGGAACCCATGGAGCAGCAGCAACTTCGGTGCGGTGGGCGCGCCAGCCTCTCGATAAAACACCTTCAGGGCGTCGACTTGAGCTGTGCGATACGTGATTTTTGGCATGACATACATCCTCATTGAAAATGGAATTGGTGCAACGATTCTCTTGAGCTGTTGAGCTGCGGCGCGATTTCACGCACCGCTTCCAGAGTGAGGTCGACGACGACTTCCGCTGCCGTGACCATGGGCGTGTGGTCCACGGGATGCGAGCGCACGCGCGCTTGCATGCGCTCGGCCATGAACCGTTGCGTCTCCGCGGCGATCATCCGGTCCTGCTCGGCAACGAGAAACCAACTCGGGCGGTCCTGCCACACGGGCCGTTCAACTGCAACGCTGATGCAGGCCGGCGATATCGGTCGCTGCACCGCTGACAGCAACGCCTGTTCCTCCCGCGTTGCGTTCTGGGCGAACGCGGCAGCGAATGCATCCGCAGGAAGCCAGATGAGCCCATGGCTGTCGGGCGCGAGCTTTGGCGCCTTCGGGTGGGGCGCAGCCCGGTAAAATACGTCGCCAACCGTTTCGCCCTTCGCCGGAGCAAGACCTGACACATAGACCAGTGATTTGACGCGCCGGTTCCGGGTCGATCCGATGACCGCACCGGCATACGCGTGACCGACCGGTACGAGTTGACCGTCGACCCGCTCCATCGCCCGATCCAGCGCCGCCACATCGTCCGACAGGGAAGTCAGGGGCAACGGAGCCGCAATCGTGGCCACACCCTTCGCCTGGAGCGCAACGATCACCTTGTGCCAACTCGACCCATCGGCCCAGGCCCCGTGGGCGAGAACCACACTCACATCATTTCCGGACATACCTCTTCTCCCGTAGGACATTGCGCTTGCTCGACCCCGATGTAACCTCTTAAACGCATGTATGCAGGTTATATCTACGGCGGTAACTTGTCAAATGCATTCAAGGCGGTTATGGTGCGTTGCGTAGAGGTAGTTCGCATGCCGCAAAAATCGCCAGCCATATTCATCGCCGATTCGGCGGGCTTGGATTTTTTGAATTCAGTCGCGACCCCCACCGACAGTGAAATTGACTGGATTGGCGATGGCGAAGGGCTGTTGGCGTGGTTGCAGCAAGCGGGCCTGGTACCTGCCGACGTACTCGACGCGATGCGCAAACAAGCGAAGCCGGCGGAACTCGACCGCGTCGCGGCGCAAGCCCGCAAGCTGCGCGAATGGTTTAGGACATTCATCCGCGCGCACCGAGGCAAGCCGCTAAAAACCGTGGACCTGGCCGATCTCGAGCCGTTGAATCGGCTGTTATCCCGCGATGAGGCCTTCGGTCAACTGGTGCCGCAAAAGAACGGCAAGACAACGGCACTTGAGTTTCAGAGAGCGCGACGCTGGCGATCGCCGGAATCGCTCCTCGTCCCTATTGCAGAAGCAATGGCTGAGGTACTCGCCGAGGAAGACCTCTCGGATGTGAAGGCATGCCAGGGGACGACCTGCACACTGATGTTTGCTGATCGCACGCGGGGCCGTTCGCGCCGATGGTGCAGCATGGAGATTTGCGGCAATCGGGCGAAGCAAATTGCCCACCGACACCGCATGAAGGAGTCGCGCTAAGGCCGCACAGCATGCAACGAAGCGATTTCGAGAGGCAGCAATCTACTTCGATGCACCGCCCGCGACGTCGGCGGCTTTAGGTTCGGGTTTTCCGGCGTCGAGATGATTCCAGTTTAGGATTGCATTGAAGCCGAGAAAAAAGGTCCCCTGCGTCTGCCAGCGCCAGAACGGCCGAAGAGCGAACATCACGACGTGCCCTTTTCCAACGTTTGCATCGAGCACGAGAGGTCGGTCGGAGATCGCCTGCCCACCGGAGAGAGTGCCGGAAAGGAGCATGTCGTTCTGCTCCTTCGGGAACTGCATGACAATGCGCGGAGGAACGTCCGGTTTCACTCCGCCGTACTGGAGCCTCATCTGGCGCATGTAGGCCGCTTCGTCGAATGGAGGAGCAGCAGGCTCGGCCGGCTGATCGTAAGGGGAAATGTGAATGGGCACGGCGTTCGGGGTGACATTCTGCCCGATAGGCGAACCGGCTCCGGAGCTGCCGGATCCACCCGAGCGTCCCCCGGCGACCGCGAAGACCGGCTCTTGATTGAAGTAGACCGGAATATCCTTCTGATCGTAGCCGTAGGCGATGGGACTCTTAAGATCAACGAACTGGCCGCGCAGAATCGATCCGCGTGCAAAAAGTTGGGCGGGATGCTCGACGGCGACGCCTCCGACCAAGCCGTAGTCGGCGACAAAAGCGGAAGTTGATCCTTCGGTGATTAGCGTGCCGCCGGCTTCTACGAACTTGGCGAGTTCGGCGAGGCCTTCGGCCCCCATGCCGCCGCGGATGTCGTCGCTCTCATCGAGCGCGCCCAGGTTGGGCGTCAGGCTGGATTTTTTGTACGGAATGGGATCGGGACCGACTTTCGGGATGCCTCGCAAAAGAGATTGCGACGTCCCGGCGACGTCGGGGTAAATGATCACATCGTATCTGGCGCGCAGGTTGCCTTCGCGAAGTTTCTGATCGGCGAAATATTTGTACGGGACTCCGTAGTGGTCAAGCGCAGCACGGACCCATCCTTCATCTTGCGTGTTTTGCCAGGAATGGACGAAGCCGATGCGCGGGACCTCCATTTCGTGGGTCTTAACCGTTGGAGCGGAACCCACAGCCCACGCCGATAGGCCAAGTTCCTGAATCGACGCGCGAAGAACGTCTGTGTTGGCGTTCGGGATGATGAATGTACCGGCGCGAAACTTGTGGCCCTCGAGCTCGAAGTCGTCTTCGGCGGCGAGCATTTTCACGCGGGCGTTTTTGAAACGGAACGACATCAACGCGTTGTCGGTCGTATGGTCAACCACCAATATTTTTCCGTTCCCGTCGATTCGCCCAGCGATGTGAACATCGGCGCTGAGTAGAGCCATCGGCTGATCTAGGACGGAGCTATCCTTCACCGGCGTAAGCGTGATATTGCGCATGTACTGCATCGTCCAGCCGGTGTCGTCATAGGGACGCGGATTGGCGACGGGATAATTCTGCACGCTGAAGTACATGTCGGCGAGAGTCCGATAGGGCTGGTCGGCGCGAATGATGTAGTCGCCGGCGGCGACCTCGGTCGTGCCCGCCTTGAACGCGGAACTCGCGACTTGCACTTCCAGGCCTTGGGTGCGCAGAGCATTGACCATATCGGCAGCATCGGCACGGCGCCGCTGGCCGGCAGGAATGACCCACGCGTAGGGTGCGCTGGAACGGCCCTTCTCAATCGCCCTTTTGTTCTTCATCCAATAGTCTTCGACGTAGAGATTGCGATCCTCCGCTACTTTGTGAAGCGCGAACAGCAGCGTCGATTCCTGGATGTTGGTGTTATTGCGTGGCCCCCACTTGATGCTGGTGAGCGGTGGATTCGCCCGATACCATTCCTTACTCGTGGTAGTGGCCGGAAGGTGAAGGTCGGGAACGATGTCGGGGCCGTAGCCCTGAACTTCATAAAAGCGCCCGAATGAGTTGTGGGTGAGCGCGATCCAGAAAAGATAGTTGGGAACCCAACCGTCGTAAAAACCATAAGTGAAGACTCCCGGAACGCGGCGCTTGCCCATCTCCATGAGCTCGGTTTCGGCGAGCAGCCACCATTCGTTTATGGCGATGGGATCAAGGGAATCGTTATAAGGACCGGTGCCGGTTGATATATATAAGTACGATTGAGCTTCGTGCAAATCGTGCAGCACCGTAGGATGCCAGTCGAGCACTTCCCGGGTGATGTTCTGTGTGAGCTTCAGGACTTGGCCCATGCCGTCTCGATTGTTATCGTGGGCGACGTATTTCCCCCAATACATCAGCGGCGGCCGCTGCTTGCCGGTTTTCTTGGCGTAATAATACGAGTCGACCTGCTTCTCGCGGCCGTCGGTTTCTACCACCGGCGTAATCAGAACGATCACGTTATTGCGAATCGTCTGGATGAAGGGCGTTTCCTCAATCATCAGGCGATAAGCGAGCTCGATCAGCATTTCGGGCCCACCGGTCTCGGGCGAGTGGATACCGCTGGTGATCCAGTAGATCGGCTTCGCAGTGTGAATTAGCGCCTGCGCCTGCTCTTCCGTGATCTTTCTAGGATCGGTGAGCTGAGCAAGCATATTTTTGTAGCGATCGAGATCCTTGATGGTAGCTTCATCGGCGATGGCAAGGAGAACCTGATCGCGTCCCTCTTCGGACTTCCCGATCTTCCAGAACTTCGCGCGCGGGGACGCTTGAGCCAGCGCCTCGTAGTAGCGATTAATGTCCTTCGAATAAGTCAGCTCGCCGGGAGTGCCGGGGATTCGCCCGAAGAACTTCAGTGGCGACGGAACCGTATCGGACGCGGGCATATGATCCACCAGCTCGGTGGTGATGCGTGGGTCCTGTAAATATTGCTTGATGAGCTTCGTGTACTCCTCGTCGAGTTTCTGCGGCGCGGGAGTTGTCTGCGCAGGCTGCGCCGCCTCCGCAGCGGAATTCTTTAGCGCTGTTGCCGAATAAACAGCAAGGAACAATGTAAGCGCTAAAATGAATCGCTTCATAAAACCTCTCTCGTAGGAAATTGAACTGATAACTTCGGGTCGAATCGTTGTTCTAATGTCTTGGCAGCGCACGCACCGGATAGCAATGCTAGCACTAGGGCAAGCGCGGACTTATCAGGTGAGTACTGATTCGTGAGCGATTACGCTTTCGACGTTTGCCCGGACAGTGGCCGTGGTGGCGTATCCAATCTGCCTGCGAACCAAATTCTCAATACGGCGCGCGCATCGGCGAAGCAAGACCGACCCGACAGTAAGACCGGACAGAAACAGGCGGTGGGGGTAAATCGAGAAGAGGAGCGCCAACAGATTTTCTTAAGCGATTGATGGGAGGCGGACGATTTCAGACCGTCTCGCCGACTTTTTGCGAATAAAACCCAAATAGTTTCAACAGGTTGCCTGCTCACACCGTTGTCTCGCTTTCTTTATGCCTCCTATATATTCAAGATACTCTATGCTACAAAGTACATTGCATTACGGAGCGTAGTCAACGTACCCGGTGCGCCGGGTCATCACTCCGATCGCCAATGCCGGTGGAACGAGGTGTCGCGATGGGCGGTAACAGGCGGTGCAATACCGATTGCTTGGTGGTCGGCGCGAGCTTCGCCGGCCTCGCAAGCGCGCTCGCGCTTGCACGCGCCGGGCTTTGCGTAATGGTGCTGGAGAAGAAGACCGATTCCGGCACAAAGCTCCACACCACCGGAATCATCGTGAAGGATGCGGTTGACCAGATCGCACTGCTCGACAGACTCCCGACGCCGCTCGTGCGTCGCATTCCCGGCGTGCGGCTTTATGCTCCGAATCTGCGCCACGTCGATCTCGAAGCACCGGGGTATTACTTTCTCGCGACCGACACGCCGGCCGTGATGCGCTGGATCGCGAGCGAGGCCGAGCGCGCGGGTGTTGCGATCGCGTACGACACGGCATTTACTGGGGCTCGGCGGCTGCAGAGCGGCTTTGAAGTGGCCGGCATCGGCACAACGCGATTCCTGATCGGGGCGGATGGCCCGCGCTCGCATGTCGCGCGTGCGCTCGGCCTCGGCGCCAATTCGCGTTTTCTCGCGGGGGTTGAATACGAGTACGCGGGCGCGACACTCGCCGAACCCGACAAGCTGCATTGCTTCATCGACCGCCGTCTTGCGAGCGGCTACATCGGTTGGGTCCTCGCGTCGGTCAACGGGCTGCAGGTGGGACTTGCGCGGCGGCTCCAGGGACGCGGTGCGCTGAAGCCGGATGAGGCGATGGATGCGTTCCTTTCGAAGATCGCACCGGTGATCGACTTACGCGGGCTTGCACCAACCGGCGTGCGCGCAGGCCTCATTCCTTGCGGTGGCGTGGTACAGCCGGCCGCGGTATCGCGCGCGCTGCTTGTCGGTGACGCGGCGGGGATGGTGTCCCCTGTCACTGCGGGCGGCATACACACCGCGCTCAAGCACGGGCTCGCAGCCGGCAACGCGGTGGCAGATTTCCTACGCGGGCGGGCTGAGGACCCGAGCGGCTGGTTCGTGCAGTCCTATCCCAAGTTCCGCGTGAAGCGCCTGCTGCGGTTCTTGTTCGACCATTTCCAGAGTGATCTCGCGTTCAATTGGTTGTTGTCAACGCGGCCGATGCGCTCGGCGGCCAGTATCGTCTATTTTCATCACAAGGGCGTCTTCGACCCCGCCAAGAGCAACAGCCGTGCCTTCGCGTTGCCGCCGCAGCGGAATTCGCCGTCTTAGGGAAATGCGGAGAACTGCTTCCCGCATCCGGCAAAATCGTGTGTTGCGAGCGACCTCGCAACACACGACGAGTACCCGGACGACTACCTGCAGCGGCGTTCAGTTCGCTGCGATGCCGTTGAGTCCGGCCGATGCGGGCAGATCGCCAAAGGATCCCAGACTCGTCACTGTTCCGTGCACTGGGTCAATCGCGAAAGCCCCGACGCGGCCGGAGGCGGCGTTGAGGGAAAACAGGAACTTGTCGTCCGCGCTCACGGCGATATCGATATTGCTGGAGCCTTTCGGATTCAGCGCGACGATGGTGCCAGGAATCGCCGTCAGTGTGCCGCCGCTGCTGACCGCAAATCCCGCAATCGACGAGGATCCCGCATTCGATACGTAGACGAATCGGCCATTTCCAGTCGCCGCATTCCAGCAATTCGCCGCGCCCAGGGTGGGCACGCTTACGCTGATTGGCACCAGTGTTCCGTCGGCTTCAACAGTATAGGAAGAGATCGCCGCGCTGTTCGGCGCCGCCGACCCGGTCTCCGACACCAGAGCGATGCCGTCGGGAGCGAATGAAACGGCAAATGCCCCCGGACCAGCGCTTGGGTTTACCTTGATGGGCGATAGAGTGCCGTCTCCCAGCACGCTGAACACATCGATACTGTTGCTGGTGCGTTCGGTGACCGCAAGAAACTGTCCGTTTGGGCTGAAGGCCACGGAGCCGGAACCGGCACCGTTTTCACTGAGTAAACGCAACGAATCAGGAATGCGCGTCAGTTTGCCCTCTTGGAAGCGAAAACCCACGACGCTGCTGCTGCCAGCGGTATTCAACACGTAGACAAGATTCCCATGTTGCGCCACGGCGTTGGGCTCGCTGCCATCAGTCGGCACACGATCCGACAGGTCTAGACGAGATCCACTAACCCTGAAAACGGACAGCGTGCCGCTACCTGCATTGGCGGCGAAAAGCCACGAGCGATCTTCGCTGAGCGTGAGCGAACCTTGGGAGGAAAGTGGATCCACGGTGCCGCCGCTGCCGCGACCGTCCGTTTTATATCGCTGCGGGTTGCTCAGGGTTCCGTCTTCAGCCCGGTCAAATGCCACAACCTCATTGGCGTCGGCATCATTCGTCATGACAAATACCGCATGAGCGTCCGCGTTCTCCGGCCGAGCTGAGCTCACCGCGGGCAGTACGAAACTCGCCGCCATTGCGCCGATCAGTAGAATTCGCTTTTTAAACATCATCATTTCACTCTCCAATTGAAACATTAAAAGACCGTGCATCCGCGGATTGTGGCGTCGAGGCAGGGACGCGGCGGCGGATCCATGATTCGGTGAACTGCCAACCAAAGGCGTATTCCGAATCGCGCCGCCAAAGGCGTGAATCGGCGCTGCCGCTGGCGCGTCGCAACAAGTGATCATCTCTGCTCATTGATGTAATTCCTGTTGTTGAAAAAAAACGGGATAAACAATTCGCTCGCTGTCTCTAAGCAATGGTCGTGCCAATCGCGCAACGGCCATATCTGGCGCGTTGCTTCTGCCGCGAGGTAAATCCAATCCGCAATCAACCACCATGGGTTGCGGTGGCCGCCGTCAGCGGTGGCGTCACTTGGCCCACGATTGTGACGCTTGATGGGTCCTCATGGAGGCTTACGCGTGCGACTCGTCGAGAAGCTTGGCGACAAAGGCGGACACGGCGATGATTTGAACGCCATGGTCGCGCAGCGCAGAGACCAGCTTCACGCCAGCGGCATCGACGTAGTCCACATCCTTGAGATTCAAGCGCATCGAGTGCAGCGGCGTGGCGCCTTCGAATTGCGCTTGGAATTCACGCAACCACGGTGCCAACAGTTTGCCCTCCAGGCGAACCGTGGAAATTCCGTTTGCCTCGGTTCTTTCAATTCGCAGCATAATCCGTCGCCTTCGTGAGTGACCCGGGCTGCAACAAGCAAGTCTCGAGCCATCCCCGCAGCGCCGCTGCATGACGTGACCGATTAATTTATATAAATTAAATGAGGCGAGCGGCTAGGCGAGGCAGCCACTGCCAGAGCGCCCGCGAACTGTGGTGGTATTCCACGGACGGTGGTGGCCCCGCGGCGCCGGAGCAATGCGCACTCTGCCGACTAGGAGTTGCTCCGCGCGATGCCGAGTTTTTTCATCCTATGCCGCAACGTCGCGGGCTTGATCTCTAACCGGGCCGCTGCACCACGCCGCCCCTCGATGACCCAGTTCGTGTCCCGCAAGGTGTTAAGGATGTGTACGCGCTGCACGCCGTTGAGATTGCCGGAGGCGGCGGGAGCCGGCGAGTCGTCCCGGGCTGGCTCTCGCAGTGGCTGTTCGACGGACAATCCCATCGCCTCCGAGTCGATTCGCAGCACTGAAGTCGTCGATAGGATCAGCGCACGCTCGATGATGTTTTCCAACTCACGAATGTTTCCCGGCCAGCGGTAGTTCGACAAGCGTTGCAGCGTTTGTGGCTCAATCGATTCGATCCGCCTGCCGACCCGAGGAGCATATTTTTGCGCAAAAAATTGCACCAGCAGCGGTATATCTTCCGTTCTGTCGCGCAGCGCCGGCATGTTGATCGGGAATACATTGAGCCGGTAGTACAGGTCGGCGCGAAATTCGCCCTCCTGAATGGCTTTTTCAAGCGGGCGATTGGTTGCGGCGATCACGCGAACATCGCATTTGATCGTCTGGCCGCCGCCCACGCGCTCGAATTCGCGCTCCTGCAAAACTCGCAGCAGCTTAACCTGCACGTCCTTCGGCACCTCGCCGATTTCGTCCAAGAATAGGGTACCGCCGTGCGCCAGTTCAAAGCGCCCGATGCGCCGCTGGATCGCGCCGCTGAAGGCACCTCGTTCATGCCCGAATAACTCGCTCTCCACCAGTCCGGCAGGCAATGCGGCACAATTGATCTTGATGAAGGGTTTGTCCGCACGGCTGCTGGTAGAGTGAATGGCGCGAGCGATCAACTCCTTTCCTGTGCCGGTTTCTCCCCAAATCAGCACCGACGCGTCCGTGGGGGCAACCCGATTGACCTTGTCCAGAACCTTTTGAAGCGCGGGACTAGAGCCCACGATTTCCTCGAAATTGTGCACCGACTTGATTTCTTCCTGCAGATACAGATTCTGTGCTTGCAGCCGGGCTTGCTCCTGTTCCATCAAAATCCGTTGCGTGATGTCCACGAACATTGTGCGTGTGTAGGTGCCGCTGGGATCCGGTTTGGACCACCACTGAATCCACAAGGGCGCGCCGGTATCCTTGCGCCGCAATTCCAGCACCATGCCACTGGTCTCCTCCTTACCCTTGCCGACCGCGGTAAGCGCTTCATCAAATCGGCGCCGTGCACTCGGAGTGCCCGGAATGAACGAGCGGCCGCAGGTGCCGGTGACATCCTCGGCTTTGATCCCCAACGACTTTAGAGCGGCGCGGTTGGCGCGAATGAATTTCGAATCCATGCCTTCATGAACATAGGCAATTGGCGCCTCTTCGAACAAATCCTTGTATCGATCCTCGCTTTCCCGCAAGAGTGATTCCGCGCGCAGTCGATCCAGCTCTGCCGCAGCGCGCGCAGCGAAGATTTGCAGAACCGAAAACTTGCGCGGATTCGCCGACATGGGTCGTTCATCAAACACGCACAGGTGCCCAAGGGCAATGCCTTCGTACGACAGCAGTGGCACCCCAAGATAGCTCTCGATGCCATTTTCTCGAGGAAACTTCGTTTGCACTGCGTCCGTGTAATGGCACATGCCACCGGCAACCACCTCTTCGCAGGGCGTGCCGCTCAAATCAAATTCGATGTTGGGAACGATACGATCGCGCTTCCAATACGCAAGTGTCCGCACACGCTGCGCGGCGACAAACTCCGCGACAAACGCGTGGCTCGCACCAACCGCGAGCGCCATATGGCGCACCAAGTTTCGCAGGAAGTCGTCGCCGACGGAACTCGCCGTTCCCTCGAGGACTGACCGTAACCAGTTGACTTCGTCTCGCTCTGCCGCCTCCTCTTTCAGCCCGGAGTTGGAGTCCATAGCTATCTCCTGCGCTCAAACGATATAGCCATTGGCAAGATCCGGTGGCCAGCCCATCTCATAAGAAGACAGGCTAAGTGCCCGAGTTATTGCTCGCCGTTGAGACTATTTGGCACCCGCCTCGAAGGCGAGTCGGCCGGGACGTCGCCGAGCGCCGACAAGCGTCAGCGCTTGATCCTTAGCATCGTTCGAGTTTTCCTGCGAATTAAACTCAAATAGCGGCGTCGCGGGTTTCGCACGGGCGTTGATTTTTTCTTCGACGATTCTGACTCCCGCGCCTGCATGACCCGCGTCACGGTCCATAGACATGACCCCCGTCACTTTCGAGAGAGGCAGCGAGTGTCAACAATCGAGTCACCTTCACCTCAAAGGAGACCTCGATGCCTCAAGTTACACGCTCCCTCGGCATGACCCTCGCCTCGCTCGCGGCTTCGCTCACAATCGGTGTGTATGCTCCGCGCTCATATGCGGATGCGATGGACCCTAGTCAGTCTGCAGCTCCTGCGGACTCACCGCGATCCGTGGGCCAGACGCTGCTCGATCGCGTGCAGAGCCTCGAGGGTACCTGGGATGCACAGACGAGCCTCGGCGTCATCACGGACATCTTCCAGTCGTTCGCGATGGGCACCGCAGTGCTCGGCGAGGAGCTACTGAACGGCAAGCAGATCACCACCACGGTCTTTTATGTCGTCAATGGCGAGCTGCGGGCTGATCACTACTGCGATTATCTAAACCAACCGCGCTATACCGCCGTGCCTTCCGTCGATCCCAATCTGCTCGACTTCCAGTTCAGGGACGCCACGAATCTGGACACTCATCCCCTGCACTTTCACGGCACCCAATGGAAGCTTGTCGATCCCACGCACATGATCCAGGACTGGTTAGTTCTGGGGGGCAAGAAGCCCGTGTCGGTGGCACACATGGAATTCGTCAAGCGAGCGGTGGGAGCCCCGCTGCCCCAGGCCACAAAGATTACCACTAAGGAATAGCAGCCCTCGCGAGCGCGAATCACTCGCTTGCCCGGCGTGTGTGGACGGCTGAAGCGTTCAGGGAGCTAAACCAGGTCGTTGGCGATGGCCCGCAGCACCGCATTGGTACGGTCAGTGACACCCAGCTTGGCGAACACGCTGGAAACATGATTCTTGACCGTTCCCTCGCTCAAGGACAACGCCGTGGCGATGGCGCGATTGCCGATGCCGCTCGCCATCAGCTTGAGAATATCGCGCTCCCGGGGGGTCAGGAGTTCGATCATCTCGAAGCTGTCGCCCCGCCAGCTCTCGTTGAGTCTGTCGCGCGCGAGTTCTGCAATCAGCTGGGCGTAAAGATAAGAACCACCCGTGGCAACCACGCGAATCGCTTCCATCAGGGTATCGGGCGAGACCCCTTTCAACAGGTATCCGCGGGCGCCCGCCTTGACGCCGGCGACCAAAGCGGCGTCGTCCTCAAAGGTTGTCAGAAGAAGGGTCGGGGGCAAGGCTTTTTGCTGTTGCAGCGCTTCCAGCACCTCAACGCCGTTGAGTTTCGGCATCCGCACATCGAGCAGCACTACATCCGGTTTGGAGGAAAGTACCGCTTCGACCGCTGCAGCACCATCCCCGGCTTCCGCCACGACCTGCACCTCGTCGAACAAATCCAGCAGTGCACGCAGGCCACTGCGGAACAGCGCCTGATCATCGGCCAGACACACCCGGATCATGCCGCGCGCCCGACCGCCGGCAGCGTCGCACGGAGCATGAATCCGGTATCCGCGCCGCTGCTGATCGCCAGTGTGCCTCCCAATAGCTCGAATCGCTCCCGCATGCCGGTCAGGCCGTGCCCCATTTGAAACGGGCCGCCGCGCCCATCATCCTGCGCGGTCATCACGATGGGGCCTTGAGTATCGCGCTTCAGCTCGATGCTCAGCTGCCCTGCCCGGGCATGGCGAATTGCATTCGTAATTGCCTCCTGAACGCAACGCACGATGGCCTCCGCTTGCGCCGGATCCGAAATCAGGACATCGCGAGCCACCTGCACCTTCACCCGTACGCCCTCGGTCCCCTTCGCCAGCTCCCGCAGCACCGACTCAAGGTCGAGCGGCTGGGTCCGTACCCGACTCACGACGTTGCGGACCTGGTCCAGCAGCTGCCCGGAAGCCGTGCGGGCACACGCCAGATGCTGGGTCGCGGGTCCGCTGACTAGCCGACTTGCGACGTCCAAATGGACCGCCAGGGTTGTCAGTGTATGACCCATCACATCGTGAAGGTCACGGGCCATGCGCAATCGCTCCCCGTTGCGGGCGCTCTCATCGAGCAATGCGTAAGCCGCTTTGAGCTCCGCATTCGCGCGGGTGAGCTCGTTGCGGGCGGCCATCTCGTTGCGGAGCAGCTGCGCCGCGGAGACGGCAAACAGCTGAAAGCCCGCGCAGGTGACCGCCACCACCAGGGTCTCGGTCTGGTTGCTGCAGGGGATGGCGGCCAACAGTACAACCTCGATGGCCGCGACGATGAAGGCGACTCGCGCCTCGACCAGCAACGCAAATTGCCATGCCACCACCACGAGTAGGCAGGTAACGATGAAGTCGGGGAAGAGACAGGCCAAAAGCAGCCCGCACGCGTTCTGCCCTGCCAGCAGCCATGCCCGCTTGCGCGTCAGTGCCGTGCCACCGTTGGCCGGGGTGAGCGCATACAAAATGACGAAAATGCCGTAGAGCGCTGCCCACGCGACTTGTCCGTACAGGCTGCCCACAAACCGCGCATTGGCGAACAGTGCCGTGTAGCCGGCACGCATGCCGGCAGCCAACACCATGAGCGTGCAGGCGAGTCGCACAATCTTGTTGCGGCGGGCTAACTGATCCATGGCTCTTAGTTTAAGGGAGCGGCATCCGCTGTGTCTTATGACCCCAGTCATGGGTGCCTTCCCGCCATGACTCCAGTCACGGCAGGAAGTCGTGACCTCGGGCACTTGGAGGTGTACTGCGAACCGGGGAGGATGAACCACCGACATTAAGCACCGACGGAGCATTCATGAATGTAATAGCGATCGCAGCCGGCAGCCTCATGGCCGCGGCCATGGTCTTCGCACCACTTGAGCCATGCGCCAAGCAGCAGTTAGCACGGGCGACACGCGCCCTGACCCGCGACATTGAGTCGGAGCTGCCGCCCTTTGTCGCTGCCGCCATCAATGAAGCGCTGCATCAGATGGGCGTTCCGGGGTGGATCTCGTGCCGGTCGGCGGGGTCCCTCCAGAATCCTAGAGACCGGAGCCCAGTGGCGACGCGCGACGTCTTTTTCGTTGAGACGTCCGACTCGCCGTTCAATTCTCTCGCGTCGAATCGTCACAAGCTTGTCCGCCAACACTTGCTATCGCACGCGCAAACCATTTTTATCACTCGGGTCGCTTCTCGTTCGGTGTGGTTCAGCCGTCGAGACGCTGACGCTACAACCACCTAGACCTGAGTCCTGACGACCGTCGTTGCGGCATTCCGACGCAGCTCACAAAAGGGTCAGTCGCAGCGATGGTATAAGTGTGGGAGGGTCTACCGATGCCGCACGTGCCGTGAAGTTCTTCCCACTAATTTGCGCCGGGCTATGGCGAAGACCGACTCGTACCATTCTGACGGGGCTGTGCATCTCCATTGCATTCCTGTTGCTGGGACTGCTCCAAGGCGTTAACGCGGGCTTCGCAAAAGCCATCGAGGACGCACACCGCGATTTGCTCGTGACCAATACCCGGGTTCGCGGCGGCGCGCAGATGCCCCTATCGAGTAAGTCGAAAATTCAAAGCATCCCGGGAGTCGTGGAAGTGACGCAGCGAGCCAACTTCTTAGGCACCTTCGGCGAGCCGACCGCGAATAACAGGGTGTCCGGACCGGCTACGGAACCGGAGATCTTCTTTCGCATACGACCTTTTTTTAGCGTACCGGAGGAGAGTCTCAGCGCGATGCGCCAGAACCGCGATGGGATGCTCGCGACCCCGGGGCTGCTCCGGCACTTCGGGTGGCGGGTCGGCGATACCGTCACCCTGAAATCGCAGATCCTGAAGACCGACGGCAGCACGGACTGGTCTTTCAAAATCGTCGGCACGTTTGACGCGCGGAACCGGCCCGGGACTTCCGTCTTTGGCGTTATCAACTATTCCTATTTCGATGAGTATCGCGTGCTAGACCGCGGCACCGCGGAAACCTTTTACGAGCGAATCGCAGATCCAACCAAAGCGGTGGCCACCGCCGCGGCGATCGATCGCATCTTTGCCAACTCATCGCACGAAACGCGTACCCGCTCCGATCAGGTGCGCGCCCAATACCAGGCGAAACAGATGGGCGATGTTGAGTTCTTCACGGACGCGATTATGGCCGCCGTGCTATTCACACTGGCTTTTCTCACGGGCAACACCCTTCGGCAGTCAATCAGCGAACGGACGCCCGAGTTCGCAGTTCTCAAGGCATTCGGATGGAGCGACGGTCGTGTCTTAAGTCTCGCCTATGCCGAGGCGTTGTTGTTGTACATTCCTTCCGCCGTGCTGGGATTGGTGGTCGCTTACTTGGCCGCTCCACTTGCCAGAGAGGATATCGGTGCCGTGGTCGTTTCTCCGGCGGTGGCGATGACCGGATTAACATGCGCGGCGCTCCTCGCGCTGCTCAGCGCCACACTGCCTGCCTTCAGCCTGTCGCGAATGTCCATTGTCTCCGCACTGGGTCGGCGATAGTCCGATGTCTCTCGCCGGCCAAATCCTTGCCCTCGCCGCTGCGAATGTGCGCAGTGTCCCTAAGCGACTGGGAAACTCGTTGGTCATCGTGATCGGCATCGCCGGGGTCGTCGCGGTGCTCATATCGGTCCTGGCCATGGCCGTCGCATTCAGGGCAACGATCCGGGGTGATGGGCATGCCGACCGACTGATCCTGCTCACGCGTGGCGCGACCACCGAGGACGACAGCGGCTTGTCCAAGGAGACGGTTGCGACCGTGATGAATGCACCCGGCATCAGGCATGACCACAACAAACTCATGGTGTCGGCGGAGGTGGTGTTGGCGGCACCCTTGGCGCGCAAACGTGACTCCTCAGACATCAACGTCACCTTGCGCGGTGTGGGCGAGCAGTACTTCAACATCCGTCCTGAACTAAAGCTGGTGTCCGGCAGGATGTTTCACGCGGGCAATCAAGAATTATTGGTAGGAGCCTCCGCGCAGGCTCAATTCGCAGGTTTAAGCGTAGGCAACCAAGTCCGTCTTCAAGACGGTGATTGGACGGTGGTCGGCACATTTGCCGGGGGCAACGGCTCGAGCGAATCCGAAGTAATCGCCGATGCTCAAACGGTGATGTCAGCCTACAAGCTCGACGCTTTCAACACCATGACGGTCATGCTCGAGTCGGCCGGCAATATTACAAGCTTCAAAGATGTCTTGTCGCAGGATCCCACGTTGCTGCTCGATGTCCGCACTGAGCCAGAATATCTGGCAACCGCGTCCGGCAGGATCGATCGCATGTTGCGTTGGGCGGCTTACGCGATCGGATCGATCATGGCGCTCGGCGCGCTATTCGGTGCGCTTAATTCGATGCACTCCGCGGTTGCATCCCGCACCGTGGAAATCGCCACGCTTCGCGCGATCGGATTTGCGCCGTCCGCTGTGTCGATCGCAGTACTCGTCGAAGGCATGCTGCTCGCGCTTCTTGGCGCCGCCATCGGCGTCGCCGTTGCGTATACCGCATTCAACGGCACGACCGTCAGCACGCTGGGAGGCGCTTCGTGGGACTCGCAGCTGGTCTATTCGCTGCGGATTACGCCGGCCGTAGTCGTGACTGCAACTCTGCTTGCCGGCATGATTGGATTGCTCGGGGGTATCCCGCCGGCCATCCGTGCCGCGCGGCTAAACGTAGCCAACGCGCTGCACGAGACCTAACAAGGAGAGAATGCTTCGCACCCCGTTTCTGGACGCCCGGCTTTCGGACGGCGTAGCGCCCTTTATCGTCTCGCGCATAGCCGGGTCTTGCGAGCGTCGCATTTACGCCCGCGCGCTACGGTGGGCGGTCCTTTCAGGACATCGGGGGCTTGCGAAGCCACTTACGCGGCTAAGTTTAGTTTGGGCTTGAGTCCGAGATAGACCGATCGATTTGCGCCGATTTCTCAATTCGGCTAGCCGAAAATCGATGTATTTGGATTCGGCGAGACGCGCTTCGCCTCTCGATGCATGGTGCGACCCCCGGGGTCTCACCCCTCATCGAAAGGTGTCCCATGCATTTCAAGACTCTCGGCTTCATCGTGTTTCTGCTTTGCGCGCATCTAAAGCTTGCGCATGCCTCCTTGGGACAAGCGGAGATCCCCGCAACTTCCATCGACGGGCCGGTGACCCTGTACTACCCGAGCACGGACGCAGAGCGGCCGCTCAAACGCGGGCGCCTGGTGCTGAACCTCGCAGCGGACGGTGTGCCCGTCGCGGGGAATGGCCGGCTGATCGTAATCTCGCACGGTTCCGGGGGCTCGCCCTGGGTGCATGCCGATCTGGCACGCACCCTTGCGGAGGCCGGCTTCGTGGTGGCCATGCCGGAACACCACGCGGACAACTACCGAGATGGCAGCGACCCAGGGCCGGATAGCTGGACGCTGCGGCCGAGAGAGGTCTCAAGAGCGATCGATGCCGTCAGCCAGGATTCACGATTCTCCCGGTCGCTTCGGCTCGATAAAGTGGGCATGTACGGCATGTCGGCGGGGGGTCACACCGCACTGAGTCTCGCCGGCGGGCGATGGTCCCCAGCTCTCTTCAAGCGCCATTGCGAGGCCGATCTTACTGAGGATTTTCAATCATGCGTGGGGCTCGCGGCTCAGCTTACCGGCGGAATGCTCGACGGGATGAAACGCCAGCTCGCACTGATGATTATCCGCCACAGGTTCAGCGACGAGCGAATGCGCAGCGACGTGGATTCGCGCATTGCAGCCATCGTCGCCGGAGTGCCCACCGCGGCGGACTTTGATCCGGACTCGCTCGCTAATCCGCGGGTGCCGTTGGCGCTGATAACGGCGAGCCAAGACCGCTGGCTCATCCGGCGATTTCACAGCGACATGGTGCTCGAAGCATGCAAGCGCTGTGAACACTTGGCTGACCTACCCGGCGGTCACGGCGCGTTGCTGTCGCCGTTGCCGCCGGGACTCTCCGGCTTGTTGGGCAAGTTGCTCAATGACCCTCCGGGCTACGATCGCAACCGCGAATCGCCCGCGGTGAACGCTAAGATTACTGGATTCTTTGCGGCTCACCTGCTGCCGTAGCGGCGCCGATGTGACCCCGGCGAAATTCGCCGGGCGTCACGCCGTTCGCGGCCTTGAACGCACGGTTGAAAGGGCCTAAGGAATTGAAGCCGGCCTCAAGCGCAATGTTCAATATCGATTTCCCGGGCTGAGAAGGGTCCGCGAGCGCCGCCTTGGCGTCGGCGAGCCGGTAGTGATTGAGAAATTGGGTAAAGTTGCGATAGCCCAACCCTCGGTTGATCAGTCTTCGCAGCTTGTATTCCGGTACGTTCTGCAATTCGGCAAGCCGTCCTATGGTCAGCCCGTCGCGGCGATAGAGGCGCTCCACCGCCATGACGCGCTTAAGTCTCGCCACAGACTCCAGCTCTGCTTGATCGAGCGGAGACGTCGCGTTATCTACCACGACAGCCAGCTGACGGCCCGGAGCAGCCGTAAGCAAATCGTTGCCGGAGATCCGAAGCATGGAGTAGGCCACCACGGCGGCCAAACAAAGTAGAACGGCAGCCTCGGCGACGGCCACCGTGAGTGGGGGTGCGCCGGCCCCGGACACACCCGACGCGGCGGTCACCACGGTGTAGGCTGCAGCGGTGATTACGATGAAGAGACGAAGGCGGCGCCGCGGTTCCACCAAGTCCGCCCTCCAGGTCGCCAACGTCTGGGCGCCGGCCAAGAACGCAAAGATCACCGATTGCAGCGCCAGAATCTGCGAGAGCCACTGGACGCCGCCGGGGTGAAGCGCGAATCCGCACAGAATGCCGGCGCCGGCGATGACACCCCACAGCAGCGCGTACCACCACTGCGCACGATGCCCGTCATCGAACAGCGCCCGCGCGAACACCCAGAGCACCAGGCTATTGGTGGCTGAAAGTCCCACCAACACGGCGCCGAATACGCCAGAAGGATGTGACAACGCCGCCGCATTCCATAGGGCGTGCGCCGCCGCGCCAGCCGCAAACAACGCCCCCAAACGACCGGCTGCGGTGCGGCCGTAGTCGCGGATCAAAAGCAGTCCGACCAACAGCAGCAGCATGCATGCGCCGCCGCGCAGCATAAGATCAATTGAAGCGAGTGACCCGGACCCAGCCATGATTGAGCAATTCTAGCTTAAGGGAACGTGAGGTGTTTCCGCTCATCCGCTTGCGCCATCCAGCCGCCGCCGAGCGCCGCCAAACGTACCAACAGATCCATGCTAAATCGGTTGATCTTGCCCCGCTCGTTCGTCGCCTTGAATCGCGCGAGTCGTGCCAGAAGTATGCAACGATAGGCTCCCGACGCCTGGCGGCTTTGCGGAACCGCCGCCAAAGTGCAGAGTCAGCGTTTCCTTCGTTGCTCGGATGAGCCCGTTGCTAGGAACATTGGCACACGTGAGTGTCTGGATTCCGCGATAAAGTGGGGGGTGAGCCTTGATTTTTTCGGTTATAGCGAAACGCCAGCATGGGCTGACATGCGCGGTGGCTGCCAACGCAGCACTGTTCATTATGGGGACAGCGCAAGCGCAGATAAACCCCAGTCTGTTTCAAGACATGCAGTGGCGCAACATCGGCCCGTTTATTGCTGGGAAGGTGGATTCGGTGTCCGGAGTCAACGGACGCCCGGAGGTCGCGTATGTGGGTACCGATAATGGAGGTGTCTGGAAGACCGTAAACGCCGGCGCCACTTGGCTGCCGATGACCGACGCGGTGCAGGGTGTCCGGGGCTTCACCGCGTTGGCGGTGGCGCAGTCACAACCGTCCGTTGTCTATGCGGGCACCGGGAGCGTGTTTGGTTCCAACTATGGCAGCGGTGTCTGGAAATCCACCGACGCAGGGGCGCATTGGCAGAGTGCCGGATTGCAAAATGCCGGAGCAATAGCCTGGCTACTGGTGGACCCGCAAAACCCCGACGTGGTGCTGGCAGCCGCGCGCGGAAGCGATCATCGTCAAGGGGGAGCACGCGGCGTGTTTCGCAGCACTGACGGAGGACGAACGTGGACACTGGTGCTGGATGCTCAGCCTGAGTCCGGCGCGACCTATCTGTCCTGGGCAAGCGATGATCCGCGGGTAATTTTCGCCACAGTGACACAAACCTATCTTGCCCCGGGGGTTCCGAGTCGGTCGCTCTCCGAGCATCCGAAACCAACAAGCCTGTATAAGTCCAGCGACGAGGGCGTGACTTGGACAATGTCAAACGGCCGTGAGCAGCCCGAACTACTTGGGGAGACTGCAGTCGCGGTAGGCACTCATGCCCAGCGCGTATACCTGTTGAACCGCGCTGGGCTTTACCGGTCGGACGACGGTGGCGCGAGTTGGTCGCTGGCCACCAAAACGATTTACACATCGAGCAAACAAGTTCTGGTAGATCCGCATGATCCGGATGTGGTCTATACGATGGGTACCTGCGTCTACCGATCCACCGATGGGGGTCGTACGTTGGTCGCTTTTAAAGGTGCGCCCGGAGGTGATGACCCGAACCAATGGTGGATTGATCCCACTAGCCCGAGTCACATCGTGTATGGCGGCGATCAAGGGGCATCGGTCAGTCTCGATGGTGGTCACACCTGGAGTTCGTGGTACAACCAAAAAACAGCTGAGATCGAAAAGATCACCACCGATGACCGTTATCCCTACTGGATATACGGCAGCAAGCAGGACAGCGGCACGTTTGCGATCGCCAGTCGAGGCTCGCTCGGACAGATCACCGACCTTGATTGGTTTCCAATGCCCGGTTGGGAGACAGGTTTCGTGACGGTTGACCCTGCCCATCCCGACGTCCTATTCATGAACGGCCCTTTGGGATTTCTGCAAAAAGTAAATCGCAGGACATGGGGCGCGCAGAGCGTCGATTTTGGCGTGGGCGCCATCAGCCGGGTTACCGATACGGATTTTCGACGCGCAGTTTCCGCTCCCATCGTTTTTTCACCGCAGAACCCGAGCGTGTTGTATTACGGCACTCAAAACGTTTGGGAGAGCCACGATGGTGGTGATCACTGGCGAAAAATGAGTCCAGACCTTACCGCCCATCCAGGAAAACCACCATTGCCCAATCCGGAAGGAGTCCATCACGGTGACGCACTGGTGGCG
>DASXMG010000071.1:0-2066 GCA_036495805.1 Steroidobacteraceae bacterium | reverse complement strand
GTGAGCAGCCCTGCGGTCGACGGGCTCAATCCAAGGACCAGTTGGAAATAGGTTGGAAGGAATACGAAGGCGCCGAACAATGCCATTGCGGTCAGCGCTGTTACCAGCACAGCTATCACGAACACACGATTGCGAAAGAGCGGCATCGGCAGGAGAGGCTCCGATGCGACCCGCTCGCACTGGACGAAGAGCAAAAGAAGCACCGCAGCACTGCCGCCGAGGCCCGCTATCACCGCGCTCCGCCAAGGATAGACAGTTCCACCCCAGGTCATCAGGACAAGCAGACAGACCGTGCCGGCGGCGAGAAGCAGCGCGCCAACATAATCGAGGTGGTGCGCGACCCTCTTGCCGGACCGCGGCAACGCCAAAAGGATTAATGCGAGCGCAGCACCGCCGATCGGCAAATTCACGTAGAATAGCCAGCGCCACGACAGCACATCCGTAATGACGCCACCGAGAAGCGGGCCCGCGATACTGCAAACGGCGAAGACCGCGGCAAAAAGACCCTGGTAGCGACCGCGCTCGCGTGGCGGCATGATATCGGCAATCGTGATCTGCGCCAGAGTCATCAGCCCGCCGGCGCCCAATCCTTGCAGGCCGCGGAATAAGATCAGCTGGATCATCGAATGCGCAAGACCGCACAAGGCCGAGCCGATCAGGAAGACGACGATTGAAACGACGAAAAGCGGTCTTCGCCCATAGAGATCGCTGGCCTTGCCGTAGAGTGGCATTGTCACCGTCGAGGCCAACATGAACGCCATGACGATCCATGCGAGGTGGCCCAACCCTCCGAATTCACTGGCAATCTGCGGTAGGGCCGGGCCGACGATGGTCTGGTCGAGCGCCGATAATGTCAGCGTTACGATGAGCCCGACAAGGATTGTTCGGAAGTTGCCGGAAGGTGAGCGCGTCGGTGTTTCATGTCGGCTGGTCATAGGTGCGGCGACGATTTGGCAGCGAAGCGACGCGGCTCGCGAAGCAGGCAATCCGGCACGCTTCGGGACTTCATCATCTCTTCCTCTGTTATTCTCAATTGTCACCTGTATTTCCATTAATCATTTACAAATTTCGCTCCGACGCCAGTGCAGCAACGTCACCGGCTTGAAGATGACTGCGGTGTTGAGCACGGCGGGGGAACAGCCGGTAGCGCAGGACGAAGATCAGCCGATCTGCTGCACGTAGCTTGAGCCTTGCTGGTGCGGACCGCTTCAGGACCAGCCGCTGCTGGCGGAGAAATGCCAATGCGGCTTCCCGTGCGGCAGGCGATCTGAACAATCCGGCGAGCCATCCACCGCGCAGATTCAAGGAGAACCCGTTTCGTCAAATCTCGGGATAACCGTGTAAGTGGCCATGCGGGCGTATTCCTCCTAGGCAGATGCAGGGGTACTCGATTTCCGCTTGCGCGGTATGACAGGTCTCGCCGGCGCTCGGTCGCACGATAGGTCGGTGTCAGCGAGGTTTTGTATTAGCGCGTTCGCGCCCGCTTCGACGGGGACTTGAGCAGCGCGCGGATCTTGTCCGCATCCGCTTGGGTCGCAGGATTATAAATCACCATGGTGAGATCGGGCCGACCATCAACCGCGAACCCCGAAAACTCCATTGAGAGCTGCCCGGCGATAGGATGGTGCAGGACTTTCAGGTCATCGCCGTGCGCTTGCACATCATTGTCGCGCCACATTGCCGCGAATTCGGGACTCGTCGCACACAGCTCATCGACAAGCGATCGGACGTTGCGTGCCGCGCCCGCGCGCGCCACATCCGCGCGGAACGATGCCACCACATATCGCGCAACGCTTTCCCAGTTGGACTGCGCCGCGCGAACACGCGAGTCACCGAACATCATGCGCAGCACATTGCGTTGCCCGTCGGGCAGCGTGCTGTAGTCGGTCATCACCGCCGCGGCGGCCTCGTTCCACGCGATCACGTCCCAGGTTGCCGTGCGGATAAAAGCGGGGCTGTGATCAAGCGTGTCGAGCAGGCGCTGCAACCGTGGCGTGATGCCCTCAGGGGCGCGATAGCGGACTTCCGGTGGCCTGCCCAAGCCAAGCAGAAACAAATGCTCGCGC